>CAYTNL010000050.1:0-48167 GCA_964439145.1 uncultured Verrucomicrobiales bacterium
AGTGGGCCAAGAGCCAGCGCCAGGACTGAATGGTCCGGGTGAGACGCTTACGATTGTTCGTCTGGGCAAAACGGTAGGTGGCGTAGCTGTGGCGCAGTACGTCCTGTGGCCAACGTTCGATCCATTCGAGTTCCTTGTTCTCCTTAACCTCCCGGGTGAGCATGTGATGGGGTTCCTTGTAGCCTGCCACGATTCCATCGTCTTTGCGGTGAGGCTTGAGCCAGGCCTTGAGATTGGGATGGAGCGGGACGATACGACGTTTGAGGGTCTTAGTGGCCTGCTCGGCCCGGATCCTAATCTGGTTATCGTCCCAATGGATGGAGTCCCAGGTGAGAGTGCGGGCCTCGATGGGGCGAAGGCCGGCGAAGGCTGAGAGGACTAAATAGGGGATGAGATCGGGCCGGATGGCATCAAGGAGGCTCTGCATCTGGTCAGGGGTAAAGGTGGGGACGAAATCGTCCGGGACCGGCCGTTTCTCGACCTTATCCGCCTCAGTTGCCAGGTCTGGCAGGTAGCGATGCTTCCGACACCAATTGAAAAAGGCGATGATCGCATTTCTGCGGTTGTTGAACGAACGGGGGGAGAGTTCCTGGCGTCTTAGCCATTGGTCGATCTGCTGATGAGTCACATCGGTGAGCTGACACTGAAAAGCGTCGGCGAACTTGTCGACATGGTGCTTGATCGTCTCGAATCCCCTTTTACCGACCCGATCCCTGCGGTCTTCGATGTAGAGGTCGCGGGCTTCCTGGACGGCTTTCTGGTCGGCCTGGTTGGGGGCGTGGGCCTTGAAGAAGCGAATGGCATCCGCCAGGGACGTGTGTTCATCAAGATCCCTCCGAGCGGCTACGTATTCCTCGACCGCCTGAGAGAGGGGGATTCCCAGTGGCTTCAGCTTCTTCCTGGCTGCCAGGTAGATCTCGACGTCTTTGGCTCTGAGTTGGTGGCTGGGAAAGGTACCGGATCTCAGTGTCTCGACCTTTTCATCGGCCAGTTTCCTGGCGTCCGACCATTCGGAACGGTTGGCTCGGTGTCGTTTCTGGCCCTCGTACCACTCTACCCGGTAGCCTTCGTAGGTCTTGCCTTTGCTCTTGAAACGAGCCTTGTAAATACGGACCGAAATGCTCCCGGATTTGATGGTGACAGGGAACTTTTCCGGCACGCTCATGCCTTACTACTGGCATAAACTTGGCATAAACGTCAAATCGACCTGATTCGATTTGCTGCAAACTGCTGACCGTATGCAGGTTATGATGGCGACCCGTACGGGACTCGAACCCGTGTTGCCGCCGTGAAAGGGCGGAGTCCTAGACCGCTAGACGAACGGGTCGCATTCAAAACAGTCATTGTGTTGACTGCGACAGACCTTTGACCAACTCTCGCTGATCGGGCGCATACCTTCCCGGATATTGCGCGGGTTTCAAGTCAAAAATCGGGAGAATTTTTCAGGCCCCTCCGGACGGTTCTTTTCCCAGGATGAGGGCGGCTGTCCGCGCCGCGGCGCCTTCGTGCCGGGCCAGGGCGCCGACTCCCCGGCGTGCCAGATCGGCGGCGGCGGCGGGGTCGGCCAAGAGACTGGCGACGGCCTCCGCCAGAGTCTCCTCGTCATCGTTCCCCAAGCGCATCAATCCCCCGGCCCGCTCGAGATCGGTCACGATGGGGCGAAAGTTCTCCATGTGGGGGCCGACAATGACCGGCTTCCCGGCCACGATGGGTTCGACGGGATTCTGGCCGCCATGACCGAGCAGACTTTTGCCGACGATGACGATTTCAGAAAGGTAATACCAGGCTCGCAACTCGCCGGTGGTGTTGGCGATCCACGCGGGCGGGGCGGTGTCGTCGATGGCTCCTGGAGAATCCGCGGTGTCGGGGCGGAGTGGTTTTTTCAGGATCGGTCGAAAGCCGATGGCGCCGAGGTCGGCGGACACTTCGCGCGCGCGTTCCGCGTGGCGTGGCACGACCACATAGGCGAGGTCGGGGAAACGACCACGCAAGCGCTGACATACCCTGCCGATGAGTGCTTCCTCGCCCGCGTGGGTGCTGCCGGCGAGCACGACGCGTGCGCCGGTGGAGGGAAACCCCCTGGCCTGGAGCCAGTCGCGCAGCTCGCGGATCTGGGCGTCGGGCCGGTCGGCGCGGGCCTCGTCGAATTTCACGCTGCCGGTGAGGGCGATGCGTTGGCGGTCGATCCCGAGCCCGGCCCAGCGTTCGCGATCACTCTCGAAGGGGGCGCCGACCTGGTCGATGAGGGAGAAGATGGGGCGGGTGAGGGCGCTGAATTTTCGGAAGCGGCGTTCGGAACGGTCGGAGAGCCGGGCATTGACGAGGATGACGGGAATGCCGCGGGCGCTGGCCTGGCGGACCAGGTTGGGCCAGATTTCGGCCTCCACCAGGATGAGGCGCTCCGGGCGGATGCGGCGCAGGGCGGCGGCGGTGACCCAGGGCAGGTCGACGGGATTGTGAATGACGGTGACGCGCTCCCGGTCGCCGACGGTGCTTTCCTCGGCGAGGCGATAGCCGGTGGTGGTGGTGGTGGACAGGACGATGGAGGCTTCGGGTCGCGCCAGCCGCAGTTCGCGGATGATTTTCAGGGCGATGAGGACTTCGCCGACGCTGACGGCGTGGATCCACAGGTTCCCGGGGCGGGCGAGTGTTTCCCGGATGTCGGCCTGGTAGAGTCCGAGTCGCTGACGGAAATTCCGCGCCAGGCCGCCGCGTTGCGCGCCTTTCATCACAAAGCGGGGCAGCCCGAGCAGCAGCACGACGGGCAGCAGCAGATTGTAGATGAGATAGACCAGGTGGCGGTTCATGTGACGGGAGCGAGAAAGTGGAGGCGGGTGCCGCCGTAGCGACGGTCGCGGAGGCTGGACCAGCGTGGTGGCTCGGTCTGGGGGAGCGGGGAGCCGTCCATGGTCTCGAGAATGAAGAGGCCCCCGGGACGCAGCGCGGCGGGCAGGGCGGGATGGGCCAGCAGACGGATCAACTCGGCGGCGGTTTCTTCATCCCGGGCGTAGGGCGGGTCGGCGAAAATGAGATCGAAGCGTCCACCTTCCGGAGAGGGTGGGGCTTTCAAGTAGGTCTCGACCCGGGCGCGGCGGACATCGGTGTCGGGGGTCGCGAGGCGGGTGTGTCGCAGGTTGGCGACGATGGTGTCGGCGGCGCGGGCGTTTTCCTCCACGAAGACCGCAGAGCGCGCCCCGCGGCTCAGGGCCTCGATGCCGAGGGCGCCGCTGCCGGCGTAGAGATCGAGGATGCGGGCGCCGATGACCCGGTCGCCGAGGCTGGAGAACAGGGCCTCGCGCGTGCGATCCGTGGTGGGACGCGTCACGGAGACTGGCACGGTCAGGGAGAGTCCTCCGGCGCTGCCGGCTATCACACGCATGCGGCTATCGGGATTCGCGGGTTGGGGGTGTCATCCGATTCGGGGAGGCAAAAAAAGCGCCCAGCATACGCCATGACGGTTCGTTGGCGAGCGCGGCTTTGTCTCAGGGAGTGCGCGGCGCGGGGGGCGGAAGTTGGCTCTGATGCACCCAGGCGCGGAGTCCGCGGAGGGGGCCGTCGAGGACTTCCACCTGGCGGGCGTCGGCGTCGCGATCCACGATGCGCACCTCCAGCCCCTCGAAGACGCGACGCAGATCGCGGGCCTCGGCGTCGCCCTCGCGCCGGGAATCGGCGTCCTGATGGCTGAAAAAAAAGTCGCGCAACGGTTGCACCGAGGTCGCGAGATAGAGCGGCTCCTCCGAGGCGTCGAGAGAGACGACCTCCCCGACGGCGGGGCCCGTCGGTGTCACCAGTCCCTCCGGGAGGGTGCGGCGCGCGGCGGCCACCCCGAGCCAGGCGGACCCGAGCAGGGCGCCGAGAAAGGCGGTGGCGATGACCGCTCCGGCCAGGATCTGGCGGGGACGGGTGGGTCTCATCGCGGGTCGTCGATGCGGCGCGAGAGTTTCTCGCTGCTTTTCTGAAGGACGCGTTTTTCCTCCTCGGTCAGGCTTTGCATGCCCTGCTCGGAGATCTTGTCGAGAATGGCGTCGATCTCGGTCGAGACGAAAGGCTTGGGCTTGCCCGGCGGGGGGCTGTCCACCACCCGGGCCTCGACCACTCGCTTGGTGCCGAAGCGCTGCGACCAGCGGTTTTCGCGGTGGGTCTCCTCCCGCCGCCCCTCGCGCCAGGGCGTGATGTAGGCGATCCAGAACCACCCGAAAAAGGCGCCTCCGAGGTGGGCGACATTGGCGATGCCGTTCTTCCCGAAGGTCATGCCGAAGACCTCCTGGGCCAGCATCATGACCACTTCGATGACCACGATGAAGGCGCCGATTTTCCACATCTGCGTCCGGATGGGCACCACGAAAAAGAGCAGGAGATTCATCACCTGCCGGGGCGCCAGCGAGATGATGCCGAACATCACGCCTAGCACCGCGGCCGAGGCGCCGAGGATGGGGTTCGGCGAAAACATGGTCTGGGCGAGTCCCCCGAAAACTCCCGCTCCGAGGTAGAGCCCGAGAAAGGAGGCGGTGCCCAGTCTGAGGTGCAGCTGATAACCCCAGAAATAGAGGATCAGCATGTTGAAAAAGAGGTGAAACAGATCGGCGTGTACGAACTGATACGTCAGCAGCAGATACACGTGGCCGCCGAAGAGTTCCTCCCGGCTGGCTGTGCCGACCCGGCCACTGTCGAGTAGCAGGATCTGGAGGAGGTGGATGGCGATGTTGAGCACGATGATCCAGGTGACCACCGTCCAGCGTCGCGGACCACCGCCCATGCCGCCTTTGCCGTAGCGTTCTTCCTCGTCCCGCAAGTAGTCCCGATCGTAGATGCCCATGATTTTCAGCCGCTATCCTAAGGCAGCCGGACCCCTCCCGCAAGGCGGGTGAAGGTGATCCCGGCGGACGGGCGCTGGCGCGATCAAGAGTCTTTCGATCCTCGCGGCGCGGGCGATGGACTGGCATAATCACCTTCGTCATGGCCTTTCCCGACACAGGACGAAACCCCTTGCCCGGCGGACCGCTGTGGGCGGGCCTGGTGGCGTGCTGGGGATTGGCGCTGCCATCGGCGGGGGCGGATGATCCCGCCGCCTCACGCTATCTTACCGAGATCAAGCCGTTGCTGAGGGAGCGCTGTTATGCCTGTCATGGGGCGCTGAAACAGAGATCCGGTCTGCGTCTCGACACTGCCGCGCGGTTGCGGGACGGGGCCGACGGTGGGACCAGGGCCATCATCGAGCCGGGTCATGGCGGCGCCGGGGAGCTGTTTCGTCGGCTCACCAGCGAGGATCCCGACGAGCGGATGCCGCCCGACGCGGAACCGCTCGCGGCCGCCGAGATCGCCGCCATTCGCGCCTGGGTCGATGCCGGCGCGCCAATGCCCGAACTGGAGGCTGAGGAGGAAGATCCGCGCGAACACTGGTCCTTTCAGCCGATCACGAGACCCGCGGTTCCGAGCGCGGCCGGAAATCCCATCGACGCATTTCTCGAGGCGAAGCGGGCGGCGCGAGGGCTGCGCGCCCAAGCGGCCGAGCCCGAGAGATCTCTGCTCATACGACGACTCTATCTGGATCTCATCGGCCTGCCCCCCACCGACAGGCAACTCCGCGATCCGCGGCCCTGGGAGGACATCGTCGACGAGCTGCTCGCCAGTCCGCATCACGGCGAGCGATGGGCGCGGCATTGGATGGATGTCTGGCGCTACTCGGACTGGTATGGACTCGGCGCCCAACTGCGCTATTCCCAGAAACATCTCTGGCATTGGCGCGACTGGATCGTGGAGTCGCTCAACGCCGACAAAGGCTACGACCGCATGATTCAGGAGATGCTGGCCGGCGACGAACTGGCCCCCGGCGATCCCGAGACAGTGCGGGCCACGGGATTTCTGGCGCGCAACTACTTCCTGTTCAACCGCACCACCTGGCTCGACACCACCATCGAGCACACCGGCAAGGCCTTCCTCGGGCTCACGCTCAATTGCGCGAAATGCCACGACCACAAATACGACCCCATCGATCAGGAGGACTACTACCGTTTCCGCGCTCTCTTCGAGCCGCATCAGGTCAGGCTCGATCCGGTGCCGGGCGTCATCGATCTGGAAAAGAACGGGCTACCCAGAGTGTTCGACAATCACCCGGACGCGGTGACGCCCTTTCATGTGAAAGGCGATCCCATGCGGACCGACGAGAGCGTGGGGATCGATCCCGGTGTCCCGCTCGCCTTCGCCGGTTTTGCCCCGGAGATCGTGCCCGTGTCGCTGCCACCGGCGGCCCACGCGCCGGGGTCGCGGGACTACGCGCGGCGGGATCGTCTGGCGGCGGCGGAGGAGGCGGTCGCGAAAGCCGAGGCGGCGCTCGCCTCCGCCGGAGCGGGCGGGTCCGTTGCCCTGGCCGAGGCGGAACTCGCCGCGGCGCGCGCCGAATGGGACGCCCTCCGCGCCACGGTGACGGCGGATCGTTTGCGCTTTTCCGGCCAGGCATACGCGGCGGAGGGGAAAGAGGCCGCCCGGCTCCAGGCCGGGGCCTCGCGGGCGCGGGCGGAGGCGGAGCTGCTCAGGCACGCCGACGGCGACGCCAAAAAACGGAAAGCCGCCGGGGAGACGCGGGAAAAAGCGCTCGCCACCCTGGCCGCGATCGAGAAAGGCGAGCCGCGCGACTACGAGCCGTTGCGCGTCTCCCGCAAGGCGCTGGAAACCCCGGCGCACACCGAGGCGGACTACCCGCCAGTCTACCCCGAGACCTCGACCGGACGCCGGACCATGCTCGCGCGGTGGATCACCTCGCCGGAGAATCCACTCACCGCCCGCGTGGCGGTGAACCACGTGTGGATGCGCCATTTCGGCGAGCCGCTGGTGGAGTCGGTCTTCGATTTCGGCCGCCAGGCCCCGCGACCCGAGCACGCGGAGTTGCTCGACCACCTCGCCCGCGAGTTCATCGATTCCGGCTGGAGCTTCCGCCATCTGCACCGGCTCATGGTGACATCGGATTCCTACCGCATGACCTCGTCCAACGCCGGGGCCGATCCCGCGACTCTCGCCGCCGACCCGGCCAACCGGTATTACTGGCGCATGAATCCCCGCCGCATGGAGTCGCAGGTGGTGCGCGATAGCCTGCTCGGGCTTGCCGACCGGCTCGATCCCGCCATCGGCGGGCCATCCCTGGACCCCGCGAAAGGGGGGAATCGGCGCAGCCTCTACTTCACCCACTCGCCCGACAGCCTCGACCTGTTCCTGACCCTCTTTGACGAGGCCGATCTCCAGCAATGCTATCGCCGCTCCGAGAGCGTGGTGCCACAGCAGGCCCTCGCCCTGGCGAACAGCGCCCTGTCACTCGAGATGGCCGCGGAAATAGCCGCGCGAACCGAGGCGGACGAACTTTCCGCGTTCATCGAGGCGGCCTTCGAGAGGATTCTCGGCCGGAGACCCGACCTTTCCGAGACAGCCGAATGTCTCGCCTTCGCCGACGAGCACGCCGAACTGGCGCGGGCGGGCCTGGCCGATGCCGCCACGGTGCGGGCTCGGCTGGTGCATGCCCTATTGAATCACAATGATTTCATCACCATCCGATGAATGACCCCATCACAGAGCGGTTGCGCCGCCGTCATTTCCTGCACCGGGCCGGGCTCGGATTCGGCGGGCTCGCCCTGGGCGCCATGCTGGGGCGCGACGGTCACGGGGCCGAGACGGGAGTCTGGTCACCGCCGACGGGACGGCCGAGTTTTGCCCCGAGAGCGAAGAATGTCATCTGGCTGTTCATGCGCGGCGGGGTCAGCCACATGGAGAGCTTCGATCCCAAGCCGGAGCTGACCCGCCACGCCGGCAAGACCATCGCCGAAACGCCCTACGCCGATGTCCAGGATCCCGAGAAGCTGAAAAATGTCCGCGTGGTGGTCGTCAACGACGCCAACGGCCAGCAGAGGAATGTGATCTATCCGCTTCAGGTCGGTTTCAAAAAATACGGCGAGAGCGGCATCGAGGTCAGCGACTGGTTTCCCCACATCGGCTCCCGCGTCGATGACATCGCCGTGATCCGCTCGATGTGGACCACGGACGACAACCACGGCGCCCAGGTGCAGTTCCACACCGGCAAGCACCGGCTCGATCCGCCCTCCCCGAGCATCGGCGCCTGGGTAACCTACGGACTGGGATCTCTGAACGACAACCTGCCCCAGTTCATCAGCATGGGGCCGCGCTTTTTCGACAAAAAGGACGCCCATTACCTCGGCCCGGCCCACGACCCGGTGCGGCTGAAAGTCGATCTGAAAAACCCGCTCGACTTCGCGCGACCCGAGGGGGATCTGCGCCCCGCCGAGCAGCGGCTCGGATTTGATCTCGTGAATCGGCTCAATCGGCTGAGCGCGCGGCGTTACCCAGACGATCCCGCCCTAGAGGCGCGGATCAAATCCTACGAACTCGCGTTCCGGATGCAGACCGAGGTGCCGGAGGTCATCAATTTCGATGACGAGACCGAGTCGACCCGGCGGCTCTACGGACTCGACCGGAAAGAGACGCGCCCCTTCGGCGAGCAGTTGCTGGTGGCGCGTCGTCTTTCCGAGCGCGGGGTGCGCTTCATCCAGATCATGCATGGCGACGGCGCGGCCGGCGCGTGGGATCAGCATTCCAAGTTGAAAGAAAAGCACGCGGAACTGGCCGCCCAGGTCGACCTGCCCATCGCCGGTCTGTTGACGGATCTCAAGCAGCGTGGCCAGTTGGACGAGACCCTGGTGGTGTTCGCCACCGAGTTCGGTCGCACGCCGGGGTCGCAGGGAACCGACGGGCGGGATCATCATCCCTACGGATTCAGCGTGTGGATGGCGGGTGGCGGGGTGCGCGGCGGGGTGGTCCATGGCGCCACCGACGAACTCGGCTTTCACGCCGCGGAGAGTCCGCACTACGTCACCGACATCCACGCCACGCTGCTGCATCAGTTGGGTCTGCATTCCCACCACATGGAGGTGCCGGGCCACAAGCGGCTGGAGCGCGATTTCGGGTCCGTCATCGGCGAGATCCTCGCCTGACGGGGCTCAACAGGGTTGGGTCGCCGAGCCAACAGGGTTGACTCGGGCGCTTTCGCACGATTCGGAAAGAATTCGCTCGGGCGCCGTGATAATTTCGGAGGAAGGTCGAAACATCATGACGGAAGGCGACGAGAACCGGGGATTGGGAAAGCGGGAGGATACGCGCGCGGCGTTGCGCGCGGCGGTCTTTCGCGCGGTGCGCGTGATGGAGTCGAACCTCGATCAGCCGCGCCGGATCGAGGAGCTGGCGAAAACGGCGGGACTCTCGAAGTTCCACTTTCAACGCGCCTTCAAGGAAGTCGTCGGCGAGACGGTGGCTCAGCACGCCATTCGGCTGCGGCTGGAGCGGGCGGCGAGCATGCTGCGCTACTCGTCCTGGCAGGCGGGTGAGATCGCGCTGGCGGCGGGCTACAAGACGCAGGCGAGTTTCACTCGGGACTTTCACAAGCTCTACGGCTGCTCCCCTCAGAAATTTCGCGAGTCGGAGATGGTGGTGCCTTTCCTGCGCGGCTATCTGCGGTCGCGTCCGGAAGTGGAATTGACGGACCCGGCGCTGCCGCTTCCGACCGTTCGCGTGGAGAACTGGCGCGACGTGGATATGATCTGCCTGCGTTTTTACGGACCGGTGGATCGCGTTCACGAGCCGTGGGCGGAACTGCTGGCTTGGGCGAAAAAGGAGGTGCCGGATTTGGGCGCGGCGAGGTTTTTCGGTCTCTGGTTCGACGACTGGAGCGGGAAATATGCCGAGCATTACCGTTATGAATGCGGCGTCGTCCCGGTCGTGAATTTCCGGGGAACGGTACCGGAACCATTTTTCATCCGTCGTCTTCCGGCCGGCGAGGTGGCGGTGGCGGAAGCGCGGGGCGATCTGGAGCGGCTCGACCGGGCCTGGCGGGCTTTCGCCAACGGATGGCTGCCGTTTTCCGGATATCAACCGCGCGGGGAAGCGGCGGGGATCGACGAGTATCCGGCCGATCTGATGCTGGCTTCGCGGGTTCGTCAGTTGGCGGCGATGGCCACCGGTCTGTCCCTGAAAATGTGCCTGCCGGTGCAGCGGGAACGGGTAGCGGTCTGAGCGGAGCGCGCGCGGAAAGTTCGCACGATCTGGAAAGTTTCCGGAGACGGCGGCGGTTAGGGTCATGGCGACGGTGGGGGAACCGCCGGCGACCATTTCAACTCTGAACCGCCATGACACGCCACTCATCTCTCACGGGCGCCCTATTGCTCATCGCCGGACCGTTGTTCGCGGCCACCGAGCCGGTGCCGACGCCGCTGCTCGATCGCAACCCGAACGACGGAAACACCACCCGGCAGCTCTGCTACGTGTTCGGCACGAATGTGCAGGCGCCGTTCCGGTTCGTCATCACCACCAGCCTGCCGAACCAGGTGCGACTCGATCCGGCTCATCTCACTGATCGCAATGTCGTTTCTGTCGATCCGATCAATGGCGACTTCACCGAGCCTCGGGTGGGGTCATCGGGCAACACGGTGGTGATCGACTACACCGGTCCCGATCCCATTCCCGCCGGGACCGAGGTCTGCTTCACCATCTCGGAGGAATTCTTCGTCGGTTTTCCCATCCCCGCGAATGTCGATCTGGACATGCGGCCCGCGCGTCTTTCCGACGGATTCGATCTCGATGTGGCGGGAAATCTGGTCATCGAGCCCTTTCCCGATCGTTTCAATGCGGTCGCCAAGGACGGTCCGCTGGCCGTGAGGGCGAATGGAGGGGCGAATCAGGAAGCCGGCAAACTCCAGATCGTGAATCCCGACGGCGATCCCGCCGCCGTGGTCAACAACCTGGTGGTCCAGGCGCTGAACAACAAATTGCAGGTGGTTCAGGATCCCGGAGAGCCCAACGTCGTCAATGTCCAGGTCGTTGGTAACCCGGTGGACGCCTCGGTGCAGAACGACGCCATCGCCAACGACGGCATCAAGGACACCGTCACATTCGATTTTTTCGACGAGTTCGGCAATCCAAGGTCGATGGAAATAGATGTCACCGTCTCGACCAACGGGGATCTCCCGGAGCTCGATTCCGACGGCACCCCGCGCGGCAGCAGCGTCGACACCAACTCCATCTCCCTTGACGAAATCGTGAACCAGCTCGCGGGCGGTGACCCGATCTCGATGTCCACCGGCGCGTTTTATTTCACGGAGTCGCTGCTCGATCTCGGCGGTCCTTTGCCTCTGCGGTTCGCCCTTGCCTACGGGTCGGACAGCTTTCCGCACGAGGATGGCGTGGCTCTGCCGGAGAAATTCGAGCACAATCATCGCGCGCTCATTTCGGCGGGAGCCGGGGCGGACGCGGACGCCGTCATCACGCTCGGGATGGGCAGGGAGCTGATTTTCCAGCGCACCGGCTTCGGTCCGTGGCTGCTCACCGGCGGGCATCAGATCACCCACACGCTGGCGGAGACCGGCGGGCACTACCTGCTGATCGATCCCTCGACGAACGTGGTGCGGGTATTCAAAAAGACCGCGATCCAGAACAACAACATCCGCGCCCACCTCGTCGCGATCCGCGACCGGGTCGGCAATTCCCTGCGCTACACCTACGATGGCGGCTCGGACCCGCGCGTGGATGGGCCGGCCAGCGTGACCGACGGGCTCGGCCGCGAACTGCGCTTCACCTACGCGGAACTGGGCGCACAAACCAAGAAGTTTCTCACCAGGGTGGAGGATCACACGGGGCGCGCCTGGACCTTTCAATACGAGATCAGCCCGACCGATAACGCGGGCGGCTCGGAGGTGACGCTGCGCTCGGTCACCGATCCGCTGGGCGGCGTGATGACCTACACCTACGCCGGGGACGACCGTCTCGCCGGTGTCCAGAAACCGAGGGGCAACACGCCCTACAGCCAGACCTACGGCACCGGCGATGAGGCGAACGCGGTGACCACCCAGACCGACGCGCTCGGACGCACCTCGACTTTTGCGAAAGAAAACGGCGTGCCCGGCTTCGGACTGACTCAGCGCACTCTGACCAATCCCGATGGCACGGTGGAGCGCTACTTTCACAACGCTGACGGCACCCTGATGTCCGCGATGACCGACGCAGCGGGCAACACGATGCGCTTCGAGCAGGATGGCCAGTTCAAGCGGGTGAAAAAGACCGTCGATCGCGACGGTGCGGTCACCGAGATCGGCTACAATCCCTTCTTCGGCACGGTTTCGTCCATCACCAACGCGCGCGGGGAGCAGACCCGCTTCTTCCACGTTCCGCCGCCGGCTTTCCCGATTCAGAATCCGGACAACGGCGAGCTTGTTTTCATTGGAAACACCTTCGGCGACCTCAACCAGATCGCTTTTCCGGACACCACCTTCCGCACCTACCAGCGGGACATCGTCTCCGGCAATGTCACCCGCGTCACCGACCGCGCGGGCGACCGCGACGACTTCACCCGCGACTTTCTCGGCAATGTCGTCACCCAAACCAACGGCGAGGGCGGCGTCAGCACTTTCACCTATGACGGGGCCGGCAATCTCGCCTCCCGCACCGATGACGACACCGGTACCACGACCTTTGCCTGCGATGCGCTCAACCGACTGGTTACCCTCACCCGGCCCGACGCCGCGACCGTCACCTTCACCTACGACGCGCTCGATCGGGTGCTGACCCGCACCGACGAGCGCGGCACGGTGACGAAATTCGACTACGACGCGAACAGCAATCTCACCGCCGTGACCCGCGACTTCGGCGGCGCGCTGGAGCAGGTGACCGCTTTCGAATACGACGCCCTCGATCGGCTCGTGAAAGTCGTCGATCCGGCCAGCAACGAGACGCTGCTCAGCTATCCCTATCACGACAAGCCGGAAAGCCTCACCCTGCCCGATGGTTCGGTCGTTCAGTTCGACTACGACGCGCGGCGCGCCCTCGTCGGCTCGGTGGATGAAACCGGCGTCCGCATGGATTTCGAGAACGATCCGGCCGAGCGGGTGCGCGTGATCACCAGTCCCGAGCGACGCAATCTCACGCTTGAACGCGACGCCCTCGGCGCGGTCGTTGCCATGATCGATCCCACCGGCGACCGGGCCAGCGCCGAACTCGACGTGAACAGCCGCGCGGTTTCGACCACCGATCCGCTGGGGAGGAAACACGGCATCCAGCGCGATGGAGAAGGCCGCGTCACCGGCCGCAACGAGCCCGTCAGCGGGGAAACCGATTACCTGTATGACGACAACGGTCGCCTCACCAAGCTCACCGACGTGCGCGGCAAGGAGTGGAACCTCACCTACACCGTCATGGGCCGGCTCGACACCGTCACCGATCCGAACGCGAAAACGTGGGACTACGATTACGACACACGCGGGCGGCTTTCCCAGATCACGCATCCCGACGGCGTCATCGAGACGCGCAGCTACGATGGCGAGAGTCACCTCACGGGCCGCAGCTTTTCCGACGGGCTGAATCTCGGCTTCACCTACGACGCGCTCGACCGGTTGAAGACCACTGCCTCCACGCCGGTGATAATCGATTACGACTCACGCGGGAATTTGACCACCACCACGATCCACGGCCAGACCTTCAACGGAGCCCACGACTCGCGCAGCCGGCTGACTTCGGTCGATTACGCCGGGCAGATGACCGTCACCTACACCTACGACCCGCGCGGCCTCGTCACCCGTGTGACCGATTCCCTCACCGGTGCCCAGGTGGACTTCACCTACGATGCCGATCGCCTGCTCACGCAGATCACGCGGTCGAACGGGGTCAACACCCTTCACACCTACGACGCCGACGGAAAAATCAGCCGGATCTCCCACGCCGCGCTCGGCACCATCGACTTCGCCTACAACGCCGCCAACGAGCCCACCGCCATCACCGACACCGGTTTCCCCGTGGATGGCGGCACCTTTCTTGCCGGGCCCAGCGTCGAGACACAGGCCTTCGACGACGCGAATCAGATCACGGCCCACACCTACGACGACCGCGGCCGCCCCATCTCCGACGGCATTCGCACCTACACCTGGGACAGCGCCGACCGGCTGATCGGAGTCGTCAATGGCGGCGACACGCTGGCCTACGACTACACTGCCACCGGCCAGATCACCTCTCGCACGCTCAACGGGCAGACTACCGAATACGGCTACGCCTATTCCGTCGCCAGCCAGCCGATTCTGGCCGAGCGGAAAAACGCCGCCTTCACCCGCTTCTACGTCGCCCTGCCGGACGGTCGTCTGCTGTATCAAATCGATCTCACGCCCACGCCCGCCGTTCGATTTTATCACTTCGGCAAAGTCGGCGAGACCCGCTTCCTTACCGACGCGGCCGGAGCCGTCTCCGATGCCTACGCCTACGATGCTTTCGGGCGTCTGCTCGGGAAAACCGGCGCCAGCGACCAGATCTACGCCTTCACCGGCCAGCTCGGCGTCCGTCACGATCCCGAGGCCGGACTCGTCCACATGCGGGCTCGCCACTACGACCCCGTCAGTGGGCGATTCCTGAGCCGCGACCCCATCCACCTCGCCTTGATGGGAAGGAACTGTCAGCACGCCAACCCGTATCACTTTGTCGAAGGCAGGGTGACCTCGGTGGTGGATCCGAGTGGGTTGGATGCATTTTTTGATGATCTTTGGCAGTTCAGTGGCGAACGCTGGGAAGATGATGTGATTCGTGCTCATCAATTGCGTCGAGAAGAACAAGCGCGGGAGGCGAAACAAAACGAACTCGTCGCCATGATGTTCGTTGGCCCAGGCGCAGGGGTCGACAACCAAACATTTCTCAATTACTTCCGGCAAATGGCCGCGTTCTCGCTCAAGGCGAGTGAGAGGGAAGAGGTGTTCGCGATGCTCGACCAGTTTGCCTCAAACCCAGGCGAGGGAACCGAAGCGGCGGATTACTTGAGCGCGCTGTTCGCCCGCCTCCAGGCCGCCAGCGCGGAAAACAAAGCCGCCGCCAAGGCCCTCATCGGCCGCGGTTTGGAAGAGGTCATCCGCTTCGTCCCCATCAGCGTGCGCGAAGTGAGGCCCGACAACACGTTTCGAGGATTCATCTCCGATTCGGAAGCCGACGCGCTGCGCGGGGCAAACGGAATAGTGGATCCGATTTTTTCAGATGGCTTCGAATCCGGCAACACCTCCGCCTGGACCGTTGATTGAGGGCATCGGCAGGAGCATTCGACCCTCACCAATGAGTTCGTCCCGCATCTCGAAAAACCTTACTCCGAAGCTAACGCCATGAAGTTCACCATTTTTCTCCTTGGTCTTCTTTCCACCATCTCGGCCCACGCGGTGGACTACACCTACGACGCCCTCGGCAGACTGCGTTCGGAGTCCTACGCGAATGGCGCCCACATTCTCTACACCTACGACGCGGCCGGGAACCGGACGAGGCGCGAGGTGATTTCGCCGAATCCCGCGCCCAGCGCCGATCTTTCCGTGACGATGACGCTCGATCCCGATCCGCCGGTCGAAGGCGGCGTGGTCACCGCGACGATCACCGTCACCAACAACGGTCCCGACGCCGCGCCTTCGGTCTCGGTCGTGCCGAATCTCCCCGCCGGATTCATCCCGAGCCGCATCACCGCCAGCCAGGGGACCGCCTCGCTCCCGGGCGGCGCACTGCTCGGTCTGCTGCCGGCGGGGGAATCGGCCACCGTCATCATCGAGGGCACGGCGGAAGGTCTCGCCGCGCTCGCCTTCGACGCCACCGCCACCAGCGGCGCGGACAACACGCCGGGAAACAACACCGCCGCCGCCAGCGTCACACCAGGCGCCGCCGCCGATCTGGCCATCACCCGCATCACCGTCGGACCGAATCCGCTGACCCTGCCCACGCCCGCCACTTACACGGTCGAGGTGACCAATCTCGGTCCGTCGGCCGCGACCAATGCCTCGCTCGCCACCACGCTCGCGACGGACACGACCTTTATCACCGCCGATCCCGCCTCGACCGAGAATCTCGGCGTGGTAACGACGCCACTGGGCAATCTCGCTGTCGGCGACTCGGTCGTCGTGACCCTGGTTGTCGGCACCGCGGGTCTGACTCCGCCGCCCGTGGGCGAACAGGATCACTTTTTCTGCCAATTCACCGCAAACGCGACAGAGAATGATCCCGTCGCCGCCAACAGCAACAACCGCCCCGCCGGCCCGGCCTATCAGTCCGCCACGCTGCTGGTCACCAACACCAACGACGCCGGAGCGGGTTCGCTTCGTCAGGCCATCCTCGATGCCAACGCCGACCCGGACTTCGACATCATCGCCTTCGACATCCCCGGCGGCGGCGTGCCCACGATCCAGCCGGTGGTGGATTTCAATCCCGCCACGCGTTTTCCGTTGGCCACCCCGATGATGATCGACGGGTTCACCCAGCCGGGCGGTCTGGTCGAGATCGATCTATCCCAGGCGGGATCGTCAGGCGGACTGCAGATTTTTGGGAGTGGCGGGGTGACCCTGCGCGGTCTCGTTCTCAACCGGTTCTCGGGTTTCAACGGCGCCATCAGCATCGACGAGGACAACGGAACGCGTGCCTCCGACATCACCGTGCAAGGGTGCCTCATTGGCACCAATCCGGACGGCACGGCCGCGTCAGCCAACGATGAGGGAATTCTCGTCTTCGACGCCGACAACATTCTCATCGGGGGCGACGAACCTTGGATGGGTAATGTCATTTCCGGCAGTATCGGAAACGGCGTTCAGGTCCGCAATTCCACCAACGTGAGGATCCAGGGCAACAAGATCGGCACCAATCTGGCCGGCGATGCGGCAATCCCGAACGGCGACGGCGTGGACATTCTCGGAGATGGGAACCTGCTGGGCGGTTCGAACCGTGGCGAGGGGAACCTGATTTCTGGAAATACTCAGGACGGAGTGGAAGTGGAAGACGGGGCGATCCTCCAGGGAAACCTCATCGGTCTCGATGTCACGGGCACCACCGCGCTACCCAACGGCCTCGCTGGCGTGCGTGCCTCGCGCGGCTCGCAGATCGGAGGCTTCACGCCCGACGCCCGCAATGTCATCGCGGGCAACCCATTCAATATCGTGATGGCTTTCGATACCGTGGCGGTGATGGGGAACTACATCGGGACCGACGTCACCGGCACGTCTGGCATCGATCCGGCGAGCTTTGGCCTTACCGCCGACAATGGCCACATCGGTCTGCCAGTCGAGGGTGGCGGCAACCTCATCTCCGGTTGCGATATCGGCATTTTCTCGACGACATCCGACCTGTTCGTTCAGAACAACCGCATCGGCACCGACGCTACGGGCACGCTCGCGCTGCCCAACGTCCAGGCCGGCATTCTTCTCCGCGGCGGTGGAGCGCGAAGTTTGATCGGCGGTCCCGGACTGCATGCCGGGAATGTGATCTCCGGTAATACCGGACCCGGCATCAAGGCGGATCCGCCCTCGGCGGGCGGGTCAACTTTCGACATGGTGATCCGGGGAAATCGCATCGGGGCGAATATCGAAGGAAACCCGCTCGGCAACGGCGGGGGCGGGATCGATATCAACTCCGGCCAGGATTTCGTCATCGGCGGCGTGAATCCCGGCGAAGGCAACCTCATCGCCTTCAACACCGGCGCGGGCGTGGCCATCAACGACACTTCAGGCTCCACCGCCGCGTTCCGCGACGTGATCAACCACCGCGTCTCCGGCAACCGCATCCACAGCAACTCCGGCCTCGGCATCGACCTCGGTGCGGACGGCGGCGTGACGCCCAATGACGCCCTCGATGCCGACAATCCGCAGGACGGCGGCAACCGGATGCAGAATTTCCCCGTTGTGAATCTCGCCATCGCCAACGGCGGCGCCTTGGGTGGAACGCTGAGTGCCGCGCCCTCCACGGTCTTTCAGATCGAGCTTTTCTCCAGCGCGGCGGCCGATCCCTCCGGCCACGGCGAAGGCGAGCGCTTCCTCGGCACCGTCGAAGTGACGACCGATGGCAGCGGCGACGCCGATTTCCTGCTCGGCTCGGCGGTGCCGGTGGCCGAGGGGCATTTCGTGACCGCTACGGCCACCGATCCCGACGGCAACACCAGCGAATTCGGCCCGGCTCTGGAAGCGACGGTCTCGACCGATGACGAGGACCCCACCATCCTGACGGCTCCGGCGAATCGCGAGCTGACCGCCGATCCCGACGGTTTCGCGACCCTGCCCAGCCTGATCAGCGAGGTGACCGCCGATGACAACGTCGGTGTCGTCTCGATCACGCAGAATCCGGCGCCGGGAACGCGGATCCCGATCGGGGCCAACAACGTCGTCATGACCGTCACCGACGCCGCCGGGAATTTCGACACCGCGACGGTGGTGGTCACGGTGGTGGTGGAACCGGTCGAGCCGGAAGTGAACACCCTCTTCGTCACTCGGGGTGCCGTCGGCGACCCGCTCGGCGAAGTGCCGGGCGAGCCCGCGGGCACGATTTTCACCCGCATCGGGGTTCCCATGCTCGACGGGGATGATGTCGGATTCCTCGCGTCCATCAAGGCGCCGGACGCCCGGCTTCCCATCGCCGCGATCGTCGGGGGAAATCCCTCGTCCGTGCTGGTGCGGGCCGGCGACGAAGCACCGGATACGAACGGCGCGACCTTCCTCGGTCTTCGGGATCCGCTGTTCTCGGGAGGCGGGCTGAGCTTTCTCGCCACGCTGCGGAATCGCACCGGCGATCCGGCGACCAACGCGGGCACCGACACCGGCATCTGGTCCGATCTCGGCGGCGCGCTGTCCCTCGTGGCTCGGGAGAGCGGTGACGCGACGGGAATCGTGAACGGGAGGTTCGCCCGGTTCATCGCCCTCGCGTCGGCCCCCGATTCGGTCGTCTTTCTGGCCCAGTTGCGCTTCGGCGGCGGGGTGACGCCGCGCAACCATGTCGGACTCTGGAGACGGACCACATCGACCATGGAACTGCTGATGCGCCGGGGGGATGAAGTGGAAATCGAGCCGGGCGACACCCGGACCGTCTCCTCCATCTTCATGGGACCGCCGGTGCGTTTCTCCGCCGACCAGGCGCGGAGTTTCGGAGCCGCGGGCGAGTTCCGCGTGCTGGTGGGCTTCACCGACCGCAGCCGCGCGGTCTGCGTGTTTCCGCTCAACGGACCGGCCTTCGTCGAGGCCTTGAGCGGTGACGAACTGCTGGATCCGGCCGGGGAAACCATCCTCGCCCCCGGTGTGCCCGCCTCCGGGGCGGCTGGCTCGGTATTCCAAACCAGAATGGTGAGACGCGCTCCGGATGTCACGCCGCTCACGGATCAGGGCGTGTTCCTCGGGGACGAGAACGGGTTCGCGATTCAGAGCCGGGAGCGGGGGATCGCGCCGGACACGGGCGACGCCCTCTTTTCGTTCTTCTCCGACCCGGTTCTCTCGGGAACCGACGCGGTGACTTTCGTCGGACGTCTCCTGCCGGGGACGGGCGATCCGCGGACACGGCTGAATTCCGACTTCGGGATCTGGACCTCGGCCGGCGGTGCGGGGCTGAAACTGCTGGCTCGCGAGGGAGGGCCGGCCCCGGGCGTGAACGACGGCCTTTTCGCCGGCTTCGTCGCTCACCAGGCGGCTCCGCTGGGCGATCCGGTGCGGGCCAACGTCTTTCTCGCCACCCTGCGGCCCGGGGTGGGCGGGGTGAACCGGCTCAATCGGGTGGGCCTGTGGGCGGCGGATCGCGAGGGCGATGTCCAACTGCTGCTGCGAACGGGCGATCTCATCGAAGTCGGCGGAGTCGAGCAACCGATCCGTCTGCTCTCCGCCCTGCGAGTGGTGCCCGGCACCCGGGGAGTCGGGCGGGGCACCAGCGAGACCGGCAAAGTCGTCTGCCTGGCGGGACTGCCGGGAGGGCGCCAGGCGCTGGTGATCGTGGAAATGCCCTGAGATACTCTCGGACTCGACAGGGTAGGGTCGCCGACGCAACAGGGTTGAGTCGGGCGATCTTACGGGGCGTTTCCGCGCCCTTGCCGGGGAAATTGATTTCTGGGATACTTTCCTTGGTGAGATCGCCCAAGCGATCAGGCCGTATTCCCACCTGCCCCATGTTTTCCCAGAAATTCAGACTCCGGCATCTCGCCGCGCTCCTGCTGGTCCCCGGGTTGGGGTTCGCCGAGGAGGTGATCGATTTCAATCGCGACATCAAGCCCATCCTCTCGACCAATTGCGTGGCTTGTCACGGACCCGACGAGAAGAAACGCAAGGCGGATCTGCGGCTGGACACCCATGAGGGGGCCACCATGGATCTGGGCGGCTATCGCGCGGTGGTGCCGGGCGACGCGGCGGCGAGCGAGGCGATGCTGCGCATCAAGACCGACGATCCCGACGAGATCATGCCCCCGCCGAAGACGGGGCACGCGCTCAAGCCCGAGGAGATCGCGCTGTTGGAAAAGTGGATCGCCAACGGGGCGAAGTATGAGCGGCACTGGTCATTTGTCCCCCCGACCCTGCCGGAGCCGCCGCCGGTGAAGCGCGGGGGATGGGGGAAGAATCCGATCGACGCGTTCGTGCTGGCGCGGGTCGAGGCGGCGGGCCTGGACACCCGGCCGGAGGCAGCGCCGGAGACGCTGCTCCGTCGCCTGTCGCTGGATCTCACCGGATTGCCGCCCTCGCCGGAGGAGACACGGGCCTTCGTGGCGGCGTGGCAGAAAGTCTCCGCCGAGGGGGATGAGCGCGACACGCTGTGGTCGGCCAAGATCGACGAGTTGCTCAAGCGCCCGTCATACGGCGAGCGTTGGGCGGCCATGTGGTTGGATCTGGCGCGTTACGCGGACTCGATGGGCTACGCCAGCGACAATCTGCGGTCCATCTGGGCCTACCGGGATTGGGTCATCGACGCGATGAATCGCAATCTGCCCTACGACCGGTTCACCCTCGAGCAGATGGCGGGGGATCTGCTGCCAGGGGCGACGACGGAGCAGCGCATCGCGACGGCCTTTCATCGCAACACGATGAACAACACCGAGGGCGGCACTGACAATGAGGAGTTCCGTGTGGCGGCGGTAAAGGACCGGGTCAACACCACGGTGCAGGTGTGGATGGGGCTGACGATGGGCTGTGCGGAATGCCATACCCACAAGTATGATCCCATCACCCAGGAGGAGTACTACCGCTTCTACGATTTCTTCAACCAGACCGCCGACGCCGACACCAATGACGACGCGCCGACGCTCGCGGTGCCGGACACCGAGGAAAGTCGGAAGCGGGCCGAGTTGCAGGCGAAGATCGACGCGCTCCACGAGCGGCTGAAGGCGTCCGACGCCGCCACCCTGCTCGGCGAGCAGCGCGCCTGGGAGGCCCAGTATCGTGGGAAGAGCGATTGGCGGACGCTGGAGTTTTCCGGGTTGCGCTCGCTGAAGGGCGCCGGCATGACGGTGGAGAAAGACGGCAGCGTGTTCGTCAGCGGACCCTCTCCGAAGAACGACACCTACCAACTGACGGTCGCGTCCGGGTGGTCGGGTACGGTGACGGGATTCCGGCTGGAGACGATACCCGACCCGCGCAATCCGGCCGGGGGCGCGGGCCGTTCGCCCGAGGGACGATTTTTCCTGAATCGTTTCGCCGCCCATCTCGACACCGGGGCGAGGGCGCCCGAGGGACGCTATGTGCGGGTGACGCTGCCGGGGACGAAGAAATTTCTCCAACTCGCGGAGGTGGAGGTTTACAGCGGAAAGAAGAATGTCGCCCGGGACGGCTCGGCCAAGCAGAGTTCCACTTACCAGAACGCGGTGGCCGGGCTGGCGATCGATGGTGTCACGGACGGAAATTACAGCGCCCACCAGACCGCTCACTCCGCCGAGGAGAACAATCCGTGGTGGGAGGTGGATCTGGGCGCGGCGGTGCCGGTGGATCGCATCGTGCTGTGGAACCGCACCGACGGCGGCACCGGAGCGCGGCTGGAGGGCTATGGCATTCAGTTGCTGGACGCGGAGCGGCGGGTGGTGTGGGAGGAGGCGCGGCTGAGGGCGCCGGAAAAGAGCGCTGAATGGGCGCTGAGCGGCGAGAGGCAGTTGTTGTTCGCCACCGCGAGCGCGGACTTTTCCACCGACAAATTTCCCGTCAGCGCGGCGGCCTCGGCGGTGTCGCGCAATTTGAACGGTTGGGATGTGACGCCGCGTCAGAATGAGTCCAACGAGGCGGTGTTCGTGCTTGGCGCGCCGGTGGAGGTGATGGCGGGAGACAAGCTCACGGTGACGTTGAATCACGATTACAACTACGGTGGCCAGTTGACGCTGGGGCGTTTCCGGGTGTCCCTGACCGGCGACGCCTCCCTGCCGAAGCGGGCTCAGTTGCCGCCCGACATCCTCCGTCTGGTTGACAAGGCCGAGGCGGAGCGCTCCGGGGCGGAAGCAGAAAAGCTGGCCGATTACTTCCGCGGAGTGGCCCCGTCCTTGTCGAAGTTGCGCAACGAGATTGCCGCGTTACAGAAACAGCGCGACGCGGTGAAGTCGCCCACCGTTCCGGTGCTGGTGGAGTTGCCGGAAGGCAAGCGGCGGGAGACCCGCATCCAGGTGCGGGGAAGTTTCATGGATCTCGGCGAGGCGGTGAAGACCGGGGTGCCGGCGGCGTTTCACCCGCTTCCGGAGGACGCGCCTCGCAACCGGGTCGGGGTGGCGCGCTGGCTCACGGCGGCGGAGAATCCACTCACGGCACGCGTGGCGGTGAACCGGATCTGGGCGCGGCTTTTCGGCGTGGGCCTGGTGGAGACGGAGGAGGATTTCGGCGCCCAGGGGTCTTACCCGAGTCATCCGCGACTGCTCGACTGGCTGGCGGTGACGTATCGGGACGGAGGCTGGGACCAGAAGGCACTCATCAAGACCATCGCCATGTCGGCCACCTACCGTCAGGACTCGGCCGCGCCGCGGGAACGGTTTGAGGAGGATCCGTACAATCTCCTGCTGGCCCGTGGTCCGCGGTTCCGACTGTCCGCCGAGCAGGTGCGCGACCAGGCGCTGGCTTTGAGCGGACTGCTGGCGGAGAAGCGGGGTGGCCCCTCGGTCTATCCGCCGCAGCCACCCGGCATGTGGCGCGCGGCGTTCAACGGGGCCGACCGGAACTGGCAGACCAGCGAGGGCGAGGATCGCTACCGGCGGGGGCTCTACACTTTCTGGAGGCGCAGCGTGCCTTATCCCAGCATGGCGACTTTCGACGCGCCGAGCCGCGAAGTCTGCAACGTGCGGCGCATTCGCACCAACACGCCGCTGCAGGCCTTCGTGACGCTGAACGATCCGGTTTACGTGGAGATCGCCCAGGCGCTCGCCCGGCGCATCGTGACGGAGGGTGGAAAAGACCCGGCCTCGCGGGTGGATTTCGCGTTGCGACTGGTGCAGGTGCGCCCGCCTTCGGCGGAGGAGTCCCGGACGGTGAGCGCGTTGTTCGGCCAGGAGCTGGCCCATTATCGGGGTGATGCCGAGGCGGCGAAAATGCTGTCGACCAGTGAGATCGCGACCATTCCCGAGGGGACGGATCTCGCCGAATTGGCGGCCTGGACTTCAGTGGCGAATATTATACTCAACCTTGACTCCGTGCTGACGAAATCGTGAGGCGCGCCGGCTACAGTCTGTGCTTTCTGCTGCTACCTCTCGCCCTCGCGCGAGGGGATGAGTCGGCCCCGCCCACGCATCTGGTCACGGCGCGGGCGTTGCTGGCGGCGATCACCCCCGAGCGCAATCTCTACAGCGCCTCGCCGAGCCGGATCGTGTGGCCGGGTGACGACCGGGAGCCAGCGGTAAACCGGAGCGTGTGCTCATCCTTCGGCGCGCTGCTGCTGAAGAAGGAATACGGTCTTGATGACCGGGCCTTGACGGAATTGTTCGGCGAGGCGGCGCCGGAGGCGGACGAATGGTTCGCGGCGGTGCGTGACTCGGAACGATTTGAACGTATCACGGACGTTGACTCCATCCGGCCGGGTGATTTTCTGGTCATCGACTATCGCTCGGAAAAAGCCATCCCCACCGGACATGTCATGTTGGTGGATCAGGCTCCGAGGCGCGTGGCCGAGCATGACACCACGCGGCCGCTACCCTGGCCGAGGCCGGACGGCCGCGGCGGGAGTCCCGTTGACTGGGCGTCGCGGGTGCTCGTCGAGTGGCATGTCACCATCATCGACTCTTCACGATCCCCCCATGGCGAAGGCGATACCCGCCGCGGCGCCAACCCCGATGGGGGCGATGACGACGGACTCGGGCGCGGAGATCTGCGTCTGCTCGCCGATGAGAAAGGCCGGGTGATCGGTTACACCTGGTCCGCCACCCGTCAGTCGCGTCTGTGGACCGCCGCCGAGCGGCCCGTCATTGCCGGTCGATTCCGGCCCGGCTCCTGAGAGACTGTTGAAAAACTCTGAAACGAAAAATCCATGGTGAAAAGAACAGGGATATTTGCGGCTTCGCCGAGAGTGGTATTCGAAGACCCTTCGGGCCACGGCCCTTTTGTCCGCTGGATTCGTTGCGATTCAGTCAGGTGGCTCGCCACCTTCCTTCATCACGCCTCGCCACCGACCAAAATGACTCGCGGTTTTTCAATCCAGCCTTTTTCAACAGTCTCCTGAGAGCCGCCGCTCCATCCGTCATTCCCTTCCCATGAACCCGATCCTCAAAGCCTCCGCCCAACTCGCCACCCGCCGACAGATGCTCCGCGGCGGCACGCTCGGTCTGGGCACCATCGCCCTGAACCGGCTGGCCTCTCTCGGCGCGCCGGTCTCGCACCCGACCGCGCTGGACAATCCGCTGGCCCCGAAGATTCCCCCGCTGCCGGTGAAAGCCAAACGGGTGATCTATCTCCACATGGCGGGTAGCCCGCCGCAGCATGATCTCTTTGACTGGAAGCCGGAGCTGAAAAAGCACAGTGGCGAGCCCGCGCCCGACAGTCTCATCGAGGGGGAGCGCTTCGCCTTCATCAAGGGACGTCCCAAGTTGTTGGGCACGCCCTGGAACTTCGAGCGCGCTGGGGAGACCGGCACCTGGGTGACGGAGTTGCTGCCGAATTTCAAGACGGTGATCGACGATGTCTGCGTGGTGAAATCGATGTACACGACGCAGTTCAATCACGCGCCCGCCCAGCTCTATCTGTATTGCGGCGAGCCGCGTTTCGGCTACCCCTCGATGGGCTCCTGGGTCACTTACGGGCTTGGCAGTCCGAGCGAGAATCTGCCGGGGTTCGTGGTCCTGCTCAGCGGCGGCACCAATCCCAGCGGGGGCAAGGCTCTGTGGGGCAGCGGCTTTCTGCCCGCGCTCTACCAGGGGGTGCAGTGTCGGAGCGACGGGGATCCGGTGCTCTACGTCAACAATCCCAAAGGACTGAGCCGCGAATCGCGCCGGCGCGGCCTCGACGCGCTGCGCCAGCTCAACGAGCAGGAATTGTCCCAGGTGGGAGATCCCGAGACGCTCAGCCGGATCGCCCAGTATGAGCTGGCCTACCGCATGCAGATCGCGGTGCCGGAGGTGATGGACATCAATCAGGAGCCCCAGTGGGTGCACGAGATGTACGGCACCAAGCCGGGCGAGGAAAACTTCGCCAACAACTGCCTGCTGGCCCGGCGCCTGGTGGAGCAGGGGGTGCGTTATGTGCAGCTTTTCGACTACGGCTGGGATTTCCACGGCACGGGCGCGTCGAACGACATTTCCATCGGCCTGAAAGACAAGACCCGCGACATCGACCAGCCCATCGCGGCGCTGCTCAGGGACCTGAAACAGCGCGGACTGCTCGACGACACCCTGGTGGTGTGGTCGGGAGAGTTCGGCCGGACCTCGATGAACGAGGAGCGCAACGGCAGCAAGTTCCTCGGGCGAGATCATCACCCGCATTGCTTCACCCTCTGGATGGCGGGCGGTGGCATCAAGCCTGGCAGCTATGGCGAGACCGACGAGTTCGGCTACCGGATCGCTGAGAACAAGATGTCGGTCCACGATTTGCAGGCCACGGTCCTCCACCAACTCGGCATTGATGCCCATCAGTTCACCTACCCGTTCCAGGGGCTGAATCACCGGCTCATCGGCGTGGTCGGCGACGCCAAGGTGAATCGGGCGATTCTTTCCTGAGGAAAAACGGCGCGAAAGTTGACAGCCTCTCCGGCATCGGTTCCTCTGCCCGCATGACCGCCGCCGATCCGCGCCCGGAGAATCTTTACGATCATCTTGATCGCGTACTCATCGATGCCGACACGCTTCGGTCGTGTGTCGTCGAAATGGGCGCGCGCCTGACGAGGGACTTCGCCGGGCGACCGCTCACGGTGGTGACCATTCTCCAGGGCGGGGCGGTGTTCATGGCCGATCTGGTGCGGGAGATCCACCTGCCGATGAAGCTGGAGTCGATCAGCGTGGCGAGCTATCACGGCGGCACCGAGAGCAGCGGGACGGTGACCTTTCACCAGAGCCGCCTGCCCGATATCGATGACAGGCATGTGCTGCTCCTCGATGACATACTCGACTCGGGAAGAACGATCGACGCCATCCTGAGGCGATTCCGCGAGGAGCGTCGACCGCTCAGTCTCAGTGTCTGTGTGCTGTTGAGCAAACAGGTGGAGCGGGCCGTGCCGGTCGAGGCGGACTACGCCGGATTCGAGATCGGTAACGAGTTCGTGGTCGGCTATGGTCTCGATTATGATGGGGAATACCGGAATCTTCCCGTGATCGGCGTTCTCAAACCCGAGTGGATTCGCGCGGAGTCATGACAGTCACCGTTCTCTATTTTTCCCGCCTCCAGGATCTCGCCGGCGTGGCGGAAGCGGAGGAGACTCTGTCGGATGATCGACAATGGACCCTGGGAGACTTGCTGGAGACCCTCTATCTCCGCACTCCGGCCTTGCGGGAGTGGGACGGTAGTCTGTTGTTGGCGATCAATCAGACCTGGGCGGACCGCGGGCAGACCCTGGCGGCGGGAGACGAGGTGGCGATCATGCCCCCGGTCCAGGGAGGCTGACGAAACGAAGTCACCAACGGGCGAGAGGGTGGCCGGCCCGGTCGATGAGCGGCAGCGCGACCCGTTGACCTCCGAGGCGGTGCGATTCGAAGGCGGCCATGGTCATTTCCACGACCACACGACCGTCTCTGGGGCCGCAGAGAGGCTCCCGTTTTTCCGAGATGGCGGCGATGAGATCGCGCACCGGTCCGTGGTGTCCACCCACGAGTGAGCGGATGTCCGCGATGGGTTCGGGTTTACCGACGCCGGCGCTGGTGATGGGAGTCCAGACGCGGGGATCGGGCTGGGGTCGGAAGGGATTGCCGGGTAGGTAGTGGGCCAGTGGCTCGGCATCGGCACGTAGGTCGATGATGCCCTCGGTGCCGATGAGTTGTATGCCGAAGCCCGCCTCGCGGGTACCGGCGTTCTGGATTGATTCAAAAAACACGGGCACCCCGCTCTTCGTCTCGTAGCGGGCGTGGACCGCGTTGCCGACGAGGAGACCGACCCCTTCGGAGCCGTCCACGAGCAGGTCTTTGGTCGCCGGTTTGCCGTCCTGAAAGAACTGCGCGGAACAGGCGAGGGGTTCGCCGGTGAAGTAGTGGGTGAGATTCAGGAGGTGCGAGCCGAGTACCCAGAGATCGAGTCCGCCACCGCGGGCGTCCTCCTTGCCGCGGGCGCGGATTTCGAGAAAGCGGCCGATGGCGCCTCCCTCGATCAATTCGGCGATCACGGGGAGGACCGGATGATAGCGGTTGCGGTGCGCGATGGCGAGCCGGGTGCCGTGCTTTTCGCAGGCCGCCACGATCTCATCGGCTTCGGCGAGATCGCGGCAGAAAGGTTTCTCGATGTAGATGCCCCTGGCTCCCGACGCGGCGGCCGCGACGGCAAAATCCCGATGCTGATCGATGTGGCGCGGGCCGATGGCCACGATGTCCGGCCCGATTTCAGCGAGCATTTTCCGGTAATCGGCGAAGCCGGCGGAGTCGTCGAGTCCGAGGCGCTCCAGGGCTTTGGCGCGCCCGCTCTCGACGGGGTCGGCGACGGCGACGAGGCTGGTTTCGGGAATCTGGAGCCAGACCTTGTCGAGGCCGTGTCCGTAGTCACCGCATCCGCTGTGACCGATCACTCCGACCCGGAGGGGGGCGTCGTCGTCGCCGCGGAGACCGGCGAGTCCGGCGAGACCAAGGGAGGCGCCGGCGAGGAAGGCGCGGCGTTCGCAGGAGCGGGGGAGAGTCATGGTGATGAGGGGAGGGTGGGGGGTCTCGGTTGGTGGCGGAAGCCGAGTTTGTCGAGAAACGCGGCCGCCTTTTCCACCGACTCCAGGTAGGGGGCTTCCTGACGCATCAGATAACCATGGACTCCGCCCTCGTTGACCACGAGTTCGCTGATGTTCCCGGACGCGAGCATCCGTTCGTGGAAGAGTTTCGCCCCGGCGAAAGGGGTGGTGGTGTCGCCGGTGCCGTGGAAAATGATGGTCGGCGGGAGTCCCGGGCGCACCCGATGGGCGGGCGAGAGTTCCTCCCAGCGGTCGCCTATTTTCGCCTGTCCGTAGCCCTCGGTGGAAGTGTCGATGACGGGGAAGAAAAGCACCATCGCGTCCGGGCGGCAGGACACGGAGAGATCGTCACCGTCTTCGTTCACGGTGTCGAACATGGCGGTCGCCGCCGCGAGATGTCCGCCCGCGGAGGCGCCGGCCACCACGATGCGGTGGGGGTCGATGCCCAGCTCGGCGGCGTGGGACCGGACATGGCGAACCGAGCCGCGGGCATCCTTGACGCAGTCGAACACGGTGACGGATTTGTCCGGTTTGTAGAGGCGATACTCCGGGGCGATGGCGACCATGCCATGGCGCTTGGCGAAATCGGCGGCGAATGGATACATCCGGTGGGGTGACATGCCCTGCCAGCCGCCGCCGTGGATGATGTGAAAACACGGGCGTCGGTCGGTGGGCTTCCATCCCTCGGGCAGGAAGATGTGCAGGTTGAGCTCGCGTCCATCGATTCGCTTGTAAGGGATCACTCGATCAGGCTGGAGGGCGGCGGCGCGCTCGCCCGCGTAATCGAGCGCGCGGGGCTTGCCTTCTCCGGCTTCTCCCATTGGGGTGGAAAACGCGAGTAAGACGAGTGTGAGAGAGAGGAGTGGTCCGGGAAAATCCATCAGGCGTGTCGCGGTTGCGTGGCAGCCTGACAGAGAAGCGTCGGTATCGCAAGCTGCGTGAAATCGCGGATGGGGCATCGACAGCGGGAGGAATCGTGCTTGTTTGGGGGAGCGGCGATTTTCCTGGCTCTTTCCGATGTCTCCCGATGGAAGCTCCCGACCATCATCATCTCATCCATGTGGGCGCCACTCCGGTCACGATCCGCACCATTCGCCCATCGGATCGGGCACTGGGGATCGAATTTGTCAGTCGACTGTCACCTGCGGCGAAGTATCTGCGCTATCATCACGCGATCAATGAGCTGTCGACGGAGACGCTGGACCGTTTCGTCTCGCCGGATTACCCGAATGAGATGGCGCTGATCGCGGTGATTTCGCCGGAGCCCGGTGGGGTCCGCCAGATTGGTGTGGCGCGTTATGCCCGGACAGATTCCGCGGAAGAGGCGGAGATCGCGGTGGCCGTGTCGGACGACTGGCAGGGCAGAGGCGTGGGACGGGCTCTGTTGCTGGATTTGCGGGAGTTCGCGCTTGGGGCGGGAATTCGTCACCTCGTCGCCAGGGTGCTGCCACAGAACGCGCAGATGATCAGCCTGGCGCGCAAGCTGGGATTTCAGCACGAGAACGCCGATCCCGATGAGGGAACCGTGGCGTTGGGGAAAGATCCGCGGGGGTTTCGACCCTGATCGATCTGGATCAGTTCTTGGCCTGGGCGGGGGGGGAGATCGTGGTGGTGAGCGGTTTCCCGGACACCTCCGAGGAGATGAGATCGCGGACGATGTTGAGCGTCTCCCGCTTGTAGGGATCGAATCCGTGGGGATACTCGAGCGCTTTCAGTTCGGGATCCTCCTCCTTGTCCTTGTCGCCGACCATCATGCCGCTGGACTCCTCGAGGGAGAGATCCGAGCGCAGCACCAGATCTTTCTTGTGAACATTGTTCTGGGTCAGGCCGTAGATGGTGTAGAGGTCCTTCTCCACCTCGCGGGTTTTGGCGAAGCGCTCGATACGTTCCTCCTTGCGGGCTTCGCGTTTGGCTTCGAGATCGGCGTTCTCTTGTTCCCGGACCGCCCGATTGATGGAGATGACGTTTTCCTCGATGCGCCGTTTGGCGTCGTCGATATCCTCGGTGATGTATTGGAATTCCCGATCCTCGGCCATGCGGGCGTTGGAGCGCGCCTGGAGGGTGTCCACGGGGAAGGGCTTGGGACGCACCAGTTCGTAGGGTTGGGGATCGATGGGCTCGACCTGGAGCGGATGGGTGAGCGCGCCTTCGCCGATCTCCAGCACATCGTTGGATGAGGGCAGGTGGACGTGAGGGACGACCCCGTGCAGTTGGGTGGAGGTGCCGTCGATGCGGAAGAAGGTCTGGATGGTCAGCTTGAGCGCGCCGTTCTGCTCGCCGCCGGCCCGGAAGGGGAGCAGCAGACGGGAGGTGAGGACGGGGCGCAACTGCTGGACGGTGCCTTTCCCGAAAGTGGCCTTTTCACCGATGATGAGCGCGCGGTTGTAGTCCTGCAGTGCGGCGGCGAAAATTTCGGAGGCGGAGGCGCTGGAGCGGTTGGTGAGGACCGCCAGGGGGCCGGCCCAGACGGCATCGCGATTGAGGGAGGTTTTGTAGTCCACCTGTCCGCGCCAATCGCGCGATTGCACCACGGGGCCGCGGGGAATGAAGAGCCCGGTCATGTTGATGGCCTCTTCGAGCGAGCCCCCACCGTTGTCGCGCAGATCCACGACGAGGCCCTGCATGCCCTCGTCGATGAGGCGCACGAGGAGGCGCTGCACATCGGCGGTGGTGCTGGTCTTGCCACCATCCATGTCGCTGTAGAAGGACATCAGGTTGATCCAGCCGAGCTTGAGGGGATTGCCGGCATCGTCGCGGGTGATGATCAGTTCGGCGGAGGCGAGGCTGTCCTTCAGATCCACCTTGTCGCGTACGATGTGGATGACTTTCGTCTGGGCGCCGTCGGGCGAGTCCACGGGGATGACCTTGAGCCTGACGACGGAGCCTTTTTCGCCGCGGATCAGATCGACGACGTCGTTGAGTTTCATGTCGATGGTGTCGACGATCTCGCCCTCGGCGTCCTGGCCGACTCCGACGATCTTGTCCATCACCTGGAGTTCGCCCGCCTTGTGCGCGGGGCCGCCGACCACCAGGCCCTGAATGGACGCGGTGCCGTCCTCCTCGGCCTGAAGCATGGCGCCGATCCCCTCGAGGGATTTGTTCATCTGGATGCGGAAATTGTCGTACTGCGACTGCGAGAAATACTCGGAATGCGGATCGTAGGCGCGTGAGAGCGACTTGATGAACATCACGGCCACGTCCTCGGCGTCGTTGCCATTCACGCTCTCAAGCACGCGGTCGTAGCGCTTCACGATGATCTCACGGGGCGTCTCCTTCTTTTCCTCCGCCTTCTTGTCCTGGGCCGGGGCGTCTCCGTCGGCTTTCACGATTTCGGGATTGGTGTCCCCGGCTTTCTCCTCGCTGGAGGCGTCGGGATCGGGAGTGGCGTTCGGATCCACCTGATCTTTGCCGTCAAGCGGCCGGATGGATTTCTTCACGCCGCTGCTTTCCCGCTCGGCGCGTTCGGCGGATTCCTGGCGGAGGGTCTCCTGGAGCAGTTCGCCCTCGATGAGGTCGTGCCAGAGCCCGTCGGAGGCGGCGCCATCGGCGGGCCAGGGGGAATCCTTGCGCGAGATCTGCACCTGGCGGTCGGAATCGAAGTGAAACTCGTCATTCTTCGCCAACAGCTCCTTCATCAGCGCCACCCGGGAGCGGACGCGCTCCTTGTAGACGCCGTAGATGTCGTAGGCGGCGTTGATGTCGCGGTTGCGGATGGCGTCATCTAGAGTGGTGCGGTATTCGTTGTAAAAGCGGTCGACATCCTCCTGGGTGAAGTAGACCCGGCTGTAGTCGAGATACTCGATGTAGATGTCCAGCAGACGCTCGGACATGGAGTCGTCGAAGGGCTGGCGCAGGTAATGCTCATCCTCCAGCAGCTCCGACACCCGCAGCGCGATCTCACCGTAATCGGTCTGTGCCTGAGCCCGATGGCCGGCAAGGAGGGAGACGGCGAGCGTCACGGCGGCGAGCAATCCGGAAAATCGGCCCGGATTGGGGAAGAGCGGAGATTTCAGAGACATGTGAGACGGGGCCAGAATCGGGTTTCGGGGTCCGGTGAGCGCGGGGATACGGTGCCGGGGATGAGGTGGGGTGACGCGGTGCCGGGGAGGAAATTAACACGTTCCCCATGGCGGGTAAAAGTTAATTGTGGCGCAAGCACGGGCTTGCTGGCAGGAATGCAGAAAGCGCGCCATGAATATCGACGTTTTCACCGGAGGGTACTTTCAGACGAACGGCTACCTGTTCGTCCACGACGGCGGCAGTTGCCTGATCGACGCGCCCGAGGGGGTCGCCGACTGGCTCACGAGCCACGGCGTCTCACCCGATCTGTTGCTGCTCACCCACCTGCATTACGATCACATCATCGACGCGGCGGCGGTGTCGGCCCGATTTGGCTGCCCCATCTGGGCGCATTCGTCGCCGAATCCCGATCTCACCCTGGAGACGGTGTTGAAGGAGAGCATCGGCTGGCCCTTTGAGGTGGTTCCCTTCACGGTGGATCGCGAGTTGGCAGGGCTTTCCGAAATCGAGAGCGGCGGGATGGAGTTCGCTCTCCACCACGTCCCCGGTCATTCCCCCGACAGCCTTTGCTACCGTCCCCGCATCGGGGAGGAATCCGGGGCGCCCCGGCTCTTCGGTGGCGATGTCCTCTTTCTCGGCGGCATCGGGCGGACCGATTTTCCCCACGGAAATCACGCCCTGCTACTCGACGGTATCCGGAACCAACTCTACCCGCTGCCGGGCGAGACCATCGTCCACCCCGGTCACGGCCCCGCCACCACCATCGGGCGCGAGCGGATGGGAAATCCCTTCGTCCGCGCCTGATTCAGAGGTGCGCGAGCAGATCGGCGGGGTGTTCGATCAGCGCCGACGCGCCGTTTTCGCGCAGCTCCTCCGCGTCGCGAAATCCCCAGAGCACGCCGATGGCCTTCATCCCGGCTCGGGTGCCGGTGCGCATGTCGACCCCGGAATCACCCACAAAGACGCAGGCCTCCGGCGCCACGGCGAACTGTTGCGCCGCCTCCAGCGCCCCGGCCGGATCGGGCTTGTGGGGAATGCCGTCGCGCTGACCGATCACCGCCGCCCACGGCCAACCACCGCAGAAGGCATCGACGCACTTCTCGGTGAAAGCCTGGGCCTTGTTCGAGACCACCCCGAGCTTGAGACCCCGCGCCACCAGGCCGTCGAGCAATTCCGGTATGCCCTCGTAGGGCCGGGTCGTGTCCCGCCAGCGATCACCATACTCGCGCTTGTAGTCCGCCAGCGCCGCCTCCAGTTCGGCGCCCTCCGCGGGTGTGGCATTTTCGGGGAAAATTCGCCGCACCAGATTCGCCATCCCGTCCCCGATGAAATGTCGGAACGCGTCCGGCGAATGCTCCGGCAGGCCACGTTTGCGCAGCACCGCGTTTCCGCTCGCGGCGAGATCGCCGAGAGTATCGAGCAGCGTTCCGTCGAGATCGAAGATGACAGCCTGGATCATTTCAGTTGATTGCCCGGTTTCCGGCGGGCGATGATCCTTCGCATGGGATTGGAATCTGTCGAACTGGTAATGGCCTGGGAGGAGGAGTTCGGTATCGAGATCAGCGACGGCGAGGCGGAAAAAACCCTGACCGTGGGCCAGGCGGTGGACTTGATCCATGACAAGCTCCGCGAGTCAGTCGACCTCCCGGCCGAGGATCTGGTCCGGGAGAAACTCGCGGAAATTACCGGGCAGGCACCGGATCGGGTGACCCCGACCACCACGTTGGCCGAACTTTTTCCCAAAAAGCGGCGGCGCAAAACCTGGGCGCCACTGCGGCGCGAGATCGGCTGGTCCGTGATACCCGATTTGGAAAGGCCCCGCTGGCTGGTCATCTCCGGTTGGGGCGTGACCACAGGGACGACGCTCCTGTTTTGGCCCCGTTGGCTGGACATGTTGGTGCTATTTCCGCTCATCGGCATCGCGTGGCTGGCCTTAACGTTGCCGCTGCGCACGGCAATACCTCCCGCGGTGGCTACCGTGGGAAGCTTGATGGACAGATTGCGCGAGCGGCGGGAGCGCTTGCGGAGTCACCAATCACTCGATCACGAGGCGGTGCGGGAAAAAGTGGTGGCCATCATCGTGGAGCAAATCGGGGTCAAAGCCGAGCAATGCACCGACGAGGCCCGATTCGTCGCCGATCTCGGGGTCGGCTGAGAATGCTCACAGCCGCTCGACGCGGATATTCCGGTACCAGACCGGGTGGCCATGAAACTGGAGGCCGAGATGGTTCTCGCGGGGCAGGTCCTTCAGCGCGGTCTTGAATTTGTTCTTCGTTCCATCGGGATTCAGGTTGGGCGTCGTCCAGTCATCAATGTTCACGTCCACCACCTTGCGACCGTTCAGTTCCACGGAAATCATCGGTCCCTTCGCCGTGATGACCATCGTGTTCCACTCGCCGGCCGGTTTGGCGGCGTTTTCGCTCGGAACCCGGGCGTCGTAGAGGGCGCCGCAGTCGTGGGTGCCGATCTCGGCCTTGCCCGCGGAATCGAAGATCTGGATCTCGAAGCCACCCTGCACCGGATTCTTCGGGTCGGTGCGGAAAAAGACCCCGCTGTTGCAGTCTTTCGACATCTTGAATTCCAACGTCAGGCGGAAATCCTCGTATTTCTCCTTCGACCAGAGGTAACCACCCGCCTGTTTCTTGTCAGCAGCCGGTCGCAACTCGCCATCCTTCGTCACCCACGCGCCCGGCTTGTCCATGGTCCAGGAGGAGAGACCGGAACCGTCAAAGAGGGTCTCGATCTCCCCGGCGACGGCGTGGAGCGATGACGCGGACAGGCAGACGAGCGCGAGCAAACAGGAGTGGGGGAGTATTTTCATGGCGTCCCTCCTTTAGCCAAAGCTTCGGCGTTGCACAAGCCGCGAACGCGCACAGGTTGAGGCTGCCGCCCATGTCCATCGCCGAAAATCTGCTCGTCATCCGGGAACGCATCGCCGCCGCCGCCGCGCGCTCCGGCCGCGCGACCGAAGCGATCAGGCTGGTGGCTGTCAGCAAGACGTTTCCGGCCGAGGCGGTGCGCGAGGCCCACGAGACCGGCGGACAGACGGTTTTTGGCGAGAACAAAGTCCAGGAAGGCATCGACAAGATTCCCGTCCTGCCCGGGTCGCTGGAGTGGCACCTCATCGGTCATCTCCAGTCCAACAAGATCCGCAAGGCGCTCCCGCTGTTTGGCTGGATCGAAACCGTCGACAGCCTCCGGCGCGCGGAACAGATCGACCGCGTCGCCGGGGAACTCGGCCTGAGGCCGAAAATTCTGCTCCAGATCAACATCGGCGATGACGACGCCAAATACGGCTACGCTCCCGAGATCGCGCGGGCGGATCTCGGTCCCATCCTCACGCTCCCGCATCTGGCAGTCGCGGGCCTCATGACCATCCCGCCACTGGAGGAGCGGGCCGAGTCCACCCGTCGTCACTTTGCGGCGCTGAGGGAGTTGCGCGACACCCTGGCCGCCGAGAGCGGAGCCGCCCTGCCGGAGCTGTCCATGGGGATGAGCGGCGACTTCGAAATCGCCATTGAGGAGGGGGCCACGCTGGTGCGGGTGGGGTCGTCGATTTTCGGCTCGCGCGCCTGAGGATCGCGGTTCAGGGCCAGGTCGTCACCAGCACCGTGGCCTCGCCGCCCTCCGCCACCAGGCGCTTGGCGCCTTCCCAGTGCGCGGGCATGAGGAAAAAATCGCCCTCGTCGAAAATGTCACCCGTCTCACCGATCCGGACGGGGCCGGAAATCACGGTGACGATGGCCGCCTTTCCCGCCTGGAGAGAGATCACGGAGTTGCGGTGGCGTTCCACCCGGAAATGATCGCAGTCCGCCAGGAGCGAGTTTTCCGACGTGCCCAGTCCGGGCTCCACATCGGAGAAATCAAGGCAGCGGAGAGATTCCTCCACATGCAGCGGGCGTGGTTGCCCGTCGAGTCCGAGGCGGTTCCAGTCAAAGACCCGATAGGTCGTGTCGCTGTTCTGCTGGATTTCGTAGATCACCAGCCCGGCTCCGATGGCGTGCAGCCTGCCACTGGGGATGAAAATGAAGTCTCCGGTCGAGACCGGCAGCCGGTGTACTTGCGATGCGGCGCTGCCGTCCCGCAGCGCGGCCTCGAACGACCCGCGAGTGACGCCTTCGCGAACGCCGACGATCAGTTCCGCCCCGGCTTCCGCGTGGGCCACCACCCACATCTCCGTCTTTGGCTCCCCCCCCAGCGCGTCCGCAAGACCGGCGGGCGGATGCACCTGGAGCGAGAGTTTCTCCCTGGCGTCGAGGATTTTGCACAGCAGCGGAAAGGCTCCCCTCCCCGGCGCGTCCTCCCCGAAGATCCCGCATCGGAGCGCTCTGTCACCGTCGCGCCAGAGTTCGCCCAGAGTCTTGCCGATCAGGGGTGCCGGGCCGGACACCACCCGGCTTTCGGCCTCGGGACGGTCGCTGATCTCCCAGCTCTCCCCGTAGGGCTGGTCGGCATCCGGGAGTGATCGCCCAAAGACTGTCTCGAGGGTGCGACCACCCCAGACCCGAGTCTGATACACCGGCGCGAAGACCAAGGGCGCGGAGAAGGACTCAACAGGGTTCATTCAGAGAGGCAACAGGGTTCAATCGGACTGGTGCGAGCGCAGGGGGAATGCCAGAGAGGAGAAAATTTCGCGAAATCGGCGCGGACAGGCTCGGTTGGTCTTTGGACGCGGGAAAGCGGGGGAATCGTCAGACAAATCATTCCGGGGTGGATGATTTCGCAAAAGCAGCGGCGGGCCGAGTTGTCAGTGAATGATAGCTTGGTCCAGATTGCTAAAGTTATCCAAGATATTCGTTGATCAAGAAGATCACGAAGGCTATTATTTTTCCGTTTCGAGTCTGTATTTACAGATTTTTTGGAAATTCACCCAAGGGCGGTTGAGACGGCCGACACGGCGTCTCCGGGCGTGCGCGTGAATGATTCTCAGTGAACGACTTCGACTTTTGACCCACTCGACATGGCCGGAAAGAGCAGCAGCAACGGAAGCAAGACCCGCCCGCGTCGCAAAGCGCCCAGCCGCGATCAGAATGCTCCCACCGGTCCCTATCCCTTTCACGAGGGCATGGCCATCTGTCTGGGTGGGTTGGCCCTGATGCTGTTTCTGGCGTTGGTGTCCTACACGCCGCGGGATCTGCCCAGCTGGGTGCCGTTCAGCGTCACGGCGGAGGACGACAAGATCCTGAGCAACTTCATCGGTCCGGCCGGAGTGATCGTGGCGGGCTGGATGTATTTCATCTTCGGGGCGGCCAGCTATTTGGTTCCCGCCGTGCTGGCTTGGTGGGGAGTGCAGGTACTCACTGGGGCTCGCCCGTTTCACGGACGCAACTACCTGGCGCTGGCGGTGCTGGTGGTCTCCGCGTCGAGTCTGATCGAATACCAGACCTTGTTTTTCGCCGATTGGCCGGAGCGCTACAATCTGCCGCGCAGCGCGGGCGGATTCTTCGGCTACCTCAGCACCTTCCTCGAGAGTCGCGGCGTGGGCACGGTGGGGGCCTGCATCGTGACGAGCCTGGCCTACGCGGTGAGCCTCATCGTGATCACCGGCATGCACCCTTTCCGTTTCGCCCGCATGGTGCGGGACCGGATGCGCGAGCAGATCGACCGCCGCCACGAGATCGCCGAGGAACTCGCGCAGCGCACCCGGCAGTTGGTCCGTCGATTCGGCGACGAGGGGGTGGAGGAGGCGGCCATGGCGACGCGCGGCATCGGGGCCGCCTCGGCGGCGCGGGCTTCCGGCGCGGCGAAAAAGCAGGCGTCCCGCGCCAAGGCTGTGGTGCAGGAAAGCGAGGTCCCCTCGCGGGTGGAGGAGATGGAGCTGCCGCTGGAGCCGATGATGCCCGAGCCAAAAATCATCGACGCCTCCCAGCCGCGCCGCAAGGCGGAGGGCGAGGCGGTCATCGATCCGTCCGTGCTTTTCGGCAAGCATCGGAAAAAGAAGGAGGGGAACGACGGGAACGCCTCGGCTCTCCTGAGTTCCGGCAATTTCGAAAACTACGAGCTGCCGAGCCTGGACCTGCTGAAGTATGGCGACAACGCCGACGCGGCACCGACGGACACCGGACACCTGCTCGAGATGCAGCGCAATATCATCGACACCCTCAGCACGTTCGGAGTCGATGTCAGCCCGGGCGACATCACCAAGGGGCCGACCATCACCCGCTACGAGGTCTATCCCAAACCCGGCCTGCGCGTGAGCCGCATCACTTCCCTGGAGGCCGATCTCGCCCGCGCCACGCGCGCGGAACGCATCAACATCCTGGCCCCAATCCCGGGGAAAGACACCGTCGGCATCGAGATCGCCAACTCCGACAAGGTGCTGGTGACTATCCGCGAACTGTTCGAAGACGACGCGTTCTGCAAGTCCAAGGCCCGCATTCCCCTGGCGCTGGGCAAGGATGTCTACGGCCACGTCATCGTGGGAGATCTCGCCTCCATGCCCCACCTGCTCGTGGCCGGGGCCACCGGCAGCGGGAAATCCGTCTGCATCAACTCCATCGTCGCCAGCCTGCTCTATCGTTTCACCCCGGACGAGCTGCGCTTCATCATGATCGATCCCAAGGTCGTCGAGATGCAGTTATACAACAGCCTGCCGCACATGGTGATCCCGGTGGTGACCGATCCCAAGAAGGTGTTGCTGGCGCTGCGCTGGGTGGTCAACGAGATGGAGCGGCGCTACGCCATGTTCGCCAAGCTCGGGGCGAGGAATTTCGAGAGCTTCAACAGCCGGAACAAGGGCCGACGCGAAGCCGCCGAAGCCGAAGCCGAGGCGGCATCCGCCCTGGCGGCCGAGGAGGCCCTGGCGGCGCATGCCGTGCGCATCATCGACGACGGACTCGGTGATTCGGATCCGGAAGCCGACGAGATGCTCGCCGCCGAGATGCCCCTGCCGAACCGCGGCATGACGCCCGGCGGCGGCGATGATGAGGAGTTTCCCGAACACCTGCCTTACATCGTGGTCATCATCGACGAGTTGGCCGACCTCATGCAGACCGCTCCGGCGGATGTGGAGACGGCGATCGCCCGGATCGCCCAGAAAGCCCGCGCCGCCGGCATTCATCTCATCGTCGCCACCCAGACTCCGCGCGCCGATGTCGTGACCGGCATCATCAAGGCCAATATCCCCTCGCGGATCGCTTTCCAGGTGTCCTCGAAAATCGATAGCCGGGTCATCCTCGACGCCCCCGGCGCTGATCGCCTCGTCGGCAAGGGCGACATGCTCTACCTGCCGCCAGGTTGCTCGCAACTCGTTCGGGCTCAAGGCGCGCTCATTCTCGACGACGAGATTCAGGAAGTTGTGGAGGCCTGCTCCGCGCAGGCCGAGCCTCAGTTCGAATCGGAAATCCAGGACACGCTCGACGGCGATGGCGAAGGCGATGATGACGAGGTCTCCGAGGCGGACGAGGACATGCTGGAAAAATGCCTCGAAGTGGTGTTGCAGGAGAAGAAGGCCTCCACCTCTCTGTTGCAGAGGCGGTTGCGGCTGGGCTACACCCGGGCGGCCCGGATGATCGATATTCTCGAGCAGCGGGGCGTCATCGGACCGGGTGATGGCGCGAAACCGCGCGAGATTTTGGTCGATCTTTCCGAAGGCTACGAGTAGTATCCCACGGCGGCGGTTTGGCCGACCGGAAAGGCAAAAAACACATGGCGGAGACGATCGGATCACGGCTGCGGGCGGCGCGTGAAGCGAAAGGGATGTCAATCGAAGACGTCGCTTTCGAGACGAGGATCCATGCCAATTTCGTGCGTTGTCTGGAGCAGGACGACTACTCCCACTTCGCCAGCACCACTTACGCCAAGAGCTTTCTCACTCTCTACAGTCGCTTTCTGGGAGTTGATGCCGCGGAGGCACTGCACTTTTTCGCCGGCGGCGACGAGATCCGACTGGGGGGGCAACCCTACCTCGCCAGGATCGAGACCCTGGAGTCTGTCAAAGCGCCGCGAACGACCAAAATCAGCCGCGACCGGGATCGACCTGACAAGGCGAAAGCCACCGTGACCATCCGCCGGGAGTCTCCGGGGTTCGCTCCGGTTTTCATGGGCCTTTTCATATTCGTTCTGCTGGCGGGCATCCCGGTGCTGTGGTACCTGGGCAAAGACGCCAAATCCTTTGACGAAGCCACTACCAAGGCGAAGACCCTCGCGGCGGAGGCGGGTTCCGGCACCCTCGGCGCCGAGGCGCCCGCGACGATGGTGGTGGCGGAAAATCCCTCCCCGGCCCCCGGCGCCGACACACCGATCACCGAACCCGCCGCTGCCGGAGTGGGGGAGCGCCGCGAGCGCAACGTGGCGGCCGATTGGGTGCTGGAAGAGGAGAAACTTTCGAATTCAAAAACCGAGCGCCCGCTGGATAACGCCGAGAGCACACTCGACACCGTGGGCACGCCCCGCCCGACAGAGGTGGATGATACCGTCGCGCCGGGCACCGATCCCGGCGCTTCCACCACGGTGGCGGTTGCCGTGCCTGTCGAATCCGGACCCGCTCCGACCCCGGCTCCTGAAGGCGCCCAGGCGGCCGCCCCTCTGGTTGCCATACCGATGGTCGATGAGCCTGAAATCGTTCCCGAGCCCACCGTGAAGCCGGACGATCCGGTGCCGGCCGAAGCCCCGGGGCCTCCCCCCACCGTCGAAGCCGACCCGCCCGCGTCCCCGACTTCTACCACACCACCTTTGCGCGCCGTGCCGCTGATTGCACGTCCCGTCATGATCCCGGAAACGGGGGAATCCGACGACAACGACAACGGCGAGGACGAAGATGAAGACGATACCGCTCCCGCCGCGGAAACACGCGGCGCGGAGGACGACCCGGAGCCCGCATTCGTCGATCCCCGCCACCGGTTTCCCCGACCTTTGAACTGAGTCGCCTACGCCCCCAGCGCGAGGTATTTCAGTCCCATCGCGAGGACGAACAGGAACACCCCTGTCCGCAACTTCTCCTTCGGGATTCGCTCCAGCAATCTTTTCCCCAGAGCGATGGAGATGGCCGCCGGCAACGCCGCGCAGGCCAGCACCACGAAGATGTGTCGGGTATGATCGCCGACGGTGCCCATGAGCGCGTTGCGCGTCAGACCACCGCAGAAAAAGACCGTCTGCAGCACCGCCACATTGCGCGCCTTTTCCCAATTTTGCGAGTAGACATAGGCCACGATGGGCGGTCCCCCGACATTGAAGGCCCCGCCCGCGACCCCGCCGAGCAGGCCCAGCGGGGCCGCCATCCAGCCCGGCATGCGGAGTCCGGTGCGCGGGGAGAAGCGCAGGTCGAAGAGCGCGATACCCACCAGCACCGCCCCCAGCGTTCGGATGAGCAGCGCGGGCTCGGCCGAGTGGAGAAAGTGAAAGCCCAGCGGCATGCCCAGACACATGAACAGCGCGATCGGCCAGGCCGCCGACCAGGAAAACGCCGTCCGGTTGTGCCAGAGTGCCACCGCGCAGACGAAAAGATTGAAGACCGAGACCAGCGCGATCCCCTCCGTCAGCGGCATCACCAAAGGCAGCGCCGCCGTGGCGACCAGCGCCAGGCCGAAGCCCGAGACCGACTGCACGAAGGCCGCCGCCGAGAGGATGAGGATGGCCAGGGCCAGCGGTCCGAGATCGTTCATCACCCCGCCGAAACGACCGCCGTCATTCGGGTAATTCCTCGTCCTTGGTTTCCGGCATGAACATGACGACGATGGCGCCGAGGAGGAAGAATGCGCTGAGAATGCTGACCGCGACGGGCAGATCCATGGTCGATTTCATCTTGCCGGCCAGCAGGAGTACGGACACGGCGACGATGCGTCCCCCGTTGAATCCCCAACTCATCCCCGTGGCTCGGAGACGGTTGGGAAACAGCTCCGGGAAATAGACCGCGTAGCCCGCGTGCATGCCGAGGGTGAAGAAGCCGAAGATCGGCAAAATCACCACCAGCATCGAGTAACTCTGGGGAACGAAACAGGCGATGGGGGTGATGATGAGCGCGGCGATGTGAAAGAAAATGAAGGTCTTCTTGCGACCGATTCGGGCGGAGATGGGGCCAAACAGCACCAGCCCGATTCCGCCCCCGATGGTCTGGATGATGCCGTAGGCGATCTTCGCCTTCTGCGAGGCTTCCTCGGGAGACATGCCGTCCGCCACCAATCGTTCGCGGGCCAGATCCTGCCCCGCCACGGTCACAGCCCAGAAGGTGCCGAGTCCCACCGCCGCGAGCAGCATCGCCCCGATGGCTCGTCCCCGCCAGGGCGCCACCGTGAGCAGTTCCTTGAAACTCCCGGCCTTGGCCTGCCCGGCGGCGGCGGCGGCGCGGGCCTCCTCCCACTTCTTCGGCTCCTTGATCGCGATCCGGACCCAGACGATGAGGAATGCCGGAAGCACCCCGACGAGGTAGGCGTAGTGCCAGTTCGTGTTCACCAGGTAGGCGGCGATGGCGGCCAACCAGGTGCCGCACACCGATGAGGCGTGAAAGATGCTCGAGGCGTGCGCCCGGGCCCGCTTTGGGAAGACCTCGGAAACCAGCGCGGCGGCCACCGCCCACTCCCCGCCCACGCCCATGGCGACGAGGAAGCGGAGCGCGGTGACGTGCCACAGTTCGCTGGCGAAGTAGGTGAGACCGGAAAAGATCGAATACATCAGGATGGTCACGATCATGATGGAGCGACGTCCATAGCGGTCCGCCAGCGAGCCGAACAGGAGCCCGCCAAAAGTGCCTCCCAGCAGAAACACCCCGAGGAACCAATCGCCGTATTTCTTCACGTCGGCGCTCCCGAGTTCCTGACCCAGGATATCGCTGAGCATGTCATTCCGCGTGAGATTGAAGATCTGCCCTTCGTAGACATCGAAGATCCAGCCCGCCGAGGCGATGATCAGGACGAGCCATTCATAGCGGGTCACGCCCTTGTACCAGGGCTGGTTGTCGGAGAGTGGGGAGTCGCTCATGGGGACGAGATTGGCGTTCGGGGGATGAATGATCGAGCGGGCACGAATACCAGAAACCTCCCCCACTGCCGAACGTTTTTCTGGCGGGATGACGGGAAGAGGAACATGGCGGGTCCGCATTCAACCACCAGCGCGGAACCAACACTGTCAGGTCCAAGAGCCAACAGGGTCGAACCAAGGGTCTTGGCAAACCAAGACCTGACCGAGCGTCGAACCGATAATGCCAAAAAATCTAGACACAACCCGAGCCGCGGAGAAGACCGCTAATCGCAACGATGATTTGCGCGGGGGACGTAGGAAGCGATCAGGCCAGACTGAAATGGCAAAGGAATGGCGGAGAAATTTCCCAACGGCCTTGAGGTCTTGTAACCGGTTGGAAATCATGGTGCCTCGCGATGGGCTCGAACCATCAACCTGCGGATTAAGAGTCCGTTGCTCTACCATTGAGCTAGCGAGGCAGCGCCAGATGACCCGCGACGCGCCCGCACGAGCGGCCGGGGAGGAAGGGCAAATATGTCGCGCCACGGGGAGAATGCAAGAAAGCAGTTTCTCCCTCCCTACTCAAGCCACCGCGGTCAGCGACCGCGGGAGGTCGGGTAGTAGCGGTAGAAAAGATCGTCGCGCGCGGAGGCGTAGCCGTAGACGCAGGCCGATTTCACTCCCGTCGGGCTGCCGTGGCGATAGACGTCGATAGGGGTCGGGCGACAGGTGTTGTAGGGCCTGGGCACGAAGGGGCAGATGACGGGCGAACGATGGGCGTTCGGCGCTTTCTGGACTACCGCCACGGGTCGGGCGGAGTCTCCGGCGACTGCGGGGACGGAACAGAGCGCGGAGCCAATGGCGATCAGCGACAACAGGGCAAGACGTGTTTTCATCATTTCGAGTTTCGTGTTTCGCTTCCTATCATGCCTGAAAAACTCACGGAAAAAAGATGAAAATTGTGGAAATTCAATTTTTCCCCTCTGGCCGTCAAGCCGGTTAGTCGGAGCGATCGATCAGCCAGGCTTTGAACAGCGCGATGGCGCGGGCGCGGTGGCTGAGGGTCTGTTTCACGGTTTCGGGGAGCTGACCAAAGGTCTCGCAATGCCCCTCGGGGATGAAAAGGGGATCGTAGCCGAAGCCGCCTTCGCCTTTTTCCTCGTTGGCGAGCAGGCCTTCCACGGCGCCGTCGAAGCGGGCGATCACGATCCCGCGGCGGGCGACGGCGAGGGAGCAGCGGAACCGGGCGGTGCGGTCTTTTCCCCGCACTCCGAGGGCGCGGAGTTCGGCGAGGAGCTTCGCGCGATTGTCGGCGTCGGTGGCATTCTCGCCGGCGAATCTAGCGGACCAGACGCCGGGTCGTCCGCCGAGGGCATCGACCTCAATCCCGGAGTCGTCGGCGAGAATGAGCGCTTCGGGACGCTCCGCGCTGGCGGCGAGGGCTTTGATGGCGGCGTTTTCCTCGAAGGTGACTCCATTCTCTTCCGGCGGGACGGCGTCGGGGATCCCGCGCAGGTCGGTGATCTCGGTGAATCCGCGGTCGCTGAGCATGGCGGCGATCTCGCCGGTCTTGTGGGCGTTGTGGGTGGCGACGAGGAGGGCGGTGGACATGGGAAGGCTCGGGGCAAGGGGGCGGGCGCCGGTGACCGGGGTCAGGCGGCTCCGAGTAGTTCCCGCGCCTTGGCCAGCAGCGTGTCGACACCGGCCACGTCGGGTCCGGCTCCGCGGGCCATCTCGGGCTTGCCTCCGCCCTTGCCACCTACCAGGGCGCTGAGCTCGCGGACGAGGTCTCCGGCCCGGTGTCGGGCGGTGAAATCGGGGTGCACGAGAGCGCCGACGTGGACGGTGCCGTCGGCCACCACGGCGAGCACGGCGACGCCGGGAAATTGGCGGGCTTTGAGACCGGTCAGGGCCTCCTGCAGCAGGCCGGGATTGTCGCCCGGGATCCGGGCGATCAGTAGCTTGGGCGCTTCGCCCCGGGCCTCCGCGACGGCTTCGTCGAGCCATTGGGCGGCGGCTTTGGCGGCGATGGCGGAGGCGGCTTTTTTGAGGCGTTTGTCGGCCTCGACACCGGCTTGGCGGAGGGCGTCGCGATGGGTGGTGAGGGCATCCAGCCAGGCGTTCACCTCGGCGACTCCGGGATTTCCGGCCAGGTCGCCGCCTTCCTCGGCATCGGCGGTCAGGACGGGAACGGCGATGGTTTCCACCCCGGCCGAACCGAGTTCGGCGTTGCGGGCGGTGAGCTTGTCGGTCAGGTCGGTGATCTCGTCCCGGAGCTGCCGGGCGGTTTCGGAGACAAAGGCGACGGCGGCGGGCCCGCACACGGCTTCGATGCGGCGGATGCCGGCGGCGATGGCGCCTTCGCCCCGGATTTTGAAAAGGCCGATCTCCCCGGTGCGGCGGACATGGGTGCCGCCGCAGAGTTCCATGGAGTAGCCGTTCAGCGCGTTCGGTTTGCCGCCGATCTGGACGACGCGGACTTTGTCCCCGTATTTGTCGCCGAAGAACTGCATGACATCGTCGCGGTCCTTAACCTCGGCGTGGGGCACTTCGCTCCAACTCACGGGATCGTCGGCGGCGACCCGGGCGTTCACCAGTTCCTCGATCTCGGCGATCTGTTCGGGGGTCACGGCGGCGCTGTTGAAGTCGAAACGCAGCCTGTCCTCGGCCACGAGCGAGCCCTGCTGGGCGGCGTCGGGCGAGACGGCCTCGTGCAGCGCCCAGTGGAGCAGATGGGTGGCGGTGTGGTGGCTCTCGATGGCGCGCCTCCGCTCGGGATCGATTTTCAGGATGACGCTGTCGGTCTCCGTCGCGGGCTTGCGCTCCAGCTGGACCACGATGGCGTCGCCCACGCCGATGGCGCCGATGACGGGGATGCTCTCCTCGCCGGCCACGAGGCTGCCGGTATCGCCGACCTGGCCGCCTTTCTCCACGTAGAGCGGGCTTTTCTCCACGATGGCGAAGACGCCGTCGCTGTTCTCGATCCACTCGCGCACGGTGGTCTCGGTCTCGTCGGTGTCATAACCGACAAACTCGGAGCGCACGTCGGTGTCGATCTTCACCGCCGCCACCACCTCACTGGACTCGCCCTCTTTGCCGGTGCCCTTGTGTTGGGCCACGAGCCGGTCGACCTCGGCGCGATCATAGGCGAGGGCGCGCTCGTCGAGCAGCAGGTAGGTCATGTCGAGGGGGAAGCCGAAAGTTTCCCAGAGTTTCACCACGGTATCGGCGGGGAAAGAGGCGCCCTCGCCGAGTTTCGCGGCGGCATCGTCGAACAGCTTCAGACCGCGGTCGAGGGTGCGGTTGAATTGGGCTTCCTCGGCCTCCAGCACCGCGGCGACGCGGTCCCGGCGCGATTTCAGCTCGGGAAAAACGTCGCCCATCTGCTCGACCAGCACCGGGAACAGCGGCGCCAGCAGCGGCTGCTCGGCGCTGAAACCGAGGACGCGTCCGAAGCGGATGGCGCGACGGAGAATGTTGCGGACCACGGAGTTGCGCTCCTTCGGTCCCGGCTCGATGCCGTCGGCGATGGAAAAGCAGACCGTGCGCAGGTGATCGCCGATGACGCGGAAGGCGACGTCGATCTGTTCCTGCTCACTGAGGTGGTCGCGGTGTCCGCCGGTCGGCACGGTGCCGGTGTAGGTTTTTCCGCTCAGCTCGGCGAGCTTCGCGAAGATGGGGGTGAACACGTCGGTGTCGTAGTTGGACACCAGCTTGGAGAAATCGGTGAGGCCGTCTGTGCCCTGAATGATGGAGCAGATGCGCTCGAAGCCCATGCCGGTGTCGACATGGCAGGCGGGGAGGGGGCGGAAAGTCCCGTCGGCCTCGGCGTTGAACTGGATGAAAACGAGATTCCACACCTCGATGCAGCGGGCGTCGTCGGCGTTGACGAGCGATCCGCGGGTATCGCCCTCCGGAGTCAGATCGACGTGGACTTCCGAGCAGGGGCCGCAGGGGCCGGTGTCGCCCATCATCCAGAAGTTGTCCTTCTTGTTGCCGTTGACGATGTGGACCGCGGGATCGATTCCGGCCTTTTCGAAGATAGCGGCCCAGAGATCGTGGGCTTCCTGATCGAAGTCCGCGGGATCGCCCTCGCCCGGTTTGTAGACGGTGGCGTAGAGGCGTGAGGGGGGGAGCTTCCAGACTTCGGTGAGCAGTTCCCAGGCCCAGGCGATGGCTTCGGCTTTGAAGTAGTTGCCGAAGCTCCAGTTGCCCAGCATCTCGAAGAAGGTGTGGTGATAGGTGTCGTAGCCGACATCCTCGAGATCGTTGTGTTTGCCTCCGGCGCGGATGCATTTCTGGGTGTCGGCGGCGCGGGGCGGATCGTAGGGAGCCTTTTCCGAGCCGAGGAAATAGGGCACGAACTGGTTCATCCCCGCGTTGGTGAACAGCAGGTTCGGCGACGTGGGCATGAGGGATGCCGACGGCACGATGGTGTGCTGCTGCTGGCGGAAATAGTCGAGGAAGGATTGCCGGATTTCGCGGGAGGTCATGACGGGGCGTAAGAGATACGCGGGGAACGCTACAGGGCAAGTGGAAGGGGTGGTTCCAACCTATCATGGACATGAGGTCGCCGTCGGGATCAGCGGCGTCGCGACCCAGATCCCGTCAATCTTAACCACTGCTATCCGGAATCCGTCTCCCTCCTTTTTTTTCATCCATTGTTCGCCATTCCACCAGTATCGCCAGCGGCTGAGTGTAAAAAGGTGGTGTCTCTCAGCCGATCTAGGAAGACTTGAGATCCTTATCACTGAGGTTGGCTGGGATCGGGACAGATCCCGCAACTCTGCGACTGTGGAAAAACGGGGCTGGCCGTGTGCGCTCCAATCGGCGATCCAGAACTCCGGGACCGATTCCGCCATCCAAAGATCGTTTGGCTGATACCCGAGCGCTTCGGCTAGGGATGGGTGATAATCAAGAAAGCTCGTTAATTCGTGCAGAATCCAGATGCCGCTTTCCCTGTTTTCTCGAAGGCGACGGAGATCGTTCAGGACCATGATAGCCATGGCAAACAGTGCCCAAAAAAGCGTGACTCTGGCTGCGACACGAAGGGGCGACTTCATGAGGGCATTTTGAAATGGGGACCGAAGTGGGGCGAGATAAAATTCTCGGTCGAGAGCAGGGCTTACGCATGAAGCGGGCAGATAATTTCAGCGCGGAAGTTTGGGTCG
>CAYTNL010000051.1:0-14807 GCA_964439145.1 uncultured Verrucomicrobiales bacterium
CGATTCGCCAATCCCGCTAGAATTCAACAGGGGCCGCGTTTACCCCGCTTACGCCTTAGAGAGTAGCGCTCGACCACGAAATGCGCGTAGGCGTAGCCACCCAGGAGAGCGGTCTGAAAAAAGAGCAGACAGGCGGTCCACACCGCCGGAGTCCCGCCAAACCAGGGAAGAATGTAGCGGCCAATCAGCGGCTGCACCTAAAAGACCAGGAACGAACTGAGGAAAACCGCGAGGACGAAATATCTCATGAGACTGATTTCGCTACCTCGCCTCGCGGGACATCGCCGGCAAGCCAATCCTGCCCGAGAGGCGGGGTTGCGAAGGCGTCAGGACTTGATTCGCGCCTTTTTCTCGTCGGGAGTCTCGAACTCGAAGCCGTGCATTTTCTCCTCTTCGCCGGGAGACTTCATCACTTTGATGATGCTCCAGATGAAGAGCAGTGTCACCGTCGAGACGGAAACTGCCATGATAAGCCATCCACCGGTGGTCATGTCTTGCGGGAGTCTGGGGTTGCGGAGCCGGTCACGCGTCGGGCCTTGATCGCGGTGGCGTCTGCTTGAGTTCGTTCTGGTAAATCCGGGCGCGGGAAAGGATCAGGGTGACCGAAGCGGCCACCACCAGGATGAGGCCGACGCTGAGTTGGGCGACGATATTGGCCGACTCACCGAAGAGATCCTTGATATAGCCGCTGAGTTCACCCCCGCCCAAGCCCAGCACGTCTTTCAGCAGCCAATTGAAGAAGATCAGCAGCAACAGGGTCGGCGTCACGTATTTGAGGATGAATCCGAACGCCCGGGGTATGCGCATGGCGGCGCCCTGGTGGGCATCCTCCAGCCCTTTTCTCACGCCGAGTATCCAGGCGAAGATGATCACTTGGATGCTGGCGAGTACGTAGATCAGAAAAGTGCCCACCCAGAAATCCAGGGTGTCGAGAGCCTTCATGTCTTTGCTGAACCAAACCACAAAGCCGCAGCCCATCGCGGTCATGGCCCCGAGCAGGGCGACCGACATCTGGCGTCCGATGCCCATGGCCTCCTCCAGAAACGCGATCCCCGGTTGCAGCATGGACAGCGAACTGGTCACCGCCGCGAGAAAGAGCAGAAAGAAGAACAGGAACCCGAACAGATTGCCCGCCGGCATCTGGGCAAAGACCATGGGCAGCACATTGAACCCCAGCCCGAAGGTGCCCATGCCCGCCACCCCGGAGACACCGAGGAAGGCCACGGCCGCCGGCAGAGTGATGAGACCGCCCAGGCCCACTTCGCAGAATTCGTTCGCGCTGGAAGCCGCCAGTCCGCTGAGCACCACGTCATCGTTGCGCCGCAGATAACTGGCGTAGGTGAGGATGATACCGAACCCGACCGAGAGGGAAAAGAAGATCTGCCCCGCCGCCGCGAGCCAGAGCTGGGGCTTTCTCAACTGCTCCACCACGGTGACGCGTTTGACCGTTTTCGTCGGATCGACCTCCGCCGCCGCGATCAACGCCGGATCCACCACTTCGATGCTGGTTTCGGAGCCGTCGGGCGCCTTTTCCACCACCAGCACTTTCACCGGATTCCACATGAAACCGAGTCCGTTGACGACATTGTTCTCCGGCTTGGCCGGGTCCGGCGCCCCGAGCGTCAGCACCCTGACCAGGATCACCAGCGCCAACAATACCAGGGTGGGCATGGCGAACTTGCAGAACCACTCGATCCCCTTGGCCAGGCCCCGGTAGACGAGCACGAAGTTCAAGAGGAATACCAGCACCAGGTAGCCACCCACTTTGTCCAGACCGAAGCCCATCGCCTGCCCGTCGGTGCCCATCCCGATGAAGCCCCCCCAGAAATCCGCCGCCTCTTTGGAATCTCCGAAGTCCAGCTTCCCCGCCGCGAAGTTGACGGCGTAGCCGAGGCACCAGGCCTCGATGGTGACGTAATACATGTAGATGATCACCGGGATGATGACCCCGATGACCCCCGCGTATTTGGCCGCCGGATGCCGGGCGATGTAGTTGAAGATGCCGGGGCAGGAATTGTAGCCCTTCTGCCCGGCCGACCTGCCCATGGACCATTCCGCCCAGCAGATGGGCAACCCGATGAGGAGAAAGGAGATGAAGTAGGCCACCATGAAGGCGCCTCCGCCATATTGCGCCGCCTGCCCCGGGAATCGGAGGAAATTGCCCAGCCCGACCGCGCTGCCGGACACCGCAAGAATCACGCCGAGACGCGAAGACCAGTTTTCTCGGGGACGAGATGACGCCATGATCGCTTGTTTAATGAAAAGCCGGGCGGGTCGCAACCCCGATTTTGTCGGAATTCCGCCCTGATCACGGGCATTCGCCACCGAAACGTCCGCGAATATTGGTTTTTTTTGCCGAAATCAGCCATCCGCGAGCCATCTCCTTGCATTCGCACTTCGTAATGCTTAATGGAATCCACAAAATGAATCCTCTCGGGAACGCAATTCTCAAGTTCTGGCGATCATCGATCGGTCGGAAAATCGTCGTCGCTGTCACCGGCGCCCTGCTGGTTCTTTTCCTCCTCGGTCACGTGGCGGGCAATCTGCTCGTCTTCCAGGGACGGGAGGCGATGAACGACTACGCTCAGTTTCTCCACGACATGCTCCACGGTCAAGGCGTCTGGATCGCAAGGATCGGGCTACTGGTCGCCCTCGCCCTTCACATCGTGGCCACGGTGTCGCTGACGATGGAAAACCGCGCCGCCCGCGACACCCGCTACGCCTGCGACAGCACGGTACAAGCCTCCAAGAGCTCGCGCATCATGGCCTGGAGTGGTCTCACGGTGCTGGCTTTCATCATTTTCCACATCCTGCATTTCACCGTTCGCGTCGATCCCTCCCTGGCAAATCTGCCCGACACGGCCTACGCCGCCGCCAATCCCGGCGAGAGCCGACACGACGTCTTCGCCATGGTCATCAAGGGTTTCCAAAATCCTCTCGTCACCCTGTTCTACATTGTCGGCATCACCCTGCTCTGCTCCCACCTCAGCCACGGCATCGCCTCCATTTTTCAGACTCTCGGACTCCGCAGCCGCAAAGCCGCCGGGTTTGAAACCAAGCTCGGCTGGGCGATTTCCATCGCCCTCTGGATCGGCTTTCTCTCGATCCCGTTTGCCGTCATCACCGGGGCTTTGAAGAACGACGAGAAGAAACGCCACAGCGAATACCCGTCCGCCCCCCCCGCGGCGGTTGTTTCCCTGGCCGAGTCCCGCCCACTCTGACGAAGCCGCTACCCCATCGGTTCATCACCCCGCTATTCCCGCACCTATTTTTCCCATCATGGCTTCCAACGGCACTCTCCACTCCGCCATCCCCGCCGGCCCCTTGGCCGACAAGTGGACCAAGCACAAGAACGAGTCCAAGCTCATCAACCCGGCCAACAAGCGGAAATACTCGATCATCGTGGTCGGCTCGGGTCTGGCCGGTGGCGCCGCCGCCGCCACGCTCAGCGAACTCGGCTACCAGGTGAAGTGCTTCTGCTACCAGGACAGCCCCCGCCGCGCCCACTCCATCGCCGCACAGGGCGGGATCAACGCCGCCAAGAACTACCAGAACGACGGCGACTCGGTCTGGCGTCTCTTCTACGACACCATCAAGGGCGGTGACTTCCGCTCCCGCGAGGCCAACGTCTACCGACTCGCCGAAGTCAGCTCCAACATCATCGACCAGTGCGTCGCCCAGGGCGTGCCCTTCGCCCGGGAATACGGCGGCCTCCTCGACAATCGCTCCTTCGGCGGCGCCCAGGTCAGCCGCACCTTCTACGCCCGCGGCCAGACCGGCCAGCAACTGCTCATCGGCTGCTATCAGGCGCTGGAAAAGGAGATCGCCAAAGGCGGGGTGAAAATGTATGCCCGCACCGAAATGCTCGACCTCGTCGTGGTCGATGGTCATGCCAAAGGCATCATCGTCCGTGACATGGTGACGGGCGAGATATCCCGCCACGCCGCCGACTGCGTCATCCTCGCCACTGGCGGCTATGGCAACGTGTTCTACCTCTCGACCAACGCCAAGGGCTGCAACGTCATGGCCGCCTACCGCGCCCACAAGCGGGGCGCCTATTTCGCCAATCCCTGCTACACCCAGATCCACCCCACCTGCATCCCGGTCAGCGGTGACTACCAGTCGAAGCTGACCCTGATGTCCGAGTCGCTCCGCAACGACGGCCGCATCTGGGTGCCCAAGAGCGCCGATGACGCCGAAGCGATCCGCGCCGGCAGGAAGAAAGCATCCGACATCCCCGACGAGGATCGCGACTACTACCTGGAGCGGAAATATCCGAGCTTCGGCAACCTCGCGCCCCGCGACATTTCCTCCCGCTCCGCCAAGGAAGCCTGCGACGAGGGGCGCGGCGTCGCCCCGACCGGGCTCGGCGTGTATCTCGATTTCCGCGATGCCATCAACCGCCTCGGCAAGGACACCATCGAGGCCCGCTACGGCAACCTTTTCCAGATGTATGAAAAGATCGCCGGCACGGACCCCTACACCTCGCCGATGCAGATCTATCCCGCCGTCCACTACACCATGGGCGGCCTCTGGGTGGACTACAACCTGATGTCCAACGTGCCGGGACTCCATGTGCTCGGCGAAGCCAATTTCTCCGACCACGGTGCCAACCGGCTCGGAGCCAGCGCGCTCATGCAGGGCCTGGCCGACGGGTATTTCGTCATTCCCGCCACTCTGCCCAACTACCTCGCCGGTGTCACTCCCGGTTCTACTTCCACCGAACACGAGGCCTTTGCCGAGGCCGAGAACTCGGTCCGCGAGCGCATTGACAAACTTACCTCCATCAACGGAAAGCGCACCGTCGACAGTTTCCATCGCGAACTCGGCCTCCTGGTCTGGGACAAGTGCGGCATGGCCCGCAACGAAGCCGGTCTCAAGGAAGCGCTCGAGAAGATCCCCGCCATTCGCGACGAGTTCTGGGAAAACGTCCGCGTCCCCGGGGATTCCGGCAATCTCAACGCCGAACTGGAAAAGGCGGGGCGCGTCGCCGACTTCCTGGAGTTCGCCGAACTGCTCTGCCACGACGCCCTCGAGCGGAAGGAAAGCTGCGGCGGGCACTTCCGCGAGGAGTATCAGTTCACCGAGGACGACGAAGCCGTGAAGTCCGGCTACACCAACCCCGGCGAAGCCATGCGCCGCGACGACGAATTCTGCTACGTCGCCGCCTGGGAATCCACCGGCCCCGGCAACAAGCCCAAGCTGCACAAGGAAGACCTCGAGTTCGAGAACGTGAAGCTGAGTGTCCGCTCCTACAAGTAACCCTCTTTGGTGGTTAACCTTACCCTGTTTGATTCATGAACTTGACCCTGAAAGTCTGGCGCCAGAATAATCCCGACGACCACGGCCGCATCGAGACCTATGAGGCGAAGGACATTCCCGCCGAATGCTCGTTTCTGGAAATGCTCGACATCGTCAACGAGCGACTTATCACCGACGGCGGTGAGCCGATCCACTTCGATCACGATTGCCGCGAAGGCATCTGCGGGACGTGTTCGCTCACCATCAACGGCGTACCTCACAGCAAGGAACGCGGCATCACCGCCTGCCAGGTCCACATGCGGAAGTTCCGCGACGGCGACACCATCTGGGTTGAGCCTTTTCGCGCCCGCGCCTTCCCCATCGTCCGCGACCTCGTGGTTGATCGCTCCTCGTTCGACCGCATCATCGCCGCTGGCGGCTACATCTCGGTTCGCACCGGTTCCGCTCAGGATGCCAACGCGCTCCCTGTCCCGAAAGACGACGCGGAGGCCTCCTTCGACGCCGCCGCCTGCATCGGATGCGGCGCCTGCGTGGCCGCCTGCAAGAATGCCAGTGCCATGCTCTTCGTCGGCGCCAAGGCGTCCCATCTCAATCACCTGCCCCAGGGCCAGCCGGAGAAGGACAAGCGCGTTCTCGCCATGGTACGACAGATGGACGCCGAGGGCTTCGGCAACTGCACCAACCAGTACGAGTGTGAGGCCGTCTGCCCGAAATCCATCAGCGCCGACGTCATCGCGAAGCTGAATCGCGACTACACGCTGGCGGTGGCTCGCGAAGCGGTGGGCTGATTCTCACCTCGACGCAAGCGCATCGTCCAGAGCCTTTCTGGCATCGTCATATTCCTTTTTCGCGGCGGCAATCTGAGCGGGTGGAGCCTGGTTTCGCAGCGCTTCAGCCAACCGTTTCGATGCCTCATCGACCTTTGCCGACAACACATCCAAAGGATCCCCGTCAGCCGCACCCGCTTGGGCTATTTTTGCGACCGGGGCCTCAGGCCCCTGCCAAGCTGTCTCCTTGATCAACTTCCCATCGCTCTTCCATTCAGCGACCAACACGTCATCTTGATAGATTTTCACCCAAAGACCGTCGAGTTCTTCCTCATCGGAATAATTATCCCAATAGGGAAACGCGAGGCGCCGACCGGTGCCCTCTTCAATCTTGTAGACATAGCCCATCGTCTGCCAGGCATGCCCCGCCAATTCCACCTTGGGAAGATCCAGAACCACTCGATCCGTATTCGCCAGCCGCGCAATCGATGTCGATCCACTCACCACTTTTGGCGTCTCACTCTTTTCCTTCTTCCCGTGAGTCGGGTCTGTCGCGTGGGTTTTACGAATCACCATCTGATAGTTCACTGTGAGTCCGGAGAGGTCGATACCTGAGCGGTTGGCAACCGCCAATTGATATCCCCAAGTTTCCCACTCCCAGGACTCCTTCCGGTCTTTGGCGTCACGTTGGCTATCAGATCGCCGCAACTGAGTATCTTCCAAACCACGGACTGAGAAATCCAGGCGGTAATCGGTGTTCTTCTTCGCCCATTCAGTTACCCATTTCTGATCTTCCATCGATAGTTTCTCGAGCGGAATGGCAAAATTTTTCCCACTCACTTCGATGTAGGCCGTATCGGAGCGGAAGGCGACCATTGTCGCCTCTATCTTTCTCCCATCTTGAGCGGTGAATATGCGTGACTCCGACTGTGAACGCAGGTCTGTCAGCTGAAATATGAAAATCAACGGTGCGAGAAATTTCCCAATCGTCATGAGAATCCTTTTAATGAAGAAGTTCAACCCTGTCAATCCGAAACCAATAATTCCGAGTATGAACGGCCAATCAGCACTCTCGCAAGCGGCCTGGCAGGCAATCAGACACAGATTCTCTGGAACATGCTTCAGTAATCAGAATCCAGATCATCCCACCAAATTCGCCAGCACCGCCTTCTGGGCGTGGAGCCTGTTCTCGGCTTGTTGAAAAATGGCTTCGGCGTTCGCTTCGAGGATTCCCTCGGTGATTTCATATTCCCGGTAGGCCGGGAGACAATGCTGGGCGATGGCGCCGGGGTTGGCGAGTCCCATGAGCCGTTCGTTCACCTGGAATGGCTGCAAGGCCACGCGCCGCTGGGCCTGTTCGTCTTCGCGTCCCATGCTGACCCAGGTGTCGGTGTAGAGCACGTCGGCTTTCTCGGCGGCCTCCTCGGCGTTGTCGGTCCGCAGCACCCGCGCATCCGCCGGCAGTGAGGCGATGAAATCATCATCCAGCTGATACCCGTCCGGCGCCGCCACCACCAGCTCGAATCCGAGCCGCGCCGCCGCCCAAGCCCACGATCGCCCCATGTTGCAGGCGCCGTCGCCGAAAAAGGCGATCCGTTTTCCGTCCCAGCCGCCGATGCGCTCGCGGATGGTGAGCAGGTCGGCCAGGATCTGGCAGGGATGCTCGTCGTCGGTCAGCGCGTTGATGGTCGGGATCCCGCTGTATTCGGCGAACTCCTCGACGTCCTGCTGGGCGAAAGTCCGGATGATCGCCCCATGCAGCATCCGGCCCATGACCCGGGCGGTGTCCTTGATGGGTTCGCCGCGACCGAGCTGGATGTCGTTGGCGGAAAGAAACATCACGGAGCCGCCGAGTTCGCGCACGCCGACCTCGAAGCTGACCCGGGTCCGAGTCGAGGACTTCGTGAAAATCATCGCCCAACACTGACCGGCCAGCGGCTGGGCACGGTGATGCCCACGCTCGGCCTTGAGCACGATGGCGTCGTCGATGATCTTTCGGATTTCCTCTCCAGTGAGGGATTCGATGGAAAGCAGGTGCTTCATTCTTCTCGGGGTCCTTTCGTTCAGGGGTTCACGAGCGCGTCCAGAGTGGCGCGCATCACTTCCAGTCCGTGGGCGACCTCGTCCTCGCTCACGTTCAACGGCGGCAGCCATCGCACGACGCCCGGTCCGGCGGGCACAGTCAACATCCCGGCCTCCATCAGCCGCCCGACCACGTGGAGGCTCGGGGTCTGGCCACTGGGAGCGAAACTTTCTGTCGCCGCGAGCGCTCCCTCGTCAATCACGAAGCCGATCAGCAGACCTAGACCACGGACCTCCCGGATGAGCGGGTGTCTCCATCCGCTCACTTCGCTCCGGATGCGTTCACCGAGCTTATCCGCGTTGGCGATCAGGCCCGACTCCTCGATTTCTCTCAGCACCGCGAGACTGACGCGCGACCCGAGCGGCGTGCCGCCGAAGGTCGACCCGTGGGTGCCGGGGCCGAGCACATCGCAGAGACGGAAATCCGCGCCCGGAGCCAAGCGCTCGGTCGCCCAGATGCCGCCGATGGGATAGCCGCCACCCATGCCCTTGGCCCAACTGACGGCATCGGGTTCCAGGGAAAAGTCCGCGGCGCGCAAGGCCGTTTCCCAGCCATTCCAGTCTCCCGTCCGACCGAAGCCGCACTGCACCTCGTCCAACATCAACAGCACGCCATGCTCCCGCCTGAGTTCGGCGGCGGTCCGGAGAAACTCCGGCGTGGCCACATGGATCCCGCCCTCTCCCTGGACCACCTCGAAAAGAATCGCCGCGGTCCGTGGCCCCACCGCCGCGCGGAGAGCGTCGACATCGTTGAACGGCACATGGGTGAATCCCTCCAGCAACGGGGCGAAACCGTGCTTCACTTTGTCCTGCCCCGTCGCCGCGATGCCCCCCAGGGTACGGCCGTGGAAGCTGTTGACGCAGGTGACCACCCCGGTCCGTGGCTCGCCGCCGCTCGTCGCCGCGAGATCGTGACCGTATTTACGCGCCAACTTGATCAGGGCGTCGTTCGCTTCGGCGCCGCTGTTGCAGAAAAACACCCTCCCGGGCATTCTCAACACCCGCTCGACGATGAATTCGGCCAGCTCCGCCTGCTCCCGAATCTGAAACAGGTTGGAGCAATGAATCAATTTCGCAGCCTGTTCGCGCAAGGCGCGCTGGATCGCGGGATGACAATGCCCCAGCGAACACACGGCGATGCCGGTCGCGAAATCGAGGTATTTCCGCCCCTCCTCGTCCCAAATCCAGCTGCCTTCGCCACGCGAGAATGCCAGCGGGAAACGTCCATAGTTTCCCATCACGTAGCGGCTCATCAGTTCGGCGGTCGTCACGATGTGAATCAGGTGGGTGGTCAGGGTTTCACGATTTCGGTGCCGATCCCGCTTTCGGTGAAAATTTCCAGCAACAGCGAGTGGGAGATGCGTCCGTCGATCATGTGAACCTTCCCCACCCCCGCGTGGAGTGCGTCCACCGCCGAACGCACCTTGGGAATCATGCCACCACCGATCACTCCGGCTTCGATCAGCTCCTCCACTTGGTCGGTGCGCACCGAGGGGATGAGGCTTTCCTCGACCGGCGGAGTCCGCATCAGGCCGATGACATCGCTGAGGTAAATGAGTTTTGCCGCCTTCAGTTTCGCCGCCAGCGCCGCCGCCGCGAGATCGGCATTCACATTCAGCGCCAGCCCAGTCCCCCGCTCCGAGGCGATGGGAGACACCACGGGCACCGTCTCGGTGTAGATGGCGGCCTCGATCTTGGACAGCTCGATGTCCACCACCCGGCCCACGCGCCCGAGCTCCACCTCACGACTCTCCTGGTCGGACCAGGCTTTCATCCGCTCGCCAATGAAGGCCTCGTTGCCGGCCACGCCGAGGGCTTTGCCACCGAAATCGATGAGGCTTTTCACCAGTCCGGGATTGATCTCCCGGCTCAGGGTGCGCTCCACGATATCCATGGCCGCGTCGGTCGTGACCCGCAGTCCACCGACGAATTCCGCCTCCAGTCCGGCCGATTTCATCGCCGCGGAAATCGCCTTGCCGCCGCCGTGTACCAGCACGGGATTGATGCCGACGAGTTCCAGAAAGACCACATCGCGCATCAGCCTGCGCACCAGAGCGGGGTCTTCCATGGCGCTGCCGCCGACCTTGACAAGAAAGGTGCTGCCGCGGAACTGCTGCAGGTAGGGCAAGGCCTCGAGCAGGACGGCGGCTTTCTCGATCTGATGTTGAAACGCGGACTTCATCTCGGTTTCGGGCGGAAAATTCGCGCGAAGGGAAAACGGACAGCTTGCCAGAGAATGGACGACCATCAAGCGGAGATTCTGACGGCGCTTTGCGCGATAGGCGGGAAACTCACGCGAAAAAATCGCCCTTTTCAGTTGGCCGAAACGCGTCCCTCCCCCATAGAGTGATCGCCATGAGCGCATCTCCAGCCGATTCCTCCCCCTCCCCGGAAAAGAAAACCGGCCACGGAAACCTGACCCTGTGGATCATCGTGGGCATCGTTCTCGCCCTGGTCACCGCCTTCGCGGCGCCCCACTTCGCGGCCAGACTGGAGCTGGGCGGCGAGATCTTCCTGAACCTGCTGAAAATGATCGTGGTCCCCCTCGTCATCACCTCGGTCATGTCGGGCATCATCGGACTGGGCGATGTCCGCAAGCTCGGCAAGCCGGGGGCCGCCGCCATCGGCTACTACCTCTGCACCACGCTGCTCGCCGTCATTGTCGGGATCTTTGTCGTCAACCTCATCAATCCCGGAGCCGACCTCGCCGGATCCGATCAGGTGAAGGCGGCCATGGAGCAGGGAGCGCCGGAACCGAAAAACGCGGAACGTCCGGAATCCGTCGGCGAACTGCTCCGCGGACTCGTGATGCTCCTGTTCACCGACAATCTCCTCAAGAGCGCGTCGGAGGTCCAACTGCTGCCCCTCATTGTCTTCTCCATCATTTTCGCCGCCATCCTGACCATGCACGGCACGAAGTCGAATACCCTGATCGGGGTCATCCATCAGGTCAACGACGCCCTCATGGACTTCGTCCTCCTGCTCATGAGGATCGCGCCCGTGGGCATCTTCTGTCTCGTCGCGGCGAGATTCGGCGAAGCCAACGCCGAGGGCACGCTTGTCGCCGAGCTGAAGAGCGTCGGAAAATACATGACCGCCGTGCTCAGCGGACTGGCCATCCACGGATTCATCACCCTGCCCCTCATTCTCTGGATCTTCACCCGGCGAAATCCCTATCGATTCATCGTCCAGATGTCGAAAGCCCTGCTCACGGCCCTTTCGACCGCCAGTTCATCAGCCACTCTGCCGGTGACGATGGAGACGGCCATCGACGAGGCCAAAATCTCGCCCAAATCCGTGGAGTTCGTCACTCCGCTTGGCGCCACCATCAACATGGACGGCACCGCGCTCTACGAGGCCGTGGCCGCCATCTTCATCGCCCAGGCTTTCGGCATTCATCTCGATCTCACCGACCAGATCATCGTCGCCGTCACCGCCACCCTCGCCGCCATCGGTGCCGCCGGCATCCCCGAGGCGGGACTGGTCACCATGATCATCGTGCTCAAAGCCGTCAATCTTCCCATCGAGGGGATCGCTCTGATTCTCTCCGTCGACTGGCTCCTCGACCGATTCCGCACCACCATCAATGTACTCGGCGACGCCATGGGCGCCGCGGTCGTCGAAAAGGTTCTGCCTCCCGAGACTGCGGGGGAAGCCTGATCCCTCCCTGTTTTCCCCGACATGAAAAACTCTCCACGCGCTCTGATGATTCTCGCCGGCCTGTTGCTGGTCGCCTCAGCCGCAGCCTCTGAAAAGCCCAACCTGCTGTTCGTCTTCCTCGACGACTTCGGTTGGAAAGACTGCGGTTTCATGGGCTCCGACTTCTACGAGACCCCGCACCTCGACGCCCTCGCCAAACAGGGCATGGTCTTCACCGACGCCTACTCCGCCGCCGCCAACTGCGCCCCGGCCCGCGCCAGTCTCCTGTCGGGACAATACTCGCCGCGACATGAAATCTACAACGTCGGCACCGGTCCCCGCGGAAAGGCCGAGCACCGGCGGCTCCTGCACATCCCCGGCACCGACACCCTGCGCCCCGACATCGTCACCTGGGCACAATGCCTCCGCGAAGCCGGCTACCACACCGCCACCATGGGCAAATGGCACCTCAGCGACGATCCCCTGCCCCACGGTTTCGATCTCAACATCGGCGGCACCCATTCCGGCGGTCCGCCGCGCGGCTACTACCCACCCCATGGCAAGCTGCCCGGCCTCGCCGACGTCCCCGAGGGTGAATACCTCACCGACACCCTCAGCCGTCGCGCCGCCGGCTTCGTCGCGGAAAACAAGGACCGCCCCTGGGCGCTCTACCTCACCCACTTTGCCGTCCACACCCCGCTCGATGCCAAGAAGGAACTGGTCGCCAAATACGAGGCCAAGACGCCCGGCAAGCTCCACGACCACGTCGCCATGGCCACCATGATCCAAGCCGTCGATGACGGTGTGGGCGAGATCGTCGCGGCACTCGACGCCTCCGGACAACGGGAGAACACTGTCATCGTCTTCTTCTCCGACAACGGCGGTTACGGTCCCGCCACCGACATGGCTCCGCTCAAAGGCTACAAAGGCACTTACTACGAGGGCGGCATCCGCGAGCCCCTCGTCGTCGTCTGGCCCGGCGTCGTCGAGCCCGGCAGCCGCTGCTCCATCCCCGTCATCGGCGTCGATCTCTTCCCGACCTTCTGCGAGATCACCGGCGCCAAGCTTCCCGATCAACCGCTCGACGGCGTCAGCCTGGTTCCGCTGCTGAAAGGCGACGCCGCGGCATCGACCTCACTCGCCGACCGCCCCCTCTACTGGCATTTCCCCGCCTACCTTCAGAGCTATGGGAACAAGGGTCCGTTCGAGCAGCGCGATCCCCTGTTCCGCTCCCGCCCCTGCTCCATAGTCCGCATCGGAAAATGGAAACTGCACGAATATTTCGAGGACGGCGGCCTCGAACTCTACGATCTCGAGTCGGACATTGGCGAAACCACCAACCTGGCGAAATCGAACCCGGAAAGAGCCGCCGAGCTGCACGCCCGCCTAAAGCATTGGCGCGAGAAAGTCGGCGCCCCGGTCCCCACCACGCCGAACCCGAAGTTCGACGCCGAGGCGGAAGCGAAAGCCATCGAAAAGGCCCTGCGCTGATCTCGGTCGCTCAGGGCGATTCCACGAGTTCGCCCTCGGCCGAGAAATCGTCGAAACAGAGGTGTCCCCACCCCGACTCGGCCTCATCAACCACCTTGAGGTAGAGTACCTCTCCTCGCAGTTCGGGCACTTTCAGCCGGTAGCGCTCCATCTGTGGTCCCCGAGGGCCGGTGACGGTTTTCCGCTCCTCTCCCGTATCGGCATCGCAGAAAACGAGGCGGGTTCCCGCCCCGCCACCACCGAGTAGGAAAGCGACCTCCTCTCCGTCCAGCCGAAAGCGCGGACTCTCGATGACTCCGGTCTGCCTGTCGGAGGCTCCGGCGTCATCCCGCGTCGCGACTGTGGAGAGATGAAATTTCCCCTGTCGACCGAAGGGCGTCTCTTTCCAGCGCGGCAGCGAGGTCGCCGCGGAAACCGGCTCACCAAGACTGCCGGCCACGACCTTCCACCCTTCCAACTCCCCGGACTCGAAATCGAAGCGCAGCGATCCCAAGGGCTTGAAATCGGCACCGCCCACTTTCGATTTCAATACAGCCGGCTTGGTCTGCCCGTTCCGGCTCGCCTCGAAGCGTTCCTTTTCCGACAGCCGCGGATCGGGATCGAAAAAACGAGCCCCGGTTCCGATGCGGTCCCAGTCCCCCAGTTCCGTCCGGGCTTCCTCGATCAATCCCTCCAGCCTGGCGACCACCCCGGGATGCGACGCCGCGACATTGGTGGTTTCGCCGATGTCGGCTTCGAGATCGTAGAGCGTCGCCTCCGGCACCCGATCAATCATCCGCGCCCACCAGCCGAGATGACTTGGCCGCGCCTGCCGTTGACGCACCAGTTTCCACTTTCCGGAGCGCACCGCGTGCAGATGGGTGCCGGCATAGTAGTAGAAGTGGTCACGCGCGCTGGATTCGTCCGTCCCGAGCAGGAACGCGCTCTGATCAACCCCATCGATGCCACGATCAACGGGCAACTTGGCCCCGGCGAAGGCGGCCAGGGTCGGGTAGAGATCGAGCGATGCCACGATCTCGTCCGATACCCGTCCCGCCTCGATCTTTCCGGGCCAGCGAATGATGGCCGGGACGCGGATGCCCCCCTCCCAGGTCATCATTTTCGCCCCGCGCAACGGCTCGGCCGAGCCACAGTGCGAGTCCGTACCGCCCTCGCCTTCCAGATGCTTCTCGATCCACGGCCCATTGTCCGAGGTGAAGACCACCAGCGTGTTCGCGTCGAGACCGAGCGTCTTCAACTCCGCCAGCACTTGACCCATTGACCAATCCAACTCGCTGATGACATCGCCGTAGAGCCCCCGCTTGCTGGTGCCCAGGAACGTCTCCGAGGCATGGATCGGCACATGCGGCATGGTGTGGGCGAGGTAGAGAAAGAAGGGCCGCTCGCGATTCTCGCGGAGAAATTCCAACGCCTCCTCGGTGTAGCGCTTCGTCAACAGCCCCATTTCCCGCTGGTCCACGGCCGGGTCCACCATCTCGCCGTTCCGCATCAACTGGGCACGACCCCGCCCCTCGGCCACCGTGCGGGTGGTGCCGGAGGTGGTGGCCTACGCGGTGGCGCTCGCGC
>CAYTNL010000051.1:14817-30854 GCA_964439145.1 uncultured Verrucomicrobiales bacterium
GCGGGTGGTGCCGTTGTGGGATGGCGCTCCGAACCAGAAATCGAAACCCTGCGCATTGGGCAGCAGTTCGGGAATCCACTCGCCCTCGCGACGATCTCCCAGATGCCACTTGCCCACCATGCCGGTGGCGTAGCCGGCGTCGCGCAGGACCTCCGCGAGCGTCCGCTCCTCGGGATGCAGGATCGTATGCAGCTTCTTCCGATTGCCCGGTTCCCCCACCCGGACGGGATAGCAGCCCGTCATCAGCGCCGCCCGCGACACTCCGCAGACTGGCTGAACATAGAAAGAAGTCAGCCTCAATCCCTCCGCCGCCATCCGGTCGAAGTGCGGCGTTTCGATCAGCGGCGAGCCGAAACAACCGACGTCGTTGTAGCCCTGGTCGTCGGTAAAGAAGATGACAATATTCGGGCGGGATTCCGCCCCCGTCGCCACCCTCTTCGAGGCGTCGATCAGGAACCATGTCAACACCGCCAGGGGAAAGAGTAGCCGGGTATTCATCACGCAGTCATCCTATGAACATGCCCAGAAAGTGGCCACGCCGAAATGGACAAAGAGTGATACGAATTTCCCTCACTCACCCCAATCCCAGCCATTCATCGCCCGGACTCCGAAAGTGGATATCCATCAGGGTCGAGCCGCCGACTCAACCCTGTTTACCACCCACAACTCGGGTTCAACGCTTCAGCTTCGCCACCGCGTATTCCTCGCGGTTGAAGAGGACATACTCCGGGGACAGGTCCGAGGTGTAAATGTTATACTCGCCTTTCCCAAGATTCAGATCGATGCAGACACGGAACTTGGGCCCGGAAACGGCGCGCTGCAATTCCGCCAGCGGTGTGTCGTGGGTGAGACCGTGCTTCGCGGCGCAGAGTCCGTCAAAATAGATATCGATCATCTCCTCACGCATCCGGGCGCCGGAGTAGCCCACCGCGTGGATGACCCGCCCCCAGTTGGGATCGTTACCATTCCACGAGCATTTCACCAGCTTGGAGTTGGCCACCGCGCGCGCCACCTTCTCGGCGTCGGCGTCGGTGTAGGCGCCCTTCACCACCACCTCTACCAGCTTGGTCACCCGCTCGCCATCGGCCACGATTTTCTTCGCCATCCGACGCATGATCTCGGTGAGCGCGTCGCGAAACTGGCGACTGCCCGGACCGCCGTTCGTGATCTCCCGATTACCGGCCTGTCCATTGGCCATCACCAGCACCGTGTCGTTGGTGCTCATGTCACCGTCGATGGTGATGCGGTTGAAGGACAGATCCACCGCCTGCTTGGTGGCCGCCCGCAGCTCCGCCGCGGAAATCCTGGCGTCGGTGGTCACAAAGCACAGCATGGTCGCCATGTTGGGATTGATCATCCCGGCTCCCTTGGCGATCGCTCCCACCCGCACGGTCTTCCCGCCTATCCTGAACTCCACCGCCTCCGATTTCGGCTTGGTGTCGCTGGTCATGATGGCCTCCGCGGCGCGCGCGCCCGCCTCTGTCCCTTCCGCCAGATCGGCCGCGAGATCGGCCATCTTGGACTCGATCCGCTGGATCGGCATCGGCACGCCGATGATGCCCGTGGAGCAGACCATCACCTCGCGACGGCGGATACCCAGCGCCTTGGCCGCGGTGTCCGCCATGCGGCGGGCGTGCTCCATGCCCAACGTGCCGGTGCAGGCGTTGGCGTTTCCGCTGTTGGCCAGGATGGCGCGGGGCGGCACCTGTCTGAGATAGCTTTGGCAAAGCCGGACCGGTGCCGCCTTGACCTCGTTCTGCGTGAAGACCCCGGCGGTGACGGCGGGAAAATCCGAGAAAATCAACGCCAGATCACGCTTCGGCGAATCCGGATTCTTGATGCCGCAGGTCACCCCGGCGGCGCGAAATCCCATCGGCGCGCACACGCCGCCTCCCTCGATCATTTCCAACTCCGTCGTCATACTAGTGTCTCGTGGCCTCGCTGTGATCTAGTCCCGTGCGCCGCGGCCATGCCGGGGCGCGCTTTCTCAGTAATTGAGCAAACCGGTGGTTTCTTCCAAGCCGAACATCAGATTGAAACTCTGCAGCGCCTGACTGGATGCCCCCTTGCCGAGATTGTCCTCGGCGCTGAAAAGCAACAGTCGGCCGGTCCTTCGATCTTCCGCCCAGCCGATGTCTATGTGATTCGTTCCCGTTACGTGTTTCGTGTCGGGGAATCTGTTCTCGCCCAGCACGCGCACAAAGGGCGCGTTTCCGTAAACAGCGGAGTAGACTTCCCCCACGCGTTCTGCCAACGCCCCCGGTTCACCCACCACCATGGGGGCGCAGAAAATCGTGGTGCAGATTCCCGCCGTCACCGGCATGAGATGGGGCACGAACGAGATCCGCACCGCGCGCCCCGCCGCCAGGCTGAGCTCCTGCTCGACCTCGCTCAGATGACGATGCTTCGGCGCGCCATAGGCCCGGACGCTCTCGTTCACCTCGGCAAACAACAGGGACGCGTCGGCTTTCTTGCCCGCCCCGCTGGCACCGCTGACACTGGAGACGGTGATGGTGTCGGGGTCGATCAATCCCGCCTTCACCAGGGGAAGTAGCGGCAGCAGCATTGAGGTGGGATAACAACCCGGCGAAGCCACCAGGCGCGCCTGGCGGATTTCCCCGGCGCGAAATTCGGGCAGACCATAGACCGCCTCCCTCATCAGCTCGGGCGAGGGATGATCGCCACCGTAAAATTCCGCGTAGACCGCGGGATCGTTGAGCCGGAAATCCGCGCTCAAATCGATGACCCGGATGCCCCGGTCGAGCAGACCCGCCGCGTACTCGTAGGCCACTCCGTGCGGCAGGGCGAGAAAGGCGCATTCGGCGCCCGTGGCCGCGATGGTCTCGATATCCGGCTCGATGAACTTGAGTCCCGCGATTTTTTCCGCACCCCGAAACCGGGGAAAAACCTCGTCGAGCGCGCGTCCCGCCTCCTGCCGCGAGGTCACCGCCACCAGATCCACCGCCGGATGAGACAGCAGCAAGCGGAGCAGTTCCTGACCGGAATAGCCGCTGGCGCCGACGACGGCGGTCTTGATGGAGGGCGTGGGCATGGCGTGGTGGGAAGCGGGGACGAACCGCCACGTAAAACCCGCCTTTTCTCCGGATCAAGCGGGAACCGCGCGACTCATACGGGAAGCTCATGCGACCACGTTGAGGATATCTCGAAAAACCGCGGTGTGCCGCGAGTCAAGCCATGGACGACAGGGCGCGGATTCCCTCGGGCCGTCTTTGCCTCATACGATGTCAGCCGCTGATTCTCCCCGGATTTCCTCATCGGCGGCGCGGTCGCCGAGCTTTTTCGAGGCTCCCTTGAGTGGCAACCACGTCGACACGCTCCCCGCTTCGCCCCTACCCCCGGTCGGAAAATACCGTCGGCAGAGACCACCACAAAACGCCCCCCGGATAATCTGTTCAAAATAATGCCGTTCTTTAGAACAATTTCTTTGACAAGCGATCAACCTGGGAGTTATGCGTAAACCGTGCCCGACCGAATTGAGATTACCGAAAACGAATCCTCCCGCACGGCACGGCAAAGCGGAGCCTATTGGGCACACACACGGACCGACGCGGCCGGCTGTATCTCCCCGGAGGAAGCATGGGAGCCGCTATTCACCCCTTTCGCCCGGGAGATCGATCCCGACGATCCCGAAGCGGCCTGCTCCGGCGAACATGGCGCCCCATGTCGGCATTGCGAGCAAATGGCCGAGCGCCACGGCCACCTCAACAAGGTCGCGTGGTGGTCGGGCCACTTCGCGGCGGAAATGTTCCCGCCCGATTCTGAAGCTGCGAAAGCCGCAAAACAATGGGGCTGGCTGGTGGGACTCTGGCATGATCTGGGAAAGTTCGCGCCGGAGTTTCAGCAGCTTCTGCGCGGCGACCGCAGCCGTGCCAATCACTCCACCGCCGGCGCACAGCACGCCCAAATGGCACTTCCCGGCATGGGCCAACTCCTCGCCTATGCCGTTGCAGGCCATCATGCCGGACTCGCTGATCTCGTCACCGGCGGCGATTCCTCCCTCAAAGCCCGGATTGAAGGAAAGGACTACCTCCATGATCTTCCCGAAGCCACCTCACTCCTTCTCTCGAGCCCGAACACACTGAAACCGTCGATTTCCACCCGAGGACCCGGCGCCTGGGCCTCTTTCACCCGGATGCTGTTTTCCTGCCTCATTGATTCCGACTTCCTCGCCACCGAAACCTTCATGAGCCCAGAGCAGGCTGTGCGCCGCTTCCAGTGGCCGGACGATATCATCGAGCGCATGATCACCGCACTCGACCAACGCTACGCGGAGTTTGACCCCATCACGCCGGACAGCCCCGAGATCGACAGCCGACGCGCCGGAGTTCACGCCGATTGCCTCGCCGCCGCCGAACGCGAGCCCGGCCTGTTCACCCTCACCGTTCCCACCGGTGGCGGCAAGACCCTCGCTTCCCTCGCATTCGCCCTGCGTCACGCAAGAAAGCATGGCCTGCGGCGCGTCATTTTCGTCGTCCCCTACACCTCCATCATCGAGCAGAACGCCGACGAATACCGCAAAACCTTCGCCGGACTGGCGGAGGAACTGGGCCGAGATCCGGTTCTTGAGCATCACTCCAATTTCGAGGATTCGGGCGAAAGCGAAGATTTGACGGGTGAAAAACCACTCTGGCGACTCGCCGCCGAGAACTGGGACGCTCCGCTCATCGTCACCACCGCCGTTCAGTTCTTCGAGTCTCTCCATGCCAACCGCACCTCCCGCTGCCGCAAGCTCCACCGCATCGCCCGCTCGGTGGTGATTTTCGATGAAGCCCAGACGCTACCGCCGGACCTGCTCACGCCCTGTCTCGACTCCATCCGCCACCTGACCCGACACTTCGGCGCGACGGTCGTGCTCTGCACCGCCACGCAGCCGGCGCTAGGAAAACTCCCCGCCGAGACTCCCGGCGAACACGCCAAGAAGTGGAATCGAATCGCCCTTGATCTTGAAGAGCAGGGTTCCGCCGAAATCATTGGTGACGTCGATCAGCTGTTTGCAGGCCTGAGCCGGACGCGTATCGCTGCCCTCGGTCCGCTGTCGGACGACGCAATCGTCGAACACCTGCGCAAACACGAGCGGGTCCTCTGCATCGTCAACACCAAGCCTCACGCTGCCCGGCTTTTCGAGGCGCTCGGTTCCGACGATCCCGCCAATCTCCATCTTTCCGCTCAGCTCAGCCCCGCCCACCGTTCCGACATTGTCGCTGAAATCAAGCGACGCGAGGGAGACAGAAAAAAGGGGCGTCCCGCCGAGTCCTGCCGCGTCATCGCCACCACCGTAGTCGAAGCGGGAGTCGATCTCGATTTCCCGATCATCTATCGCGCGCTCACCGGTCTCGACTCCCTCGCTCAGGCCGCCGGGCGGTGCAATCGGCACGGAACTCTCGGCGAACGCGGCGGCAAGGTGTTCCTTTTTTTCCCCACCGATCAGAAAGTACCCGCGTTCCTGATCCAATCCGTCAACGCCACCACCAGCGTGCTGCCTGATTTTCACGGAAGGGAAGACGACCTGATTCTCCCCGAAGCGATCGAGGCCTGGTTCCGCGAATTCTATTTCAACAAGGGCGAGTGGGACGCCGCCGGCATCCGTGACTTGTTTCGCTACTCGACCGACTCGACTTCCTTTCCCTTCCATTTTGATTTCAACACCGCCGCCCAGAAGTTCCAACTCATTCCTGATACCCAAGCCCCCGTCATTATCGAGCCAAAGCCGGGGCGCTGGCCGGGAATGGACGAGAACAAGGCGGCCGAGATTCGCATGCTGATCGACGCCATCCGCGAGGCCGACCGATACGGGCACTTCCCCCCCGGCGGGGCGCATCGGACTCTCCAGCGCCACACCGTTCAAGTCCCAAAGTCGATTCACGCCGCCCTTGTTTCCGCCGGAAAGGTGGCTCCCCTATGCGATGGCCGTTTTCCCGTCCTTGTGCATCCCGAGAACGACTACGACTCCAAACTTGGACTCCGTTTACCCGATCACCGCGACCTCGCCAGCGCATTCCTCATATGAATCCGGATTCAACCACATTCCGGCATCGTACGGGCGAAGTCCGAGCACTTCGCCACCAGCTTCGTGTCTCGGGAATAGAAAGGAAGCCCTCGATCAAGCGCCAGCCAGGCGTAGGAGGCGTCGTAGTAGCTCAGTTGGCGATCCACCGCCAATTCCAGCACTTCTCTTCCGTTGGTTTCCGAAACCACTCCGGTCAAAATCGACTCGACCTTTTCGATGGCGGCCCAAGCTTTAGCGACGTTCCAGCCTTTGCCGAAGCGAATCGCCTTCCATCCCACGTTCCCCAGTTCGTAGCGAAACAATCCGACGGTGATCCACTCCGGTTCTGCTTTCAACAAGGCGTCGGCCTGGGACCGGAATTCCTCCTCACCAAACGCCCAATCGGCAAGAACCGTATTATCTACTACGATCATGCGCGTCCCTCGTCGATGGCATCTCGGATTTCTTCCGCCGTCAGATATCGAGTGACGCTCTCACGCAGTCGAGCGACTTCGCCAGAAGCCCGCTCATTGATGGCTCGACGACGAGCGATCCGTTCTTCCTCCGTTTCAGGCGGTCGCATCGCCGCGTCCAATTCCGCGATCACTTCCTGGTTTAGACTGCGCCGGTTACGCTTCGCCTGCTCCTTGAGCCGGGCATGGAGGTTGTCGGGGACATTGCGGATGGTCAGAGTGGCCATGACGGCAATATGCTTGCGGAATGCTATTAACTCAACTTCAATCGCGTAATCGAATCTTCTCATGCCCCACGGAATTAGACTTCTCGTCAGCGGCGATTTCGCCTGTTTCACCCGACCGGAAATGAAGGTGGAGCGCGTCAGCTATGACCTCATCACCCCCTCGGCCGCTCGCGGCGTACTCGAAGCGATCTACTGGAAACCGCAATTTCAGTGGAAGGTGAATCGCATCCACCTGCTCAAGTCCGTCCGCTTCACCTCGGTGCGGCGGAACGAAGTCGCCGACAAGGCCTCCGCCGCCAATGCGAAAAAAGCGATGAACGGAAACGCCACCAATCTCGGCATCGAGATCGAGGCGTCCCGCCAGCAACGCGCCGCCCTCATCCTGCGTGACGTCGCTTACGGGATCGAGGCCAGCGTCGAGATCCTCGATCACCGCTTCGAGCCGGGCGGTCCCGAGCTTTCCAATCACGAATGCGCCGGCAAGCATCTCGCCCAGTTCGAGCGCCGAGCGCGATCAGGCGGACATTTCCATCATCCCTTCCTCGGCAATCGCGAATTCCCCGCCCGCTGCGAGTGGGTGGATGCGGACGCGAACTTCCCGACTCCCGACGATCTAGCCGCCGTCGCGGACAAGGATTTCGGATGGATGCTCCACGACTTCACCTACCGCGAGACCACGGACAAACAGGGCAGCTTCATCGAGTCGAATCGCGGGCGGCGACTCAAGGCCGAACCGGTTTTCTATCGCGCCCGCACCGACCAGCAGGGAGTCGTCGATGTGAATCGATGCCTCGCCGAATCGGGACTCCCAACCGCCACCCCTTCCCGCTCATGATTCTCCACGCGCTGCACGATCTCTATGATCGACTGGAAAAGGACAATGCCTACGATGTGGCGCCGGAGGGATATTCGATGGTTTCAGTTTCTTTCCTCATCGAGCTGGAACCGGACGGAAGCGCCACCTTCAAGGACCACCGCACGGGAGAAGGGAATCGTCGGCGCGGCCGCGTTTTGTGCGTCCCGGGCCCGAAGGCTCACAGCAATGCAATCGACCCGTTTCCTCTGCGAGATACCTTCACCTATCTTCTCGGATTCCGGGAAAACGATTCCAAGCCCGAAAACTCCCGCAAACGATTTGAGGCTTCCCGGCAATTCCACGCCGAATTGGCGAGAGCAGTTCCTTCTCCCGATATCCAAGCCGTCTGTCGCTTCCTTGAGAAATGGGATCCTGCCAATCTCGACAGTGACCCGAAGTGGTTTCTCAACTCTGGCGTTTTTCGGCTGCGAAACCGTCCCCACTACGCGCACGAATGCCCGGAGTTTTCCAAATGGTGGAAGCGCCACATCGCGACCGAAACGCCTTCCGGCGAAGAGAGAATGTGTCTGATCACCGGCAAAGTCGCACCAGTCGCCGCAACTCACACGCCTCCCATCGGCGGAAACATGCCGTCCCCCGCTCAAGCAAAAGCCACCATCGTTTCCTTCAATTTCCGAGCCGCGGATTCATATGGAAACGACAGCCTCCAAGGACTCAATTCTCCAGTTTCGGCGGAAGCCGCAACACGCTACTGCAAGTCGCTCAACGCCCTGCTCGCCTCGGACAAACACCGGCTTCAAATCGGTGATGCCACCACAGTCTTCTGGACGGAACGGCCGACCGCAGTTGAAGCAACCCTTGGCGCATTTTTCGGAGGCGATCTACCCGACGAGAACGAGTCAAACGAAGGACCATTCCAAGCCACCACGTTGCTCTCCTCACTTCATGAATCGCTTCGCTCTCTGCGGCGCGGAGGCAAGCCTGTAGGCGAGATTTCCAATCAGCTGGAAACTGCCTTTTTCATCCTCGGCCTCACCGGACAGGCGGGCGGGAGAATCGGCGTGCGCTTCTGGCATCGCGACACCGTCGGCGGCCTGCTCACAAACCTGGCCAAACACCACACCGATCTTGCGATCGTCCCCGAAAGAGGAGCGGATAGCGAGTTTCCCGACCCGGAGTTTCCCACGATGGGAATGTTGCTTCGCCAAACGGGCAGGATGATCAGCGGCAAAGTCCAGGACATTCCCCCAAACCTATCCGGCGCCCTTTCGCGTTCGATCCTTCAGGGGGCTGATTACCCGGTCATGCTTGCCCAACGTTTGATAAGCCGAATCCGCGTGTGCGAGAAAGACAAACAAGACAAAGCCCGCCCGAAGGTCACCTATCTGCGGGCGGCCATTCTGAAAGCTTTCCTGAATCGAAACCATCACCTCAACATGAAAGAAGCACTCGATCCGAGCAGGCCGGAGCCTGCCTATCACTTGGGACGCCTTTTTGCCGTCTATGAGACCTCGCAACGGCACGCCCATGATTGGAAACTCGAACGAACCATTCGCGAATCCATGTATTCCTCCGCGTCCGCAACCCCGCTGGCGGTCTTCGGTCGCCTCGAACGCCTTCATCACCACCATACGGCGAAGAAGAGCCATCCACAAGGTTCCTCAGAATCCTACCGAGACATCGTTGGTGAAATCGAGCAGCACTTCATCGGGACGCCCCTCTACCCCGCGTCTCTCAACCTTGTGGAGCAGTCACTTTTCGCGGTTGGCTATTACCACCAACTCCACTGGTTTCGAACTCTCGCCGAAGACGCACGAGAAAAGAAAAACGCCGAACGCGAAAATTTGGACAACTAACAGAAACTCACCATGAACCATCGATACGACTTCATCTACCTCTTCGACTGCGCCGACGCCAATCCGAACGGCGATCCCGACGCCGGCAATCTCCCCCGACTCGACACCGAAACCGGCCAAGGACTCGTCACCGATGTGTGTCTGAAACGGAAGATTCGAAACTACATTCAACTGACCCATCAGCCGCCGGCCGAGGATAAACCCGATGTGCAGCGAGGCTATGACATCTACGTCCGGGAGAAAGCGGTTCTGAACCACCAACATGATCGAGCATGGAAGGTCATGTCGCCCGAGACCGCGAAGTCCGACAAGAAGAAACTTCCGAAGGATGTCGAAAAGGCAAAAGAGCTTACCGACTGGATGTGCGGAAACTTCTTCGACATCCGTGCCTTTGGCGCGGTCATGACCACCGACGTGAATTGTGGCCAAGTGCGCGGCCCGGTCCAGATCGCGTTTTCCCGTTCAATCGATCCGGTCGTCACCAGCGAACACGCCGTCACTCGGATGGCGGTCACCACGGAACAGGAGGCCGAAAAGCAGCAGGGCGACAACCGCACCATGGGTCGGAAGTTTACGATCCCCTATGCTCTCTACCGCACCCACGGAACCGTGAATCCCTTTCTTGCGGCGCAAACTGGATTCACCGAGGACTGCGACGATTCCGATCTCGAAACCCTGTTTCAAGCCCTCGAACACGCATTCGATTTCGACGCCTCCGCCGCTCGACCCGCCGGCAGCATGGCCGCTCGCGGTCTCCTCGTATTCAAGCACGAGAACCAACTGGGCATGTCCCCCAGCCATACCCTGTTCGATGCCGTCTCGGTGAAGAGAAAGGACGGCGTGGAAGTGGCGCGATCGTTTTCCGATTACGAGGTCACCATCGACGAGAGCGCCATACCGGAAGGCGTCACCCTCATCCGCAGAATCTGAGCGGCTCTTTTCCATGACCACTGACACCGACCCCACCGATGGCATGCCCAGCCGGTCGGCCCTTGCCTTGGAATGCCTCCTTTACCGAATGCGCCAGCTGTCCGAGACCTTCTACTCAGCCGAGTGGATCGAGGATCTGGAGTTCGAGGTTTGGGACATGGCCCACCGGTCTCCCTATCGCTTCGCGGGAAACGACGTGACCGACAGCATGGCAAAGTCATTCCGCGACCTGGGCACGCTGGCCGACGGCTGGTGGATCTTCACGCCCGATTCCCAACCCAACGAACCCGGACCGGTCTTCGTGCCGATGGCTCGTTGGCGGGAAATCCTCCGCGAACGGCAATCCCAAGAGCTCCCATAGATGGCCCCCCTCCCTCAGCACAGTTACTGTGCGGCACAGTCATGAAAAACATCACCGTCAAGATCGACGACGAGCACTACCGGCGGGCGCGTGTTCTCGCGCCGGAACGGGAGACCTCCGTGAGCTCCCTGGTGCGGGTGTTCCTCCAAAAACTCGGGACTGATGCCGACGAAGCCGCCACCGAGGAGGCTCGCATCGCCGCCCGGCGCAAGCGGCTCCAGAAACTCTGGGACATGGCCGACGCCAGACAACAGCCCGGACCCGCCGCCATGACGAGTCGCGACGAGCTATATGATGAAGAGCTTCGTTGACACCAATGTACTCCTCTACGCGGTGAGCCACGATCCCGCGGAAATCGAGAAGTCGAGAGTGGCGAGGAATCTGCTCTCCGGTGGAGACTTTCACCTGTCGGTTCAGGTCATCAACGAATTCACCGCCAATGCGATCAAACCTCGCAAGCTGGCCATGTCCCGGAGGGAGGTCGTATTATCCTGCCGCCTGTGGGCCGACGAATTTTCGATCCACCCTCTCGCGAGTGATCACCTCGAACTCGCGCGCACCTGGTTCGAATCGGACGAACTCGGTTGGTGGGACTCGCTCATCATCGCCTCCGCCAACCTCGCCCAGTGCGAGACCATCTACTCCGAGGATCTGAACGCGGGCCAGATCATCGGCAACGTGACCGTCGTCAATCCGTTTGCCGAGGGGTGACTCCCTGACCCACCCGACCCGGAGCAGTTGCCCACAATCCACGGGGACACTTCTCCATCGAATCCGAAACAATCCTGATGAAAAAATACACCTTCACCCTGGAAACCCAGCCTCAGCTCTGCCCCATCCCCTGTGAAAAGGCTTCGGTCGTGTTCCAGATCACCGCGGGAGATCAGCTCTCCCTCTTCGAACTGGCTGAAGCCATGCTGGCCTCGATCGGCTTCGATTCCGATCATGCATTCGGATTCCACGAGAGCCCGGGCTACGTTTATGACAACAAGGGAAGGAGCTACACCCTATTCGCCGATGTGGGTGAGGACGAACACGCCACCGGCGGCGTCCGGGGCACGGTTGTCTCGGATGTCTTTTCACCCGGCGACACCTGGTTGTTTCACTTCGACTACGGGGACGACTGGCATTTTTTCGTCACCTGCGACCAGATCGACCCGAGCGACGCCAAGCGGGAAGCCTTCAAGCGCGTATCCGTCATCGGCTCGCTGCCGAGTCAGTACGGGGACGAATAGTGAGAAAAACCGGAGAATAGGGATGACGCCGCCGATGACGAACGCTTGCGGAAACCAGCGCCCCTGATCGTCATGCCCTCCCGCCCGCTCTCCGCGCTCCAGCATCTGCTGTTCTGCGAAAGACAGTGCGCGCTGATCCACAACGAACAGCTCTGGGCCGAGAACCGGCTCACCGCCGAGGGTCGAGTGATGCACGACAAAGCCCATGACGGCCCCGATGAAACCCGCGACGGCATCCGGATCGTGCGTGGTCTGCGCCTACGCTGCGAACGACTCGGCCTCCACGGTGTCGCCGACGTGGTGGAGTTTCACCGGCAACGCGACGGCCATGGGAGCGCCACCATCCCCGGCCGACTCGACAGTCCACCCACCGGGAGCGCGGGCGTCTCGCCGGCGTCCACCACGCCCCCGGCGAAGCCGCAAGCCGCCAAGCTCCTCCTCCGCCCCCACGAGGCCATCGTCCCGGTCGAATACAAGCGCGGCAAACCCAAACGTGATGACAGCGACCGCGTCCAGCTCTGCGCCCAGGCGCTCTGTCTCGAGGAGATGTGCGGGACCGGGATACCGAGCGGTTTCCTCTACTACGGTCGCAATCGCCGCCGCCACACCGTCGAGTTCGATGCCGATCTGCGCCAAACCACCGAGGAGGCCGCCGCCCGCCTTCACGCCCTCCTCGCTTCCGGCGAAACCCCGACCGCCACGCGCGAGCCCAAATGCGACTCCTGTTCCCTGCTCGATCTCTGCCTCCCCGACGCCCTCCGCTTTCGGCAAGGCGCATCCGCCTGGAATGACCGCCAGTTCGAGGCGGTTCTGAAAACTGAAAACTGAGAACCGAAAACTCCCCCATACCCGTGAAGCGCCATCTCAACACCCTCTTCGTCACCCTGGATGGCGCCTGGCTGACAAAGGAAGGCGAGGCCGTGGCGGTGAGACACGATGAGGAAACCAAACTCCGTGTTCCCCTCCATAATCTCGACGGCATCGCCTGTTTCGGTTGGAAAATAGGCGCCAGCCCGAAACTGATGTCGGCATGCGCGAAAGCCGGAGTCACCCTTTCATTCCACACTCCCAACGGTCAATTTCTCTGCGGCGTGACCGGTTTTTCACCCGGCAACGTACTCTTGCGCCGCGAACAATACCGTAGGGCGGACGATACCACCGAAGGCGGCGCGGCGGTGATGATCGCGCGCGACATGGTGGCGGCCAAGATCGTCAATTGTCGAACCAATCTGCAACGATGCGCCCGCGACTATCCCGAGCGGGAGCCGGAACTGCTTCCCGCGATCAAATCCCTCGCTCGCGCCGCGGTGACCGCCCGGGCCACCGACTCTCTGGATCGATTGCGCGGGATCGAGGGCGATGCCGCCGCCGTCTACTTTCAGCGGCTCTCCTCGCTCATCACCATTGACGATCCCGACGGTATGTTTGCCTTCTCAAAGCGCTCCCGCCGCCCTGCCGGGGATCGGGTCAATGCCCTGCTTTCTTTCCTCTATGCCCTGCTGCGCCATGATGTGAGGTCCGCCTGCGAGTCATGCGGCCTCGACGCGGCGGTGGGGTTTCTGCACCGTGACCGCCCCGGTCGACCCGGATTGGCTCTGGATCTGATGGAGGAATTCCGTCCCTTTCTCGCCGACCGTGCGGCACTGACCTTGATCAACCGCAAGCAGTTGAAGCCAAACGATTTCACCGAGAGCGAAGCGGGCGGTTTCGAACTGAAAGAGTCCGCAAGGAAACAAGTGCTGATGGCCTGGCAGGAGAGAAAGCAGGATGAGATCAGGCATCCCTTTCTCGATGATCGCATCACCGTGGGCTTGCTGCCCCACCTCCAGGCCCGCTTACTGGCGAGACACCTGAGAAACGACCTCGATGCCTACCCGCCATTTCTCGTTAAGTGAGGAAATCATGGGGCCAACGAGCCCAAGTCACCCAACCGCCAACGAATCCGAGCCATGTATGTCCTGATCACCTATGATGTCTGCACCAAGACCAGCGAGGGGAGGGCTCGCCTGCGTCGCGCCGCCAAAGTGTGTTTGGACTATGGGCAGCGCGTGCAGAACAGCGTATTCGAATGTCAGGTCGATCCCGCCCAATTCGTGGAGTTGAAGTCGAAATTGAACTCGTTGATCGATAGTGAAACAGACAGCTTGCGATTCTACAATCTCGGCAATCAATGGCATCGTCGTGTCGAACACTTTGGGGCAAAAAGTTCCTACGACATAGACGGCCCGTTGATTGTGTGACGCCATGACCAAGCGACACCTCCCGCGAACCTGGAGAGATCGCGGAAAGCCCCGGAGGTTCGCGGAAGAGCGATCCAAGGAAAAACGGGAGTTCTTTGACATTTGGAAGCAGAAATGCCGTTTTTTTTGCGCGAATCCAAGGAGGTTCGCGGAAACATCAGATTGCATCGTTGCCTGTCAGTGAGTTACCTTGGAGGAGTCGCCCCTTCACGGGGGCGCGGATTGAAACAGCCGGTCGGCTTCCCGCTTGGCTTCCTTGCGCTGGTCGCCCCTTCACGGGGGCGCGGATTGAAACCATCACGCGGCCATCGCGATCGGTGATCTGCGTGGTCGCCCCTTCACGGGGGCGCGGATTGAAACGGTAGCTGTGCCATTTCTAGGTCCTTTCTGGCGTGGTCGCCCCTTCACGGGGGCGCGGATTGAAACGGTATCGGGCTGATGAGTTCTCCCTGTGCGTCGAGTCGCCCCTTCACGGGGGCGCGGATTGAAACTTCGGGGCGCCTGGTGCTCGGCGCTGCCCGCAATGTCGCCCCTTCACGGGGGCGCGGATTGAAACACGTTGTAGAAGCGCGGCCCATACTCCTTGAACTGTCGCCCCTTCACGGGGGCGCGGATTGAAACGCGTCCGTGGTCATTGCTTTCTCCAGCGGCCAAGCGGTCGCCCCTTCACGGGGGCGCGGATTGAAACCATGGTTTTAGATGCCGTCTCCGGCGGTGCCTGCGTCGCCCCTTCACGGGGGCGCGGATTGAAACGTGATCCGCCAGACCCGCAGCTTTTACGGCCCCAAGTCGCCCCTTCACGGGGGCGCGGATTGAAACATCATCCGCGAAGTGGCCCGGCCGATCAATCGGGGTCGCCCCTTCACGGGGGCGCGGATTGAAACCCATTCCTGGCGGAGTTCGTAAGCCCCGGCCTCGGTCGCCCCTTCACGGGGGCGCGGATTGAAACAAAAACAACGCGCTCGTTCGCGCCCGTGTGTTCAGTCGCCCCTTCACGGGGGCGCGGATTGAAACATGAAGACCTTCCGGTTGCGGAATCAGTTCATGGTCGCCCCTTCACGGGGGCGCGGATTGAAACCCCGCCGCCGACCTCTGAGAGGCTCGCAAACCGTGTCGCCCCTTCACGGGGGCGCGGATTGAAACGGCAACGGGCTCGACACCGAATCCGAAGTCATCCCGGTCGCCCCTTCACGGGGGCGCGGATTGAAACGTGGACGGGCAGCATGTGAAATGCCGCGTCTGGAGTCGCCCCTTCACGGGGGCGCGGATTGAAACGGCCCTCGCTGAGCAGATCGGCGCGGCACCGGCGGTCGCCCCTTCACGGGGGCGCGGATTGAAACATGAAGACGTTCCGGCTGCGGAATCAGTTCATGGTCGCCCCTTCACGGGGGCGCGGATTGAAACATTGAGGGATGAGAAGACACCTCTGAAACCACCATGGTCGCCCCTTCACGGGGGCGCGGATTGAAACTCCATGTTCGCCATCGACATCGATCTCGACTCCGCCGGTCGCCCCTTCACGGGGGCGCGGATTGAAACAACGCGAGTGATTCGAGCTTCAACTGTGAGCCTCAGTCGCCCCTTCACGGGGGCGCGGATTGAAACTCCCTGGAGGACTGAGACTGACCATGGCATACGAGGTCGCCCCTTCACGGGGGCGCGGATTGAAACATGGCCGGCGTCGCCCGCGCCGAGATCGCCGATGAGTCGCCCCTTCACGGGGGCGCGGATTGAAACCCTGCCCGGTGAGCAACCGCTCAAGCATCGCGTGTCGCCCCTTCACGGGGGCGCGGATTGAAACACGCTTTGGGAAAAGATCAGCGGTCGGGATCGCGGGTCGCCCCTTCACGGGGGCGCGGATTGAAACCGGTGTCGGCGGCTCGATGGGTTC
>CAYTNL010000051.1:30954-48125 GCA_964439145.1 uncultured Verrucomicrobiales bacterium
GGTCGCCCCTTCACGGGGGCGCGGATTGAAACACCACCGGATCGGCGAAGAATCCGCCGGGAACCAGGTCGCCCCTTCACGGGGGCGCGGATTGAAACCGAGAACGCGGCCGGCGCCTGAATGAAGCGGAGGAGTCGCCCCTTCACGGGGGCGCGGATTGAAACCATCGAGATCGTAGACTTGCCCGACGCCGGGCCACCGTCGCCCCTTCACGGGGGCGCGGATTGAAACCGCGACCTACTCGGCGGCCGCTCCCACTGATGAGTCGCCCCTTCACGGGGGCGCGGATTGAAACCCGAGTCCGTCCCCGGTTCCTCCGGCGGTTTCAATGTCGCCCCTTCACGGGGGCGCGGATTGAAACTCGGTTAGCTGAGATGTGAGGCTTAGTTAGTTTGTCGCCCCTTCACGGGGGCGCGGATTGAAACAATATCGGGAACTTTTTTTCCTTCAATAAAACTGGTCGCCCCTTCACGGGGGCGCGGATTGAAACCGCGAACAAGTGACCCGTTCGCCCCAAACGAAGCGGTCGCCCCTTCACGGGGGCGCGGATTGAAACCTCGATCCAGCCCGGCTCGACCTGCAGTCCGGCGGTCGCCCCTTCACGGGGGCGCGGATTGAAACAGTCAAGGTCGGATTGAGAGCCACGCCGGGGTAAGGTCGCCCCTTCACGGGGGCGCGGATTGAAACCCCGTCGAAAGCCGCCCCGCGCCCGCCTCAGACCGGTCGCCCCTTCACGGGGGCGCGGATTGAAACCGCCACGGCGTTCGTTACACGGAGCGTGGGGAGGAGGTCGCCCCTTCACGGGGGCGCGGATTGAAACCTGCACGATCTCGCCGAGGCATCCGGTCTCTGGGTCGCCCCTTCACGGGGGCGCGGATTGAAACAGCGCGATGGAGGCGTTCAAGCGCAACCTCATCGGTCGCCCCTTCACGGGGGCGCGGATTGAAACGACAAAACGGAGCGATTGGAGCGCGAGCGTCGTCGGTCGCCCCTTCACGGGGGCGCGGATTGAAACAGTCGGGGGTTGTTGAGAAGATCCGGATTGGAGGTCGCCCCTTCACGGGGGCGCGGATTGAAACCCGGACATGGCGGAGGTCGCGACCTTCAACGTGGGGTCGCCCCTTCACGGGGGCGCGGATTGAAACACCCGGGCATCCGCGCCTCCAAGCGGTTTACCGAACGTCGCCCCTTCACGGGGGCGCGGATTGAAACGCGAGCATAGCAGGGATCGACCGACCACCAACGGTCGCCCCTTCACGGGGGCGCGGATTGAAACCCCTCCCCGCCGCTTCGAGCGCCTTCGCGGGGCGGTCGCCCCTTCACGGGGGCGCGGATTGAAACGCGGCGCCTTCTACGTGACTCTCCGGGCCGGCAAGGTCGCCCCTTCACGGGGGCGCGGATTGAAACGAGGCGGAGAAATGGTTTACCGTGCCGATTGTGGTCGCCCCTTCACGGGGGCGCGGATTGAAACGCGGATCTCATCGCGTGTGGCCACCGCCTTGGCCGTCGCCCCTTCACGGGGGCGCGGATTGAAACTTCGTCGCCGGTGTCGCGGCGCTGGTGTCGATGCCTGGTCGCCCCTTCACGGGGGCGCGGATTGAAACAAGCTGACCCGATGGTTGCTCAACAACGAGGTGGTCGCCCCTTCACGGGGGCGCGGATTGAAACAAGCGGGAGGTATAACCGAGAAAATAAGATGCCCGGTCGCCCCTTCACGGGGGCGCGGATTGAAACCACGACGCGGACCTATTCGAGGTCTCAGAAATCGTCGCCCCTTCACGGGGGCGCGGATTGAAACACAACATACGATTTTGTGACGCCGTCGCCCGCTGAGTCGCCCCTTCACGGGGGCGCGGATTGAAACAGGATCTATCGCCACTGTTACCCATCGCCCCCGGTCGCCCCTTCACGGGGGCGCGGATTGAAACCGGTTCTCCTCCGCCTGCTCCTCCGAGATCTGTGGTCGCCCCTTCACGGGGGCGCGGATTGAAACGTGAGCTTGAGCGGATGGCCGAAACCCGACGCGGTCGCCCCTTCACGGGGGCGCGGATTGAAACGAGGCCGATCAGCGCGTGTCGTCCGCCGATACCGGTCGCCCCTTCACGGGGGCGCGGATTGAAACGTCCGAGTCGTCACCGTGACCCGGCCGGAATGGTGTCGCCCCTTCACGGGGGCGCGGATTGAAACCGACACGCATCCGACGCGGTTTTGCGCCGGCCGGGTCGCCCCTTCACGGGGGCGCGGATTGAAACACTTGATCGAGAACAAACGCCTGACCCGTGGTTTGTCGCCCCTTCACGGGGGCGCGGATTGAAACGGGGGAGCCTTCGGGAGTTCTGGCGCACGCGTCCGTCGCCCCTTCACGGGGGCGCGGATTGAAACCCCCAAACCTCCGCTTCATTACACCCGATCCACGCGGTCGCCCCTTCACGGGGGCGCGGATTGAAACTGCGCCCTGCTGCCGCCCGGCGAAGTGCCGCGCTACGGGTCGCCCCTTCACGGGGGCGCGGATTGAAACATCAGCGATCTGGGAGGAGAACTGGCTGGCGCCGGTCGCCCCTTCACGGGGGCGCGGATTGAAACTAATGAGGGATGCGGCACCCACCCAATCGACACCGTCGCCCCTTCACGGGGGCGCGGATTGAAACGCCATCGACATCGATCTCGACAGCACCGGCTCCAGGTCGCCCCTTCACGGGGGCGCGGATTGAAACTCGGTATCGAATTTGCACAGCAGGAGCCGGAAGGGTCGCCCCTTCACGGGGGCGCGGATTGAAACAGAAACATCGCAACGCCAAAGGCCAGAGACAAACGCCGCCCCTTCACGGGGGCGCGCATTGAAACGGCCAAGACACTCGACGTCGGCGTCGAGTTGGGTCGCCCCTTCACGGGGGCGCGGATTGAAACTGCTTCTGGCGCAGCTCATGCCCGGCGGGCAGGTGTCGCCCCTTCACGGGGGCGCGGATTGAAACATTGAGTCCCCATACCCTTGGTGATGAGTGAGGAGTCGCCCCTTCACGGGGGCGCGGATTGAAACGGCCTTATCCTCCCGGATCGGTCTCCAGGTGGAGTCGCCCCTTCACGGGGGCGCGGATTGAAACTGCCGCTTCGGGGAGCGTGATCGGCATCACCACCGGTCGCCCCTTCACGGGGGCGCGGATTGAAACTCCCTCGCACCCCAGGGAAACGCTCGTGGCTGAGCCGGTCGCCCCTTCACGGGGGCGCGGATTGAAACGGTTTCCCGTTGCTTCCCAGCATTGCGGGAAAAAGGTCGCCCCTTCACGGGGGCGCGGATTGAAACACCAATTTTTACCCCCAATCTTTCACCATCCCGCGTAGCCCTATCACGGTCTGGACTTCGTTAGAGTGACGCCCAGACATGCAAATCGGAAATTGGTCGGGATGACTGGATTGACTCCGCCTTTGGGATATGGCTCCGCTTCGCTTCGCGGAGTCTGCCCCCGCGCGATGCGCGGCCGGGCCAATCGACCAGCTTCGCTGGTTCGAACCCAGTCATCCCGGTGGACGCTTTGGGTGAAAATGATCGAAATTGGTCGGGATGACTGGATTCGAACCAGCGACCCCCACAACCCCATTGTGGTGCGCTACCAAACTGCGCTACATCCCGTTTCCAATTCCTGGCGCGCCAAAGACGCGCGGGGAGCGTCATTGTCCGGCAATTTCGGGAAAGCGCAAGCGCTCGCGAATCAATTTTTGCCGCGCGCCGAACTCAGACACCCACCGCCATCCGACAGGCCCGTATGGTGTTGCGCATCAACATGGCGATGGTCATCACCCCCACCCCGCCGGGAACCGGGGTGATGGCCTCGCATATGTCGGCCACGGCCTCGAAATCGACATCTCCCACCAGGCGGTAGCCTTTCTTCGCACGGTCATCTTCGATGCGATTGATGCCGACATCGATGACCACCGCCCCGTCCTTGACATGTCCGGCACCGATGAAGTTCGGCTTTCCGATGGCCGCCACCAGGATGTCGGCCTGTCGGGTCAAGGCCGGGAGATCACGGGTCCGAGAGTGCGCCACGGTCACGGTGGCGTTGGCGCCCGCGCCTTTGGCCATCATCAGCAAAGCCAGCGATTTCCCCACCAACAAGCTGCGGCCGACCACGACGACGTGCCGCCCCTCGGTCTCGATGCCGCTCTCGACGAGCATGCGCTGGCAACCGGATGGGGTGCAGGGGGCGAAGCCGGTCGGATCCTCCATCGCCAGTTTTCCCAGGTTCATGGGATGCAGGCCATCGACATCCTTGGCGGGATCGATGGCGCGAATGACGGTGTCTTCGTCGAGATGGGAAGGCAGGGGCATCTGCACGAGGATGCCGTGGATGGCGGGATCGGCGTTCAGCTCGGCGATTTTCGCCAACAGAGTTTCGAGGGTGATCTCGGCTTTCATCTCGATCTTCAGCGAGTGAAAGCCGAGTTCCCGGCATTTGCGGTCCTTGGCGGCAACGTAGGCTTGGGAGGCGGGGTCTTCGCCCACGAGCACCACGGCGAGACCGGGCAGGTGTCCGATGGCTTTGAGTCGCTCCAGTTCCGTCCGGCACTCGGCGTAGACGGCTTCGGAGATAGGTTTTCCTTCAATCAGTTTCATCATTCGGATTCAGCAGACGTTCAAGGCGCGCTCGCTCCTCCTCAAACCTGTCGCCTTCGGCGTCGGCGTCAATGGTTTGGTAGGGTTCCAGGGTGACCCGCACGCGGGAAAAGGGCTTGGGGAGACGGAAATGGTCCCAGGCTTTTCGAAAAATCCAGGCCGATTCGTATTCGACGCGGATGGGCAGCACCTTCGCCCCGGTCCGCTGGGCGACTTTTACCAATCCCGGCGCGAGCCGGTAGCGCGGGCCGCGCGGGCCGTCGGGAGTCACGCACAGGTCGTAGCCGTCGCGAATCCATTCCTCCATCTCCAGCATGGCGGCGGCGCCCCGTTTGGAGCTGGAGCCGCGCACCGAGGCGACGCCGAAGCACCGCATGGTGGCGGCGATCACGGCCCCGTCGCGGCTGGGGCTGGTGAGCACGGCACCGCGCCGATCCGGGAGATAGCGCCGATAGATCATCGGCATGGCGAAGATGCGGTTGTGCCAGAACACCCAGATCAGGGAATGCTCCGGCCGCTGATCGAGGATGCCGGCGCGATCCTCCACCCGGACGCGCAGGGTGCGCCCGAGCAGACCGATGAGAATGGCGGCCAGGCGCCCGAGCCACAGGGCCTTGGGCGGGAGCGGGTGTTCGCGGTCGGGTCGGGGAATGGACATCGTGGAGTCAACCCTGTTGGGTCGTCGACCCGACCCTGTTGAGTGCGGCGATCCTCACAACTGGCCGGCGTCGTGGAGGGCTCCGGTCAGGCGCGTCTGTTGATCGAGCTTTTCGCGATAGATCGCGGTGTTGGCCGGGTCGGGCTGGCAGCGGGTGCTTTCATCGAGGGCCACGAGCCGAGCGCAGAGGTCGACGTAGCTCCCCCGCCCCGCCGCGTGGGCGGCCTGGATGGCGCCCCCGAGGCTGGCGCCCTCGGCGGTTTGCAGACCGACGACGGGCACGCCAAAGGCATCGGCCGAGATCTGGCGCCAGACGGCGCTCTTGCTCCCGCCACCGGTGAGGCGGATCTCGGTGGGGGCGAGTCCCAGTTCCTCGAAGCGGCCGAGTCCGTAGGCGAGCCCGAGAGTGGCGCCCTCCATGGCGGCGCGGGCGAGATGGGCGGGCGAGGCGTTGCCTCCATTCATACCGTGGATGACACCACTGCTGTTGGGGAGATTGGGGGTGCGCTCACCGTTCAGGTAGGGCAGGAAAGTCAGTCCGCCCGCGCCCGCCGGGACCGAGGCGACTTTTTCCTCGAGTTCCGCGAGGGTCCATCCGAACCACCCGCGAACGGTCTCGGTGACCACGGTGACATTCATGGTGCAGATGAGCGGCAGCCAGCGGTCGGTGCTGTCGCAGAAGGCGGCGATTTCGCCCCGGGGATCGATGACCGGTTCGGCGGCGCAGCCGTAAAGGGTGCCGGAGGTGCCGAAGCTGGCGGTGATGACGCCGGGGACGATGTTTCCGGTGCCGATGGCGCCCATCATGTTGTCCCCGCCGCCGGCGCTGACGAGTGTCTCGGGGGAAAGTCCCCAAGCGGCGGCGAGATCGGGACGGAGAGTGCCGTGCGGCTCGTTCGATGAACCGAGCGGCGGCAGCATGTCGATGACGCGGGGATCGACGAAGTCGATCAACTCACGATCCCACTCGCGGGTGCGAATGTTGAGGATGCCCATGCCCGAGGCGTCGCCGCACTCCATGCGTTTGACTCCGGTAAGCCAGAAATTGAGATAATCATGGGGCAGGAGCACGGACCGCACCCTGGCGAAGTGATCGGGCTCGTTATCCTTGAGCCACAGCAATTTCGGGATGGTGTAACCGGGCAGGATGGCGTTGCCCGCCCGTTCGATAAGTCCGCTCTGGCCTCCGAATGCGGCGGCAAAGCGGTCGCATTGCGCGGCGGTGGAGGTGTCGCACCACAGTTTCGCGGGACGCACCACGTTGTCGTCGGCATCCAACACGACGAGCCCGTGCTGTTGACCGCTGACCCCGATGCATGCGACCTCGGCGCGTCGCTCACCCAGTGTCTCCAGGCAGCGCCGCACGGTCTGGTCGGCGGCGGAACTCCAGTCTTCCGGATGCTGCTCCAGATGTCCGGCGGGCAGGCCGGCGATGAGGTCGTATTTCTCCTGGGCCTCGGCGAGGATGGCGCCGGATTCCAGGTCGAGGACGATGGCTTTGGTGCTCTGGGTACCGCTGTCGATTCCGATGAAAAGCATGCGGCGACCTTAGAAAGCGGGGGCGGACCGCGCAAGCGGAATGCGTGGCTCACTCCCCGGTCTCGAACTGATCGCGAAAGGAATCCTTGACCACGATCTCGATCTCGTCCTCCTCCTCCCAGGTGAGGCTGGTCATGGAGGCCGGGTGGCTCTGGTATTCCGCGATCACTTCGCCGTTCTTGAAGAGACGGATCCAGATGCCGAGAATCTGGTCACGCCGATACTCGCGGTCACCGCGCGTCGGCGCATACTCGTAGATCTCCATGGTGACCGGGGGGGTGGAGAACTCGGCCCGACCGTTGAAAGCGAGGGGCGGAATATCGACGCTGCGTCCTTCGCGCTGGTTCTTTCCCTTGCCGGGGTAGGCGCTGGTGCGGACAAACTCGACCTGATCCTCGTAGATGATCTGATACTCCAACTCGGCGTTCCGCAATTCGTTGCGGGACTGGTTGGTCATCACCACATCGTAGGCCCAGCGCATGGTCTTGAAATCGCGGCCCAGGGTCGCGAAATCATCCGAATCGACGAAGCGCTTTTTCACGTCGAAGGCGATGGAGAAGTTGATGGCCTCGGGATCGCGATCCATCCATTTTTCCACCCGCTGTAGCGAGGCTTCATCGAGCGACCCCATGGCCACGTCGAAGGTCTGATTGTCCGTAAGCCTCTGCACGGTGACGGTCTCCCCACTGGCGGAGAGCAGGCGGGCGTCGATGTAGCGGCCCTCCTTGTTGAAAAGGCGGACCGGTCTCAGGTAGGAGGGAAGGTTGGGATCGAAGTCAAAGTTGGGCTGCTCGAAAGTGCTGTCCCTGGTCGCCGCGCCCGGCGTCTGACCGGGCGTGATCTTTGCCGCCGCGAGTTTGATCGGTTTGGGCTTGGGGCGGGCCTTGCCCTCTTTGGCGTCATCGCCGTGTGCCTGGCCCCCCACTGCTAGGAGGAGGGTCAGGACGGTGGCCGCGGAGCGGCGTTTGAGGTGGGTGAGCTGGGACATGGCTGGGAGGAGGGTATGGGAAAAAGCGAGCAAACCTGAAGTGTGTAGCCGAGGAGAAGCTAAGCTTCCTTAAGCGTCCCTCAATTGGCGGGATTGTGGTCACCTCATTACGCCAAGAAAAATCAGCTTACTTTTGAAAAATCCGGATTCAAAAATCCGTGCCCCATACCGGACAAGGAGCGGCGCCGGCCTCAGTCGCGAGTGAAAGACTCCCTCCACCCGTTCTCCTCCAACCACTTCAGGGTCGCGTCCGGGAGGGCGCTGTGGAACATCCGCACACCCACCTCCGCCAACTCGCGCCATTCGGACTCATCGCCGTAGGCATGGGTTTGGACCAGCACGCCTCGATCCAATGCCGCCCGGATGGCTTGGCGTTTCTCGTCGGTCAGGTCGTCGCCTTTTTCGAAATTGATCTGGATGGTGCGCGGCTTGAAGCGATCCACCACCCGCCTGACTTGCTCGGCCCGATCCACTTTGAACATCAGTTCCACCCGCGGCGCCCCGGCGGCATGGGCGGCGGCTATGGTGTCGGCGTCTTTGAAGCCGACTCGGAGAAAAACCTGATCGCTCATATCCAAGCCATCAATCATGGTGGCCAGTTCGCCGAAAGCCTCCAGCACGCCCGATTTGGGATCTGCTTTGAACAGGATGCGGTCTCTGCCGGCGCTGAGAAGTTCCTCCAGAGTCGCCACGGGCTCGTCGGACAGGGAGCCGTCCCGGTAGCGTTTTTTCAGTTTCTTCACCTCCTCGAGGGTCAATTCTTCCACGGGTCCGGTCCCATTGGTCTCGCGGTCGAGCGTGTCGTCGTGAACCACCACGAACACCCCGTCCCGAGTGCGCCGGATGTCGGTCTCGTAGAGGTCGAATCCCGCGGCCACGGCCACGTCGACATTGGCGACGGTGTTCTCCGGGGCGCCCTGTTCGCGATCACGGGCATATCCCCCGCGATGTGCCGCGATCAGGACGGTGTGATCGGCGGGATCCGTGATCGAATCCAAAATGCGCCCCGCGCGGATGTCATCCCCGGCGCCCTCCCCTACCGTGGTCAGGCACAGCAGCGCCAGCGGAAAACCGAATCTCGACTCCAGGCTCACCCTTTCGGCAGCAGACCTTCCTTGAGCGCCTTGGCCACGGCACCGGTCATGGTGTTGACGTGGAGCTTGCTGTAGATGCCGCGAATGTGTTTGTCGACGGTGTGGAAGCTGAGGTTCAGCTGATCGGCGATCTCTTTTTTCGTGAGGCCGCCCACCATTTGCTCCAGCACCTCGGTCTCACGCTCGGTGAGACCGTAGTCTTTGCTCTCCGGGGCGAAATTGCTGAACATGTCCAGCACCTGACGGGCGATGCGCGCGTTGATGGGTGCGCCACCGTCCAGAACCTCGCGGATGGCGTTGGGGATCTCTCCCATGCTCGAGGTTTTCAGCAGATAGCCGGAAGCGCCCGCGCAGATGGCGCTGAAGACTTTCTCGTTGTCCTCGAACACGGAGAACACCAGAATCTCGATCTGCGGCAGGGCGGCCTTGATCCGGCGGATGCCCTCGATCCCGCTCATGCCGGGCAGACCGAGGTCGAATAGCATGACATCCGGTCGGGCTCCATCGATGAGCGCCTGGATAGCGTCCTCACAGCGCTCGAACTGGTGGGTACACTCCATGTCCTTCTGCCGCCCCAGCACGCGAGCGACAGTGCGGCGAAGCGTCTCGTTGTCCTCCACCAGCCAGATGCGGGTTGGTTGGTCGGACGCGGGCTTGGCTTCGGCTTCGGTTTTTTTGGATTTGGCGTCGCTCATGATGATTTGGATCGGGGATCACTGAGCTTGGCAGAAGAACCCGGCAATTTCACGCCGTTTTTTCTCCGTAAAAAGGCCAAGGTTTTCCCTCACCGGGAATGGAGCCAATCCCAGCGTTCGGCGGCGGACCGCATCGCCTCCTCCTCATGCTCCGGCAGCAGGAAACCCCGGGCGACCAGTGATTCCACCACTTCGCGGGTGGCCGCGAGGTAGGCGTCGCGGGAAACATACCGCTCCACGATGGAGGGACGCGGATCACCGGTCTTTTCGCGCTCCCCGCGGGTGAGGGCGAAGGGAATCCACGATCCCCTGAGAACGGGGAGCAACTCGTCGGGGACACCCATCGTGGGCGGGCGAAACATCCAACCCGTCGCGGTGCCGAGCGGCACGGCCACCTCCGGCAGGCGGATGCCACCCAGATCGTTGCCATCCGCGTCGACCTGGGAAACGAGTAGTGGCAATACCTCGCCCGCTCCCGCGCCGTCGGCGTATCTCGGATTTCTCATTCGCGGACCGGCGGTGAGTCCTTTCGGCGAAGGCACTCCGGGCAAATCGGGGAAATTCACCTCCGATGCCCTCACCAGGGTGGCGCCGTCGTACCTCGGATGACTGCTCGCGGGAGGCTCCGCGCCCGCGCTGACCCAGCGATGCAGGGCCAGTCGCAAAGCCTGGATCGATGGTTTGAAATTCACCGGATTGGCCAGCGGCGCGCCCTCAGCCGGAGCCACGGGGGGAAATTTCGCCGGTCCGTGCTGAGTACCCGCGAAAGCGTAGACCCGCACCTCATCCGGCGGCGTCAGGTCGCGCTCTGCCAGCGGATCGGCATGCACCAGCGCCGCCACCCGCCCGGCGCCCCAATACTCCGCCGCCGTGTTCGCGTAGAATATCCGGGGCCGATGAGTGACCCGTGGATTTTCCAGGATGCCCTCCCTCAAACCGGTCACCGGATCGGGAACCGCCTCATCGGCGAAAGGATAGGACGCGGTGCGGAAGAGCGCCAACTCGCGCGGCGTCGACCAGCGCCGATTCAGATCGACCCGGCCCGCGCCCGCGATCTGGGGCAGCATCCCATCGAACGCCGCGCGATCCTGCTCGTCGGTGTTGAAGCCCTGATAGACGAAATCCCGCAACAACCTGCCACACTGGGAGGAACCAAAGCCATACACCCACCGCACCGGGGCTAGCGAGGCGTCCGCATCCTTCAACCACACCGCCGCGTCGCGCAGCGCCGCGTAGCCGAGCCCACCGACCGGCGGATCCTCGGCGAGCCAGGAAATTTCATAGATGAGCCCGGGACGAAAACCGCCCTCAAGCGTGATTTCGGAACCCCGCACGCTCCACTTTTCCCGCGGCACCTCGACACCGCCGGGGCTGTCGCCTCTTTCACGGATTGCCAGCCGGCTGTCCTTTCCTCCGGGATCGATCGGGGCATACATGGCAAGGTCGGTGACGGTATAGCTCTCCTCCGGCTCGTTGACGATGAAGATCGACTCCACCACCCCGCGAAGCGCGCCACCGTCCGCGAGCCTCGCGGTCGGCACCTCGATGTTGAGCCGATTCTCCCCCTCCGGCACGTCAAACTCCCAGCCCACCTCCAGAATGGTGAAGCCGTGTCTCAGGAGAAATTCTCGCTGATCGCTCCGGCCACCGCGATTGGGCACCTCCAGCCAGGCGGCATCCGCGCCGCCGCCGGACTTCGGTCGGGTCAGAAAAAACTCGGAGGAAAAGACCACCCGCCCGCGAGCGTCAGTGGGCGCCAGGGCAATGTCGGCGATCTCGCGATTCCTCGGATGCTGCGGATCGATGGAAAAGCGCAGCAGCCCCCGGATCTCCTCGTAGTCCGTGTCCGCCAGGTCCACCCGTTGCAGAATCTCCACTTTCTCGACCCCGGCGAGGGCGGCTCCGACGATGAGCGGCAGGACCAACGAGAGACCGCCGAGACGGCGCATACATCGCCGGGACTTGATGGGGAAAGAGGAAGATCTATTCATGCGGGCAGACCGACCCAACTCGCGGACCGCCCCGATTGCAAGCCCCGGCCTCTCCGGCCAAACGCGCCGCCCCGGGATACGCTTAGCATGCAAGCAAACAAGGGAAGCCACAAAAACGCCCAGTTTCGCGAAACTTCGCCAATCATGCCGGGTTGTATATGCCAACCCAGAGATCGCATGAAGTCCCTCCCCCTTCTCACCATCCTCTCCGGCGCCGTCCTGCCCGTGCTCGGCATCCCCACCGCGTCCCCGGCCCAGGAGTCCACCATGGGCGCGGCCTCGGAATTCACTCCCGAGCAGCTCGATTTCTTCGAAAGCCGCGTTCGCCCCGTGCTGGTCAAACACTGCTACGAGTGCCACTCCGCCGACTCCGACAAAATCAAAGGCGGCCTGCTGCTGGACACCCGGGAAGGCACCCTGCGGGGCGGCGACAGCGGCCCGGCCCTGGTGGCCGGCTCCCCGAAAGAGAGCCTCCTTTTCACCGCTCTCACCCACGAGGACAGCTCTCTGGAAATGCCGCCAAAACGCAAGCTCGACGCCGCCGTCATCGCCGACATCGGGGCGTGGATCGAAATGGGCGCGCCCGATCCGCGGCGGGAGGAAAAGACCGGCGACAAACCGATCGAGAAATACAGCAGCACCATCGATGTGGAGAAGGGCCGCGAGTTCTGGGCATACCAGAAACCTCAGAAAACCCACCCGCCCGCAGTCTCCGAATCCGACTGGCCCCGGCGCGAACTCGACCACTTCATCCTCGCAGGTCTGGACGCCCGCGAGCTGTCTCCCGCGCCCGACGCCGAGCCCCGGACACTCCTTCGCCGTCTCCACTTCGACCTCATCGGTCTGCCCCCGACCCCCGAACAGATCGCTTCCTTCCTCACCGCCTGGGACGCCGATCCCGAGACCGCGTTGAGCGACACCGTCGACGCGCTGCTGGAGTCGTCCGCCTTCGGCGAACGATGGGGGCGTCATTGGCTCGATGTCGCCCGCTACGCGGAATCGACCGGCAAGGAGGCCAACGCCCTCTATCCCCACGCCTGGCGCTATCGCGACTATGTCATCGACGCCTTCAACGAGGACAAACCCTACGACGAGTTCGTCCAGGAACAGATCGCGGGTGATCTCCTCCCCGCCGCCAGCGACGCCGAACACGCGGAACACCTCGTCGCCACCGGATTCCTCGCCATCGGGACCAAGTCGCTCAACGATCAGAACACGCGCCAGTTTCGCTTCGATCTCGTCGATGAACAGATCGACACCGCCACCCGCGCCGTGCTGGGCACCACAGTCGCCTGCGCCCGTTGCCACGATCACAAGTTCGATCCCATCCCCATGTCGGACTACTATGCCATGGCCGGCATTTTCCTCAGCAGCGAGACCCGCTTCGGCACCGCCCGCACCGCCCAGAGTCGGCACAACACCGACCTGGTAGCCCTGCCGGTTCCCGATGGCGCCCCGCCCATCGAGCCGCTCTCGGTCGGGCAGTTGATCAATCTCCAGTTCCGTCTCGAGGAAGGCCGCGAGGATCTCCAGGAGCAGTTCGCCCGCGCCGCGGAAGCACGACGATCAGGCGACACCGACACCGCCCAACGCATCACCCTGGGCACCCTGCGCCTTCGCAGCGAGATCGGCCTGCTCGAGGCACAGCTGGATCGCTATGACGGGGACGGCTACCCACTGCCACTCGCCATGGCTGTCATTGACAGCGCCGCCCCCTTCGATTCCCAGTTGCTGGTCCGGGGAGAGGAGGACAACGCCACCAACGAGCGCGTGCCCCGCGGCTTCGTTCAGGTCATCCACACCGGAGACGAGGAACCCATCGGCGCGGATGAGAGCGGGCGCCTCCAGCTCGCCCAATGGATGACCTCGCCGGAGAATCCCCTCGCCGCGCGCGTCATGGCCAATCGCGTGTGGCACTGGCTCTTCGGACAGGGCATCGTGCCGACCGTGGACAACTTCGGCGCCACCGGTCAGGCGCCCAGTCATCCCGAACTGCTCGACCAGTTGGCCATCCGCTTTGTGGAAAGCGGCTGGTCGGTCAAAGGCCTGATCCGGGAGATCGTCCTCAGTCGCGCCTACCGGCAGAGTTCGACTTTCGACCGGGCGAAGTTCGAGAAGGACCCCGACAACCACCTGCTGTGGCGCATGACGCCCCGCCGCCTCGACGCCGAATCCTTCCGCGACGCCGTGCTGGCGGTGAGCGGCAAACTCGAGATCGAACGGCCCGCCGGCTCGCCCGTGGCCAGGGCCGGGGATGGCTTCGTCGGCCGCACCGTGCGCGACCAGGCCGGCCTCACCGCCGAAAGCGACCACCGCTCAGTCTATCTGCCCATCGTGCGGGACCTGGTGCCCGAATCCCTCTCCCTCTTCGATTTCGCCGATCCCAGTCTCATGACCGGGGAGCGCGAGACGACCACCGTGCCCTCCCAGGCCCTCTACCTCATGAACTCGGCCTTCATTCTCGACAACGCCGACGCCATGGCGCGGAGACTTACCGAGACCCTCGGGCTGCGGGGCCCCGACCTCGGTCGCGCCGCCTTTCAGCTCGCCTACGCCCGCCCCCCCACCGCGGAAGAGGCCCGCAAGACGAGCGCCTACCTCGAGCGTTTCCTGGCGACGGCGCGGGAAAACGACATCGACGAGGATGACGCGCGTCGGCTCGCCCTGACCACCTTTTGCCAGAGCCTCCTCTCCAGCGCCGAGTTCCGCTACCTCAACTGATCACTCTCCCCACCCTTGCCCGCCATGAACTTCCATCAACCCCACTCCCGCCGCCAAGCCCTCAAAGCCGGCTCCGCCGGTTTCGGCTACCTCGCCTTCTCGGCCCTCAGCACCCTCGCCGCCGAGCGCTCGCTCAATCCGCTCGCCCCGCGGGTCCCCCACTTCGCCGGCAAAGCCAAGCGCGTCATCTTCCTCTGCATGCGGGGCGCGCCCTCCCACGTCGACACCTTCGACCACAAGCCCCTGCTCACCCGCGACACCGGAAAGGCCGGCCAACGTCCCGGAGCGCGGCTGCTGGGATCCAAGTGGGATTTCCAGCAGCATGGCCAGAGCGGCCAGTGGATCTCCGGACTCTTTCCCCATGTCGCCAAGCACGCCGACGACCTGTGCATCATCAACAGCATGCACACCGACATTCCCAACCATCCCCAGGCCACCGTGCAGCTGCACACCGGCAATTTCCAGTTCGTCCGCCCCTCACTCGGCGCCTGGACGCTCTATGGATTGGGGACGGAAAACGACAGCCTCCCCGGTTTCGTGACCATCGCCCCGCCCAACGGCGACGGCGGTTCGCAGAATTTCGGCGCCGCCTTCCTCCCCGCCATCTACCAGGGCACCCCCATCAATGTCGGCGGCGCCGGTGGTTTGCGCGCCCGTCTCGCCCGCAACCAGACCGACGACCGCGAGCCGGTCTCCAACATCGACAATCCCCGCCTGCCCAAGGATCTCCAGCGCGTCCAGCTTGACTACATCAAGTCGCTGAACATGGAGAAACTCCAGCGCGACACCCACCAGCCCGAGGTCGAGGGGGTCATCGAATCCTTCGAACTCGCTTTCCGCATGCAGGACGAGGTGCCCAAAGTGCTGGACATCTCGGGCGAATCGCCCGAGACCCTGGCGCTCTACGGCATCGGCGCCGGAGCCACCGACACGTTCGGGCGTCAATGCCTCATCGCCCGCCGCATGGCCGAGGCCGGTGTCCGCTTCATCGAGCTCTCCCACGGCGGCTGGGATCACCACCGCAACCTGACCAACGGACTGGAGACCAATTGCGGCCAGACCGACCTGCCCATCGCCGGACTGCTGGAGGATCTGAAACGCCGCGACATGCTCAAGGACACCCTCGTGATGTGGTCCGGGGAATTCGGCCGCACCCCGCATTCCCAGGGCAACGACGGTCGCGACCACAACAACAAGGGCTTCTCCCTCTGGATGGCCGGCGGAGGAGTCAAAGGCGGTCACCGCCACGGCATGACCGACGACTACGGCTACCAGGCGATCGAGGACAAAGTCCACATCCACGACTGGCACGCCACCATCCTCCACCTGCTCGGGCTAGATCACGAGAGGCTGACCTACAATTACGCCGGGCGCGACTTCCGCCTCACCGACGTTCACGGCCGGGTGGTCAAAGAGATCGTCGCCTGAGGTCCGGCCACCGGATCATTCGCCCCGCGCCGGCACCAGCGCCGTGCCGTAGGCGATGATCTCCGAGCCCGCCACCGTGCCCTGTCGCTTGCCCGAAATCGTGCAGGCCTGCATCCGCACGTTGCAGATGGCGGTGGCCCCGATGGCGTGCGCCCGCTCCTTCATCCGCAGGATCGCCTCGCGCCGCGCGCGCTCCTGCATGCGCTGAAGACTGGCGAATTCACCCCCGAAAAATTTGCGGAACTTCGCGCAAAGCGACTTGAAATGGTCGGCGGCGATCACCACCGATCCCTCCACCAGTTCCGCCCGCTCCACCCGCATTCCCGGAGGCGGCGTCTTGAGATCCGAGACCGTCATGCCGACGAAGCGCTGTTCCCGGTATGTCATCTCCTCCAGATGCCGCCGCTCCTGAAAGGCCCCGACCACGCCCCCGATGATGACGGGGAGCCAGGGCAGGATGAAAATCACCAAAAAGAAAAACAGGAGCATCAAGGCTCCCAAGGCATCGCCGGAGGCTGAGGGGACATCTTCCATGATCGGACTTTGGCGGAAAGGAACGAAGAAGATATGGACGCTCAATCCACCACCACCGCCGTGCCATAGGCGTAAAGTTCCGCCGCGCCGGCGGTGATCGAACTGGTGGAAAAGCGCACGTTCACGATGGCGTTGGCCCCGAGTTGCTGGGCCTGCTCCACCATGCGGGCGACCGCCTGTTGCCGGGCATCCACCAGCAGCTCCGTGTAACCACGCAACTCGCCGCCGACGATGTTTTTCAGGCCCGCCATGATGTCACGCCCCACATGCTTGGCCCGGACCGTGTTGCCCTGTACCAGGCCGCGGTGTTCGAGAATGTTCCGCCCGGGAACCGTTTCGGTGTTTACGAGGATCATGACGCGCACTCTCGCGATTTTCGGCCCTCCCGTCAATCACCCTCACGAACTCAGCCAAAGAAAAATCACCACGCTCGTGACGGTCCCGAGGATGAGAAAGAGGACCAGCCCCAGCATCAGCCAGGCCAGGGATCGGCAGAGCCGCGAACACGCGGAATGTCCGCGAAACTCCCCGCCGCATTGATCACAACGCCAGAACCACGGGCATCCAGAGGTCCAGGCAACCGCGATGGGATAACCGAGATAGAGCATGGCCGCGGGGATCGGATACACCCCCGCCCGCCGGAAACGACGGGAAACACCACGGGCATCACAGTGCGGACAACGCATGAACCCCGAGTCTGCCCCCATCGCGAAGGCCGAGTCAACCCTTCCATGAGAAGGAATGTCAACGAAAGCTCGAAAATATAATTCCGCATAATCTGTTTCGAGGTATTGGGGTTGAATGTCGCCAGGGAACAAACTGAGGTATCGGGCTTCCATAGGCACTCATGGGTGACTTGCTGCCGCCACATCGCATGACGATGAAGGCTTGGGTCAGAAAGCACAGCGCCG
>CAYTNL010000052.1:0-40492 GCA_964439145.1 uncultured Verrucomicrobiales bacterium
ACGCCGGGATCTGCGAGGGGGGCGCCGGGCAACCGGCGTCCCTACCTCAATCGCTTCAGAAATGAGAGTTGCAGAGGTCATAGTCCTTGCGATCGCCTTTTGGGCTTGTGGGTGTGATAATACACCGAAAGATGGAGAATCAGATGTCGGCGCGAATGATTTCCAAGAGCTGATCGCCCAATTGAAATCTCCGAATCCTCCGCGAAATCCGAACAATCAGTTGTGGCTTGATCCAATTCCAGCTGGGTATGATGTGTCCGCCCAGGCGAGAGTAGGAATTGCTGCGAAGAACCTAAAATCAGCCGGAATCGCCGCTTTTCCGTAACTGATTCAGGGTTCTCAGGACCCCTCCTATTGTCGAAGCATTCCCTCTTCCCTACCTTTGGTCGACGTTTCGGTTGGCGAAACCTGCTTGGATATTATAGCCTCCCACGTTTGTGACTTTGGGGAAACAAGAGGCCGCAAAGGCGCGCCAAGTTATCTGCAATCCGTGATTAGGCCTGATCCCGGTCAGTGGTGGAACATCCATTCTCGGTGGACATTGGAAGAGATTCGTCTGGAAGCCGTGCGATGGATGCTGACCGAAGAGCGGAGGACAATGAAGGCGATGATGGATGAGGGATTTTTTGATGATCCAAGGTGTAATCAGGATCAGTGGATAGCCGACTATATTTTGCCACTTGAACGTTTGGAAAGCAGTCTGAAAGGAATGGCACGTAGTTAACGACACTTTGGATGAAAACTAAGCCGATGCAAAATCCCGACCCCCCCCCCGGCCAACCAGGGGCTGAGGCGCTTTAACTCCCTGATTTTCAATATTTCTGTGCTTAACTACGTGCCATTCGTGTCAGGCAGCATTTTTTGATATCAAGAGGCGCCTGAGATAAGCTTGCGCCATACCGCGCCAACGCCGCATCGAATATCCCGGAGCGACATCACCGATTCGGGCCTTGGCGGTAGGGGTCTGCCTTGCCGCTAGGGCAGGACTCTACCGGCAGGACTCGCCGACTGCCCCTGCCGGCAGGGTCCGTGTGTCGATGGCCCATCATTCCCGCGCCGATTTCAACCGCAGCAGCGCCACTACCGACATCACATCGCGAATCTCGCCGTGTTCGGCCATGGCGATGGCATCGGCCAGCGGGAGACGGCGCACGGCGATCTGCTCGGTGTCCTCGGGATCGCGCTCCGCCATGGTGAGGCCGCGCGCCACGTAGAGCCAGGCCCGCTCGTTGCTGACGCTGTTGGATAGCTGGAGTTCACCGAGGATGAGATCGTAGCGCTCGGCGACGAGACCGGTCTCCTCGCGCAATTCGCGCGCGGCGGTCTCCAGCAGGTCCTCGCCCTCGGGGCAGCCGCCTTCCGGAATCTCCCACTCGTAGGTGTCCTGGGTGTAGCGATACTGTCCCACCAGCCAGGTGTGGTCTTCCTCATCGATCGGCACGATGCCGACCGCCCGGTTGCGATACTCGACCACGCCGTAGATGCCTCGCCCGCCCGCGGGATTGGTGACCTGGTCCTCCCGGACGCGGATCCACGCGTTCACGTAGATTTCCCGGGTCTGGTGAGTGATCCACGGATTGCGCTGGTCGGGTTCTTCGGTCATGAGACGGCGATTACCAACGGATTGTGTCGGAAAATTTCAAGACAGATCCCGGATGTCCGCGTAAAATCCAGGTTCCATGCCGAAAGTTCCCTGTTTCGAATATTTCCCCAAGGCGATGGCGGGCGTCGCGATGGCGCTGATGCTGCCATCGTGCCAACACACACGCTCGGACTTTGAGCCGGTGGACACGGTTGCGAATCCGGCGGCGACCGAGGCGTTGACGGTTCCCCGGGACTTCCTGCAAACGGACGACGAGGCCTTGCGACGCTGGTTGGACGAGCGATTCGATGTCGAATACCGGAACATGACGCCGGATCTCATTTTCGACCAGCCACCCATCAATCAGATCAAATTCGAGCAGGGGAGAATGCCTGAAGCTCCCCGCTTGTTTCACCTCAAAGATCCCTCGCTCTCGCGTCGCCAGATCCTGCACCAGATCGCGGAATACTGGGATCTGGAGATGCGGATACAGAGTGACTCGACCGGTCAGCCGAGCTTTGTCGCTGTCTCCGCCCGTTGAGTCGCTTTCCGTGACCCGACAGGGTTGGGTCCGCGACCCAAGAGGGTTGGGTGGCGGGGGGCTCAGTGTTCCTTGGACGGATTTCCCAGGGGCTGACCGATTTCGTCGAGCATGGTGGTGAACCAGCTCTGGCCGTAATCGAAGGGCTTGCCGCCCTTGATGCGGGGGAAGGCGATGGTGCTCATCTCGCCACCGTTGTCCTCGTCGAGCCCGGCGACTCCGCTGACGCCGTCGAGCGCCGACTTCGCCGCGTGGGCGCAGCTCTTGAGGATGAGTTCGAGATCCTGCCTGTTGGGCGCGGCTGAGCGGGCGAAGTAGCCGCTTTTTTGCACGAGCACTTTCTCGGCCCCGAGTTTTTCCTTGAGTTGTTTGGCGAACCACTGGCCCACGTTCACCTCGTCCAGACGCACGTGGCCAAAGGCGTCGCGGGGCACGGGGCTGCCGGTGCCGCGCTCAATCTCGGCGACGATGGCGTCGACCCCGGCGCCCTCGCTGAGGAATATGTTCACGCTGTCGTGTTCATCCATCTTGGCGTTGAGACGCTCGACCTCGGAGTCCATGTCGACTTCGAGTTCCGGGATCCAGACGGCGTCGACATCCCAGCGGATCTGGTGGAGCAGGGCTTCGGGGAGCCAGTCGTACTCATGGAGGCTCTGGCGATAGTCGTAGGCGGTGCGGCCGGTGAGCCAGCCGCAGTGGCGGCCCATCACTTCATGGATGATGAGCTGGCGCACGCTGGTGGTGTTCTCGTTGGCCACGTTGCGGAAGAACCGGGCGCCCTGCTCGGCGGCGGTCCAGGCGCCGAGGGTCTGGACGATGGGGTAGACATCGTTGTCGACCGTCTTGGGCAGGCCGACGACGGTGAGTTCGTAGCCGTTCTCATGCAGGTAGGCGGCGAGATCGGCGGCGGTGGTGTTGGTGTCGTCGCCCCCGATGGTGTGGAGGATGTGGACGCCGTCGGCCACGAGCTGATCGGCGGCGACTTTGAGCGGGGTCTCGCCCTCCTTGATCAATCCCCGCTTCACGCAGTCATCAACATTGGTGAGCTTGACCCGGCTGTTGCCGATGGGGCTGCCGCCGAAGTTGTAGAAGATCTCGTGCCGATCGCGGACGGACTTGGGGAAGGTGTAGGAGCGGCCCTTGAGCAGGCCCTGATAGCCGTTGAGGTAGCCTATCAGTTGCGCTTCCGGTGCCAGGAAGTTGTAGGCGTGGATGAGTCCGCCGATGGAGGAGGACAGACAGGGGGCGATGCCGCCGGCGGTCAGGAAAGCGATCTTCATGGGTTTGGCGTGAATGGGCTGCGGAATGGAAAGAAGAAAACCTGGATGGAGGGTTCCACGGGGGAAAGCGCGGAGCAGGAATCGCGCCGCGGGGCGCGTTCAGGCGGCGAACCATTGCCAGTGGCCCCGGCATTGTCAAGTCGGCCGGGCAATGCGACAATCGCGTCGCCAGAATAGGATTGACGCAAGTCGCGAGGTCACCTAGGGAGGCGGCGGTTTTTACCAGCACACGAACCAAGCACAGGAATATGTCGGAACAGAGCGCGTTTTTTGCCGGATTGGATGTGGGTGGCACGACGATCAAGTCCATCCTGGTGGATGATCGCGGGGAACCCGCCGGGGAGATGGTGGAGGTGCGGAGCCTGGTGAAGGATGGCTACGAGGCGACTTTCGGGCAATTGGAATTGGCAATGCGTGAGCTGGCCGCGGGAGCCGGAGTGGAGGTTTCCAGCATCCGGGGCATCGGACTCGATGTGCCGGCGCCGTCGAGCGACGGCGTCATCTGGGGCAAGGCCAATCTGGCCGAAGACTGGGTGGGGCGGGACATTCGGGACCGTTTTTCCGCGAGGATCGGGGTGCCGGTCTACATGACGAATGATGGCAACGCCGCGGCTCTCGGCGAGTATGCGATGCGTCGCAAGCACATCGGGGGATTGCTCTTCGTGGCACCGGGCACCGGGCTGGGAGGTGGTCTGGTGTTGCCCGGGGGCCGCGCCTACGAGGGCGCCAATGGTCTCGCGCTCGAGGTGGGCCACATCACGGTGCCTTTTCACGAGGACGACGGGGAGCTGCCGCGCTGCTCCTGCGGGCTGGTCGGTTGTGCGGAGGCCTGGGTGTCGCTGGTGGCGCTGCGCCGACGCTTGGGATTTGAACTGGCGAAGGAGGAGTGGTCCGAGCACCCGCTGACGCTATCCGAGGCGTCGATCGAGGAAAAGGCGTTCCAGCTTCGGGACTACGCGTCGACGGGAGATCCGCTGGCGACGAAGATTTTCGAGCAACAGGGAATGATCCTCGGCTACGCGCTGGCCGATCTGGTGCGGGTGTTCGACCCCGGCCTGGTGGTGATCGGTGGCGGACTGGCGGAGGCGTCGTTTCGCGACAAATATCTGGACTGGGTGCTGGAGGGCTTCGATTCCCGCGCCTGGCCGGTGTATCGGCGCAGTCCCCTGGACGCCGACAAATTGACCACCCGCTTCGAGTGGGCGACGGGGGGCGACTCCGCCGCCGCGCTCGGCATGGCGTTCACGGCGCGGGAGATGTATCGCTGAGCGATCAGATTCCCAGCGCCTTGCGGAGTACCGGCTCGAAGGCGTCGGCCTGGCGGAGAAATCCCAGATCGTTGGGATGGGAGCCGTCGGTGGTGCCGTCGCCGTCGGAGCCGAGCAGATCAGCGCCGGGCAGGTAGTGCAGATCCTTCACCCCGTCGGCGACGAGGTTGTCGAAGGCGCGGATGAGCGCGGAGCGGCTGGTTTCGTGGCGCTGCCGCGCGGAATCCTTCACCCAGGCCCAGGCGTAGGTGCGGTCTTCCACCAGCACGATGGGGGTGTCGGGACGGGCCTCGCGCAGCTTTCTCACCAGCGGCTCGGCGTTCTGCCTCACCTCGGCCTCGACCATGTTGGGGAGGCAATCGATGACGTAGACGGAGGGATCCAGTTCGGCGAGCAGGGCGGCGACCTCGGGCTCCATCTTGCCGTTGCCGGAGAAGCCGAGATTGATCACGGGCTGGTCGAGTCGTCGTCCGAGAATGGCGGTGTGGACCATGCCGGGGCGCGAGGCGCTGGCGCCGTGGGTGATGGAGGTGCCGTAGAAGAGGATGGGCTTTTCCGTCCTCGGCGCGATGGGCTGGACCTTCGCGCCGACGGGAAAACCCAGCTCGAGTTTCTCGATTCCGTTGTAGAGCGGGAGGTAGGCGGTGTAGGCGCGGGAGCCGGGATCGAGCCCCTCGGTGAGCACTCCCTCCTGCAGCCTGGCGTCGCCATCGACGCCGGCACCGGGCTTGAAGACGGATATCCATCGCCATTGGGCGTCGGAATTCAGGCCGTAGAGATCGATGCCGCTGACACCGGTGGCCGGCATGTGGGGCATGGCGAGCCGGTCGCTCCTGAGAGTGTAGCGCACCTGGATGGCTTGGGCGTCGGTCTGGAACCGGGCGAGCATGCCGGCACTGTCCTGGCTGAGGCCCCACACCGGCGGACGCACGATGCCGTTGGCTTTGGCCGGAAGCCGGGCGTAACGGCGCTCCATGTCCTCGACGGGCCAGCCGCGACCTTCGACACCCCATTCGGCGACATCATGCCAGATGAGACCCGACTTGTCAGGCGTCGGGGACGAGGGGGCGCTCGCTTGTCCGGTGGCGGTGCCGATGATGGCTCCGGTCGACAGCGTGAGGAACTGCCGCCGGGAAGGGGTGGGGGAAAGGGTGTCTGCCATGGGAATCGCGGGTTACGGTTTCGTCATTCTACTGTGACCAGATTCCGTGCCGAGTCGAACTTGTTTTTGTCGGTTTGATGGTGACAGACGGGGCACTGGTCCGTTAGTCTGCACGCATGAAGCGGCGATGGTTTTTCGGGATCACGGCCAGCCTGCTGGCGTTTTTCACGATTCTTTCCGGCCGGTCGGTCGCGGCCGAGGATTGGATGATTGATTCGGTGGTCTTTGATCGGACGGAGTTCGGCGCGGCGGTGGAATATCTCGCGGCCAAGGCGTCGGAGGTGCGGAAAGCCCCGCTCAATGTGGTCATGGTGGATCGCGATCAGACCCTGCGAAAGCAACCGGTGACACTGAAGCTCGCGCGGGTGCCGTGGACCGAGGCGATGCGGTACACCTGCGAACTGGCGGGCGCGGCTTGGCGGGTGGAGGGTGAGGCCATCGTGGTGGGCACTAAGACCGATCTCGACAAGTTGGCGCTGGAGCGCACCCGCATTCTGACCGGCCCGGGAAGCGAGGCAAACCTGGCCCGTCTGGGAGCGCTGAGGCTGGACCGGGTGGCTTTCACCGGCGCCACTCTGGCGGAGGTGGTGGATTTTCTCCGACTCTGGGCTCGGGAAAAAACGGGAGGGAGCCAGGGACCGCCCCTGAATCTGCTGATCAAGGAGAATGTGGAGGAAGCCGTGGCGACGCGGAAGATCGATCTGGATCTGCGAGGCGGTGTCTCGTTGGCGGAATTACTGCACTATGCGACCGGCCTGGCGGAATGTCGCTACCGGGTGGACGCCCGGGCGGTCATCATCGGCGAGGCGGAGGACTTGGCGAGGCCTCCGGGTGGACCGGCGCGTCCCGCGGGACCGATTTTCGAGCAATTGGCCGCCAAACGGATCGCGGCCATTGATATCCCCGCCGGCACCGACATTGCCGAGTTTCTGGAGGCGGTAAGAACTCTGGGGGGCGTCAACGGCATCGCCATGACCCGGGAGGCGGTGGCCTCCTCTCATCTGGCCATGCATCAGGTCTCAGCTCTGGAATTGCTGCGCTATTTCAATGAAGTCAGTGGCACCGCCTACCGGTTGGACGCAAACGCCTTCGTGATCGCGGATGATCCCGCGGTGACCACAAAACCCAGGCCGCCGGAGGCGCCCCGAGCACCGGTGGGGAATGACAATGGTCTCGGATTCGATCCGTGAATCACCGGGACTCTCGCCAACCTCAGTCAGTGACCGACTTTTCCGTGGTCGCCGCCTTCCGACTAGGCACACCCCCGATGTGGTGCGATTGCAGGACTCGACGGTCGGGGTGGAGAAAGTGATCGACTTCCGCGAGAAAGGATCGCATGAACTGAGTCGGTTGGAATCGCTCCATCGAGGCCGCCATTCCCGCGCGCAGGGCGGGGATTTCATCGGGAGCGTTCAGCACCGCCACGATCCGGGACACGGCTTCGTCCTCGTCCCGGAAGCGGAGTTCCGGTCGATCAACGATTTCCGCCGGTCCGCCCATATCGGGAACGAAAGGGATGCAGCCCGAGCCCGCCATCTCGGCCACCGCGATGCCAAAAGCCTCGGCCGGGCGGGTGTGGATGCCGAATGACGAACGCGCCAGCAGGTAGTCGCGTGCCGAAGCCTCGAGGAAACCGGTCAGGCTGATCCAGGAACCCTCGGCCTCTGCCAGATCGGCGATGCGTTTTCCATAGACCGCGTCATCGGCCGACCCCGCGATGGACAGGGTCACCGGAAAACCGATGGCCCGCACCCGGCGCAGGATGCGGATGGCGGACTCGATCCTTTTCTCGGGCGAGATGCGGCCCAGGCAGACGAAAGCGAGAGGATCTCTCTGGGCGCCGTCGGCGGAGCCCGCGGCGGGCTGGTAGCAGACGGGAGGGAAGACGATGGGGCAATCCGGGCGTCCGACCTCCTTGTCGAGAATGCGCCGGGTCCAATCAGAGTTCGCCAGCACCAGATCGTCGTCGCGGAGATCCGGCCAGGTGGAATCTCCCCGAAGAAAGTCGCCCATTTCCAGATACAGACGGCGCACCCAATGATCGCGATGTCGGGGCAGCCGGCTGGCGTCGGGATCGATGGAGCGACGCAGCGCCTCGCTCCAGGTGTAGTCGCCGATCAACTGCACCCCGCGTTGGCCGAAGTCTATGGGATTGTAGCCGCTGATGACCAGATCGTAGTTGGGGGCGATGCGGCGGCATTGACGCTGAAACCAGCCGTTCTGCCAATGGGCCAGATGCGCTCCGCTGGGTAGAAAGGGGATGCGCGTCGAGCGCAGGACCCGGAGTTGTCGGCGGCTCACGGTGGTGCCGTAGATCCGGTTCAGTTTTTCCACATCGACGATGGATGCCGAGAGGAGAGACACTTGCGCGCCCTCGTTGACCAGGGCCTGTACGGCCCACATGGTGGTGGCTTCCGATCCCCCAAAGCCCATCCAGGGGTGGGCGACCAACACGGAGTATTCAGAGAATTGACTGGGCATGGGCGGGGTGGCGAGAAGCCGTTGGGGACGGTGGGTAGAAGTCGATCCTTGCGCGGCGCGGGGATGAAGAGAAAGATCAATCCGAGATACATGCCTGACAACCAAAAAAACGATAAATTCCATAACAATAAAGGATTCAATAAGTGGCGCTTTGTTTTGGAGATGTTGCTGCCGTTGGGAATCGCTCTCGGGCTTTCCTGGTGGATGAGCGCCACCGGGCGGGATCTGGCCTGGCAGTGGGCCTGTTTTGATGAGGAATCCGGTGAGTGGGCGCGTGGGGAGGGGAGCTTCTGGCGTTTTCTCTATGAGTTCGCTTCCGTGCCGGTGCTGGTGATCTGCGGCGCGGCCATTGTAGTGTTGGTGGCGCGCTATCGATGGCCCGTGTTGCGAGCCTGGCGCCGCGTCAGTTGGTACGCGCTGGCCCTGCTGGTGGTCGGTCCGGGGCTCATCACCAACCTCTGGCTGAAGGAGAACTGGGGACGCCCCCGACCGCGGGAAATCACGGAATTTGGCGGACGCGAGCCCTTCGAGCCGGTGTTTGGATTGGATTTCACCGGCATCGGCAAATCCTTCCCTTGCGGGCACGCGACGATGGGATTTTACTTTTTGGGCGCGTTTTTTCTTCTGCGTCGCCGTTTTCCCGGCTGGGCATGGGCATCGCTGGCGCTCTCGGTGGGCTGGGGCGCGCTCATCGGTTACACGCGCATGCTGCAAGGGGGGCATTTTGCCACCGATGTCGTTTGGGCGGCGGCGGTGATGTGGTGGACGGCGGCGATCCTGTCCGCGCTGTTTCGTTTTGATCGCGGTGTGCTGGATCAGCGGGCGCCTGACGGAGAGGGGGGACGGGGCATCCCGGCGCGGGTGAAGGTTGCCGGGGGCCTGGCTCTGGTGGCGCTCGCCACGGCGCTGGCGCTGGCGACTCCCTACCGGGCGAAGCGGGAAATCCATTCCTCCGAACCGGGATCGGCGACCGCCGAGGCCAAGGGCTCGATCCGGGTGGAAAGTGGTGAGGTGGAGATCGTGCCAGGCGAGGAGCTGCGGATAACCGGTGAAGCCTGGGGGCACGGACTACCGACTTCGCAGATCGCCGAGCGGTGGGAAGAAGCCATGGAACCCGATGGCATCTGGCGCTTCAAATACCTCCAGCGTGGCAGCGGCTATTTTACCGAGATTCGCCAGACGCTCCGCATCACCGTTCCCTGGAGCCGGGTCGAGTTTCTGAAACTGGACCTCGGCCCCGGCTCCACCGTGATGCGACTGCCCGCGACGGCGGAGCCGGTGAAGATCGAACTCGTGCTTCGCGGCACGGAACTCACGCTGGAAGCGGACCCGGAGATTCCCATTCGTTTCGAGACCTCCGGGGTGGGCGGCGCACGGGTCACTGATCAGCGGGGTGGTGAGATCCCGTCGGAGGGTGTTCACGGCTACCGTTTTTTTTCGGAGGGTTCCCAGAGCGGGGAGGTAATCATCCGTCTGCCCACTACCCCCTGAAAAATTCCACTGGCGCCTTTCACGTTGCCATGGCTCTTTGCAAGGGCTGTGAAGGAAAGGCGCCTCATGTCATCAGCACCCCGTAATAACCGTCCATGGCGGGGGTTCGCGCACAGCGCGATCCTGGTCGGGGGCATCACCGCCGCGTGTCTCGCGACCGGGGCGGAAGAAAAAACGCCGCCCTCACCAGAAGACCTGGCCTGGGTCGATGAGATCACCCATTTGCCGCCCGGCATTCATCGAAACCTGCGGCCGGTGAAAATCGAGTTCGGGCTCAGTTGGAACAATGTCCTCAATGCCGGCGAGTTGTCCGTCATCATGCGGGACGCCCCCGAGCCGGACGATAGTCACTGGATTGGCCGGGCCGAGGGACGGAGCAACGGGCTGGCCCGCGCCCTTTGGCCCTACGATGTCGAGGCGGAGTCGCGCTTCGATCCCGATTCGCTGCGCCCGTCGATCTTTCAACTCGTCGAAACGGAGCGCGATCAAAGCTACCGCTATCGGCTGGAATTCGACCCGCGGAAAGTCCGCACCAGCACTCTGGTGGTTCCCAAAGAGGGTGAGTCAACGGTCGAACTCGCCCCCAAGCAGAGCACTTATCGCTACGAACACGTGCAGGACATCCTCTCCACGGCCCTGTATCTGCGCAGTCACCAATTGGAGGCGGGGGACCGGGTGAAGCTGATCGTGTCCCCCTTCAATCGCCCCTACTACGCCGAGTTCGAGTCCATGGGCGCCGAGGTCAGGAAGGTGAAGGGAGAGAAATTCGACACCACCCGCCTGGAGGTCACCATCCGGAAGATCAATTTCGACCGCACTCTGCAGGACTACGACAAGATGAAGAAAGCCACCATCTGGCTGAGCGACGACGAGTACCGTCTCCCCGTGGAAATCCAGGCAGACATCTTCGTGGGATTCGTCTCCGCCCGAGCGATTCATCGGCAATGGCTCGACGATGCCGCCGACGCAGCCTCCGCGCCCGAAAAATCTTCCGGCGGCTTGCTCCGTTTCCTGAAAAAGCCCGCGAAGTGAGCGGCTTTCGGGCCTGACTCCTATCCGGCGCGAATGCGTGTCACCCAGGTCTTTACGGAAAAGCCTCCCCTGAGCCATAGTGTCATCGTCTCGCCGCCGATTCGATGTCATTCGATTTCCGTTCCCCGCGCTCTTCGAAATTCGCCGCCCGCAGCACTCGCCGTGCCGCGATCAAAGCCGGGGCGCTGGGGCTGATGGGCGGCTTCGGACTGGACCGACTCCACGCGCTGGAGGCGGCCGATACCCCGGCGGCTCCCCGCGCCAAAGCCAAATCGGTCATTTACATCTTCCTCTCCGGCGGCTTGTCGCAGTTCGAGAGTTTCGATCCCAAACCCAACGCGCCCAGCGAGATCCGGGGCGAATTCCGGCCCATCGCCACCAAGACGCCGGGCCTCCAGATCTGCGAGCATTTGCCCGAACTGGCCAAACGCAGCCAGCAGTGGGCGCTCTGCCGCTCGCTCAGCCATGGGTCGAACGAACACTCCGACGGGCACTACATCATGATGACCGGCAGGAGCCAGTTGCCTCCCGGCTTCGACCGCACCAAGCCGACCGAGAACGATTGGCCCTCCATCGCGTCCCTGATCGGCGAGATGGTGCCCGCCTCGGGCGGGGCGCTGCCTTCCTCCCTGGTCCTGCCGGAGAAAATGGTTCACCGCACCGGCCGCGTCATTCCCGGTCAGTTCGGAGGTCTGCTCGGCAGGCAGAAGGATCCCTTTTTCCTCGAAGCCTCCAAGTTCAATCCCAAAGGCTACGGCGCCTACCCGGAGTACCTCTTTCATCATGCCGATGGCGCCCAGCATCGGGACGACCTCCAGTTCCGCACTTTCAGTCTCGATCTGCCGGACTCCGTGGACTTCGAGCGCTTTCAGGATCGGCTCGGACTGCGTCGCCTGCTCGACGGTCAACAACGGCATCTCGAGCGGGCCGCCGAAGGCACGGGAATGGATCGCTATCGCGAAATGGCCGTCAGTCTGCTCTCGGATCCGAAGACCCAGGCCGCCTTTGACGTGCACGGCGCCGACGACCGCACCCAGGACCGCTACGGGCGCAACGCCTTCGGCTGGTCGCTCCTGATGGCGCGGCAATTGGTCGAGTCCGGAGTCCGCCTCGTTCAGGTGAATCTCGGCAACAACGAGGCCTGGGACACCCACCAGGCCGCCTTCCCTAATCTGCGCGATTTTCTGCTGCCTCCCACCGACCGGGCCGTGTCCGCCCTGCTCGACGATCTCCGGGAACGCGGCTTGTTGGAAGACACCCTCGTCGTCATGGCCAGCGAGTTCGGCCGGACCCCGAAGATCTCCACCCTCGCCAGCGCCAAGCTGCCGGGGCGTGATCACTGGGGCGCGGTCCAGTCCGTGTGGCTCGCCGGTGGTGGCGTCACCGGAGGCGCCGTCCTCGGATCCACCGACAAACTCGGCGGTCATCCCGCCAGCGATGGGCGCAAGGCCGAGGACCTCGCCGCCACCATCTACGACGCGTTGGGACTGGCCCGTGATGCCCACTGGCAGGATGTCGCCAGCCGTCCCATGCCGCTCTACCACGGCGAGCCGATGCGGGAACTCTTCAGTTGAGCCTCACTCGCCAAAATCCTCGAGGTATTCCCCGATGATGACGCCGAGCGGCCTCGGCTCCGGACAGCCGATGCCCACCGCGCGGGCGCCGTCCGTGGCTGTCGGCCAGGTGTCGACGATTCCCTGGATACGGGCGTCGGGACGCTCCACCAGCGGACCCAGGGCGATCCCGCGCGCGGCGGCGACCTTCTCAAGCACCAATCGCGCGGATCGCGGAGTGACGCGATGACTCGGCAGTCCGTAGGCACGGTCGTCCCCGAGCGAGTCAGTCGGCGCCTCGTGCAACGCGATGAAGGAATCGATCACATCCCGGTAGCCCATCACCGGATGCCCCTGATCCAGGCCCACCGGCAACTCGCAGGCCTCGCCGCGCAGCGGTTCGCGGAACATCCCGCTGGCCCAGCTGGAGGCGGCCGTGTTCGGACGGCCCGGGCGGATGATGATGGTGGGCAGCCGCGCGGAACGACCGTCGAGAAAGCCCTTGCGCGAGTAGTCGTTGATCATCATCTCGCCGATCACCTTCGTCATGCCGTAGGTCGTTTGCGGGGTGCGCTTGGTGGCGTCGCTGACCACTTCCGGCATCACCGCGCCGCCGAAGGAGGCCACACTGCTGGCGAAAACCACCCGCGGCGTTCCCCCGCGGGCGCGGCAGGCCTCGAACACATTCCTGCCCCCGTCGAGATTCACCCGCATGGCGTCGTCGAAATGGACTTCGCATTCCCCGCTGACCATCGAGGCCAGGTGAAACACGGCGATGTCGTCGCGGTCCACGGCGTCAAACACCGCGTCCCGATCCGCAATGTCCCGACTCAAGAGGGTCACGTGGGCGGGCATACCCTCTTTGCTCGCCTCGGTAAAATGGGCGTCCAGCAGTGTCATGGCGTCGATGGGCTCCGCCGCACCCGAGGGGCCGATGAGAGTGCCGCGTTGGAGAATTTTTCGGGCGAGCTGGTTTCCGAGGAAGCCGCCGCCGCCGGTGATGAGAACTTTCATTTGGTTTTAGGGGCGATGTCGCCGATGAGATTCGCACCATGTCGAAATCTTTAGCAGGGCACAAGATCGGATTCGTCGGCCTCGGCAACATGGGCGCCCCGATGGCGCGCCACCTCCACGCCGCCGGAGCCGCGGTGGTTGTCTGGAACCGGGGTGAAGCTCCCGCCACCGCCGCCACGGCACTCGGCATGACGCGAGTGCCCCGTCTCTCGGATCTGGGTGAAAAAGTGGGCAATGCATTGATAGCCATCAATCTGACAAAAACCGAGGTGGTGGAATCGGTCGTTTTTGGCGTCGGCGGTCTCGCCGAGGGGCTGGTGCCCGGCTCGGTAATCATCGATTTTGGTACCACCGGGGTGAGGGAGACCCGGGAATTCGCCCGGCGCCTGTCCGGGGATCATGGCTCGGGCTGGATCGACGCCCCGGTGTCCGGGGGGCAGGTGGGAGCGGAGGCGGGAAACCTGACGATCATGGCGGGGGGAGAGCAGGCCGATTTTGCCAGGGCTTTGCCCGTTTTCGAGGTGGTCGGGGGCAAGGTGACCCACCTTGGTCCGGTCGGCTCGGGACAGGTCACCAAATTGGCAAACCAACTCATTGTCGCCCAGACCATCGATGCCGTGGCCCAGGCGCTGGTGATGGCGGAGCGGGCGGGCGTCGATCCCGCGCGGGTGCGCGAGGCCCTGCGCGGAGGCTTCGCCGAAAGCCGGATACTGGAATTGCATGGCGATCGCATGGTACGCCGGGATTTTGCCCCGGGCGGACGTTCGGAACTGCAATTGAAGGATGTCCGCCTCATGAGCGAACTCGTCGGGGATCTCGGGCTGGATTTTCCGACTCTCCGCAACAGTCTCGCCCGATGGGTCGAGTTCGTGGAGGAAAAAGGCCACGGTGACCTGGATCACTCCGGGCTATGGAAACTCTACGGGGAAGGGGACTGAGACCTCAGCGGAACTGGCGGCGATACTGCAGGGGCGTCATCCCCATGTGCTTGCGGAACAGCCGGGTGAAGGCCGCCTGATCGTAGAATCCCATCGAAGTGGCGATGGAGGCGAGGGATTTCCGGCTCCGGCGCAGGTCGTCGCAGGCGGTGTAGACGCGGGTCTTGATGATGAACTGCTGCGCCGTGGTCTTCAGATGCTGTTTGAACTTTCTCTCGAATTGACGCACGGACAGGCCGCACTTCTCGGCGAGATCGGGGATGGAAATCTCGCGGTTGAAATGCGAGCCGATGTGCCGGAGAGCCGGCGAGAGATCGTTGTCGGGGGCCTGGATCTCGCGCTGGACCTCGTCGTAGCTCTGGATGGTGCCCATCACACCGATGACCTCGCCCCGGACGGAGACGATGGGCAGCTTGTTGGTCAGGAACCATCCCGGGATACCCTGCGGATTCATGAAAATCTCGACGATTTCCAGCATGGGTTCGCCGGTCTTGATGACCTGGAGATCGTCCTGGCGAAATTTTTCCGCGAGGCTGCGGGGGAGGAGATCGAAATCGGTGACGCCCCAGAAATCCTCCTCCCGCTGGTAGCCGTAGTTTCTCAACAGGGCGCGGTTGGCGGCGAGCAGTCGGCCCTCGGTGTCTTTGGCGAAGAAGAGCACGCCCGGTAGATGATCGAAGAGGCGATGGAAGTGTCGCTCCGGAGGAATGGCGCGGAGGAAGGATTCCCGCAACGCGAGAGCTTCGCTGGAGGGTGGCGGAGACATGCGGGATCAGAGCACGGATCGAAGGTGGCGCGGAATCTGCGGGGGGATGGGTGAAAGTTACGGATTTTTCCCGGCGTATCGGTGGCGGATAATGGAATCCAGAGTACCGTAAATACCATGAACGAACCCAACGAAATCGAAAAGACGGAATTCCCAGCGGAAGAGACCCCGTCTCAAGGGGGAGGGGGAAAGGTGGCCATCATCATCTTGACGCTGCTGCTGCTCGCGGCTGCCGGCGCCGCCGGGGTGCTGGGCTATTCCTGGAGTGGTGAGCAGAAAAAAGTGCTCGCCGCCGAGACCCGGGCCGCGGAGCTGACGGAAAAAATCGGTGATCTGGAACGGGAAAAATCCAGCCTCGTCAGCCAGATCAACGACGCCAAGGCCGAACTCCAGCAGGAGCGCGCGGATCGCCTCAAGGAGCGCGAGCAGTTGCTCGCGGAGAAGAACGAGGAAATCCAGACCGCCTACGCCCGTTTCAACGAGATGGTCTACGACAGTCGCAAGACCATGGAGTACATCGGCTCGGTGCAGGACAAGCTCCGCGCCGGAAAGAAGCTCGACGAGGACGAAGCCAAGCAACTGCGCTCGGTGGTCAATGGCCTCGGTTTCCTGAAGCAGCAATACAACAAGCCGATACAGGAGTTTCGCGAACTGGAGCGTTTCCTCTCCGAGCAGCTCGCCGCGCCGGAGATGGTCCCGCCGAAGGAGCGATACGGCTTGCTCAAGCGCATCTTCAGCCAGGACTACAAGCGGGACCGGGAGGAGTTCTTCAAAGACCAGGGGCAACGGGAGGCTTTCGAGCGAGCTCGCGGCAAGGTGGTGCAGGCTTACGCCAATGCTCAGGCCCAGATGAAGCAGCTCTCGCTCGACACCGACGATTTTCTCGACAAACTCGACGACATCGCCGACGCCAACGACGCCAGCGCGGCGGATGTCCAGGCCTTCTTCGACAAGTCGAAGGAGATCCTCAAAATCCACGACCGCATCATGAGCATCGAGCCGGAAAAGGAGCTGCAGAACGTGCGTCCCTGACCGCTCCCCCGCTTCCGCGGATTTTCAGAACGAAAAACGGCCGCTTCCCCGAGGGACGCGGCCGTTTTCATTGAATCGGAATGCGGTGCCGGGCGATCAATCCCAGCCGTGGGCGTCGCGCACCTTGATCATCGCGTCGAGGATGGTATTCCAGGTGGAGGGCGTCTCCAGCATGGCGTTGGGGAACATGCAGCCATCCCAGCAGATGTGCTCGATGCCGCGGGCGCGGGCATCCTTCAGCCAGTAGCCCGCGCATTTCACGATGTCGAGCTTGCCCTTGGGATCGTCGGCCGGGCAATGTTTGCCGGTCTTGTCGTGGCTACCGGCCCCGTGGACGGTGCCGTCGTTCTGCGCGATGTGGAAATCGATGGTCCAGGGACGCAGCTTGTCGACCATCTTCTCGTAGGCGGTGTAGAATTCCTCCTCGGAATAGCCTTCCTGCAGCAGGGCATGTTCGGGCGCGTTGTAGCCCATCAGGTAGAGGAAGGTATGGGCCATGTCGGCCTGGAATCCGACAGTCTCTGGCATGCCAACCTCCTCGAGGAGATCCAGCATGTCCTTCCAACTGTGCATGCCCGCCCAGCAGATCTCGCCTTCGGCCGCGAGACGCTCACCGTGGTCCTTGGCGATCTCTCCCGCCTTGCGGAAGGTGTCGGCGATGCGCCTGGTGTTGGCCTCGGGATTCTCCCGCCATTTCTCGACGCCGAACTCGGCGGAGTCGATGCGAATCACGCCGTATTTGCGGATGCCGTGTTCATTGAAGATGCCGGCGATGCGGCAGGCGACGCGGACGGCATCGAGAAATTTCTCCTGTGCGGCGTCGTCACCCATGGCGGAGTCGCCCACGGTGCCGGGCCAGACCGGCGCCACCAGCGAACCGACGGAAAAGCCGTGCCCGGCGATCAGATCGGCGATGCGGCGGATTTCATCATCGCTGGCGCCGGGATCGGTGTGGGGGAGGAAGAGGAAGTAGTCGATACCGTCGAACTTCTGGCCGTTGACCTCGGCGGCGGCGGTCAGCTCGAGCATGCGTTCCAGACTGATCGGCGGCTCCTGGCCTTCATCCGTGCCCTTGCCGACCAGGCCGGGCCACATCGCGTTGTGAAGTTTGGGTTTGCGGGGCATGTTTTCTGAGGATTTTTGGGTTGGAAATCGGTGGGAAAGGGCGGTGAAAACCGGGCATTCAGAATACATGCCAGCCTTTCCGTGGCAATGGAAAACTGGGTCGTCGAGGAGGGCTCGGAGCGCGATAGATTCCAGCCCATTCCATTCGCAATCCCGCGGGGCGACCAGTCCAGGGGGATCGATCAGGAGCGGCGGCTCATTTCTCGATGAGGTAATCGCCGATGACGAGGGCTTCCAGGCCGGTGGTGTGGAAGGTGGCGAGGGCGTCCTCGATGGAGTGGACGATGGGCTTGCCCATGACGTTGAAGCTGGTGTTGAGCACGGCGGGCACGCCGGTGCGTCGGTGAAAGGCGGCCACGAGGGCGTGGAAGCGGGGATTCCACTCCTGTTTCACGGTCTGGAGTCGGGCACTGTGGTCCACATGAACCACGGCGGCGATGGAGTCCCGTTTGGCTTCGCGGACGCGCAGGGTGCGCTCCATGTAGCGGCTCTCCTGGTAGTGTTCGAAATATTCGGGGCCGTGCTCGTGGAGGATGGAGGGGGCGAAGGGGCGATACTCTTCGCGAAATTTCACCAGGGCGTTGATGCGCTCCTTCATATCGGCGGATCGCGGGTCGGCGAGGATGGAGCGGTTGCCAAGCGAGCGGGGGCCGAACTCCGCTCGCCCCTGGAACCAGCCGAGGATTTTTCCCTCGGCCAGCAGTCGCGCGGCTTCTTCGTGCACGGTGTCGGGCAGGTGGCGCAGCCGGGCGAGTCCGCCGAAGCGCAGGACGTTGTCCATGGTTTCCCGCGAGGCGGTGGAGCCGAGGTAGGGACAGTCGACTCCGGCGGTGGGCAGCGCCGCTCCGGGGTGATCCCGCTGCCAGGCGAGGAGCGCGGCGCCGACAGCGTTGCCATCGTCTCCGGGGGCGGGAGGCACGTGGAGGGCGCGGAAGGGCACACGGTCAAGGATGGTGCCGTTGAAGGAGGAATTCAGCGCGCAGCCGCCCGAGAAGACGAGGTGATCGGAGAGTCCTCGGGCGTGGAGGTGCCCCAGCAGGGCTTCCATGATTTCGGAGAAGACGACCTGACCCGTCCGGGCGAGATCGGCGACGCTTTCGGGATGGCTGCCGGGCACGCGGGCGTGGCGGCGCAGTTCGCTCTCGATGGCGGCGAGCCGGCGGGGCGAGGCATGCTTCAACCGACCGCCGCGGACTTGATAGCAAGAGGCGAGCAGCTCGTGGATACGGGGATTCACCTCGCCGTAGGGGGCCAGGCCCATGACTTTCCACTCCTCGCCGGCGACCCAGTCGAATCCGCAGAGCCGGGTCAGTTGCTTGTAGTAGAAACCGAGGCTGGCGAGGCCGGGATTCTTGTCGAGCAGGCGGATGGCGCCGTTTTGGTAATGGTAGGAGGCGCAGGCGGAGAGCTCTCCAAAGCCGTCGGCCACGAGACAGACAGCTTCATCGAAGGGGCTGCCGGCGCAGGCGTAGGCGGCATGGGTATCGTGGTGGGCATGGTGGCGAAACCGGATGCGGAGGGAGTCGAAGTCGTGGCGGAGGCGGAAGGCGAGGTTGGCGCCCGTCTCTTTCTGTTTCATCTGCATGACCTGCATCCAGGCCATGAGAAAGCGGGGCAACTGGTGGGCGCTCCAGCGCTCGGCGCGCGGGGAGTAGATCTTTTCCCGGTCGAAGAGATGGACGATGTAGCCGAGGTTGAGCAGGTGATGATTGGCGCGGCTCCAGCTGATGGCGCCGACGAAGTCGCCCTCGGGATCGCAGTGTTCGCGGATGAGGCGCTCGATGCGGATGATGTGGTCGGCGGCCGCACCGTAGGCGCGTTTGTCCTGCAGGTAGCGCTCGGCCGCTTCCGCGAAGAGGATTTTTCCCTCCTGATCGACAATGGCGAGGGCGGGATCGTGAAAGGTGGTGGACAGCCCGAAGTAGTAACGGGGTCGGGAGGCGGCCGTTATGCGGTGCCCTGTGGTTGATGGGGTGGAATCGGGGGGAGAAAGCATGAACGGGCGTTGGGGGAATGGGAAGCCGAGGAGAGTTGGGATTGTATCGTTGGTTTGGCCTCGCGATGCAAGCGTGGGCACCCGATGACGACGGCGATGGATCGGGGGAGGAAGCGGGACGGGCAACCCTGTTGGGTGCCGGGGTCAACCCTCTTGGTTGTGCGCGAGGGCGCCCCGGGAAGACGGGGAGCCCTCGGGGGCGGGCAGCTCGCGCTTCATAGTGGTGCCCGGACGATGCGTGTGGCATCGATGATGAGGTTATCCGGACTGGAGCCGGGAGCGACCGTTCCGGAGATGATCAGGCGGTCCAGCTCTTTCAGTCCGTTGACTCCCTTCAGGGTCCCGGCCAGAGGTTGGCCATTCTCTCCCGTGATTTGAACGGATAGGCGCGAGGCCGCCAGCACTTTGGGGTCGACGCAGCAGGCGTCCCAGGGAGTCTCGCAAGCGTCGCCGGGGTTGCGTTCGCAGGTCATCACCGTGTCGTCGGCCAGTACGAGGATGGCGAAATCTTTCGAAAATGGTTCCATGAGGCCAGCGACACGACCCACCACGGTGATCTGGGTGTCGGGCCGGGCTTGTTCACGGGCGGCGATGACGGAGAGCGCGCCGGAGGGTTCCTCGGTGACGAAGACGGCGGCCAGTCGGGGATCGATGGATTCGTCGACCGTGTCTGAGGAAGCGAGGTCGTTTTTTTCACCGCAGGCGGTCAGACCGATGAAAAGAGCGGATGTGAGCAGGAAGAGTCGGGATTTCATGTGTGGTATTGGGTGTGGATTTGGATGTGGATTTCAGGCGGATCGCAAAGCGAATGGGAGCGGCGCCCGGAGGCACCGCAACGCGGGCGGCAAAGCTCCGAGGGTGCCCAGGAGGACTCCCGTGAGCAGCCCAAGGCCGATGACGGGAGGAGGCAGTGTGAGGGTGAATGCGCCGATGGAAAAAGGTATGGTTACACCCTCGAGCAGGGCGATGGCGAGGTAGGCGGCGACGAGGGTGCCGAGCAGCGCGGTGACCAGGCTTTCCTGGACGAGGGAAAACAGGAGGGCGGCGCGACGAAAGCCGATGGCCTGGAGGGTGGCCAGCTCGCGGATCCGGGAGGCGAAAGCGGCATACAGGATATTCAGCCCACCGAAGACGGCTCCGGCCCCGATGAGGGCGGCGGTGAGCCAGGTCATGCCGCGGAGTGGACGGTAAAAGGTCGCGAGCTGGCCGTAGTAGTCGGACTCGCGCAGGGCGACCATTTCGAGATCGAGTCTCTGTTTGCAGAAGAGGTCGGCCGATTTGAAGTCCTCACCGCTTTCGAGACGAATGACGAGGCAGGAAAGCTGCTCACGCTTGATGGCGGTCATGAGATCGGCGCGTTGAAACCAGATCTCCGACTCCATCACGGTGCCGGGGGCTTCGAAGCGGCCGGCGACGGTGAACGGCTGTCCCTCCAGTTCCAGCGTGCCACCGACTGGGAGTGCTTCGGCGGGCAGATCGAGAGCTTCATGGGCGAGTCTTCCGAGCATGACCTCGCCGGAGCGCGGGTATAGTCCTTCGATCACGCGCACTTCCCGATGCACTTCGAGGGCGGGGGGTGTCACGCCCCGCAGAATGGCCCGCGCCTCCCGATGGCCCGGAACGGTGATCATCCCCATGTAGTGCACCTCGCCCGAAACAGCGGGAATGCCGAGGCGGCTGGTGATGCCTCGGATGCCGGCGGTGGCTTGGATTTCGGCTCTCATGGCTATCTCACTGCGCTCGATGCTTTCCTCCGAGCCCGCTCCGAGTAGGATGACGTTTTGCGGTGAGCCCGTGGCCTGGAGGACGCGTTTCATACCGAGATTGAATGCGGCCGCCGCCAGCACGAGAAAGACGACGAGAGTGGCGCCCAGAGTTTTCTGGGCTAGCCGCACCGGATCGCGGAGCAGGTGGCGGATGGCGTAGGAAAAGGGCAACATGGGGGAATCAGGCGTTCCGCAGGGAGGAGACGATGGGATGACGGGCGGCCACGCGGGCGGGCCAGAGTGAGGCCAGGAGCCCGAGGCATATGGCGAGAAGAAGGCCGGTGAAAATGACGCCCAGGCTCGGAGTGAGAGCGAGAGTGATGCCCTCGCTGCCGAAGGTGAAGCGCTTCCAATGGAAGAAGAGACCGGCGGAGAAGCTGCCGACACCGCCGCCCGCGAAACCGAGGAAGAGTCCCTCCCAAAGCATGAGGGCACCCACGGCCCCCGATCGGAAGCCGAGCGTCTGGAGGATGGCGCTCTCCTTGACTCGTCCGCGGGCCACGAGCAGAAGGGAGTTGGCCACCAATCCGAGCACAGCAAAGACGGCGCCGATGCCGAGCCATCGTGTGAAGCCGATGATTTCGATGAGATCCTTTCCGGTCTGGGCGAAGAAGGCCTTCTCCGGGCGGGTCTCGGTGGGCTCCGAATCCGAGGCGAAGAGCGCGTCAATGCGATCGGCGACGGTCTCGGCCTGATCGGCGGATTCCACCCGGACGTTGAATTGGGTGACCGCGCCGAGCCCGATCCGGGAAGCTTGCTGAAGGAAGGGAAGATGGACGTAGGCGACATTGTTGTCCTGTGCCAGGGGGGAACGGACGATGCCGGCGACGTGGACACGCACACCGACGGCTTCGAACTGATCGCCAATCCGGAGTCCTCTCCTCAGAGCGAAGTTTTCCCCAAGCAGGGCGGCGTCGTCCCGCAGAGACCACTCTTCCAGAGAGCCGGCGATGATCTCCAGGTCGGGGTTGTAGCGCGGCAGGTCGGTGGGGGGAACTCCCCGGAAAGCGATGATATCGAGGCTGGCACCGCAGTTGTTGACGACGATCTGTACCGGGATGGCCTCCTTCACTCCGGGCAGGCGGCGGATCTCGTCGAGGTAGTGCTCAGGCAGGCGCGAGGTGGACGGACAGAAGCGGTTTTCCCGGTAGACGACCAGGGTGGTGTCGTCGGCGCTTTCCTCGGTCGCCTGGCGCAGGCTGGCCTGCATGGTCTCCACCGCGGTGAACAGGAAGATGCCGCTGGCAATGCCCGCCAGGGTGAGCGAGGTGCGCAGCCGGTGGCGGGTAACCTGCTTGCTGGCGAGAGCGGCGAGGTGGAGGATCAGTTTCATGGGAGGCGTGAGCTGTCAGCCGGATCGAGTTTGCCACTCTCGATGAGGCGCCCTTTTTCGAGATGGAGGGTGCGGTCGGCGGCGGCGGCGGCACGGGAGTCGTGGGTCACCATGACGACGGTCTTGTCAAGGTTTCCGGAAAGTTCGCGCAACAGGGCGAGGATCTGGTCTCCGGCTTCCCGGTCGAGATCGCCGGTGGGTTCGTCAGCCACGATCAGCTCCGGATCGGCGACGATGGCGCGGGCGATCGCCACTCGCTGCTCCTGTCCACCCGACAACTCGGCGGGCCGGTGCTCGGCTCTGTCGGAGAGGCCTACGAGATCGAGGGCGGCCCGGACTTTTTCGTGGCGCCGCGATCGGGTGAGGCTTTGATCGAGGAGGAGGGGGAGTTCGATGTTCTCGAAAGCCGAGAGAATGGGGACGAGGTGGTAGAGCTGAAAGATGTAGCCGCAATGGCGAGCCCGCCACGCGGTGAGTTGGCCGCGGGAAAGTGTCGCGAGATTCCGGGAGCCGACGAACAATTCCCCCGCGCTTGGCTGGTCAATACCGGCGATAAGATTCAGCAGGGTTGTCTTGCCCGAGCCGGAGGGGCCCATGAGGGCGAGGAATTCTCCGCGCTCCACATCGAGGTCGAGCTTTTCGAGAGGGGTCACTGTGACCCGGCCTTTCTGGTAGGTCTTCGTCAGTTGGCGGCAACGGAGATGGGCTATGGCGGTCATCTTTCCAAGCGAGTTCAGGGTTTCGGTCGGATTTTGTCTCCAGGCTGGAGATCGGCGGGCGGATTGATGACCACCCGATCCCCGGGTCTTAATCCTTCGATGGCGAGGCGGTGGGTTTCCCCGCGTTCGTCGCCCAAGGTCACCTCGGTTGGTATGACGCGTTCGCCGGATTCGTCGAGACGCCAGACGGTGGCCTGATGATCGCGCGAGCCAATGAGCGCACTGTTGGGGACAAAGAGGTTCACGGCAGTGCTGGCGCGTCTCGACTCCGATACGGCGCGGCCCGCGGGTGTCACCGGTGCCAGAAACTCGGCTCGGCAGAGCATTTCGGGGCGCAGACGCGGATCGGGATTGTCGATCCGCACTTTCGCCTGAATCGTGTTTCGTTGGAGGTCGGCCTCTCCGACGATGCGAGTCACCTGTCCGTGAAACACGTGGTCGGGGAGAAGACTGCTGTGGAGACGGACAGCCTGTCCCACGGCGAGCTTCGCCGCCTCTGCCAAGGGGACATCGATCCGGGCCTGGAGTCGGTCGGGCTGGTAAAGAATGGCGATGGTCGAGGAGTCCATGTGATCCATCCCGAGCATGCGCTTATCCCCAGGCACGGCGACGAGGCGGAGGATGATCCCGTCCAGGGGAGAGGTGATGCGGGTGCGGTCGAGATCCAATTGTTGACGAGCCACCTCTGTCCTGGCCTCGGAAACCCGGGCTTCGAATTCCCGTACGATGGCCGTTTGTTGTCGAAGTCTTTCGATCAGTTCCTCTTCGCCGAGTGTCAGGGTTCCGATCTCGGCTACCTGGGTGGCTAGTTGGAGGCGTGCCAGCACCACTTCGCGCTCAGCGACGGCCCCGGTGAGGCCGGCGGCATCGAATCGCCGGACCTGATCCTCCAGTTCGGCTTTCTTGGCGGTGGCGGCGACAATACGCTGTTCGAGTGTCGCCATCTCCGCCTTGATGATCGCGACTTGCCCCGCCTGGGCTTCTGACTGGGCATGGAGAGAACGGAGTCGGCTCTCGGCGGTACGCAGATTCAGCTTGGCGTCCTCATCGATCAGGGTGGCGAGGAGCTGATCCTTTTTGACAGTTTCCCCCTCAAGGACATGGATCTCACTGACCACGCCATCGACGAGCGCTGTCGCCTTGATCGGTAGAGGATCGGGCTCCACCCAGCCGGAGGCCTGGAACAGAAGGGGGGCGTCGCTCGGATCAACCGATACCGGTTCCAGCGCGCTGATGGTTTCTGATTCACTCTGGAGGGTGACGACCTTTTCCAAAATCACCTCGCGTGCCGGGACGAGCCGGTCACCAAGAACCAACAAGAGCAACAAGGCGAACCCGAGCAGGAGACCTGTGGGCAACATCGACGCGACCCGGTCTCCGAAACGCTTGGAACGACTGGCGGAGGGGATGGAGCCGGATAGTTCCGGAGATTTGCGGAGCGATGACAGCTTTTGATGAATGGTGGACATGGTGGTCGAATGGGACAACGCGAATCGCCCGCTGACGGCGGGGAAGGCAAATGCCGCTCCGAACAGGGAACGGCGAGGGCGGTGGCACCCATGCTTTGGGGCCGCTTTCTACGAGGATCACACCAGTCTGATCTGATACAAGGCGAGTCGGGTCGCCAGGCGCCGGGGCGGAGGATCGGGGGACTCCATGCACGGCAGCGCATCCGCAGTGGTCGGATGGATTGGTGACCATCCGGTGGCGAACAACCGTAACAGGACGAAGTCCGTCGGAAAAGAAACCGTATCCGCCGGTTTGGCGGGCACCATCCAGTAGGGACGCACCTCGACGCAACAGGGCGCCTCACGATCCTCGACAGGACAACAGCAGTTTTCCGCTTTCGCTCCTTTGCACAAGCTCTGCTCAGCCAGGCAATAGTCCACAGTGCCGAAGCCGGGAATCAATAGAATGCCCGTCAGCAGGAGGGTTTTTGCCAATGTTGAAAGTAGCCGGTACACTTGTGCCAAGCAATACTCCGCCAGAGGCCATGACTTTGTCAAGATGGCTTGGAACGCGTCTCCACACACGCCCCCATGGTTGGGTGATAAATTTGGACGATTGGACTCTCGACATCCCGGGGACTTTCCTTGTAGGGGATCGCTGTGGGTTTCCCTCAAATCCCGGGAGGAAAACCGCGCGATTTTCAACCAATACCCCGAACCCGATGAAACAGCCCCCCGATCTGCCTCCTTTCCAACCCGGTCCCAAGCCGGAGAAATCCGATGACGGCTATCAGGTGTTCGCGGAAGTGGTGGGCGGTGTTCCGTCATTCCGCAAGAAGGACAATCTCTACCAGGCGGCGGCGGTCTTGGTCACCTCCGCCATCGGAGCGGGAGTCGGCTTTCTGATGAATGGTGGTTTTGGCGCCGTGCTGGGATTGGGGGCGGGACTCGCCGTGGGAGGTCTGGGATCGGGCGCGGTGCTGATGGTATTGGGTTGGGTCAGGGTATTCAAACGCCGGAAGTAAGTAACCCGCGCCCGCCCGGTCCAAGCTGTCTCACAGAAGTTTCATCGCGCTGTCGACGCTGGCCTCGTCGTGGACGATGGCGGCGAGGGCGGCGGCGATTTTTCCGGGGGCGGGATGTTGCCAGACATTACGGCCCACGGCGATGCCCGCTGCGCCAGCGTCGATGGCGTTTCGGACCATAGTGAGCAGGGCCGCGTCGTCGCCCATGGCGGCTCCGCCGAGGATGATGACCGGGACGAAGACGGAATCGACGATGGCTTTGAACTGATCGGCGGTGGCGCCGGTGGGGTAGGCGGTCTTGACGATGTCGGCCCCGAGTTCGGCGGCGGCGCGGGCGGCGAAGCCGATATTCTCGACAGTGTAGTCGCGGGGACGTCCGATACCGAAAGGCAGGGTCTCGACGATGACAGGGATCTCGGCCTCCAGGCTCTCGGCGATGAGTTCCGCGCATTCGCGAAAGATCTCGGCCTCGTTGCGATGATGCACATAGAGCATGTTCATCATGGCGTGGGCGCCGACCTCGGCGGCTTCGTCGGCGCCGTAGAGGCGGTAGGCGCCCTCGTCCTGGTTGTCGCCGTGAGCGGGTTTGTAGCAGTCAGTGCGGAGGCAGACGCCCTTGTCATCGAGGGTGTCGCGAAAGGCCTGGGCGACGCCGAGATTGACGACGAATCCGTCGGCGGAGGGCTTGAGGACTTCGATGAGGGCGCCGGTATTCTCCATGCCGGGAACGGGGATGGCGGTGCCGTGGTCGATGGGGACGATGACGGTGCGGCCGTCGGATTGGAGAAAGTGGGAGAGGTGCTTGGCTTTCGTCATGATGGGAAAAGGGGTATCACGGGGTGTGGACCGCAACAACGCGGAATTCCATCCCACGCCTGGAGTGGCCCTCGATGACGGCGCTTTTTTTTGTCACGGATTGGCGGACATTGTCTCAATAAAGAGTAGGCGGACACCGCGACATCCGGTCGGGGGAGCCCGATCCACCCCAATCCCGGCAAGTGATGAACGATCAAGAATCCGCAACTCTCCTGACATCCCTGGCGCTGAACCCGTCCGACTGGTCGCTGCGCATCCGGGCGGCGGAGGCATTGGAGGCCGAGGGACGCGCGTCCGAGGCCTTGGCGCTGCTAAAGCAGACGGTGGACGCGCCTCTCTCGCTGATCGATTCCCGGCGCGTGCACGAGATCACGAAACGCCTGGCGGCAGCGGGCGCGGATGAAACGGTACCCGTGCCCTTGCCAACTCCGGACCCGGCTGATGATGGCGAACCCGTCCTCGCGGTGGCGGCGTTGGCCGACGACGAGGACGGCGCGCCGACAGTGATGGCGGTAAGGGCCGAAGATGACAGGGACGCGGAGGCGGCCCGGGAATGGGCCGAGCACGAGGGCGAACAGGGCTATTGGGAGGAGGGCGAGCATGGTCGCCATTTCATCGTGGCCGAGGGCGGTGCGGTGAAGCCGCATGAAAAGGAAAGCGACGCGGCGGCCAAAGTCTCGGCGCTGACGACGGCGCTGCTGATCCATGTGGCCATCATCGCCATCCTGGCGGTGGCGGTGGTTGCGGTTCCGCGTCCCCCGGTGCCGCAGGTGACGGCCACGCTCAGCCAGGAGGACACGGATCAACAGGTTGAGAATGTGAAAGTGCAGCGGGTGACGCGCTCGGTTTCTTCCTCCTCGGCCCAGGCGAGTTTTGTGGTCAGCGCGGTGGCGTCTTCCGCGGTCTCGATCCCCGAGTTCGATGGCGAGCGGCAGACTTTCGATGTCACCCTCGGCGCGGTGGGGGCGAACATCGGCGCCGGGATGAGTTTCGAGGCGGCGGAGGAGGAGTCGATGGTGAACTTTTTCGGGATCAAGTCCTCCGGCAGCCGCATCGTGCTGGTCATAGAGGCCGCGCGCTTCATGCTGACCGATTCGAAGGGCGGCATCCCCGCCTATGACAAGGTGAAGGCGGACATCGAGAAGATGCTGGCCGGTCTGAACAAGACGACGGCGTTCAACATCGTGCTGTTCGAAGGCAAGAAGATCGCCAGTTTTCGTGAGGAACTGGTGGCGGCCAGTCCGTCGAACATCCGGCAGGCGGTGGAGTGGATCGACCCCATCAACAAAGTTTACGAAGAACTGGGCATCCGCTCCGAATACACCACGGCGCCGATTCAGGAGGGGATCGATCCCATTCCAGTCAGTGATCTCTCCCACTACATCAAGGCCCTGCAGCGTACCCTGGAGATGGATGTGAACACGGTGTTCCTCCTGACCAGTGGCTGGGTGCATCTGCACAAGCCACTGGATGAGCGGGAACTGGAAAAATTCTACCGCGACTACAAGTGGGGCGAGAAAGAGGAGAAGGCCTGGCAGGAGGCGGTGAAACGCGCCCAGGATTGGCTCAACAAGGAGAACGCCGCCCGCCGCGCGAAAGGCGTGCCGCAGCGGGTCATCCGCGACTGGCATGAACTCGTCCGTGAATTGGAGCCGGCTGTGACACGGAAGCCAAGTCCCGGATACACCATGGAGGAGGTGGAGGAACAGGTGCAGAACGCGAAAAACTTCTACTACCGGCAGACGAACAAGAAAAAGCCGGAGATCAACGTGGTGTGGTTCATCGGTGAGGATGAAGAGCCGAACGTCACCGTGGACACCCACTTCAAGAACCTGACCCGGCGGGACGGCGGTGAAATGCGCGTACTCGTGGGCTTGGAGGGACTGAAAAATGTCACCAACGAATAGAGGTGGCGAGCGCTCCCGCCATGGGCGTTCGGCGCCATGACCATTGAGGCGGCGAGGAGGACGTTTTTTCCATGAAAGGGCGGAAATGAATGCCATCCAGGATCTCGAACAGGCGCTGACGCGGGCTCCGGAGGACTGGTCGATCCGTATCCGCCTGATCGAGGCTCGTGTTCTCTCCGGAGACATGGACGGCGCCCGGCGCCTGGTGCGGGAATCCCCGGACGAGTCACCCCTGCCGCCGGAGTTGCAGTATCGGGTCCATACCCTCATGACCCAAGGCGCGGCCGCGCTGATCCCCACGGAGGAAGATACGCCAACAGCGCCGCCAACTCCGTCGCGGGCTACGGCTCCGCCAATGATCGAGGATCCGGCGGAAAAAGTGCCCACCCGTGAGCCGGTCAGCCCGGTGCCCGAGCGGAAGGAGCCTCATCATCCCGCGCCTCCAAAGTTGTCGCCCAATGCGACCTCGCCCGCGAAACCATACGATGGCGATCTGCGGATCGAAGCAGTGGAGAGACCGTCGCGGAGACATCGGGTCGAGAGCGCCGCTCAGAAACTCTCCGCCCTGAGCCTGGCTTTGCTCGCGCACCTGGCCCTGGCCCTGCTCATCGGGTTCGTCGTCATCGCGGTCCCGCGACCCAATCCGCCGCTCATGATCGCCACCGTGACCACGACCGAGCGGGGACAGGCGCCTATCCCTCCCCGGCCGCCGCGCGCCACCGAGCGACTGCCGGGAGCCGCCTCCGCCGCGCCGCCGAACGTGATCGGGGCCGCGGCGGTCTCTCCGGTCAGCGTTCCGGAGCCGAGACCGAGTCATGCCGTGGACGTCACGACCATGACGGTTGGCAACGCGGCCATCGGTGATGGTTTCAGCTTCGAGGGCGACGCGCGCGAGGTCTCCGATGTGAACTTTTTCGGCATCAGCGCCGGGGGCAAACGCATCGTTTTCATCATCGACGCCACCCGGGAGATGTTGGTTGATGAGAAGGGCGGCATGTACGCCTACGACAAGGTGAAGAACGAGATCGGCTCCATGATGGCGGGGCTGAACCGGGGCACGAAGTTCAATCTGCTGCTCTACGAGGGGAGGCGACTCATGGCCTACGCCGACCAGCCCGTGGAGGCCACCCCATCCAACCTGAGACTCGCGATCGAATGGCTGCATCCGCTCAACCGTGACTACGACGAACTCGGATTGGCCGGGCATCGGGGCGAGGCCATCGAGGTGGACGCCGATCTGCCGCCCATCGCGGCGCGCGATCTGGCGCATTACACCAAGGCCATCCAGAAAGCGCTGGAATGGCAGGCGGAATCGATCTTCTGCATCGCCGGTGGGTATGTGGGCATGACACGCTCGCCGACTCCGGAGGAGATGGAGGCGTATCGCAAGCAGGCCGAGGCGAATCCGGGCACTCCGGGCGAGGTGTCCGCCGCCGAGCGCGATGCCTGGGCCGAAGCCCAGCGCCGCACCCGCGAGTGGTTGGCGGGGGAGAACGCCGCGCGTGCCGGGAAAGGATTGCCGCCCAAGGTGGTGACGAATTTCAATCAACTGGTGCGCGAGATCACCGGAGCCACTCCGCCCCGGGCCACCGGAGGCAGCGCCGGGGCGCGTCCCCCGCGTCCAGAGCCCCACTCGCCGGATGATATCGAGACACTGGTGCGCCACGGGGTGACCAGTCATTACAAGGAGGTGGGGATGGAGCCGCCCGCGCTGCACATGGTCGTGTTCCTCGGCGAGGACGAGGACATGGACGACCAGACACGGGAACATTTTCAGAATCTGACCCGAAAAAATCGGGGCAAGTTCAAGATGCTCCGCGGACTCGCCGCCTTGGAAAACGTTACGGGCAAGTGATCCCGACCAACCCTGTCGGGTCGCGGACTCGACCCTCTTTGGTGGGAGGATATTTTCCCCGTTGAGCGCGGCGCGGGGAACGGTTATTTTTCTCTCATGAACTCCCGCACCGTTCGCTCCCTGATGTCCGCGCTGGTGATCGCGTCCACCCCGGTTCTGTTCACCACCGCCTGCGGCACAGTGGGGGGACTCGGCGAAGACATCGAGCGTCTCGGCAGAAAGATCGAGTCCAAGACGGACGATGAAGGGGTGGCCGATGGATTCGGGAAGGATCTCCAGAGACTGGGCCGGAGCATGGAGCGCAAGTCCGACGACGTCTATTACGGCGACCGATATTGAGGGAGCGCGCGCGGGATTCAGACGTGTCCCAGTGAATCGACAATGCCTCGCCAGGCCGCCCTTCGGGCCGGGAGAATGGCGGCGAGAAAAGTGAACAGCACCAGGATGGCGAAGCTGGCCAGGAGATATTCCGGCACCAGTTTGACCTGCCAGATGACGGCCCGGGTGGTGAGGGGGGGATTCCAGAGAGGTTTCACCGCCTCTACCACGAGGGAAAATCCCACCGTGAGCAGGAGTCCTATGATGGCGCCGATGAGCCCGAGCAGGGCGCTTTCGATGCCGAAGAGCCGGATGACACCCGGGCGCTTCAATCCGATGGCGCGGAGGGTGCCGATCTCGCGGGTGCGCTCGATCACCGCCATGCCGATGGTGTTGACGACCGACATGGTGACGATGGTGATGATGATGGCGAAGACGAGTCCGAAGATGATGTCGAACATCTTCTTGGTGCGGTTGTAAAGTTCCGAGACCTCGTACCAGGGCAGCACCTCCCAGTCGCGGTCTGGAAATTTCGCCCGCAGGTCGGCGGCGACGGCGTCGGTATCGGCCCCGTCTTTCAGCAGCAGGCGCACGGAAGTGACGCCTCCGGTATCGTAGAGAGTGTGGGCCATGTCCAGGGGCATGAAGATGAGCCGACCGTTGAGGGCTTCGGCTGGCATGTCGAGCACCTGGTGGATTTCGGCATCGGCGGCGTTCATCTGTCCCTGCACGGTGGGAGCCATGAGGATGACGTTGGCGCCGATATCGATCTTGAGGTTCTCGGCCATGCCTTCGGTGATGGCGATGGCGTAGGGGGTATCGTCGGTGATCGGCTTGCCCCGGTAGCGGGCGTTGTTGCGGGCGCGCAGGGCGGTGGCCGCCTCGTAGAAGGCTTCCTGCTCGGATGGGATCATCGCCCGGCTGAGGAAAAAGGCGGGCACGCCGTCGTGATCGAGGTTTCCCTTCACTTCCAGCATGCCGGCTGCGAGGACGATGCGGTCGTCCCGCTCGGCGAAGTCCTTGATCTCGGCAAACGCGTCCTCGGTGAGCAGGTAGGCGCCGGGATCGGAGCCGCCGTAGGTGCGGGCGCCGGTTTTCCACACCTGCACATGGCCGTTGGTCTGGTCGTAGATGAAGGCCTCGCGAATGCTGACAAACATGTAGTTGGCAAAGCCGCCGAGGACATTGACCGCCGCGTAACCGAGAGCGACCGCGGCGATCGTGGTGATCGAGCGCCGGGCGTTTCGAAGCAGGTTGCGAAAGGCGAGTGCGAGCCAGGTCATGGTGGGGGGAACGCGGAGGGCGGGGCGCGGAGTTCGGGTAATGCCGGGGACCAGCTAGGGATTGCCGAGCCTTTCATCCTCGATGATCTCCCCGTCCTGCAGGTGGACGCGGCGATCGACCCGGTCGAGGAGGCGGTCGTCGTGGGTGGAGAAAATGAAGGCGGCGCCGCGGCTCTGGTTGATCTTTCGCATGACGTCGATGATGCGATTGGCGTTGGTGGTGTCGAGATTGGCGGTGGGTTCGTCGGCGATGACGAGCACTGGATCGGTGACGAGGGCGCGGGCGATAGCGACGCGCTGTTGTTGGCCGCCGGAGAGTTTCTGGGGTCGGTGGTGGGCGCGGTCGGACAGTTCGACTTCGTCGAGCAGGCGGATGGCTTTGTCCCGGGCCGCCACTTTGGAGATCCCCTGGATTTGGAGGGGCAACATCACGTTTTCGAGGGCGCTTAGCACGGGCACCAGATTGAAATTCTGAAAGACGAAGCCGATGGACTGGTTGCGCAGCGCGCTTTTTTCGTCGTCACGCAGACTGGCGGCGCGGCGCTCGCCGATGGTGACTTCGCCGGCGGTGGGATCGTCAAGCAGCCCCAGCAGATTGCAGAGGGTGGTCTTGCCCGAGCCGGAGGGCCCCCACACGGCGACGAACTCATGCTCCTGGATGGTGATGTCCACACCTCGCAGGGCATGGACCTCGGTGTCGCCGAAGTGGTAGGATTTGGTGAGGGCTTTGGCCTCCGCGACTTTCATGCTCGGATACGGGAATAGCGCTTGCAGGCGGCTGGGGCGCGAACAGTATCTTGCGAAACTGTGATGATCGAATGGTTTTTCTGCCTGCCGTGGGCGCTGTGGATGCTGGAGGCGTTCGCGTCAATGGTCAATGCCCTCGGCTACCGGCGCTGGAGCGAGGCGCAAGATACCGCCTGGGCGGGCGGGTTGGGCGCGGAAAGCCAGCGACAGGTCGCGCTCATCGTGGCCATCAAGGGGTTTGATCCGGAAAACACCCCGCAGTTTTTCGAATCCATCCTGACGCAGCGCTACCGGCGCTATCGGCTGCTGCTGACCATGGAGAGCGCCGATGATCCGGTCGCGCCGTGGTTGCGGGAGCGGCTCGGCCTTGAGCGGGAGGAGATGCGGTGGGAATCGGGCGCGGAGACGGGATTGACGGAGATCCGGCTCATCGTGGCGGGGCCCTGCGAGGGACGGGGGCAGAAGGTGCACAATCAGTTGGCGGCTTTCGCGGTCCTGGAGGACTCCGACGCCATCGTGGCATTCGCCGACGCGGACATGCGCTGCGGGGACGACTGGTTGGCGCGTCTGGTGGCGCCGATCAATGTCGGCACGCACCCGGTATCGACGACCTATCGCTATTTCATCCCCCGGAGGGCGACTTTCATCAATCTGCTCGCCACCGCGATCAACGGCTCGGTGGCCACGCTGGGTGGGCGGGACCGGTGGAATAGTCTCTGGGGAGGCTCGATGGCAATCGCCCGGGCTGATTTTGACGCGATCAATGTGCCGACGCTGTTCTCGGGCAGTCTCAATGATGACCTGAGGCTGGGGCGCGCCTCGCGCCGGTCGGGGCGTCGCCCGGCTTTCGTGCGCTCCCTGTTGATGCCCAGCCCGGTGGATTTCAGTTGGGCGTCGTTTTTAGAGTTCGGCCGACGCCAGTATCTCCAGGTACGGTTTTTCGCGCCCATCTATTACCGGGTTTCGCACCTCCTGACCTGGACCTATGTGATCGGCTTCACCACGACCGTGGTCTCCGTCGTGGGATGGCAGTCCTTGTCCGGACTGCTGGTGCTGGGCTTTGTGATGATCTGCGATCAGGTGCGGGCCTGGGCTCGGCGGCGAACTCTGCGCTGGCTATTTGAGGGGAGGGGATATGAGAAAATGCGGCCCTCGTTATGGGTCGAGCATTTCCTGACTCCGCTGGCGATGCTGATCCATGCGGCGCTGACCACGAGCGCCCTCTTTGGCGACCGGGTCTGGTGGGCCGGGATACGCTATCGGATAGTGGCTCCAGACAAGACCGAGGTGCTGGGGCGGGACGAGTCCTGACCCTCAACGCCAGCCGACGGGCTGGGTCCATGCCTGTTGTTTCTGTTCGGGAAAAGAGGGATTGGGGTGTTTTTCCGATGAAGTGATCGTGGCCCGCAGGTAGAGGGCGTCGTCGGGCAGGGTGAAGCGGGCCTCGGTGCCCTCGATGGTGGCGAAAATTTCGCCAATACCGTTCTCGGCTGCGGGCTTGGTGGCATCGTAGCCTTTCCGGGTGCCGATGAAGGCGGTGGTGTAGGTGGCTCCCGGGGAGGGGGCGATATTGACGCTGAGAGTGCGGGCTTTCTCATCCCAACTGACGGACTCGAGCGCCACCCCGGAGGAGGCGTAGAAATTCCCGACTTTCATCGACTCCATCAGCGCGTTGGCCTCCAAGCGCGGAGCCCGGACCATTACCCAGCCGCGGCCGGGGGAGACATCGCCCCCATGATAGGTGTGGGAGTCGTCGGTCGCCACACCAAGCAGGGGGACTTGGCCCAGTTCCGCGATGCGAATGGTATTGGCGATGTCCCAGATGCGCTCGTCTCCAGGTCGATCAGCGTCGCCGAGGTGGTTGATGCCGGGATGGCCGTTGTAGACTTCGAAAAAGCGCATTCCGGCGACATGGGCGAGGTCTTCCGCGGTGATGGCCCACTGGAAATTCGGGTGATTGAGGTGAGCGAGGATGGGGCGCCCCGTCTTCTCCTCCTGCTCGCTGACCAGGGTCGCGACATCGCCCATCACCTGGCGCAGTTCGGACGCGTCCTCCGATTTGATGGCGGGGATCACTTCCGTCAGATTGATGGCGTTGATGTGGATGGGCTTGCCTCCGGCGGAGTTGGAGATCTCCTCGGCCTGGAGGATCAGGAACTGCCCGGGCTTCTCGATCTTGCCCCGATATTCGGCCAGGGTTTTCAGGCGCACTTCCTCGACGCCGTCTTTCTGTCGGGTCTCCACCCAGGTGTCGCCCCAGCGCTCGCGGTATTTCTCCATCGCGGTGCGCCCCAGTGCCCGCTGACGTTTGGTGATCGCTTCCAAGGTCATCCAGCGTTCCCCCTCGGCGAGCACATTGTGGTCGGACAGTGCCATGAAATCATAACCCTGATCGGCATACCAGGCGGTGATCATCTCGGGGAAATCGTTGCCGTCGCTCCAGAGTGAATGGGTGTGCGTGTTGCCGCGGAACCACTGCCCGCCGGCATCCTGCGCGAGGGCAAGGGCGGGTGAGAGGACGGCGCAAGTCAGGAGAATAGGGAGGGGGCGGGTGAGTCGGTTCATGGTTGGGATTCGATGCGGGTGGTGGGGGGCTCCGCGTAGTCTGTCCAGATCCGACGGAGGAATCCGGCGTCGGGTTCTCCGTCGTGGACCACGTAGCGGTAGCGTCCGATGAAGGGGGCGTCATCCGGCGCGATGCGGAAGCCTTCCTCCACCATCGGGGTGAAGACGAAATAGGGTTTGGTCGGGTGCAGTCTCACCCATTGGGGCGAGCGGAAATTCTGCGGATGGGAGAACACGGCGACGCCGGCCTTGGCGCCATCGAGGGGACCCGAGAGCGAGACCCAGTGGGGGCGCGAATGATTGCCCTCCAGGCGTGACAATCCATCGCTGGTGAGAAAGCTCGACGGTGGCTCGGCTTTCTTGTCCGCGTCGAACCAGGCCGAGGTGCCCCGAAAGGCCATCCCCCCGTAGTGATATTTCTCGATCACCAGCGGGCTGTCGGTGGCGCAGCGCTGGTTGGTCTCGATGTCGAAAAGGTGAAACTTTTCTCCCGCGCGATAGACGCGCACCACCCAGGTTTCATCGAGCACCGGTCGCGGTTGGCCCGGGGCGGTGAGATCCTCATGCCGCAGCCGGGTCGTGAACTGGGCGAAAACCGGGCCGGAGATCTTCTCGCCGCCGCCCACATGGGCAATGCGTCCGCCGCCGTCTTTCTGGTCCCAGAAATTCACCGGTCGTCCCTCGAAAGTGGTCCTGGTCCACGCGTTGAAGAGGGCGTGCTGATGGGGATGATCGGCGGGGTAGTCGCCGGTGACCGTCCCGCCCGACGGCGTCCGCACCGGATGGAGGTAACCGGTGCGGGTGTAGAGAGGATCGTTGGCGGCCGCGTCGGGGGTGGGCGTTTTCACATAGCCGAGCACGGTCGTGTCTCCGCTGGTGATGGTGATGGCGGCTTCGTCTTCCTCGCAGCGCATGGAGGGGGCGGCTTCGGTCGCGGGCATCCACTCCAGTCGGTAACCGCGGGTGGCACCGGAAGCCAGTGGACGGTCGAGCATCCAGGTCAGACTTGGGCGTTCGCCGCCCGTCAGTTGGGCGGCGACGACTTCGTCGCTTGCGTCGAGGGGACGCAGCACCGGCGCGCCTTTCCATTCGCGGCCAGCGGGCAGCTCGACCGACAGCGGGGTCGCGTCGCGATCATGAGCGCCCGCCTCCACCATGATCGTAAAAGTTTCCGCGGCGAGCGGCAGGGGCTTCAGGGACAAGCCAAGGAGAATGCAGAAAAAGTGCCTCATACGCCTTAGATAGAACAGATTCCCGGTGCCAGGCGAACCAAAAAGTGGCTGGCGTCCGGCGCATCCGCGTTGGATGATGGCCGGGATGAAACGCATCCCTATCATCACCTGCGTCCTGGCGGCGGTTTATTCCCATCCGGGCCAGGCCCAGCAAATGCGAAAGGCCGAGGAACCCCGGGAAGTCGGCCTCACCAGCCTGGGCGACGCCCCGTTTCCCGCGCCGTCGGGCTTCGCGCTGACGCGGAATTTCGAGGAACCCTGGGAAAACACGGACGCCTTGAGATTGACCCGTTTCGAGCGGATCACCTCGCCCGATTCGCCCGAGGGCGGCTCCCACATGATCAGGCAAGCGGGTTCGGTCCCGACCATGGAACTGAATCAGCCCGCGCGGGAGGCCACGCCCTACCTCGTGTCCGCCTGGCTGCGCACATCGCGGGCGGGCACCGGCAGCGCCTCCTCGGAGACCACCGAGATCATCTATGGAAAGCACACCCCGCTGGAGATCCCCGACACCGGGGGGAAATGGCGGCGCGTCGGCTTTTATTTCCGCAGCGCGGTCGGCGCCACGGCGGTGAAAGTGTCACTGCGCTTCGGGACGGACGACGAGATCCTGGCCATCGACGACGTCAATTTCCGCGAGGCGACGGAGGACGAGTTCTCCAAAGCCTACTCCGGCTGGAGGTCGCGATACCCGGCCCGGGATCTGAGTCCGCGTCCCGGGGATGGCGAGCACCTGGCACTGTTCGTCTCCAAACTCGCCGCGCCGAAATTTCCCGGACTACCGCTCAAGGTCATGGGTATAGGCTCCAGCTATACCAACATGTTGGGCAACGGTGAGCGACTGGTGCAGTGGGTGCGCGAGCACTTTCCCGACGCTCCCCCGATCCACTATGAGAAGCATGTCGGCTCGGCGGTGGAGTTCGATTTCACCCGGGGCTGGATGCGCCAGCATGTGTTGGGCGAGCGGCCGGATCTGGTGATCCTCTATTCCGGTGGCAAGGCGGAGGATCTGGAGAAGCTGCTCGCCGATTTCCGCGCCCATTCCTCCGCCGATGTCATCGTGGCCAGCCTCCATCTGCGCGAGCGGGATGTCGAAATCACCGATGCCACCATCAATGCGCCCGAGTGGGACGCCCTCCGCGACGTGGCCCGAAAGTACGGCTGCGAATGGGTCGACAGCCGCCGCGAATGGGGCGCCTACCTCCGGGAACACGGGCAGCCCATCCAGTGGCTGCTGAAAGACGCGGTGCATCAGAATGATCACGGGGCGCTGGTCATCAATGAGAACATCTGCCGCCACATCACGCGCCACGAGACGCCCGCCTATCGCCCGGAGAGTCGGGAACGCTGGCTCGACCTCTCAGCGGCGGCGGGAGAGGATGCCGAAGGGGTGATCCACTCGAATTCCGACTCGCTACGGATCAGATTTCGGGGAACTCGCGTCGATCTCATCGGCCGGAAATCGCCCGCGGGAGGAACGCTCGGCGCCGCCGGGCCAATGACTCTCGACGGCGTTCCACTGGATGAACTGCCGGTGTTTCTCACCACTTTGATCATGCCGGGAGCGAAAAACTTTCGCCCCGAGCGTGGCAGTCCGGCGGATCGCGCGCCGCATCAGATCCAGCTCGGTGATCCGGCGAAGATCATTCCGCAATCCTGGACGATTCGCATGTATGGCGACGCGGGCGCCTACGAACTGATCGGCTCGGTCACCGGTCATGATGGCTACGGGCACAATGGCGACGATTTCACGGGAAACAGCGGCCAGATCACCGTTCCGAGCGCGCTCTGGCGTCGGCGTCTTGAGGCCGATGGTGAGACCTACACCAATCGGGATGGCGACGCCTTCACCTGGGAGGTCCTGCGGGCGACCCGGCCCGAGGTGGACTTTCGCGGCGAGGCGGGTGGGGTGTTTTCCGTGACCCTGGCCGATCAGTTGGACCCCGGTTGGCATGAACTCGAGATTCCCCTGGAGGGGGGCGTCTGTGAGGTGCTCGGTTTTCGCGTCTGTGAACCGGCATGGTTACCATGAGCCGACCCCCAAGAGGGTTGGGTCGCGGACCCGACCCTCTTTGATGTCGATGCCAGGAGCCGCCGATTCAGGCCCGGTTGGGTTGCCCAACCACCTCGACAACCACCGGCACGACGCCGGCATTGATCATGCCGAGGTCCTCGGCCACGCGCTTGCTGACATCGATGATGCGACCGCGGGTGAAGGGGCCGCGATCCGTGATGCGCACGACCTGGGAGCGACCGTTTTTCTGATTGGTGACGCGCACGACCGTGCCGAAGGGGAGTGATCGGTGGGCGGCGGTGAGCTCGTGATCGGAAAACGGGATGCCGCCGGCGGTGCGACGGCCGTTGGTGCGGACACTGTACCAACTGGCGAGTCCCCGAGAGGTGGGACCGGTGGCAACCGGCGCCGGGGAGGGCGGGGATGCCTGCTGTCGGGGCGCGCACTGGGTCGTCGTCAGGGTGATCGCGAGCAGCGAACCGAGGGAAATGAGTCTGGGCATGATTCAGGGATTGGGGGGGAAGCGCGCGACCGGGATTCCCTGAGTGCTCGTCGCGCGCGGCGGAAAAGTTACGCCACGGGCGATTTTCGTCACCCGGTTTTTTGATGCCGCCTCAGGCGCGCGGTTCCGTCATGGACGCGGCGTCGAGCGCGGCGTCGAGGGTCTCGGCGGGGAGAACGGACTCCTCCTCACAGATTTCCCGGATGGTTCTGCCGGTGGCGAAGGCCTTTCCGGCGAGTTCGGCCGCCTTTTCGTAGCCGAGATGGGGAACCAGGCTGGTGACGAGACTGAGTGAGCCGTCGATCAGCTCGCGGCAGCGCGCCTCATTCGCCTCGATACCCTCGACGGCGTGTTGGCGGAACTGGGTGATCGAGCGGGTCAGCAGCCGGATGGAATCCAGGGCATTCTGGGCCATCATCGGCATCATGGTGTTGAGTTCCAGATTGCCGTTGGCGCCGCCCCAGGTGATGGCGGCATCGTTTCCGATGACCTGGGCGCAGACCTGCATGAGCGCCTCGCACAGCACGGGATTGGACTTGCCGGGCATGATGGAGGAGCCGGGCTGGATGGCGGGGAGGGAGATTTCCCCCAGTCCGCAGCGCGGTCCCGAGGCGAGCCAGCGCAGGTCGTTGGCGATTTTGAACAGGGAGACGGCGATGGTTTTCAACTGTCCGCTCGCCTCGACGAGGGCGTCGCGGGCGGCCTGGGCCTCGAAGGGATTTGCCGCCTCGATGAAGTCGATGCCGGTTTGCTCGGAGAGGTGGGCGATGACGAGTCGCGGGAAGTCCGGATGGCGATTGAGTCCGGTGCCGACGGCCGTCCCTCCGAGCGGCAGCTCGCGCAGCGCGGTGAGGGCTTTTTCGGCGCGCGCCACCGCGAGGTCGGCCTGCCGGGTATAGCCGGAAAATTCCTGCCCGAGGCGCAGCGGGGTGGCGTCCATGAGGTGGGTGCGTCCGATTTTCAGCACCGGATGAAAGGCTTCGGCTTTGACCGAGAGGGCTTCGCGGAGAGAGGACAGGGCGGGGATGAGATCGCGCCGGAGGGCGGTCGCGGCGGCGAGGTGAATGGCGGTGGGGAAGGTATCGTTGGAGGACTGGCCGAGATTGACGTGATCGTTGGGATGGACGGGTTCCTTGGCCCCGAGGGGAAATCCCGCCAGTTGGGCGCATCGGTTGGCGATGACCTCGTTGACGTTCATGTGGGTGCTGGTGCCGGAGCCGGTCTGGAAGACATCGACCACGAACTGGGCGTCGAATTTCCCCTCGTGGACCTCCCGGGCGGCTTTGCGGATCAGCGAGGCCTGGGCGGCGGGCAGGACGCCGAGGGATTCGTTGGCGGAGGCGGCAGCCCATTTGATGAGCCCGTAGGCGTGGATGAGGGCGGGATCGAGGGGCCTGCCGGAGATGGGGAAATTCAGGATCGCCCGCTGGGTGCTGGCGCCCCAGAGAGCCCCGGAGGGCACTTCCAGGCTTCCCAGGGAGTCGGATTCGCGGCGGGCGGGGGCATTTTCCTGGGCCATGTCATCAGGATACGGGGCGGGAGGACGGAGGGAAAGTTGAAAGCCCCGGAAGATTTGGATTGCGAATTTGACCCGGATTTGGGAATCAGAAACCGGATTTTTTCTGTCACGTCCCCGACACCGGTGACAAAAGCTTCCGAATGCGGAATTTAAGCGACGTAAAATTATGGTTTACAAAGGGT
>CAYTNL010000052.1:40502-47935 GCA_964439145.1 uncultured Verrucomicrobiales bacterium
CGTTTTTCCCAGGATTCTGACCCCGTTTGAGATCCGCGTTTTTCCTCTCCCACCTCAGTAATTCAAGAAAGTTCCCACATGAAAGCGATCACCAAAACGCTTCGAAAGGCCGTCTGGGCGCAAACGCTCGTGATGACCGCGCTGATCCCCGGCCTGGTCCTCTGGCCGATGCCGGTACGATCCAACCCCACTGGGGCGACGGTGAAACACGGTGCCGTGGAGATCGATGATCTGACTCCCGGACACCTGAAAATCCATCAGGCCAGCAACAAGGCGATCATCAACTGGGAGAGCTTTTCCATCAACGGGGGCGAAATCACCCAGTTCATCCAACCCGGAAAAGACGCGGTGGCCCTGAACCGGGTGGTGAGCGGGAATCCCTCGGCCCTGATGGGGACGCTGATGGCCAACGGGGGGGTGATCCTGGTGAACCCGAACGGGATTCTGGTGGGCGCCGGCGGGGTGGTGGACATCGGTGGGCTGGGCGTGCTTTCGACCCTGGACATCGACGACGCCGATTTCCTCAACGGCGGGCCGATGAACTTCAAGGGCAACTCCTCGGCGGGAGTGACCAACCTCGGGACCATCACCTCGCGGGGTGGCGACGTGGTGCTGCTGGGTAACTTCGTGGATAACCAGGGCACGGTGGGTGCCCCGGATGGAACGGTGGCCTTCGGCGCCGGCGGCGAATTCATCGTCGACACCATCGGCGAGTCCCGCATCTCCGTGATCGGACCCGGACCGGGCGGTCAGAAAGGCGTGAGCAACTCGGGCACCGTGAACGCCGCCTCGGTCGAGTTCAAGGCGCACGGCAATGTCTACGCGATGGCCATCGAGAATACCGGCATCGTGCGCGCCAACGGCGTCAGCCGCCGCGGCGGTCGCATCCTCCTCAGCGCCAGTGGTGACGGTACCGTGGGTGGCAACATCACCAATTCCGGAACCCTGCGGGCGCGTAACGCGGACGGCTCGGGCGGCGAGATCCTCATTGACGCCGGCGTGGGTGGTCAGATCGACAATATCGACGGACGCATCGACGCCGATGGCGACGCGGGCACGGACGGCGGCAGCATCACCATGCTGGGCGATGTGATCAACATCGTGGGCAACTCGCGCGTCAGCGCGGACGGTGACAACGGCGGCTTTGTCCAGATCGGTTCGCAAGAAAGTACCACCGCGGTGACGGTCGGAGCGGGATCGACGGTCTCAGCCAACGGAGTCGCGGGCGATGGCGGTGTGGTGCAGGTGTTGGGAACCTCGTCCAGCGTTCTCACTATCGACGGCAACCTTTCCGCCAACGGCACCGGCGGCGGCGGGGTGGTGACCCTGACCGGTGGCACCGTGAATCAGGGCGCGACCTCCGTGATCTCCGCTGACGGCGGAGTGCGTGGCGGCGCGGTCAATGTTTCGGGAGCGGGTTCGGTGAACACGTTGGGAACCATCCAGGCGACCGGCGCCAACAGCGTCGGCGGCCAGGTGCTGCTCAACGGCGGCGCGGTGAGTGTCGACGGGGGCGTGAATGCCGGAGGGCTGACCGAGGGCGGATTGATTCAGATCGATTCCATGGGTGAGACTCGCGTGGGTGGTGATCTGGACGCCTCCTCCTCCAGCGGCGTCGGTGGACGCATCGACACCACCGGCCAGGGGGTCAATATCGGCGCTGGCGCGACCATCAACGCCTCCGGCGCCATCGGTGGTGGCGCGGTGAATCTGGGGGGCGGCATCCAGGGCAACAACGCCGAGGTGCGCAATTCCCAGAGCACCGTGGTGGAAGAAGGCGCGAGCATCAATGTCGACGCGTTGGTGATCGGTGACGGCGGATCGGTGGCCGTGTGGTCCGATGGCGGCACGATTTTCCAGGGCGACATCTCCGCGCAGGCGCTGGGTTCCGTCGGCAATGGTGGTTTTGTGGAAGTTTCCGGTTTGGAAAGCCTTGAAGTGCGGGGCAGTGTCAGCACCGCAGCGGCGAATGGTTCGGCGGGTACCTTTCTGATCGACCCGGTGGATGTGACCATTGGTGATGGTGTGGGAACGATCGCGGACGACGCCCTCATCGGCTTTCTGGCGGCGAACAATGTGATCGTTCATACCGCCGGTACCGGAACCGCCCAGGGCAATATCAGCATCGCTTCGGGCGCCAAGATCATCTACGACAGCCCGAACTCGCTGACCTTTCTCGCCCACGGCAACATCAACGTAAACGGCGATATCAAGAACATCGGGGTTACCGACACCTCCAACACGGGTCACATCACTCTCGTGGCGGGATGGGGTGGCACGCTTCCCGCGTTGCCGAATGGTCCCGGAGATCCGCAAACACTGTCCGGTGTGGTGGCGGCGTCGGACTTCATCAACGCCGATGGCACGCCCATCCAGAATGGCGCCTTCGGCACTTGGGGGGCGCTCGGTAGCACGGTCTTCCTCAATGATGAGGGACTGGAGCCGGTTGAGGTGGGTAGTGCGCGAGGCCAGACCAACGTGTTCGCCGATGTGGTGTCCATGCAACACGGTCGGGCGGAGGCCCGATTTACCCAGATCGGTTATCGCCGGGTGGCCGACACTCGGGACAACGTGGTCGATATCGCCAACAACCAGTATGGCGCCTATTTTGACAATCCCGACGACCAGATCGTGGACGGCGACATCAACGTGTCCGGCCTGACCGCGGTGGTCATGCGCCCTTCTGATGAGTTCAATACGTCAGACCTCGACAAGGTTCATGCCCAGGGCTACGTGCAGATCGGACATGGAGGCACGCGTCGCGGGGACAATTCAGTGGACGCTTATGCTGGAAACGCGGTGGGTCCGGGATTTGGCTATGATTCGGGTGTCATCGCGGTCGATGATGGCGATAATTCTGGCAACATCACGGTCTACGGTGGTCAGGCGGTGGTGATGGTGGGTTCCCGACTTCAGGCACAGACCCAGATCGGTCATGGTGGGCATGGCGGAAGCACCATGAACAGTGGAAATTTCCGAGCAGGACTGGGCACCGTGATTGCCGGTGATATGAGCGGAGATATCACAGTCACGGCCGGCACCATTGAGATGGAGGGTGGTCTCTACAGTGATACACCGGTTCAGATTGGGCACGGTGGCTACAATGTCCGGGGCGAACACAGTGGCGACATCAACGTAACAACCACGATCGGCGGCATTGAGGGAACGGCTTCACCCAATCTCGGTGACGCGGGGCCGGCCAATCCCACAGATTGGCGCTGGACCAACAACCGTGATCGCTCCTATGTGATGATCGGCCACGGGGGGGTGAACTCCTTCCACCCCGACGCCATGCCGAATCGCAACATCCTGCTGCCCGCTGGCGGGAACACCGGCAATTCCAGTTTCGCCGGTGACGGAATCAAGATCAATCCGGCAACGGGGCTTCCTTACGGTCACAGTGGCGATATCAACGTGATCTCCGCGGGCGGTGTCCACATGACGGCCACCGGCAACCAGGCGTTTGCCCAGATCGGTCATGGCGGAGTCAATGACCGTATGGAAAATCGTGGTGACATCGTGGTGGAGGCGCGGAATGGCGATGTCATTTTTGATCGCATCGCCATCCAGGTTGACCGCAACGGTCAGGATCGGCGCAACGTCGGGGATGCTGCCTACTCCCAGATCGGCCATGGTGGCTATCTGGGTGTGGGAGGCGCCAGTGGCGACATTGATGTCACCGCGACGGGTAATATCGAATTCTATGCCGGCCGTAGCAGCTCTTACGCGCAGATTGGTCATGGCGGACGGGGTGAGGATGGGAGCCTCTGGTCGGGAGGACGTCATCGTACCGCCAACGCCGCCAATGGAACCTTGACTGGGGACATCAACGTCGACGCGGGCGGAGACATCATATTCCGCAGCGGCTTCGGAACTGGCGGGGTCGCCTACTCGCAGATCGGCCATGGCGGCTACAAGCAGATGGCGGACATTCTGGACACCGGTCAGGAGACGGGCTTCCTTGCCGATGGAGTCACGGCACAGACTCTCATCGGTGGCGGAGCCACTCGATTGGAGCCGAACCCCGTTTTCGATCCCAGTCTGCCCGTCTCCGCGCTGAATCCGGAATACATCATGGTCGCGGACCAGTTCCAGCAAGGGCACAATGGTCGTATCACGGTTACCGCCGGTGGCGACATTGATTTCCAGGCCGGTCAAGTGGAGGGCGAGATTCTGCCGGGGCAGGAACCCTTCGGAATTGAGAACAACCGGACCAACAACTATACCATGATCGGTCATGGTGGTTACCTTTCCTGGGGTGACCATTGGGGTGAGATCGTCATCGACGCGGGAGGTAATCTTACCCTCGAGGCACGCGGTGGATGGGATGGGGTGACCATCGAGGGAACCGATGCCGGGGTTGTGGATCCCTTGGCGGTGGCCAACAATTTGCGGGGCACGCCACGACTGGCGAGTACCGAGGACAATGGTGGAACGGGCGTGGGTAATTTCGCGATGATCGGCAATGGTGGGAACCAAGCGCAACATCGCACCAACACCCAAAGCTGGAATTCGTCCGGCAAAGTCGGGGAAGGTCTAGGCACCTGGGGGCCTTCCGATATTTCCATCACAGCAGGTGGGGATGTGGTGATGAAGGCCGCCCAGAAAGCCACCGTGGGACCGAAGTTGCTGACCCCGGCGATCCGGCAGAGTGACGGGGTGACTATCTGGTATACCGACCAGTTTGGCGCCTTGGTGGATCTCTCCGCCGAAATTGGGGCTCACGCTTTCCGGCCCACGCGGGTGGAGCGTGCCAATGGAGATGTCTGGCTACTGCCCGACCCTGTCATGGCAGCTCAGGACGGCTTTGTGATGGTGGGGAACGGAGGTCGCAGCAGCAGCTATGATGGAGGTGCCCTGATCGGTGGGGCGGCGGATGGTTTGGGGCATCGGGGTGATATCACCATCAATGCCGGGGGAGGCGTGACTCTCGACGCCGGGGACATCAAGACTTCCGTAGCCGTGAATCAGAATCTGGACATTCAGGTGCACACAGGTGGAGTCGGGGCGCCCACTTTCGTTCCCGATTCGGTGATCCGGGTGGGGCCGACGGTTACCGCCACTAGCCCGGACGCCATCGGCACGGTGGCTGGGGCCAGCGGCACCGACCTTCGCGGTCAGGGGAATCGCTCATTTTATCTCTACAACTACGCCCAAGTTGGCAACGGCGGGTGGGGTGCACGGGGCGATCATCAGGGAGATATCTCCATCACCGCCGGTCAGAACGCGGATGGAGTCGGCCTTCGCGTGCAAGCCGGCGAGGCCCGCGAGGCCTATGCCCAAGTGGGTAATGGGGGATTTGAGACTGATGGCTACGATCCCACCGGTGGTCGTAACAGTAACAATAACCGTCTCGGTGATACCGGCAGTCGTGGCACGATCTACGTGGAAGTGGACGGTAGCATCATCGTTCAAGGCGGAGGGGTGGATCAGGACGCCACTGGGGCGGCGGGTCAGACCACCAATACCACCACCGATCCGCTGCTCACTCACGACGATGACCGCTATGCCTACGCTCAGATAGGCAACGGAGGCGCCGCCGCCGGGGGTACCTCTACCGGTGACATCACCCTGATCAGCAGCGCCGGAGGCTTGGATGTCAAGGCGGGCAACAACGCCCGCTACGGTTATGCCCATGTTGGCAACGGCGGCTTTGGTAATCGTGGCGAGGCGCATTCGGGCGAGATCACCATCCGGGTGCTTGAGGACATCAATGTCTGGGGTGGTGTGCCGTTTCTGGACACGGAGGACGTGGCCGGAAACGGTCCGTCGAACCTGGGGCAACTCAGTTCGACCCATATTGCCTATGCGCATATCGGTCACGGCGGTTGGGACTCCGATCCTCAGGGAGGGAACCTCAATCTGGCTCCTGGGGTGGGAGGGTTCAGCGGCACCATCGAAGTGATGTCGATCGCCGGAAGTGTTGTGTTGAGGGGAGGAGGAGATCCTGATTTCAGCCGCAACGATGACACCTTCTTCCGGGGCTTGTCGTCTCAGATCGGCCATGGCGGTAATTTCACCGACGGGGACATGACTGGTGACATCAAGGTCACCGCCGGGGTGAATGTGGAAGTTTATGGAGGAGCCGGTTCTCGGGACGGCTATACCATGATCGGTCATGGAGGACTTCAGAACGCTGGCAACCTCAGTGGCACTATCGAGGTGGTGGCCGGCCAAGATCTCATCATGAATCGGGGCGCAGACACCGACACCAGTGTCGGGATAGAGCGAAGCGGCCTTGAAATCTTCAACAACTTTTCCAAGATCGGCCATGGCGACCATCTCTTCCGTCAGCGGAGCAGCGGGTCGGGCAACCGCGACGGGGACATCTTCGTGAGTGTTGGTAACGATGTGGTGTTGTCTGATCCGAGCAACCGTCAATTTGATGACGCGGCCCACACCCGCCTCTACACGGATCAGGTTCTCATCGGCCACATTGATCCGCTCCGCAGTGGATCATCCGTTTTCCGCTCCACACAGGGGGACACCTTCATCGGCGCGAGCCGGGTCAATCCCTTCGATACCGGCACCGGAGCTCTGCGTATCGGGTCCGACGCGGTGATCACAAGTGCGGGTGGTGGATTCTTTGGTGAACTTCGTCTTTATGTGCCGAGTGCCGCCCAGAACTTCATTCAGAATGGAGCTTTCCTGAACAATAACGAGTATACCCGGACGCCGGTTCCAGACGGCACTAGGGCGGACGAGCTGATAGGCACGGATCACCAGCAGGAAATTGGTGGATTCGGTGAGCCGACCGGTACCTTCGTTCCCGAGGGTGCCTACTCACCGAGCGGATTCGGCCAATACAATATCTACTACGGCACCTTGGAGCCGGTCATCCCGCCGGTGGTGCCCCCGACAGTTGTGGTGGAGGAAGAAATACCCGTGGTGGAAGAAGTCCTTGTCCCGGTGGAGATACTCACTCCCTTCGACTACTTCTCGTTCCTCTTCCTCGACAAATACGACACCTTTGATCGAGACGATCAATACCTCGAGGGAATGGGCTACTACAGCCTATACGAGATCTTTGGTGACGAGGAGGGCTTCGGGGAATCCTACAACTACAACTTCGACACCAACGAATATTCCTCTTTCAGGTTGTTTGGTGTGCCGGGCGGACCGGATGCTCCCCGCAGAACGCCCAAAGCTGTCACACCACTGCCCTGAACGACATTATTAGGGTGAGAGTGTGCGAGTGATTAGAACCACTCAAATTCGCCCGCTCACTCTCTTCTCCCCCCTCGCTGAAACCGTTTCTTTCCCGATGCTCATGAAAAGAGTTTCCACTCCCTCCCCGCTCAGTCGTCTGAGGTTGGCTGGCGCGTTGCAAGTCTCCGCGGTCACCCTGCTCCTGCCCGGTCTGGCGTTGTGGCCGACCACCGGCCTCGCGAACCCCACCGGCGGCGTGGTGGCCAAGGGTCTCGCCGAGATCA
>CAYTNL010000053.1:0-47724 GCA_964439145.1 uncultured Verrucomicrobiales bacterium
CGGAAAGCACCTCCAAATCCGTCTTTTTGCGGCAAGTTTTCTACACCGATGATTTTCTAATAAATGACCTGTCCCTTAATTCATACCGTTGTTTTTGATTCCGGCGACAGCCGCACTCGGCACCCACAAGCACGAGGCGTGACGGAGCGGTCGTTTGCTCTTGCGCCCGGTTGGTCGTCCGACTTCACCGACAGGATTGCGCGTCCGCCCTCTACAGATCGCCCAGATAGCCGTATTTCGGATTCAAATCATCCCACAGGATGTTTTGCCCCTTCGCCTCGTAGGCGAGGGTTAAAAACTCTGTGAACGATTTCGCTATAACGATACTTTCCTCCGTGCCGTGATATGAACCAGAGCTATCAAAACAGAAACCGAAATCTGATTTATCTTGTGCCAGTGAAATTGTCACATACCCTGCCGACGAATCAGCGAAAAGATACAGCGCCGACGAGTGATCGTTGTCATATTTAGCCTTTTGCTGCTCATAGAGTTCGCCCAGCAACAATGGGTTTGCATATGATACCTTTTCAGGAGCCCATATTTGGTAACCAAATGGCGAGTCATCGTAAAATACCCGAGCACCTGCTGTAAGCTTGTAGAATTCAGCAAAATCCTCAGGGATCGCCAAGTTAGATCTTGTTATATTCGGAAGTCCCGTGGGCGAGAAAGTTCGGCATGAATCGCATCCATTAATCATATCGACTAGTTCCTTAATTCCTTTAGGGGTTGCATCCATACTTCAAGAGGTTCGATTTTAGCCAGCCATTAATTGCACTAAGTTGTTTCGCAATAAGCTCCTCGCTTACTCCGGCTGCCCGATATGCAGTACGAGCCACCTCCAGAGCGTCTCTGGCAGAAACAGACTTCCAGTCAACTTTTTGTGATCCAGGGAGTTTGGGCGCGCCGTTCCTGAAATTTTGCTCAACAATAGACGCAGCGGAATGATTCGCTGGCGAAAGCTCAATACATGGGAAATCTTTTTCGACGATTCTGCCGGCATAGGTGAGTGGAAAGTTTGCTTGAAGCCAAGCGTTCATTATCCCGTGATGTTTTTGGTTTTTTTGCCCAGAAATAGGATCAAACTCCGCATCGCTACCATATGCGATCTGATCATACTCCGCATTGTGAACGAGGACGAACTCACCGAGCCGACCCGACGCGACAAAGAACGAATTCGGCCCCGCCACGTCGAGGTTGTATGACGGTCGATCTGCTTCGTATCGCTTCACGGCCAAAACCGTCGCGGTCTCCTCAGAGTCGGTGCGGAACCGCATTCCAGATTGGATTTCGCTGGCTGGTTGCCAAGACTTCCCAGCTGTCCAAAACGGGTGATCACCCGTCACCGAAACGGCCCCGTCTTCTGCGCCGTCTCCATCCACATCCCACGCAATCCGATAAAAATGCTTCGGTGCGGTCAACACTTGGGCTTCGACCCTTTGGGGAAACGGTGGCAGGCCATCGTCTGGATCGTCCGCCATCACGACATCATTGCCTCGTATCGATTCAATGGGGCGAATCGAACCATCTCCCATCAAAACCAGCGTTCCTTCACGGAAGCAGCCATTTGGAGAACGGCACATGGACCCATTGCGCCGAGCCGCTCGAATGTCGTCGGCCTTTCGAGCAGCAGCGCCCAACTCGGTTGAGATCGTTTTTGAACTTCGTTGGATCAATTCGCCATCGGGGAATGCCTTTGCTTTATTGACGATGGTTTTCACGGCGTCGGCCCCTTTTCGCAAACCTCGCGCAGCTAGCCCGACTTTCGTTCCCAGCGAGGCGCCAGCGGTAAAGAACGCTACTGCTACTTGCTCCCCAACATAACCGGTGATATAGCCGCCATAATACGCTGCCATGAAGACGGGGTCTTCCATAGCTCCTGGTCCCAGCAGCATCTCTAATCGCGCATCCTGTTTTCCAGTAAATTCGGCGACCATGCCTTTAATCACGTCTTTTACCCCGTCCCACCCCATTTCTTTCACCACCTTGAAAGAATGGTAAAGCTCTCCGGCGACGCGATACGGATCTTCTAAGTATTCTTTCACGAAAGTCGCAAAGTCTCCGACGAGCCGCAACGAGTCCACCACTCCGACAACATCGCCTTTGATCCCATCCCACAATCCGAATACCACTCCTTCGCCAACGGCGACGTTGGCCTTGATGTGTTTCTTGACCCAGTAGATCAGGCAGCGCGCCACGAGGCCACGCTTCTTGATTTCAGCTGGCAATTGAAGGTTTGTCCGACTCGCTCCCGCCACCGGGGCTGGTGCTCCGCCTCCCGGGGCCGCAGCCATGGCGTTCTGGACATCAGTGGCAAGTTGTTGATTTTGGCCGCCAACAATCTGAACAAAGGCCAACCACTCAATCTCCGTCGTCTCGTTCCAGACCTCGTAGAAAAATCCTTCGAATACCTGTGGGATTCTCAATATGGAAAGGTCCGTGTAATTCGCCGAAACGGACGCAGGTGCAGCGGCCGTGATACTTGCCATACCCGCGTCAGAGACCGCGTCATCGCTGATGTTTCCTCCGCTGTCTGTGAATTTGTCCCAATCGTCGTCATCGAACCCGGTTCCGGTTGGTTGCGGGAACCAGGGTGTTTCGATTTCCGGGGGATCTTCTCCATTGATAATCCCAGCAAGAGCCGCAATCAATCGACCAAAATCTTCCTCCTCAGTCAGTTCGTGATCAATCGTCGCGAGGTCTTCACCGTCCACTTCGATGGTGATTTCAATGGAAGTCAGTTTGTCAAAAACTGTGAGGAAGTTGATCTTGTCAGGATTGTCCTCGTCTCGATACAGGACGACATCCTGATTGATGGCCTTCATCACTTCCGGGTCGTTGGCGTGATATTTGGCGGCCTCGTTGAAGGTGCTATCCTCAGTTTCCGAGTCTGAAAAGATGTCCGCTTCTTTCTCGTAGATGAACGTTTCCTGCGGATCGTCGAGGCTGTAGCTTCCGTAATCCTTTCCTCCTTGCTTGAATTTGAGTTTTACATTTTCCCAATCGGAGGGCGGAGTGAACGAACCTTGAACCGCTCTATCACGGGACTCTACCTCCACGGGCAGGAGAAAGACCTTTACCGTCCTAATCGGGTCACTCAAAAAGATCACGGATGTCCGGGAGCCCGCCGTTGTTCTCCTTCAACTCGTCGAGGGCGCGAGCCAGCGTCCCACGATGGCCCTTCATCGTCTTGGCCTTCTGTGGAGCCATCCAGAAGAATTCCAAGCAATACTGGTGCTCCTCGTTCAAGTACTTCCCATCGATCATCGCGGGAGCAGGAAAGGTTGGGTCTTTTAGCCCTACCCCATTCCCAATCGGTTTGGCTGAGGGAATGTCGATGCCTTGCTTGCGGAACCGATCGAGGAATTCTTCATGCTTTTTCAGGTATTCCTCCTTCATCCGCTGAAACTCTTCCTCGGTCGGAACCCGAACATACTTGTCGTAAATCTCGGTATAGATTTCGCTGCGCTTCACGAAATCGAGCGCAATCAGTTCGATCCTGTCCTCGAGCTTTTTCGGGTCCAGACGCTCGATAGCCGCTTCGTCGCGACGGGCGACCTTTTCGCCCAGCTTATTAATCAACCGCTCGAATTCGATCCCTGAGCTACTTCGATTGAATCCATCGAATGGCATGAGAAGGTTGTCCCGTTCCTTTTTGGCCATGTCGATGATCTCCGATACCTCCGGCTCGGCTGCGTTGCTGGACGCCATCGAAATGAGGGCGATCAGAATGAGATAGATTTTCGTTTTCATTGTCATTGACTTTGGAATCTTGACCACCAGTCGGTGGTTGGAGTACGGGCGACGTTCGATCCACAATGCACATGTCCTTCCAAGGTATGAAAGGCGTTCCACATGTCCTTCTCGGCTGGATTATCCAAGAGTTCTTCGACGAAACGCTTGAAGACATCCTCATCCTGCGGATCACGCGGACCGAACTGCTTCGGATAGAATGAAGTGCCTCCGATTTGCTGGCTATTTACCGCATTCGGGACAAACGCCTTCCCCTCGTTCGCTGAAGGAGCGTGAAATAGGACGGGGACTCTCCGGCGCCCGATGGACGCCGGCAACACGCTCAGGGCAGCATCAATCTTTTGTTTGACCGTCTCGTTGTATGTGAGAAACGCCGAATCCTGAAGAAGTTCCCCAACGGTGATCGGGGCGGGTAGGCCACCGACATCGGTTCGATTGAACGCCAATGCAGCAGAGCTTAGCCACCACAAGACATCGCTTTCTTTGAGCAGAACGAAGTGATCGTTGGCTTTTGGTTTTACAAACCATCCCTCATTTGCAGAACGGACATTGTGTTCCACAAACCGGAATCGGGCAGATTCGGTCAGGGACGTTGATCCTGTCTGGTAACAAAGATCAAACGAAATAGTGATCTTCCCTTGTTGTGGCCCAGATAACTGTTCGCCAACTGCCGAGATTCGCGCCATTTGCCCCTTCCCAGTTCCGGTGGCGATCCTCATGTATCCTCCGACGTAGCGTTGCCAGTCCGCCCCGGAAGTCGCGAACTCTTCATCCGTTAGAATGGTCATCGGCGAGAAGCTGGTTATGTCCTGAGCAACCTTCCCCGTGTCTGGCCTGGCCGATGCCTTCGAAAATAGGACGCCTTCCAATTTCTCCATCGCCGTGAACGATTCCAGTAACTCGATACCGGCGTTGGGATCGGCAATCAGGACAGATCCGTCTTCCTGGAAATTCATGATCTCATCGACGTGGCCTACCGTCAGATATCCGACGTCGATTCCTCCGGGGTTTGCTCCGTCTTCACTTGCGCCAAAGGGTAGTTGAACCTCTTGAGCTACGAGGAATTTTCGCTGCATGATGAACATGTTTGTTCCGTAGAGCATTCGGCCAAGTGGGTAGTTTTCGTGGGGCGGGCACAGTTCGAGGTTCCCTCCGAAATCGTACGATTTGTTATCGAAGGTGTCACCGATCCCGAACACTCCCTTGCCGGGTCCGAGATAGCCCTCCAGCAACCAAGTGGCCATCTTGCCTTGTCCGTATGGAAGAGCGAAGGCCAACTTCTGAACCGCCGCACCGGGAAACTGCGTGTAGCCGAACTCAGCTTGATCCTGGGTGAACTGGGTCGGAAGGTTGCCTATCACTTGCGCGTGAGGCAGGTCATGGAGTACTGGGTTCTCGTTGACCTGGGCCACGAAGGAGGTTTCCGCAGATGCTGAGGAGTCGATCATCAACCACGGTGCCACTTTCAGTTTTACGGTGTCCAAGTCGATCCTCGGCTGTCCGGGCAACTCGATCTGTAAGGTAAACTCGATCTCGCCGCTGAACCGTCCTGGCCAGCCTGGCAAGCTCCCGCCGGGCACCGTCATCCCGCGAAGGGCGATGCCCTCGATGCCAAACTCGAAATCGTCCGAAATGCCCGAGCGAGTTTCCGTAAAGCCCTCCACCTCGGTGTTCACCCACTTTGTTATTTCGATGTCGAGGGGGATAGAGTCGCCATCGGTCCAAGGTCGCCCGGCGGTCAGAATCCCGCCCCAGATCGCTTCGGTGCTCCCTTTGCGTGACGGAAAGATATGAGTAGCGCGGTAGTCCTCTTCTTCGGCGGCAGAGAGATAAATCTTCGTGTCTTTTCCGATCCCGGTGAATGGGGAAATCCGAAGCTGTGCAAAGTCCTGCCCGTCTTCATCGTTTTGGATCGTCCAGTTTTCGAAGTCGGGCAGATCGTTTCGGCTCCACCAAAGCGCTCCGTCCGGTGCGGGTTTGCCATTGTGGCTGTTGTTCCCATCACGGTCGAAGTTCACTTGGTAGATCGCGCCGCGTTCCTTCTTCCATTCATCTTCTCCGGCTTCGTCCGCCGCGTCGATCATTCCACTACGATCCGTATCCACCTTTAAGTCCACGGGCAGGAGGATCGCCCCGCCTGAATACCCATCGTCGGCCCCCTCGAACTCGCCCAGCACGAAGGCGTTTTTCTGGTATTCTTTGATCGATTTGGCTTCGTAGCCCGAGGTTAGGTCTTCCCAGCCGTACACGGTCCCGTTCGCCCAGATCCCTCGCGGCGCGTCCGGCGAGCCAATGCTGGCGGTCCGGTCCGCTCCCATCGTCCATTGGGAAAGCGGGATCTTGTCGGCTGCATTGGTCAATGCCACCAACTCATCATTGCCCTCGTGAGTGACCCAGAGCCGTTTTCCCATGGGCGTGACCTCACCCTTCTCGTAGCCGCAGCCGCCCTCTTTTTCCGCGCCGCGCTCCCAATCCACCAACTCCACCTGAATCAGCGCGGGGGAGATCCCCGGGATCACTTCCGCCTTGGTCAGCAATCCACGACCCGATTCCTGGCCCTCTTTCACCAAGGCGGTACGCTCAGCATCCAAATGGGTGTAGGTGCCGTCCTCCGCGAATGGTTTGGGCAAGAATGTGTCGGGTTGCGGCGGTATTGGCTCACTCCCTTGGCACGGGGGCTCCTCATCTCCGGGGTCCGCGATCTTCTCATTGAATGCTTCGACATCCTCCACATACTCTTCCCACGCCTTGTCAAAGGCCTCTCTCGCGGTATTGACCGCTTCCTGGCTTACGCAACGCTTCATGTACTTCCTGAAGACAAGGCCTCCCGGGAGTGGGTACGGAATGTTGTAGTTGTCTTCCTCGGGAACGATAAGCTCCGGCTTTTCACCAATCTGAACCGGCTGTGCGGGTTCGCAGTCTTCAACATAGTAGCCATTGTCGTCAGGATTATACTCCTCCTCGTCCTTGCAGGGATCCTCTGGTTCCTCGGGTTCGCTCCATTCCGCCTCGCCCATCGCAGTGCCGCTGGGCCAGATCACCGCCGCAGACAGGGAGAGCTTGTGACATTTGGGCTCCATCTCTCCGGTCTCCTCGTTCTCGCACTCGTAGTCCCGCAAGGTGGTGGCGGAGGCGACGCCCTCCAGTGATCCATCCTGTCGCAACTTGACGGGATAGGCCTTGGTGAGTGTGCCATTAGGTGGATCATTGACTTCCAGCTCCTGAAATTTGTCTTCCGGGGTAAATATGAAACCGAACTTTCCTTTGGTGGGGCCACTATCCTCCGTGTCTTCGCACTGCTCGGCCTGCACCTCTTTTTCGTAAACTCCCCAGACCAGGGGAAAATCCTGCTCGATGTGGATGTCTTCCCTCTTTACGCCCGGAACAGCGATCACGTTCTCCCGCCACTGGCCCTGGTACCAGACGTGATAGATGGCGCCCTCGCCCTCACCCACCCGGCCCAGTATCATCCCGAAACGGTTCGACTCCAGTGGGATGAACTCGTCGGTCGTGATGACCAGGAACCTGGGTACGGTGGTCTTTTCCCACTGGTCCAGCGCGGCCTCGTTGGCCACCCAATCGACATCGTCGGTGAGGCCGTCTCCGTCCGAGTCGGGATCATCCGCGTCCAAGCCGAGGCGTGCCTCCTCGGCATTGGATATGCCGTCGCCGTCGAGGTCGTCGGGGCTGACGCCACCCGGTGTGGTGGGAGTGTTGGGGGTGAAGCCGCCACCTCCCCCTCCGGAGCCACCGTCATGGGGATTGACCGCCGGATTGACGACGCCATCCACGAATCCGCCGCCGCCGGAGCCGCCGCTCTCTCCGTTGCCGCTCTCATCGGTGGGTTTACGAACGATGACGGTGGAGGCTGGGCTACGGCTGGTCATACCGGCCAGGTCGGTGACCTCGGCCACGAGATTGTAGGCGCCGGGGGGGACACGCGGCCACAGCATGGCGAAAGGCGCCTCGGTGGAGGTGCCCAGGGACTGGTCGGCATCGGCCCACAGGTAGTCGACTTTCACGATGGGCGCGTCCGCGCTCTCGATGCGCACCCGCAGTTCGATGTTGGCGGGGCCGTCGAAAGTGGCGTTGTCCACCGGTGTCTCCCACGACACCACGGGGGCCTGCCGCTCTCCCAGGGCGAAGCGGTCGCGCAAGCGATCCTCGAGCAGAATCTGCTGCTCCCCGGTGATGGCGGCGCGGAATCCCAGCAATGCGCCCACATGCAGGGGCAGGGCATCGCCACCGTCGATGGTCTCGCCAATGGTGGGCGAGACCCTCGCGCCCCAATCTTTCGCGCCGAGGGTCATCTCGGCGGGCCGACCGGCCAGGGCGATGTCGGCTATCTCGACCCAGGGCAATCCGTTGAGGGAGAGTCGCAGACTCCCGCCGCCCGCGACGGTCGCATCCGGGTCGGGAGTGTGGGTGAGGGTCAGTATCCAGGGCGCAGGGGGCAGGGTGTCGGGAGAGTACTGGCTGAACTCGGGGATGGTGAGGGGCTGGCCATCGCTGTCCTGAGCGTCGGGTTGGCCTCGTAATCCGATCTCTCCATCGCGGTAGACGACGGAGAGTCCGCCGAGGGTGAGCAGGCGCCACTCCAACCCCTGCACGAGGGTGGAATAGTCCTGCCCGCTGACCAGCGTCATGACGGTGAAGCCGGTGGAAAGGTCCGGGAGGAAGGGTGGCAAGGTGGAGGTGGGATCGACTTGAGTGTTTGGCCACTTCAGGAGGTCATCGCGCCCCAGGGAGAGGGCATCTCCCGCTCCCATCACACCGGTCAGCAGGGTGGGTTTTTGATCTGCCACCGCGGATAAGGCGTCGAGTCCGGGGATTGCACGATTGAGCCATTGGCCAACGGTCGGCAGTTCCGGCGTATGCGGCACCTCGTCGGGCCCGGCGGTGAAATCCAGAGTGAGGTCTGCCTCAAAGCCGTCAAGGATGGCGTCTCCGTCGCTGTCGGGGTCTAGCGGATCTCGACCGGTGAGGTATTCATCCAGGTTGCTCAACCCATCCTGATCGAAATCGCCCGCCTCCAGCACTTCCTCAATGGTGGTAATGGCGTCCTCGACATCCGCGTCAATGATGAGCTGTTCCCAGAAATCAGGCAAAGCGTCGCCATCGGCGCTGAGGAAGGGCTCGGTCACTGTGATGGTCAACGGACTGGAGAAAGCACCCGCCACGCCGTCCGCATCGTAAGCGAGTGCGGTGATCTCCAGGGCGGCGCCCATTTCCGCTGGCAGTCGCAGACTGAGGCTCCCGGGATTTTCGTGGGTCTCACCAGCGTATTCGCCGTTGACATAAAACTCGATCTCCGCCACGGGGGCGCCATTGGGCATCACCGCCTCGGCCGTCAAGGTGATCTCTTGCAGCTCGGCAAAGGGGCCATCCTCCAGGCTGGGCGCGGTGAGGGTGACGGTTGGCCCCGGGATGATGGTCATGGTGACGAGCGCCGGTCGCATCAAGCCGTAGAGATCGCGCACTTCGATTCTGGCGCGGTAGACGCCTCCATCGAGTTCACCGGAGTTGGCGGTCACCTGGAACTGCTGTTGCCTACCGAGCGGGACGCCTCCCACCCCGGGTGTGACGCTTAGCCAGGATAGATCATCGTCCGCGGGTTCCAGGGATATGATGTCCAGATTGAAACCGAGCGGGTCCTCAATGCCATTGAAGATGCCGAAGCTGCCTGTGGCGCTCTGGCCGGGGCGCAGATCGAAGTCAAACTCGATAACCCGGAAATCCTGGGGATCACCGGGATCGGTGCCGTCGAAGATTTCCAGTCCGTCGATGACCCCATCGCCATCGGAATCTCTCTCCCCGGGATTGAGTTGATTGCCGACCTCGTAGAGGTTTTGAACCCCATCGTGATCGTCATCCCCGAAAGGGTTGGTCATGGTGTTCTGGAGGGTGAACCACTCCAGAAGCTGCGCGGTGTCGGCATCCGAAACGTCCCAGAGATCCCCGGCGGGATCACCGCCATTATCGGCCTCGAATTTGTCTGACACTTTGTCGCCATCGGTGTCGGAGTCGAAGGGATCGGTGCCCAGCAGGTATTCCTCCCAGTTGGCGAGGCCATCGTTATCATCGTCCGCGTCGCGGTCGGCACCCGTGGGTGTATTGAACCAGAAGATTTCCCAGGAATCTGGCAAGCCATCGTAATCAACATCCGAATGACGCGACATAAGACCAACCGATGTCTCGGTGCTGGCGTCGACCCACTGTAGATCCCCGGTGAAATGGCCTTCGACCAGAGTGGTTTTCAACATCCGGAAGTAGCTCCCGTCGTTGATGCCGTGGGCCTCGGTGCCCTCATCGAAGAGGGTCTGCTCGCCATCTGTGATGAGGAATGCCCGCGTGGATGAATCGATGGTAGCGGTATCCGAGGGGATCTGGTGGCCGACGATGTCCCCGAATCTGTTCTGTGAATTGGCGGCGTGTGTCCAGTCCGCGGTGGCGGGAAATCCCTGGTAGGAATAGGCCCCGTTCGCCCGTTGGAACTGACCATGCTCCAGGAGTATCCACCCGCGCTGATCTATGGCCAGCGGTGATGAGGAATCCAACATGGCGCGTTCCGTGGGGAAAGGATCGTAGTATGGATCGATGGTGCCGAGGTTGCCAATCGAGCCAAACATCACATCGCCCAGTGAGCGAGCCTGACGCCATCTGACGAGGCCGCTCTTGGCCAATTGCCCCGGTTCCTGCAACCATCCGGTCACATGTCCCGACCCGTTCACCGCGGTGGCGAGTATGGGGGTGCCGGCACCCGGGCGCCAGCCTCCCTGATGATAGAGAAAAAGCCGATCATTTGCCACGGCTGACAGCCAAGCTCCCCGGGGACTGGAGATCAGATTGGAAATCGCGGAGGCTCCGTCGGGATTGGGCAGCAAGGAGATGCCATCAGTGGGATCATAGAGAAACGCCGACCTGCCGGACTGGCCGGGGGAGGTGACAAAGCCATAGAGTTGGCCACGTTGATTCACACCCAGGGGGATCAGTGATTCCCCGGTCGCCCCGCCCGAGGGCAGGGGAACGATGAGTTCTCCCTCATCGGAGAGGATAACCATTTCAGACCCCGAAGAGGTGGATCGGATGGTGAAGACCCTCCCCCGGTTGTCCAGCAAGGGGCTACCACTGGCTGGTCCAAAATCTCGCCAAAGACCGCCCCGGAATACTTTGATCCGCCCCCCCTCGATCATCATGACTTCTCCCATGTCGTTGTGCTGGACTTGGCCCGCATTTTGTGTAAACGACACAACCTCCTCGTGACCTGTCCGCGCCGAGAGCGAGCGCAGGAACAGGTATTCCCATAAATTTGGAATCCGGTCGCGATCACGATCAAGGTTCCGATCAGCGGCATCATTCGGGTTCAGTCCCACATGGAGTTCCCAAGCGTCGGGCATGCCGTCACCATCCGAATCGACGGCGGGATTCCAATCATCCACCGATACTTGTGGCACACTGCTCTGATCATTAGGGTTGGACCCTTTCGCTAATTCCCAGGCATCGGCAACCCCGTCATCATCGGCATCGGCGCTGACGGGAGATGTCTGATAAACATGCACCTCCAAACCATCGGAAAGCCCATCGCCATCCGTGTCCGGTATCAGCGGATAGGTGGCATGCGTCGTCAATTCAGCCGAATCGGAAAGTCCGTCCCCATCCGTGTCTGCCAGCATTGGATTGGTGCCATGCACCTGCAACTCATCAGGATCACGGAGTCCATCATCATCACTGTCCACTTTGAGGGGATTGGTGTGATGAACGAGATGCTCATCCCCATCGGAGATTCCGTCGCCATCCGTGTCGACCAACACGGGATCGGTCCCCAAGTCCTCAAATTCCTGACGATCTTCAAGACCGTCGCCATCAGAATCCCGCGAGAGTGGTGATGTGCCCAGTGAGGCCTCCGTCTCGTTGCTCAGCCCATCATTGTCCGGGTCATCTTCCGGATCCACATCAAGATGACCGAAATAACGCCTTTCCCATGCGTCGGGGAGTTGGTCGTTATCATGATCATACTCATATCGGTTCGGATTCAGTCCGCTAAGAATCTCCAACCTGTCCTCAATCTCGTCCCCATCGGAATCGACCGAATTAGGATTGGTTCCAAAAATGTATTCCTCCTGAAATGAAAGACCATCGTTGTCCGAGTCGGCTTCCAACAAGGGGGAGTGAAAATGTTCCCAATCATCAGGCAAGCCATTGCCATTCGCATCATTCGTCGGCACCAGCAGTCTCCAATAGGGGGTGAGAACAAATTCCCCACTGCCCGTCTCATACTCGTTCCCGTCGGGGTCCGTGTGAGTGGTCATGATCTCCTCGGACACGTAGTATTCGACGAGGATATGGCCCGAGTCGGAAATCCGGTGGAATCGGGACAACGGGGGCTGATTCAACAACTCATAGCCTCCAAGTCTCCAGAGAAAACCCTGAGGCTCCAGTTTGGCTCCATCCAAATCCACACTATCCGAGTAATGAAGCCACCAACCGGTCACATCGCCCCCCTCATTAAGGTCCGACACCACCGGCACGGGAGGATAATCGAATCCATTGTCGTAGTCCGGTGGACCGATGGTGTAGGTGGTACCGCTCCCCGTCACAAATTGCAGGGAATCAACCGAATCAGGCCAAGCGTAGCCTTGAGAAAGATAATTCAGTTCCCAAGCCGCGGTCCTACCGCTGATGGAGTCACTGAGATTGTTGAAGTGATAGCCGACCTGAGGGGCATGGAGAGAGACATTCACTCTCGCCAGTGTCCCGGTCGAAGCCCCATACGGTGCCCATATCGTGCCGAGGTCGTTGAGGCGGACGGCCTGTGAACTCGCCGGGAACCATGCAACACCGTCATAGACTCCAAGCGACTTCGCCAACGTCCGCCCTTGTTCGTTCAGGTCTCTGATATCGACGTGTTGACCTGAATTCAGGATCGTAAGGATTCCGTCTTTCCAATGGAAGCCTTTGACGAGGCCAGTGGTGGAATCGAGAAACTCGCCCGCCAATACCCCGGAGTCTGTGAAGTACAAGTCCCTGATTGCCCCCCAACCTTGGGGCGGACTGATGGTAATCACATCCTCGTTGGGCATCACCAATCGAAGTGCCGCCACCTTCTCGTTCGGCAAGCCTTGATGCTTGGGCTCCAGAGTGGCAACCGCTACTTCTCCAAAATTGTTGTGTCGCACACCGGTCACCTGGGCTCCAGCGCCTACCACCCCCAAATGTGCTTCCGCCGCCCAGGCCCCATTGACCCAGCGGAATACCTGCATCCCTTGTATCGTGATCAACTCGCCTTTCGCATTGAGCGATCCGACCAGCATCTCTGAAATTGAACCCGAGATGCCGGGAGTGAGCGGAAGCTCTACCGACTGCCAGTCGCAGACCGGGGAGGTTCCCAACTGGTATTCCAACAAGTTAGAAAGACGGTCATAGTCGAAATCCCGCATGGCGTCATCGGGAATGAGAGGATCGAGAAGATGGCGCTCCTCCCACCAATCGGACATCCCATCACCATCCGTGTCGCCCCGTTCCGTGATGGTGGTGGTCCCGTCCCCATGATCCACTGTGATGGTTGTGGTACCATCCCCATGATCGACGGTGGTGGCGGTACTCCCGTCCTGGAGCGATGCGACCACTGTAGTGGTCGTAGATCGATGCACCGACCCATCCGGCAGCGTCACCGCTCGGGAAACAGAAGTAACCAAATCGCCCGCCTGCTGCGTCTCCGGCCTCTCTATGAAGCTTTCTCTGACACCGGTTTCATACTCATTGATAGTAATCTGATTTCCTGATATGTCATTGGAAGTCGATGTATTGGTGATGTCGCCCCAGTCATCGTTCATACCAATCGGGTTCGATGGTGTGTTGGGTCCGGTTCCTGTGCCGGTGTCTCCGCCACCCCCGTTCCCGGTATTCGTGCCGCCCCCTTGATCTCCTCCACCGGTTCCACTATCTCCGCCACTATCTCCGCCACTATCTCCGCCACTATCTCCGCCACTATCGCCTCCTCCACCGCCGTCGCCACCACCTGGCGATTTACTCTCAGGATTGGTAGGATCGGTGCCCGCAATGATCTCAACAAGATCCCCATCTCCATCCTCATCCGTGTCAGGTTTCAACGGATCGAGTCCGGGACCCTCCAGCCAGTTCGACAAGGCGCCATCCCAGGCGATTTGATCGCCGGGAATTCCGTCCCCGCCCGGCATGGTCAGGCTGCCATGTCCCAGAACCTCGTCGCCATCTCTCAACCCGTCGCCATCACTATCGATATTCCGTGGATCGGTCTTGAGAGCGAATTCCTCCAAATTGGTGAGATCGTCATTGTCGGGATCGTTTGCGGCGTCGGCCGGGTTATGCGGATCGAGGGTGTGGAGGTATTCCCATAGATCATGAAGCTGGTCACCATCGGTGTCGGTGGCACCATCTTCACTATTGGATGGATCGAATCCGTGGTCGCGCTCCAAGCCATCCTCATATCCATCCACGTCCGAGTCACGAACATGGGGATCGGTGCGCCAGATGTATTCTCGATAGTCTTCCAGTTCATCGCCATCCGAATCGGAGTCCGGTGAGGCGGCGACGTTCGGGTCGAGCCCATGTGCGGTCTCCCACACATCGCTCATGTGGTCGCCGTCACCATCCACACTGGTACGGCTCAAGATGTCCGAAGGATTGGTGCCCGCGGCTATTTCTTCACTATCCCATTCGCCATCGCCGTCAGTGTCTTTACGCCGCCAATCCGTGCCATGCTGCCCAAACTCGGCGCCGCTCAACAGTGTGTCCCCGTCATGGTCGGCCTGCCCGTCGGCGGGGTCGAGGGGATCGAGTCCCTCGATCATTTCGTAGCCATCGGGGAAGCCGTCATCGTCCGAGTCGGGATCGTTCGGATTGGTGAATCGATTGGCCGTGATCGCATCCTCCTGTGTCTGCCCGGCGCCCGGCACCGCCACCTTCACTTCCGCCGCGTCCCCCCGTCCATCATTGTCGCTATCCTCATCATTGGGATCGGTGCCCGCCTCATATTCCTCAAAGTTGGTCAACCCGTCCTGATCGGCGTTCGTGTCGCCGTCCCATGTGTGCGGGTCCAGAAGATGCAACGATTCCCACAAGTCGGGAATTCCGTCACCGTCCCCGTCATCCAGCCCATCGGCGGCCTCCGCGGGATTCTTGCCATGATCCCGCTCAAATCCGTCCCGATACCCGTCGCCATCGCTGTCGGGATGATTGGCCTGCGTCCAAAGCTGAAACTCTTCCAGGTTGGTCAAGCCATCAACATCGAGATCGCCTGTCGCGTCCGCCGCCGTGGCCGGGTCCAGTCCTTGTGACAATTCCCACCCGTCGCTCATGAGATCGCCGTCAACGTCGGCCTCGGTGCGACTGGTCGGGTCCAGCGGATCCGTGCCCTGGCCGACTTCGTAGCCGTCCTCTTCCCGGTCCTGGTCGCTATCCCGGTCACGCCAGTCGGTGCCATGGATGGCCACCTCGGCGCCATTGCTGAGACCGTCCCCATCATCATCCCCCAAGCCGTCCGCCGGATCAGTGGGATGGAATCCGTGAGTAATCTCCAGACTGTCGGACATCCCATCGCCATCGGAATCCGCCAGGTTAGGATTGGTCGTGTAGGTCTGGTAGGAAAAAACTCCGTCGTTTTCAATGGTGACTTGTATGCCGTTGATCTCCGTATAATCCGTATAGCCATCGTCATCCGAGTCGGCATCGTCCGGGTCGGTCTGATAATCGTTGATCTCCTCATCGTCCGTGAGTCCATCACCGTCGGAGTCTGGCGAATCTTCGACAAATCCCCAGAATTCATCGTAATCCGTGTGGCCGTCCCCGTCGGTGTCCGAATTCCCGGGGTCGTAACCGCCGGTGAACTCCTCATACTCGGACAAGCCGTCGCCATCCCAATCATTGGAACTGTCATTGAAGCTGTAGGCATCCAGTCCGTAGCGGGCCTCCCAGAGGGTCGGCAAGCCATCGCCGTCATGGTCGCCCCCGATATCGGAAGCGTCAGAGGGATCAGCTCCGTTGGACCACTCCAGATGGTCCCCGTATCCATCCCCGTCAGAGTCCGGAGAGTGCGGGTTGGTCTGGAGCAGATACTCCCGATGATTGGTCAAGCCATCGTTGTCGGCATCTCCGACCGCGTCGACGGGATCGGCGGGGTTCAACTGATGCAGCGTCTCCCAGGCGTCGCTCATCACATCGCCATCCGTATCGACCGAAGTCCGGCTCAACGGATCGAGCGGATCGGTGCCCGCCAGTATTTCCTCTCCATCGGTCTCGCCATCTTCATCCGTGTCCGCCTTCTGGAAATTGGTGCCGTGGACGGAGACTTCCGCGCCCGTCGATAGTCCGTCGTCATCGTCATCAGCCAGTCCGTTCGATGGATCATTGGGGTTACCCTGATTGGCAATTTCCCACCCATCCGACAAGCCGTCGGAGTCCGAGTCAGCCACCGTCGGGTTGGTGTGAATCGTTTCGTAATAGTATGTGTAGGACACCTCATCGTAGTGGCTGATCTCGATGCCGTGGATCTCGGTGTAATCCGACAAACCATCGCCATCACTGTCCGCAAGATTCGGATTTGTGCCGTGGCTCGACTCCTCGGAATCTGACAGCCCATCCCCATCGCCATCATCAGTTGACGAACCCCCGCTCCCGTCCGGCGAACCAGGGTAGTTGGTGGAATCGTTGGGATCAGTCCCCGCGGAGCTTTCGTCGCTATCGGGATAAGTGTCTCCGTCCGTATCGTAACTATAGTCGTAGGTGGTGGACCCAGGATAGCTGGTGGAATCATTCGGATCTGTCCCTTGGCTGTTTTCCTCATCGTCACTGTAGCCGTCCCCGTCGGAATCCATCATCATCGGATCCGATCCCGGGTAACTGGAGGCATTCCACGCATCCGTGCCCGCGTCACTCTCCGAGCCGTCCGAATATCCGTCCCCGTCGGAATCCATCAGGTAGGGATCGTCATAGTAGTAGGCATCGGACCCCGGATAGCTGCTCGAATCGTAGGGGTCCGTACCGCTGTCGGTCTCGGTTCCGTCCATGTAGGAATCCCCATCCGAATCAATCGAGTACGGATCCTCGCCGTCATCCACGGTGTCGCCGTCATAATCGACCGCCGCGAGCCATGGGGCGCACATCATCGCCATGCCGGTCACACAGGCAATCCGAATGCGCCATCCCTCGAAGGATCGTTTCCTGATAGCGGCTAGGAGAGTGGGGAACCTTCTCATCGATAGGGACCGGGTCAAGGAGTGCGCGTTGGTTTTAGCCCGCTAAGCAAAAACGGGGCAAGAGTTTTTTCTCGTGAGGCAACTTTTTTCTTTTGTGCTGGACAAAACGTTCAAAATCCGGTTCGGAGGTCAGGCATGAAGCGCCTGCATGCTCGCCCCGCCCAGCCAGATTCCGTCGGTCCGACGACAGCGAACCCGCCCGGGTATTTTTCGCCGATCTTTACGACGCTTGGTCCGCTCGCGCTCCTCATCCTCGTGGCTTGCGGCAAGAATCCTTCGACCTCCTCCTCCGACGATGAGAGCCCGTCACCCGCCACTCCCCGGAAAGTCTCCACCGTGCAGCGGGCCGAGATCAAATACGATCTGGACGAGGACGGAGAGTTATCCTCCGATGAGAAAGCGCGGATGAACACCGATTTTACGGCCCGGTTCGACCAGAACCGGGATGGCAAACTCGATCAGGCCGAGATGGCTACCGCGCGCAAAGGAGCCTCCATTGTTCCGAATTCCTCGTCCACCATCCCGACCACTTTGGACGAGACGGAACAGTTTCTGAAGCGGATGGACACAAATCTAGACGGACTGGTATCCGCGGAGGAGGCCGGGGAATCCCGATGGAAAGCCATGACCAGAGCGGACAAAAACGCCGATGGCAGCATATCCGCTCAAGAATGGCTGGATTGGAAAACGACAGGTCAAAGCAATTGACGCGTGTGCGTTGGTCGGCAATCGGCATTCCGGCAAGGTGACCGGTGGCCTGACTCGCTGCCGGATCTTCCCACTGCCCGCCCATGAGGCAAGAGGGTTGAGTCGATGACCTGACAGGGTTGGGTAGGGCTATTTCTCAATCGGTTTTCGCCGGTAGTCTCAACCAGACGACGCAAGCCGCACATGCCGCCGCGGCGCCGATGGCTAGGACGGTGATTACCAGCATCGCCAATGGCGCGGTGGTGGCCATGCCGGGCAGCGCCACGATCCATAGCAATCCCAGGGACGCCGCCGCGGCGATCCCCAGCAAGGGCAGTGTCCCGATGACGGCGGTGACGACCCGGGTCGCGCGTTCCTGGCGGATGCGACCGGCATAGACGGCCCAGGCGATGATCGATACCGGCACGAAGGTGAGGACGACGAGCGGTAGCAACGGAAGGGGCAGGCCCCACAGATCCTCAATGATGGCGGTGCCGGCGAGGGCCACGCCCACTGAGACGGCAAATGCCGCGCTGAGGGTGATATTGACGAGCGCCAGGACGAGGCCGGGCTTGATGGCGGAGAGGTAGGTGTGGATTTTCATGACATCGCAGCTTCGGGCGAGGTCATGAAATGGTGATGAAACCCGGGTGAATTCGCGGTGAAATCTCCTCAGCCTTTCTGCTGCTCCCGGGCCCAACTGTCGCGCAGACCGACGGTGCGATTGAACACGGGCGCGCCGGGTTGCGAATCGGGATCGACACAGAAATACCCGATCCGCTCGAACTGGATGGGATCGCCCACGCGGGCGTCGGCGAGGGCGGGCTCGAGCTTGCAGCCGCGGCGGATCTCGAGGGAGTCGGGATTGAGGTGATCGAGGAAGTTCCGCTTTTTGCCATCGGGATTCGGATGATCGAAGAGCCGGTCGTAGAGGCGCACTTCGCTGTCGATGGCGTGGCGGGCGCTGACCCAGTGGATGGTGCCTTTGACCTTTCGTCCGTCGGGGGGATTCTCCCCGCCTTTGGTCTCGGGATCGTAGGTGCAATGCAGTTCGGTGATTCGTCCGTTGTCGTCTTTGACGAAGTCCTCGCAATTCAGCCAGTAGGCGCAGCGGAAACGGACCTCGCGACCGGGACCGAGGCGGAAGAATTTCTTCGGCGGATCTTCCATGAAATCCTCGCGGTCGATCCAGAGTTCGCGGCAGAAGGGCACCTTGCGGGTGCCGGCGCTTTCGTCCTCGGGATTGTTGATGACGTCCACCTCCTCGACCAGGTCCTCGGGGTAGTTGGTGACGATGACTTTGATCGGGTCCAGCACCGCCATGCGGCGCTGGGCGTCGCGGTTGAGGACTTCGCGGACGGCGTTTTCCAGCAGGCCGATGTCGTGGGTGGCGTTGAATTTCGTCATCCCGATGAGGGCGCAGAAATTCCGAATGGCCTCGGCCGGGTAGCCGCGTCGTCGCAGCCCGGAGATCGTGGGCATGCGGGGATCGTCCCAGCCGTTGACGTGTTTTTCGTTCACCAGCTGGAGCAGCTTGCGCTTGCTCATGACGGTGTGGTTGAGATTCAGCCGGGCGAATTCGATCTGCCGAGGGCGACTGGGCACGGGCAGATTTTCCAGAAACCAGTCGTAGAGCGGGCGATGATTCTCGAACTCCAGGGTGCAGAGCGAGTGGGTGATGTGCTCGATGGCGTCGCTCTGTCCGTGGGTGAAATCGTACATCGGGTAGAGGCACCACTTGTCGCCGGTGCGGTGGTGGTGCGCGTGGAGGATGCGGTAGAGGACGGGGTCCCGCAGGTTGAGATTCGGGTGGGCCATGTCGATGCGGGCGCGCAGCACTTTCTCACCATCGCGGTATTCTCCGGCCCGCATTTTTTCGAATTCGGCGAGGTTTTCCTCGACGGGCCGATCCCGCCAGGGGGAATCGACGCCGGGCTCGGTCAGGTTGCCACGGTTGGCCTTGATCTCCTCGAAGGTCTGATCGTCGACGTAGGCTTTGCCCTCGCGGATCAGATGCAGCGCCCACTCGTACAACTGGTCGAAATAGTCGCTGGCAAAGTAGAGATGCTCTCCCCAGTCGAAGCCGAGCCAGCGGATATCCTCCTGGATGGAATCGACGTACTCCTGTTCTTCCTTCGACGGGTTGGTGTCGTCGAACCGCAGGTGGCAGCGTCCGCCATACTCGGCGGCGATGCCGAAATTCAGGCAGATGGACTTGGCGTGCCCGATGTGGAGGTAGCCGTTGGGCTCGGGCGGGAAGCGGGTGACGGGGGTGTCGTGCTTGCCAGAGGCGAGGTCGGTATCGATGATCTCGCGGATGAAGTCTTTGCGGGAGGGGGAATCGGCGTTGGGGTCGCTCATGGAGGGCTGCGTGTGCCGCCAAGTTGCAACGCCCAGGCTCAAGGGCAACGGAAAACTCCCTCAGACGACGGTGTCCGGGGACGGGATGCCGCGTCCGATGCCGTGGTAGTCGATCCCCAGGGCTCCCATGGTGCGCGGGTCGAGGAGATTGCGCCCGTCGAAAACGATGGGGGAAAGCATTCGGCTTTTGACCCGACCAAAATCGGCGCGGGCGAACTCCGGCCATTCAGTGGCGATGATGAGGGCTTCGGCTCCGTCGCAGGCGTCGAGCGGATCGTCCACCAGGGTGATCTTTTCTCCCAGCGGCAGCGCCCTGACGCGGTCCATGGCCTTGGGGTCGTAGGCGCGGACTTCGGCGCCCTCGGCGACGAGTCGCTCGACCAGTTCCAGCGCGACGGAGCAGCGGATGTCGTCGGTGTTCTGTTTGAAGGCGAGCCCCCAGACGGCGATCTTTTTCTCCTCCAGCACCCAGAGTTTTTCGCGCAACCGTTTGAGGAATCGCTCCAACTGCCCGGCGTTGATGCGTTCGACTTCCTTCAGCAGGGTAAAGGGCTGGCCCAGTTCGTCGCTGATGGCGATGAAGGCGGCGATATCCTTCGGAAAACAGGAGCCGCCATAGCCGAGCCCGGCGTTGAGGAACTGTCGGCCGATGCGCTTGTCCATCCCGATCCCCTCGGCCACCAGTTCGACGTCGGCGCCGCTGGCCTCGCAAATGGCCGAAACGGCGTTGATGTAGGAAATTTTCAGGGCCAGGAAACTGTTCGCCGCGTGCTTGATCAGTTCCGCACTGGCGATGTCGGTCACCAGTACCGGGGCGCGGAAAGGCTCGTAGACTTTCTGCATCAGGGCCATGGCGCGGTCGCTGTTCGCTCCGATGACGATGCGGTCCGGCTTCATGAGATCCTGGACGGCGGAGCCCTCGCGGAGAAACTCGGGATTGCTGACCACGTCGAATTCCGCCTCGGGCGCGTAGCGCTTGATGGTTTCGGCCACCTTTTCGCCGGTCTTCACCGGCACGGTGGATTTGTCGACGATTACCTTGTAGCGGTCGATCGCGGGGGAGATTTCGCGCGCGACTTTCTCGATGAATTTCAAATCCACCGAGCCATCCGGATTCGGCGGGGTGGGGACGGCGATGAACACCACGTCACCATGTCGCACCCCCTCGGGCGTGTCGGTGGTGAATCGCAGGCGACCGGCGGTGACGTTGCGGGTCACCATCTCGGCCAGGCCGGGCTCATAGATGGGGATGTCACCCGCGAGCAGGGTTTCAATCTTCTTCGGGTCGTTGTCGACGCAGAGCACGTCGTGGCCGACCTCGGCGAAACAGGCTCCGGTGGTGAGACCGACGTATCCGGATCCGATGATGGTAAGTTTCATGAGTGCGATGGGAGAGAGAAGATGGGAAAAGTCGCGGCACTATAACGGGATGGGGGGCTTTGTCAGAAAATTCCGGCGCGGATGCGTGCGTCCGTGTTTTTGACAGACCGGGGGCACACTCGCTAGCCTCGCGGGATGAACGACTTCTCCCCGATCTGGACCCGACGCGATCTGATGCACCTCGCCGGCGCCACCGCGCTGGGCGGGATGGGCCTTTCCCGGCTGGCCATTGCCCAGGACGCCGCCGAAATGCCCGCCCTGAACCGATTTCCCCGAATGATGCAGGAGTATTACGTGGCCAAGATCCGGGCTTTTGAAAAACGGACGCTGGAGCGCAAGAACGCCCTCGCCACCAAAGCCGACGCCGAAGCCTATGTGAAGGACACGCAAGCCCGCATCGCGAAAGCCTTCGCCCCGATGCCCCGGCAGAAGACGCCGCTGAATGCCCGGATCACCGGGACATTGGATCGCGAGGGCTACACGGTGGAGAAGATCATTTTCGAAAGCCGTCCCAAGTTCCACGTCACCGCCCACCTCTATCTGCCGAAGGAGAAAAAAGGGGCAAAAATCCCCGGAGTGGTCGGCACCTGCGGGCATTCCTCCAATGGCAAGAACGCCGAGGCCTACCAGAGCTTTGCCCAGGGACTCGCGCGGATGGGCACCGCCTGCCTGATCTACGATCCCATCGGCCAGGGGGAGCGATCCCAATACCTCGACGAGGAGCACCAGCTCATCTACAAGGGCACCACTCACGAGCACAACATGGCGGGAAATCAGATGGAACTGGTCGGGGAGTTTCTCGGTAGTTGGAGGGCCTGGGATGGCATCCGGGCGCTGGACTACCTCCTGAGTCGCCCGGAGATCGATCCCCGCCATGTGGGTGTCACCGGCAACTCCGGCGGCGGCACCCTCACCACCTGGCTGCTGGGTTTGGAAGGCCGTTGGAGCATGGGTGCGCCGGCCTGCTTTGTCACCACTTGGCGAAGGAACCTCGAGAACGAACTGCCCCAGGACAACGAGCAATGCCCGCCCCGTTCCCTCGCCATGGGGTTGGATCACGACGACTATCTCGCGGCCATGGCGCCGAAGCCGGTCATCATTCTGGCCAAGGAGAAGGATTACTTCGATGCCCGCGGCTCCGAGGAGACGTTGGCTCGCCTGCGGCATCTCTACGGATTGCTGGGCGCGGAGGAGAACATCCAACTCCACATCGGCCCCACCACCCACGGGTATACCCAGGAGAACCGCGAGGCCATGTACGCCTTTTTCAACGCCATTACCGGTGTGTCCGACGCCAAAACCGAACCCGCGTTGACCATCGATGACGATGCCACTCTCTGGTGCACGCCAAACGGCCAGGTGGGGCCGGATCTGGACTCGCGGACTGTCTTCCACTTCACCAGACAGAAAGCCGAACGCTTGAAAAAAACGCGGGAGACAGCCGCTCTCGATGTGCCGGGACTGAAAGCGGCTGTCACCGCCTCCCTGCGGATGCCGGATCGCGATCCCGCCAGTCCACCAAACGTCCGCATCCTGCGCGCCTACGGAGGAGACAGGCGTTATCCCAAGGCGCGCTGGATTCACTACGCCGTCGATACCGAGCCGCGCATTCAGGCCGTGTGCACCCTGTTGGGCGACGAGCCGCTTTACTCGCGTCCGCCCCGGGCGCCCGAAGGCGGCGAGGGGCGCGTGCTGCTCTGGGTGGCCGACCAATCCTCGGACGCGGAGTTACGTTACGAGCCTCTGATCCGCGAACTGATCGAGAAAGAGAGCGCCGACGTGCCCGTGTTCACCTGCGACGTGCGCGGAGTGGGCGAGTCATTGCCGCAATCGGCGGGAGGAAATCCCCACGGTTACTACGGAGCCGACTATTTCTACGCCGCCTACGCCAACATGTTCAGCCGACCCTACCTGGGAGGGAAAACGCACGATGTGCTCCGCGTGCTCGATTTCCTCGGAAAATACGGCTGGACCAACGTGCATCTCGCCAGCAAGGGCCGGGGATGCCTGCCCGGAGGATTCGCCGCCCTGCTCGATGATCGGGTGCGGAGCGTCACCCTGCGCGATCCCCTGGAGAGTTGGCACAGTGTCGCCACTGAAGAACACTACGAGTGGCCGCTGTCCCACATGATTTTCGATGTCTTGAAAACCTGGGACCTGCCCGATGTCTGGGGCGCGCTGAAGCCGAAAATGGCGTGAGTCGAGCCGTCAGGTCAGGCCGCCGCGGCCTTCTGCTGATCGAGGATATCGCAGAATTCGCGGCAGATTTCCCGGATGCGGGTGAATCGCGAGCGGTCTTCACCGGCCACGCTCGGCTCCATCAGCAGCAACTCCGAAAAGCCCGTTACCGAGCCGATCATGTTGCGGAAATCGTGCCGCAGATCCTTGTCCTGCAGAGCGACGGCCGAATGCTCGACACCATGGCTGGCGAGGCGGGTGAGTTCTTCGTGGATCTGATTGCCCGAGTTCTCGATGTATTCGAAGAGTTCCGGAGCCTCCTCGCCAAAGCCGGCCACGCCCGGTTTCAAGGCGGCGGTGAGCTCGCGGATCTCGGCGATCTGGCGGTTCAGAACGCCCACCGGATCGTGGGCGCCGGCGCCATGGGAGGGCATCGTGGGCTGTTGGGGCATGGGAGTGATGTTGCTGGCCAGGGCCGCGATTTCGGCACGGACCGTTTCCAAAAGGTCGCCCAGTGAGAGGGGATGTCCAACCACGGCCGAAAAACCGGCGGTCAGCGCGGCCTGGCGTTCTTCGGGCGAACCGGAGCCGCCGAGTCCGACCACCGGCATGTGGGCCAGACGCGGTTCAGCGCGGAGCAGCGGCACCGCGGAAAGCACATTGCCTCCCGGCAGCGCCAGATCGACCACAACGAGGTCGGGCGTGTGTTGACCACAGAACGCCAGCAGTTGATGGCAATCGGTGATCACGGCGGTCTGATACCCGGCGGTGGAAAGTCCCGTTTGGATTTCCTCGGCGGCAGTCAGGTTTCCGGTGGCGATTAAGATGCGGTTCATCCGTAAAAGTGATTGTAACTGGATATTTCGAAATTTAGCAGAATTTCCATAATAAAAAATAGAAATTACGAATTTTTTTACGGTTTTAGTGATTATCTGCCTTTCAGGGACCCAAGGAAGCGATCAACGGGTGCCTGATTAGGGGAAAATGGGTCCAGACCGGGCCAATTCACTTTTGCCTTGCCCCTGGTGTCACATGTTCTTAACATCCGGGGCATGATATCCCGCTATTGTCTCTTCCTGATGTGCTTGCTCTTTTCTCTGGTCATGCCGTGCCATGCCGAGACCTCGATCTATTGGTCGGATCATGGATTCAGGAACATTCGGAAAATCGAAGCCAACTCCTCAAAGATCGACGCTGGCCAGATGGTGCTCGACCGAAAGGGAACCTCCCTGAGGTTTTGGGGATTCGACATCGACTCGATCGGGCGCCGCCTCTACTGGGACCAATCGGGTGGAAAGGATGCCCCGGGTTTGTGGCGGGCGCGACTGGACGGTGGTGAGCCGGAGCTTTTCATCGCTGATTTCGGCTACACTTCCCGCTTCAAGATCGATGATTGTCGTGGGAAACTGTTTTATGCCGACGCCAGTGGTCGGAATCCCGCCTTGAAACGGGTTTCCCTCAGGGCATCCGATACCGAGCCGGATGTCGTCGCTCCGTTACCGGACGGGAACCCGACCGCCCTGACGCTCGATACCCGCGGCAAGCGCATCTATCTCCTAAGTATAGACACTGCGGCAAAGCCGATGGAGGCCACCATACGCAGTATCGGCTACTCGGGCGGTGAATGGGTCGATGAGTTCCGATTTCAGAGAGCCAAAGCCAACATCGTGGGCATGGCATTTCACCAGAAAGAGAGGACACTGGTCTGGACGGCGAATGCCGGTGGCAATGACAGAGTCATCGAAATGGTCGCCCTCGACGGAGACCGGCGGGTCCGGACGCTTCTGAGCCATCCCAGGGTCAACTTTCCGGCAGAGATCGAACTCTCTACCGCATTGGTGAGTCGACGCCTCTATTTTGCCGATATTAACAACAACTACATCGGGTCCATCAAGCTGGATGGGAGCGGATACCGCGTTCATGCGATAATTCCCGATGTGAATAATGACGTGCATCCCTGCGGAGTCGATACGCATCACGAGACGGGGCGGCGGCCGCGGCTGCCCTGGCGCCGGTGAGCCCGGCCGGGGACGTGAACGGGCGGGGAAAAGCGACTTGCGGCCCCGATTGGCTCGGTTAATCTGACTGCCCTTTCCCCAAAAAGGGACCGTCTCATCCGCTGATAGCGGGTGAAGCACGGGCACCATGAAATCCCGGGCGTTCTCCGGTTCGTATCGGATTTTCACCTCATCCCCACCCATCCAACCATTCCATGAAACCCACTATCGCCACCCTGGCTCTCGTCGCCGGTCTGCTCCTGTCCGTGTCCCCGCTGCGCGCGGATGACGCCGAAGTCAAAATCACCGCGGACAAGATCCAACTGGCCTATGATACCAAGGAGTTCACTGTCAAAGCGGGGCAGAAAGTGAAGCTGACCTTCATCAACCCCGCCGACAGTCAGAATCTCCAGCCGCACAATCTTCTTGTGATCAAGCCGGGCAAACTCGGCGCCATGATCGCGACGGTGAACGATCCGAGCAAACTGAGCGACCCGAACTGGATCAACAATCCCATCCCGGTGTCCGAAGACATCCTTCACCACACCAAGCTGCTGAAGCCGGGCGAAGAGGAAACCCTCGAGTTCACCGCGCCGACTGAGGCGGGTGACTATCCTTTCCTCTGCACCTACATCGGCCACGCCGCCATCATGAATGGCGTCATGAAGGTCGAGAAGTGAGCGTATCGCGCCTCGCGCGCAATTTTTTCCAAGAGCCGTCCCCGGAGCCGGGGGCGGCTTTTTTCTTGGGAACGGGACGGGAATCAATACTCCCTTTCCACCAGGGGAATGCCGGGCCTGACTTTGTCACTGGGATGGAGGATGACCCGATCATTTTCCGCCAGTCCTTCGACGACCTGGGCCTCGACATCGTTCCGTTCACCCAGCGTCACGGCGACTTTCTCCGCCAGTCCTTCCGGGGTGCGCCGGTAGACCGCCCAATCGCGCGAGGCTCCATCGCGAAAGAGGGCGCCGGCGGGCACTTTGAGCACCGCGTCATCCTCCCACACCGCGATCCTGGCCTCGATGCGGTAGGCGTCGCCGAGGGCGGGGCCATCCAACCCTGTTGGGTCATCGACCTGACCCTCTTCAGTCGCTCCCGCGCGGGGTGGTTCGAAATCGCCGTAGACCCAGACGCGTTGCTCATCCACTCCCAGCGCCGACACTTTGGTGAAAGCGGACGGCTCGACGCGTCGCACCCAGGCGGTGAGCGGGGCTTCGCCACCCCAATGCTCCACGGAGATGCGTTGCCCGGGCCGTATGCGAACGGCGTCCTGTGAGAGCACGTCGATGCGCACTTCCAGGTCGTCGGGATTCCCGATCTCCAGGATGCGTTCGCCGGCGGGGATGACGGTGCTGCTTTCCTGGAACCGGCGCAGCACCACGCCGTCGATGGGACTGTGAATCTCGAAATGGCGCCCGGTGGGGGCATCCTCGCGACCGAGCGATTTCGAATACAGGAGAGCGGCCCGGGCCTGCTCGACTTCGAATTTCGCGATCTCCAGAGTGGACTGGGCCGCGGAGAGGTTGCCTCGGGCGACCCTGAGGGCGTGCTCGGTGTCCTCCAGGGTGGCGTCGGAAATGTTTCCCCGATCCAGCCTGCCGAGATCGCGATCATAATAGCGCTGGGCCTGATCGAGTTCGGCGCGGGCAATCTCCAACTGACTCTCTGCCCGCTGGTGGGCGGCCTCCGCCGCGTTGACCCGGGCCTCGGCCTCGGCCGCGCTGCGGGCGTCGAGGAGTCCGGGCTCGCCGGGATCGATGGCGGCGAGGATCTGGTCGCGGGAGATGGCGTCGCCGGGCTCCAGTTCGACCCGCAGCAGGCGTCCCGATAACGGCGAGGAGATGAGGTAGGGATCGCGGATGCGCGTCTCCCCGTCCTCGTTCACGGTGACCACGAGCGGGCCGCGGGTGACGGTGCCGAGATCCACTTCGACCGCCTTGGGGCGCGCCCCGAGGTAAACCAGCGTGGCGACGGCGAGCAGACCGGGAATCCAGAGAAGCTTATTTCTTTTCATGCTACGTGAGGGAAAAGGATGCGGCGGAATCAGTCGCGGGATTTCAGCACGGCGATGAGGTCGAGGTGATCGATGCCCCGCCTCACGATAAGGCTGGAAATCAGGGCGGCCACCGCGATCACCAGGGCGGCGAAGGCGTAGGTCGAGGGATTGAGGACGAAGGGGATGCGATAGAGTTCGGTTTCCAGGGCGGTGGAGATGAACTTGCAGAGCCCGGAGCCGATGAGAAAGCCCACGGGGATGGCCACGGTGGTGAGAAAGGCCAGTTCCCCGAGCAGTATGCCGGAGACTTCGGCGCGGGTGAAGCCGATGACGCGCAGGGTGGCCAGCTCCCGGCTGCGCTCGGAAAGCGACACGCGCGCGCTGTTGTAGACCACGCCGATGGCGATGACGCTGGCGAAGGCGACGTTGAACATCCTCATCCGCAGGAGGTTCTCGGCGAAGTTTTCCATGAAGCTGCGCACCGCCACTTTTTGCAGGGTGACGGCGGCGATATTGGGCGCCTCTTTTAGCAAGCGATAGGCCTCGGTCTCGTGGCGGGGATCGATCTGGAGGTAGGCGCCGGAGATGACCGGCGCCTCGCGCAGCAGGGCGTTCAGGGCATCGCGTCGCATCCAGGCGGAGGTGCCGGCGAAGTCGTCGACGAGGGCGCTGACGATGACCTCGCGCACCGCGCGATCGCCCTCCAGCACTTCCACCCGGACGGAGTCTCCGATGCTCAGCCCCAGCAGCTTGGCCAATTGGGATGACATGACGACTCCGCGTTCGGGAAGGCCGACAACCCGCTCCCGGGCATCAATGAGCCGGTAGAGTTCCGGTCGTGGCTCCAGGCCGGAGAGGGATGTCTGGCGGGAGAGGGGGCCGTTACTCAATCTCACCGGCACCGCGCGGAAGGTCTCGATGCGCGTGATGCCGGGCACCTGGCGGAGGCTCCCCACGGCGCGCTCGGGCACGGCTTCGTGGAAGCGCACGGTAGCGTCGTGTCGCTCCTGGAGGCTGAATTGGAAATCGATGAGATAGTCGATGGCGTCCTTGCCGAAATTTCCCACAATGAGGATGGCGCAGGCAAAGCCGATCCCGAGTGTGGTCATGGCGGCCTTCGCGGGGCGGCGGCTGAGTTCCCTGAGAATCATGCGAGGTCCCTGGTTGAGCCAGCGATGCCAGCCGAGTCGCTCGATCAGTGAGGGTTGGTAATCGGGGGGCGGCTCCGGGCGCATCGCCTCGGCGGGAGGGATGGCGACCGCCTGCCGCACACCGGCGGCGACGCCGATGGTGCCGGCGAGAAAGCTGAGTCCGGCCCCGACCAGATAGATCCGGAGATCCAGTTGGTGCAGGGTCTTGGGAAAACGATAGAACTCGGCGTAGAGACCGGTCATGGATTGCCCCATCCAGGTCCCGAGCAGCCAGCCGAAGAGCACGCCGAGCGCGATGATGGCGCTGACCAGTTGGAGGTAGTGGATTCCCACCTCGAGATTGCTGTAGCCGAAGGCTTTCAGCGCCGCGATCTGCTCTCGCTGGAGAGAGAGGAGGCGTCGCAGGGCGACATTGAGGAGAAAGGCCGCTACGCCCAGGAATATCGAGGGCGGAATGAGGCTCATGGTTTCCAGTTGTTTGAGCTCGTCGGAGATGAAGCGGTGGGATAGATGCAGATCCCGACCGGTGGCTCCGAGGCCGCCGTAGTCTTCGAGTAGAAGATCGAGCCGGCGGATGACTTCGGCCTCGTTGGCGCCGGGCATCAATGTCAGAGCGAGATCATTGAAGGCTCCCTCCATGTCGAAGGCGGCCTCCATCTGGCGTCGCGGCATCCAGAATATGCCGAAGCGGAGATCGTCCGGGAAGATGCTGCCGGGCTGGATGGTGGTGATGTATTCCGGGGAGAGGGCGATGCCGACCAGGGTCAGGGTTTGCAGTCTCCCGTTGAGCACGGCGCGGACACGATCTCCCGGCTGAAAGCCGTTGGCTTTGGCGAAAGCCTCCTCGGCGAGGATTTCTCCGCCGCGATTGGTCTCGGGCAGGCGGCCGCGCAGCAGATGGACATCGTTGAGAATGGGGCGCCCGCGATCCGGGAGCGAAACGATCTTGCCGACCGCCGGCTCATCCAGATCGGGCAGGTCAAGGGTGACGCCCTCGACCAGTCTGGCCTCGACGGCGGATACGCCCGGTATTTCGCCCGCCCTTTCGGCGACATGGTTGGGCGCCCGTTTCAGTGAGGCGAAAACCTCGGAGAAACGGTTGCGGTCGTAGTAGGCCTCGCGGGCGGAATCGAGCGAGCGCAGGGTGGTGCGGGCGCCGATGAAGACGGCGATCCCGCAGCCGATGACCGCCGCGATCGCGAAAGCCTGCCCTTTCATCTGGAGCAGGTCCCGGATCAGTTTGCGGTGCAGGGCGCGCATGACGGCGGTGTCTGGATTACCATTCGAGCTCGTCCGCGGTCCGTCGGGTCTCGTTGTGGGTCACGGAGTCGATGCGGCCGTCGGACAGGGTGATGACCCGGTGGGCCATGTCGGCGATGACGGCGTTGTGGGTGATGACGGCGGTGGTGGTGCCCAGTTCCCGGTTTACCGCCTGGAGCGCCTCCAGCACTTTGATGCCGGTGTTCAGATCCAGCGCGCCGGTGGGCTCGTCGCAGAGCAGGACGTCCGGGCGTTTGGCGATGGCCCGGGCGATGGCGACCCGCTGTTGCTCGCCGCCGGACATCTGGGAGGGGAAATGGTCGAGCCGTTTCCCCAGATCGACGAGGGCGAGGGCCTCCTCGGGTTTCATGGGATCGCGGGCGATCTCGGTGACGAGGGCCACATTTTCCCTGGCGGTCAGGCTGGGGATGAGGTTGTAGAACTGAAAGACGAAGCCGACATGCTCGCGGCGATAACGAGTCAGCTCGTTCTCATCGAACTCGGCCATGTGACGCTGTCGATAGATCACCTCGCCGCTGGAGGGCAGGTCCAGCCCGCCGAGGATGTTGAGCAGGGTGGACTTTCCACTGCCGGATCTACCCAGGAGGACGACGAATTCCCCCTCGTAGAGCTGGACATCGACGCCGCGCAGGGCGTGGACCGAGACTTCGCCCATGTGGTAGACCTTGGTGACGGCCCGGGTCTCAAAGACGACTACGGGATCTTTCTCGGACATGTGTGGAGATAGGTTCGCCCGCATTGGGCGAGGAATCAAACCGTGGGCGTCCCGGAGTTCGCCGCCACGGCGCGCAGCAGGGCCTTCACCAGATCGGGCCGCAACCCCGGGTGGCGCGATAGCAGTCGTGCCACGAATCCGGCCACGCGCGGCGCGGCGAAACTGCTGCCCGTTTCCATGCGCCATCCGCCCCCGATCCACGGCACCCGCACCCGTTCACCCCTAGCGGCGAAGCTGACCAGCCGGTCCGGTCGATAGCGCAGCTCCTCGTCCCCGCAATCGGCCACGCCCACGCCGATGACGGAGGGAAAATGCGCCGGCCATTCGCGAACGTTGTCGCTGAGATTGCTGCCCGCGGCGACCACGTGGACGCCCGCGACGTAGGCGGCGTCGATCCAGTCCTTGTAGTCCATCACGTATTTCGCCAGGCCCCGGCAACCGAAGCTGCAGTTGATGACGTGGTAGCCCCGGGCGATGGCCTGACGCACGCATTCGGCAATGATGAAGCTGCGCGACTGGTTGTTGCCGTCGAGGGCGCGGAAATTTCCGATCTCGGCGGCGGGCGCCACTTCCCTCAGGATACCGGCGACAGCGGTGCCGTGCCCGAAGACATCACGACCATGGTTTTCGCTGACGATCAATCGCACGCCATCGCTGGTGACGGCCACGTCATCGGAGAGAGTCAGTCCGCGCAGGGCGGGATGCGTGGGGTCGATGCCGGAGTCGATCACGGCGATGCGGACTCCGTGTCCGTCCCCGTCGCGCAGGGCCATCAGCGCTTCCGCCGGACTCGGCCAGGCCGCGTCTGGACCGGTGTCAGACATGGTCCAGACCCAGGCTCGCCATGATGAGGCGGCTGTTGATGAGCCGCTCCACCAGGGTGGCGGCGCTGGCCAGTTCCTCGACATGGCGGGAGTCGAAACCGGGGGCGTCTCCGTCGGATGGGGCGCTGAATTGCACACAGGAGATGACTCCCCGCAGTCCGAAGGCAAAGTAAAACGGCACTGCCAGCAGGGCGGCGGTCTCTTTTCCCAGCTTGCGATCCAGGGTGCTGTCGTGGGACTCGCGCCGGGCGATCTCGTTTTCGCAGTAAGCCTGTTCGTTCGCGTAGACGAGACTGACAATGCCCTGGTCGAGCGGTTGTTCAAAACCGATCAGGTCGGCGGCCTGGGGTCCGGTGTTGAAGGCGGCAACCAGTGACCGGGAGGATGGCCGGGCGAGCCAGATGGTGCCCTCGCTGGCTCCCATCCACTGGAACGCGCCCGCCACGACGCGGCGCGCCAGCGGGTCCATCAGGTCCTGAAAGCCCACCAGATCGAGTCCCTCCGCCCAACGACGCAACCGATCCTCGAGCTGGGAGCCGGCGGCGCTCAGTTCGGGATCGGCGACGAGATTCAGATTGCCGGAGATGGGCATGGGCGGTGGGTTACTGTCGCTGCAGCGCGCTGACGAGCTGTCGCATGGCCTGTTCGTTGCTCGCGAGCAGGGGAGCGATGCGGGCGCGATCCGCCTCGCCGAGTTGGCCGGCGGCCATCCGGGCGATCAATGCGGCGTCGCTTTCCGAGACCGGCTCGGAGGAGCGTCCGGAGACTTCCGGCTCGAAGCTGTCGAGGAAGGTGGCGAGTATTTCGAAGTCGTTTTCCATGGGAGTGGTGGGTTGGTATGGAGGAGAGACGACCGGCGGGGCGGGCTTATGCGGCGATTGACAAAAAAAAGGTGTTCAGAGTTCGACGCCATAGGCGCAGAGGCGTTTGAAGTCGTCCCAATCCAGGTCCAGTCCCGGATCAGCCGCCTTGATGGCGCGCAAGGTCTCGGCGGCGATCTGTGAACGCGCGGAGGACAGGGTGCGGCTGATGCGGGTCTGGTCGCATTGCCACATCCGGGCGATATCGGTCTGGCTGACGCCGTGAAGGAAGGAAAGTTTCAACATCACCAGCACATCAGGCTCCAGACTGGCGAAGGCGCTCTTGATGGCCCCGGCCATCAGCTCGGCGAGATCGGTCTCGATGAAATCCTCGTCCTCGTGATCGTCCGCCACGCGGTCGAATCCATCGGTGCCGCGCGCCTCGTCGTCCTCGTAGCGCGGCAGTTCGCCCCGGAATTTGTCGCGCCTTTTCAGATCCAGCCATCGATTCCAGGTGATGCGGATGAGCCAGGTCGAGAGCGAGGAGCGCCCCTCGTATTTCTCCAGCAACCGCACTTCCAGGGCGCCTTTCCTGCCGGCGCCGAAACACTCCGCGATGATGTCGGCCACCAGATTCTCGGCGTCTCCGCGGGCCACTCCCCGGGCCATCAATACACGTTCCAGAGTGGGCCGATACTCGCTTTCAAAGACCCGGGCGGTCTCCTCATCGCCCGCCAACGCTTTCTGGACCAGGGCGACATCTTCGGCAAACTTGAGCGGGGTGATGGAACTTTCTGTCACGGGATGCGATGGGGGATGGTGAGCTGCGACAAACGCGGGCAGCATAGAGTGTCAGAGGTCGGGTGAAAAGCAAAGCGTGCGCGGGGAGAGGATTTTTGGGGATTGCGCCACGCGGTGAAGCCGGTTTGGTTGCCGATCATGACATCGAGTGACGGAGACAAGGAGCCGGAGGAACCCCTGCGCTATGGCATCCTGGGCGAAGACCGATCCACAGTGGGGGAAAAGTTGGAGAAATATACCGGGGAAGTCGACTGGCGATATCTGAGACCGCATTTCGAAACGGGCGCCCTCGTCTACGTCGATCCCACACTCGATCTGACATCGGTCGGAGCGGCCTTTGCGGCGGACGACGCGGAACGTGTCGCCGACTGGCGAAAAAAGGGAGATCTGGTGACGCCGTCGCGACCGCACGCGGACTACTGGGCGGATAGCGGGGCGCGGTTTCGGGCTTTGGTGGTGTCGCCTTTCGTGCTGATTCAGCCCTCCGTCTCGGAGAAGGAAAAGGGCAACGGTTGACCGGCCGCCGCCGAGAGTTCGGCGATCTCCATCACCGCGAGGGCGCGGGCCGCCTCGAACGGGGTGATGACGGTGGGCGGCTCCCCGTCGCGTATGGCCGCGGCGAAGGTCTCGATCTCCCGTGCCAGGGCTCCGATCGGACGACCATGTTGGACGGGCCAGTAAACGGTGTCGGGCATGCGCGTGCCCCCGGCGTCGGTGATGCTCAATCCGGTGTGGGCGCAGTCGATGGTGAGCTTTCCCTCGGTTCCGATCACCTCCATGGTGGCGTCGATTCCGGTGGGGACGTTTTCCGGCAGGCACCAGACTGTCTCGATCACCCCGATGGCCTGATCGTCGAAATGGAGCATCGCCCAGCCGAGATCCGGGTGGCGAAAATCTCCCACCCTCAGATTGCGCGCGTAGATCTCCGAGGGCGCGCGTCCGAGGAACCACATCATGAGATCGGCGTCGTGAATCCCGTCACCGATGAGCGGGGAGATCTTGTCGAGCCGGATGTTGCCGGGCGCCTTGGGCAGATTCCGCCGCGCGTGCATGGAGACGATGCGGCCGAGCCTGCCGGCCACGATGGCGTCGCGGGCGAGGGTCACGCGCGGGTCGAAGCGGCAGACATGGCCCACCATCAGGTGTCCCGGAGCCGTCGCGGCGGCGCGCAATATCTCGCGGCATTCCCCGGCGGTGGCGGCCATGGGTTTTTCCAACAGCACATGCTTCCCGGCCGCGAGCGCGGCGAGAGCGACTTCGTGGTGGTCCCGCCAGTGCGTGGTGATGCTCACCGCGTCGATGTCCGGGCGGGCGAGCAGATCCCGGTAATCCACATGGCAATCCGCATCGGCCGTGCCGAATTCCGCCGCAGCCTCCGCCAGGCGCGAGGCATTGCGATTGGACAGGGCCGCGAGGTGGCAGCCGGGCAGCGATTCGATCACGCGCGCGTGAATCTTCCCGAATCGGCCCACGCCGATCACGCCCCAGCGAATGACAGTGGATTCGCTCATCAATGATTGAACACGAAGGCCGCCGAATTGACCAGCGACCAGAGAATGTCCTCGATGGCGGCCTGGCGGGTGATCCCCTCGGTCTGGAAATAGTCGAGGGCGAGTTTGATTTCCTCCGGAGTGGGCTTCCTGGCCAGGGTGGCGAGATAGAGTCGCTCCACCAGCGCCGCCTCACCGCTTTCCGATTTTGCCAACTCCGCCGCCCAACCCTGGGCATCCGCGAGTTTGGACTGGAAACGATCGGAATTCATCAGGTGCAGGGCCTGGACCACGCTGCTGGAGGCCTCGCGTTCGCAGGGGCAATCGGCGCTGGAATCCGGCCGCCCGAAGGCGTCGAGAAAGTCGTTGCTGAGTTTGTGATTCCACTGATGCACCGCGCGCGATCCCGTCGGCAGTCCTTGAAAAGTCTCCGGCCGTCCGGTCAGATCCGCGACCGCGTCCAGCAGCGTCTCGGCGGGCAGACGGCGTCGGTAGGCGCGGGAAAAATGGGTCACGTCGGCGAGATTGGTTTCATTGCTCTCCGAACTCAGTTGGTAGAGCTGGCTGTTGAGGATGGCGCGCAGCAGCGCTTTCAAATCATAGCCGTTGCGGGCAAAATCCGCCGCCAACCACTCGAGCAAGGCCTCGTTGCCGGCCGGATTGGAGGCGCGGAAATCGTCCACCGGATGCACGATGCCGCGTCCGAACAACTCGCCCCAGACGCGGTTGACGGCCGCCCGGGCGAATTGGGGATTCTCCGGCGAGGTCATCCATTCCATCAGCAAGGTCCGGGGATCGGTCTCCGCCGGGATCTCGTCGAGGCGCTCTCCGTCGGGCGCTTTGGGCGTCAGCACCACGTCTGTCACCGGGTGTTTGACGGTGCCGGTCTTGCCCGGTTGATGCCACCAATACTCAGGCTCTCCGGAAATCGGCGCCGAGATACCCTGGCCTTTTCTCCCCATGGATCCGAAAAAGGCGGCCAAGGAATAGTAGTCGTCCTGGCTCCATTTCTCGGAGGGGTGATGATGGCACTTCGCGCAATCCAGGCGCACCCCCAGAAAGATGCGGCTGACGAATTCCGCCATGTCTGCCGGTTCGCGTTTGTCGCGCCACAGGGCGATGGGGCCGTATTCGTGACTCGATCCCTGGGCGGTGAGCAGTTCGGTGACAAAAGCGTCCCAGGGGGTGTTTTCGCGAAAACGCTGACGAATCCAGTCATCCAGCAGGTAAACGGGTTTCACCCCGACGCGTTGGGTATTGGGGCGGAGCAGATCGCCCCATTTGGTGGCCCAGAAATCCGCGTAGGCGGCGGCGTTCGACTCCGAGAGCAGTTCATCGACCAGGCGGGCACGCTTGTCGGGCGCCTCGTCGGCGAGAAAAGCCGTCACCTGGTCCGGATCGGGCAGCCGACCGATCACATCCAGAGTGACGCGACGGATGAACTCGGCGTCACCGCAGGGGGGGGAGGGGAGAATGCCCAGCGTCTTGTGTCTTTCCCACGCGTAGCGGTCGATCTCGCTGCTCACCGGCAGGGCGGCGTAGGCGCTGTCCGGCTGAAGCCGATCCGGCGGCAGGGTGATACGCGCGATGTCCACCTGATCCAGATAACGGACCACGATGACGCCGTCCCCGGGAGTCTGTCCCACCGTGATGCGCCCCTCCTCATCGACCGTGGCGAACGCGGTGTCCGGCGAGGTGAACTCACAGAGTTGAGTCACCTCGCGGGTGGAGCCGTCGGAATAGTGGGCCGTCACCGAAAGTGGCCGGGTCTCCCCTTTGGCGTAGCGATCTTCGGAGGGAGTGACGGCGATACGGGAAAGCTCGGGCTCGTTGGGAATCTCCCAGGGCATGCCCTGGCGGATCCAATTCAACAGGGTTTGCTCCGCGACCGAACCCTCTTCAATGGCCTGTCCGCCCTCGTGGTCGATGCGGTTGGTGGCTTTGAGAATCAAGAGCGACTGCTCCGGCGCGGCGGGAAAGACCCGGCGCCCGCGGGCGTTGTGCACGATCTCGCGGTAGTCGGCCGCGGGATCGTAGGCGAATACCGTGAGCTGAAAGCCATTTTGTCCACCGGCTTTGGCGTGGCAGGCTCCGGATGCGCAGCCGTGGCGGCTGAGCACGGGCAGGACATCGTTGCGGAAGGAAACCGTGGCCTCGGAAGCCGATTCATCGGCCTGACTCACCGTAGCGTGAGGGCAGAATACCATCGCCACAAAAAGAGTAATATATTTGATAACCTGCATGGTTTTCATGGATTCACTTGAGCCACCGGCTTTTCGATCGGCCATTGGGTGAGCAGTTTTCCGGTCGCCTCCCAGGCAAAGACCTGGCCGGTGACGGAGCCGGCGAAGAAGCGGCGGCTGGCGGGATCGAAAGCGAGCGTGGTGAGTTGTTTCTCGGAGGCGTCGGCGGCTTTTTCTTTGGCGCCGGTGGAGCGCTGCTCGCCCTCGTGTTCGTTGAGTTCGGTGTAGAGCCGGGGCTGGCCGGTGTCGTTGATGGATACGATGAAATCGGTGTTGATCTCCGCGGCTTTGGCGGAGTCTTTCTCCTCGGCTTTGAGTTTGGCTTTTTCCGGGTCGATGGTCCACGCGAGCGCGGTGATGGCTCCGGTGCGGGTGCCTCCGAAGCTGGAGACTTTTTTGCCGGTTTCGAGATTCCAGATTTTGATCTCCTCATCATCACCGCCGGTGGCGAGGCGGTCGGCGCCGGGACTGAACGCCGCGGCCAGGACATAGTCGGTGTGGCCTTCCAGATGATGGAGCGGCTTGCCGTCGGCCAGCGACCAGACTTTGGCGCTCTTGTCCGCACTGACGGTGGCGGCCAGTCGTCCATCATGGCTCACGGTGATCGCGAAAATGCTGTCGCCATGGGCGGGGGAGACGCGCTCGATGGTCGCTGTCGCGGGATCAATCGTCAGCAGTCGACCGGAGGCGGAATCGACGGAATCCGCCGCCAGCAAGCGTCGGGAATCGGGGGTGAACGCAAGCGCGGACACGCGTCCGGCGAGCGTTTCGGTGATCTCGCCACGCTTTTCGCGGGTGGCGGCGTCCCAGAGGGTGATGCGGCGGAACCCGCCGGCGGCGAGGAGTTTCCCATCGGGCGACCAGACCAGGGATTGGATGGTGTCGAGTCCGGGTTCGGAGATGGCGAGTTGGGTGAGCGCTTTGCCGTCGTCGTCGAATTTCAGCCATTCGATGCGATGCCCGCGACCCGCCGCGAGCGCGAGACCATCCGGGGCGATGGCCAGGCCGAAGATGGGCTGATAGGACGAAGGCGCGGCGGACAGGTTTACGGGACCGGTGAGGGGAGTGCTTTTCAAGCGCTCCCAGAGCGCCTCATCCCATGGCAACCCCTCATCGATCCACTCCTCCAGGCGCATGATCTCGACGGGCGACAGTTGGCCTTTCGGCGGCATGTGGGGATCGGCGTCGGGGAAAAGCGACTCGATGAGCAGGCTGCCGCCGCTGTGACCGATCTCGGCGGCGGGTCCGGAGTCGCCGCCGGCGAGGATGGCCTCCCGGCTGGTCATGATGAGGCCTCCCTTGCGTTTGTCCTCGGTGTGACAGCGAACGCATTGACGCTGAAGCAACGCGAGCGGTTCCTCGACCGCGAGCACCCGACTCGCGGGCGTCAGTGTGAGCAAGGCTCCGCAGACGCCGATCCAAGGGCGGAGTCGATCTCGGTGGGGGAAAAAACGTCGCGGATTGGCCACCGCAAACGGTGCCGGGAGAGCGGCCCGACATCAACGGCGCGAACGCGTCGCGGCGGCGCCTGGGATCACTTTTCCTTGTATTCGCCGAACTCGCGGAACTTGCGATAGCGGGCCTCGAGCAGAGCGTCGGTGTCCATGCCCTCCAGCTCGATGAGGTGTTTGTGCACGGCGGATTTGAGCGCTCGGCAGGTGGCGATGTGATCGTGATGCGCGCCGCCGAGCGGTTCGCCGATGATTTCATCGATGATGCCGAGATCCTCCAGGTTCTGTGCGGTGATTTTCATGGCCTCGGCCGCCTCGCGGGCGTGGGAGCGGTCTTTCCACAGGATCGCGGCGCACCCCTCGGGGCTGATGACCGAGTAGTAGGCGTTCTCCATCATCAGCACCCGGTCGGCCACGCCGATGCCCAGGGCTCCCCCGGAGCCGCCCTCGCCAAGCACCACGGCGATGACCGGCACCTTGAGCAGCATCATTTCCCGCAGATTGTAGGCGATGGCCTCCGCGATGTTGCGCTCCTCCGCTCCGATGCCGGGGTAGGCGCCGGGGGTGTCGATGAGGGTGACGATGGGAGCTTTGAATTTTTCCGCCAGCTTCATCAGGCGTATGGCCTTGCGATAGCCTTCGGGATGGGCGCTGCCGAAGTTCCGGCGCAGATTTTCCTTGGTGTCGCGGCCTTTCTGGTGGCCGATGACGACGCAACGTCGTCCTTCGAGGAATCCGATCCCGCCCGGCATGGATTCGTCATCGCCGATCTTGCGGTCGCCGTGCAGTTCCAGAAAATCGTCAAAACAGCGCGTGACGTAGTCGAGCATGAACGGGCGCTGGGGATGCCGGGCAATCTGCACCCGCTGCCAGGGCGAGAGGTTGCGGTAGACGTCCAGCTTGGTCTTGGCCAGTTTGTCCTCGATTTTCTGGATCTCTTTGCCGAGGTCGAGATCGTTGTTTTCCGACTGGGCCCGCAGTTCCTGCAGGCGGCGTTCCAGTTCGACGATCGGTTTTTCGAATTCGAGGGGCTCGACGTTCACGATATGGGGAAGATTTCGGGGCAAAGAGAGAGGGAATGCGGCAGAAATCAAACATTTCCGCCACAAATGAGCAGTCATCAAGGAGTCAATGTCACCGCGTTCGATGGTCGCAGATAGGTGAACATCTCCTCCAGATCGGCGGGATCCACCATCAGACCGAAAGGGGAATTTTCCTCCGAGGCGCTGTCATCGCCGGATTTCTTGCCGCTCTCCGGTTGATGGGGGCGGATGAACAGACCGGTGAGCCCGGTGCGGATCCACTTGTTGGCTTCGAAGTAGTGGATGGACTCGAAATTGACCATTTTGCCATCGTGCCACGCCACCATGTCGGCAATCTTGGTGGACGCGGGGGCCTTCAAGTTCTTTGGCAGGTTGATCTCCTGGATCTGGTATTCCTTGAAAAACTGGTCTTCCTCCGGGGTGTGGATGGAGATGGTCTTCTTGCCCAGGCTGATCCGCAGCTTGAAGTTCAGCGGGTAGACGACCAGCCGGTCGCCCGGATAGATGACGTGGTTGGTCCGTCCCCCGGCGCGCATCATGTAGTTGATGGAGGTCTGGTATTTGCGGGCGATGGGCGCGAGGAGATCGCCGCTCTTCACCACGTGCTCGCCTTTGCCGGGAAGGGGGGCGCGGGAGAGCAGCAGATCGAGATTGATCTCGCCGATGATCTCCTTGGCCTGGGGCACGGATTTCGATTCGGGGTAGAAACTCAGCAGATACAGCAGGCGATCCCGCGCCGCGAGAGGTTCTCCGGCTACGAGGAGATCCTCCGCCGCCGCGAAATCCCGCAGGCCCAGATCAGGGAGTTCCCGGCCATCCTTTCCGCCGCCTCCGGCCTCGAACTCCCGCGTCACTTCCCAATTGGGTCGCAGATAGTTTTTCCAGTAATAGACCACGCCGACCACTCCCGCGGCCAGGATGACCAGGGACAGGAAAGCGAGCAACAGTTTCAGTCGTGCCATCGGGCAAAGCGATATCAGAGGAGACCGCGACGTTTGAAGTCGAAAATGTTGATATCGAGCGACTTCTGGATCATGTCGAAGGTGAATTTCAACAAGGAGATTTCCCAGGTTTCGTCGATGCCGAGGATGACCGCCCGCAGCGGGTTGCCGCTCGACTCCACCTGACCGATGACCCGGTCGCACACCGCCTCGACGCTGTCATGGACGAGGCTTTCCGAGAGATCTGTCTTGGCGAAGGAAAAACCGTATTTGAGAAAGGCGAGGTTACCCCCGGTCTGGCGAAACCACTCGCGGAAGGCGTCGGCGTTCTCCCCGAAGCCCTCGAACATCATGTCCTCATAACCATCGGGTCGGAGTATTCTGGGGCGCCCGGCCTCGATGCGGCCCTCGCGGACCCGCACCTCGCCCACGCTGTCCATCAGCTCCGAGATCAGGTGGAACTCGAACTGGGTGGAGCCAAAAGTGTCGATCCGCCGGTCCGGCTCCCGCAGCACCCGGGTCGCCTCCAGCGTGTAGATGAAATCGTCGTGTGACAGCGCGGACATGGAAGAACGTTTCGCCAACCTAAGGGGATTTCTCCAATGCGCCAGACTCCGTTGCGATTAGTTTGCCCGCTCGCGCGCGGGGGAAAAGAAAATGCGCCCGGCGAGGGGCGCATTGCGTCGGTCGCCAGCACCGCCGGGGCGGATGGACCGTGAGAAATAGCGCGGGACGATCAGCCCGCGTTGGCTTCGATGTAGGTGACCACGTCGCCGACTGAAGTCAGCTTTTCGGCTTCCTCGTCGGGCACTTCGATGCCGAACTCCTCCTCGAACGCCATCACCAGTTCCACCGTATCCAAGGAATCAGCGCCGAGATCTTCGATAAATTTCGCCTCGGAAGTGACTTGTTCTTCATTCACGCCGAGTTGTTCGACGATGATGTTTTTGACCTTTTCTTCGATGGATGCGTCAGCCATTTCGGTTTGCTTGGGTTGGTTGCTTGCGTGAGCGTTAGATACCGAGGCTTTTCAGCTTTGGCAACTAAAATTCCCACGAGTTTCCCGGCTCCGGGTTCCGCTCGTAAATCCAGGGCGAAAACCATGATCCGGAGCCGTTTGCAAAATCGCGGTCCCTTCCTATGCTGAACCGGTCCCTGTTCCGCAACACTCATGTCTTTTGTCGATACTCTGAACCGACTCGACGCCTCCGGTTGGCGCTCTCCGCTCCTGACCAGGTTCGAGCGTCTCATCGCCCCGATGTCACCGGCGGAGTTGGAAACGCTCGCGGGCCGTTCCGCGGCCCTGACGCGGCGGCATTTCGGGCGCACCATGCGCTTGTTCGCCCCGCTCTACCTGTCCAATGAATGCGTCAACAATTGCCAATACTGCGGCTTTTCGCGCGACAATCCCATCCTGCGCGTCACGCTCTCGGTGGATCAGGTGGTGAGGGAGGCTCGCCACTTGGCCGACCAGGGGTTCCGCCACATCCTGCTCGTCGCGGGTGAGCACCCGAAATTTGTTTCCAACGGCTACCTCGAGGCCTGCATCGCCGCGATCCGCGATTTCATTCCCACCGTGGCCATTGAGGTCGGTCCCATGGAGGCGCCGGAATATGTCCGCATGGTTGAGGCGGGCGCCGAGGGGCTGGTCGTCTATCAGGAGACTTACCATCGCGCCGCCTATGCCGCCCATCATACCGCGGGACCGAAACGCCATTTCGACTGGCGGCTGGAATGTCCCGAGCGCGCCTACGCCGCCGGATTCCGGCGCATCGGGGTCGGCGCGTTGATGGGTCTGGCCGACTGGCGTCACGAGGCCCTGCGTCTCGCCGCCCATCTGGAATATCTCTACCGACATGGTTGGAAAGCCAGCTACACCGTCAGCCTGCCGCGCTTGCGACCTGCGGCGGGGAGTTTTCGGCCGGAATTCGGTATCGATGATCGGGAGTTCACCCAGCTCATCTGCGCGCTGCGGCTGACTTTTCCCCAAGTCGGCATCGTGCTGAGCACCCGCGAACCGCGCTCCCTGCGGGACGCCCTGTTTCCTCTCGGCATCACCTCCGCGAGCGCCGGCAGTCACACCGAACCGGGCGGCTATACCGGCGAGGGGCGCGACGATCTCCACCTGACGGTGCGCGGGCGCCGCGTCGAAATCGAGGAAAAATCCGCCTGTAGCGGCGGGGCCACCGGGCAGTTCGACATCGCCGACGAACGCTCTCCCTCGGAGATCGCCGCGTTGCTCCGGCGACTGGGCCTGGATCCGGTGTGGAAAGACTGGGATCCCGCGATTCTCAACGCCGCCAGCGCCATGCAACCCTGTTGAGTCTCCGACCATACCCTGATGACCATCACTCTCAATGGAACGGACCGGGAGATCGACGGTGACGCCATCACCGTATGCGCCTTGCTGGATCAGCTCGGCCTCGCCGGCCACCCCGTGCTGGTGGAATTGAACGGAGAGGCTCTGCTCAGAAGCGAACTCGGAGATCGCCTCGTGTCCGACGGGGCGCGGATCGAGATCGTGCGCATGGTCGCCGGTGGTTGACAAAGCCCCCGTCACCCGGCTTTGCTTGCAGCCGATGCAAAGACCGCCCCTGATTCTGCTTTTTCTCCTCCTCTCTCTGCCGTTCCCGCTTCACGCGGAGCGCGACCCCATCCGCCTCACCCACGGCCCGATGCTGGGCCAACCTGGTGCCCACAGCGTCAAGGTCTGGGCTCGCACTTCGGATCCGGGCGAGTTCCGTGTGCGATTCGGGACTCGCGAGGATGTCCTGGATCAGGAGTCCGACGCCGGCATCACCCGAATCGAGGATGACAACACCGGCACGGTCATTCTCACCGGACTGGAGGGGGACCGCCGATACTATTACCAGGTCTATCTGGACGACCGTCCCCACGGTCTGCCCGGAAATTTCCTCACGCTGCCCGACGCGGAGAAAGTCAGGAACCCCGAACACAATCCACGCGGGCTGTTCAATTTCCGCTTTCAGATCGGCTCCTGCGCCAATCAGAATCCGCTGCATGGCAACGGTCACCGACTGCGAACCTACGAAAACCTGAATCGGGACTGGGCGCATCGCACCCATTTCCACATCATGAATGGCGATTGGCTCTACGAGGAGCTGCGCGAGCATCCGGCCGAGGCCTGGCGTCTGGAAAACGGGGTGGAAAAACTCCCGCGCAACGTGGAGCTGATGCCCTCGGTGGTGGGGGTGTGGGAAAACTACCGCCTCTATCTGGAACGGGGGGTGGAGCTGGCGCGCTGGCATCGTCAGGTGCCGAGCTGCTTCACGTTCGATGATCACGAACTCGTCAACGACATCTGGGGAGCCGCCACCGCCGGGCGGCGGGATCGCCGTGCCGTGTTTCGCGACATCGGGACGGAGGCGTTCTACGATTACCTCGGGTGGGCGAATCCAACCGAGTATGATCATCCCATCCACGTCTCGCGAGGCCATATGGAGGAGGGGAGCGATATCCTCGTCGATGAGGACACCGATTTCACCAAGTTGCCTCTGAGCGAAATGCTCAATCTCCACGTCCACTGGGGCACGCCCGAGGCCGGAGCCAACGACCTGCGCTACGATGATCCGGCGCTGGGTCATCCCAACTCCTACGTTTACGATATCAAGGAAGTCATCGACGCCCATCGCGTGCGCCTCCACATGCCGGCCAAGGCCACCGACTCTGTCACCTACTCCATCGGCCGACGCAGCTATGGCAACTTTCGGGTCGGCAATTGCGAATTCTACCTGCTCGACACCCGCGGAGCGCGCGACATGCACGACATCACCGAGCGCGACAAAAAGGGCATCTCCATGTTGGGAAGCGCCCAATACGAGTGGTTGGTGAACGCGATGAAGCGGAGCGACGCCGATTTCTATTTCGTGGTGTCCACCGTGCCTTTCATGATTCCCCACAGCGGAGCGGGCGGCTTCGAGGCGGCGGGCAACAAGGAGGAAGCGTGGACGGCGTTTTTCGACGAAAGGGAGAAGCTCATCGCCGCGTGGGAAGAGATCGGAAAACCGGTCTTCGTGATGACCGGTGATTTGCACAACAGTTTCGCCATCAAGATCACCGACCAGATATGGGAATTCTGCTGCGGCCCCCATAACAGCGTCAATCATGTCCCCTTCAACGATGAGATGGACCGTCCGGCCACCGGGAAATTCCAATTCGGTCCGCGCGCCTGCGATATCCGCTGGAGCAGCTACATTCTCCCGGATCTCGATCGACTGGAGCGTCTCTATCCCCATTTCGCGGTCGTTCAGGTCAATAATGTCTTCAACATGCCCCAGAAGCTCGGCGGCGAGCGTTGGGTGGCCTATCCGCATCCGCAGGTGGTATTCCAATACTACAACGGCAACACCGGCGAACTGGAGTATGCCGAGTCCATTTCCCTCCCGAGGGAGTAATGGGCTCGACGCTTTTCCGGTTGCGGCATGGCCCGCTCAATGTCAGTTAGCCGCATGAGTGAATCTTTTCAGGATCGAGTGGTGGTCGTGACCGGAGCCGGTCGCGGCATCGGGAAAGCCATCGCGAAGCGTTTCGTGGAATCGGGGGCCAAGGTCGCCGTGGTATCGCGCACGGAGAGCAATTCCCAAGCCGCCGCCGAAGAACTGAACGCTCTCGGCAAAGGCGACGCGCGGGGCTACGCGGTGGACATTTCCGACACCGAAGCGGTGGCAACTCTCGGCAAACAGGTGCAGGAGGACCTCGGGCCGGTCTCCATCCTCATCAACAACGCCGGCGTCACCCGCGACGGTCTCGCGCTGCGCATGAGTGAGGAGGATTGGGACACGGTGCTGGACACCAACCTCAAGGGGGCCTTCAACACGGTGAAAGCTTTCCAGCGCAGTCTCCTGAAACAGCCCGACGCGCGCATCATCAACATCAGTTCGGTCATCGGCCTGATGGGCAACGCCGGGCAAGCCAACTACGCCGCCAGCAAGGCGGGACTGATCGGCTTCACCAAGGCCCTGGCAAAGGAATTCGCAGGTCGCAAGGTGTGCGTGAACGCCATCGCTCCGGGGTTCATTTCTACCGACATGACGGGCGAACTGACGGAGGCGCAAACGGCCCAGATCCTCGGCAACATCCCGCTCAATGAACTCGGCACCGTCGACGACATCGCGGCGGCGGTGATTTTCCTCGCCGGCAGGGGAGCCCGCTACATCACAGGCCAGGTGTTGACGGTGGACGGCGGCATGGTGATGTGAGCGATTTCAGTGTTCCGGTTTTCGGTTCAAGGTTTCCGGTTTCTTATTGGAGAGATGACTGAGGTGATCGCATTGAAGGATTTCGTGGCGGAGGCGACCGAATGGATCGCTTCGCGGATCGTGGCGAAACAGTCGGACGGGCGGAGCGCGTTTCGCTTGAGCCTCTGCGGCGGTTCGACACCGAAGTCGATCTACGCGGCGCTGGCGGAGCGGGACGACATCGACTGGGAGCGGGTGCTGCTGACCTTTGGAGACGAACGCTGCGTGCCGCCGGATCACGCCGACAGCAACTACCGGATGGTGCGGGAATCTCTGCTCGATCCCGCGAGAGTGCCACGTGGCAGCGTGATGCGGATGGCGGGGGAAATGGCCCCGGAGGAAGCGGCCGCTAGATACGACGGACAGTTGAAAAAGCTAGCACAACTCGCTGGCGAAGAACGCTTTCAACACGATCTGGTGCTGTTGGGAATGGGGGATGACGGGCACACCGCCTCGCTGTTTCCCGAAACGGCGGCGTTGGAGGAAACCGAGCGCAACGCGGTGGCCAACTACGTAACCAAGTTCGACGCCTGGCGGCTGACTCTGACCTATCCGGTGATCAACGCGGCTCGCGAGGTGGCCTTTCTCGTCAGCGGAGACAGCAAGAGACCGGTGGTGGAGGCAGTCCTGGCCGGTGGCAGCCCGTATCCCGCCGAACGGGTGGAAGCGGCGTCGGTGACGTGGTTGTTGGGCTAAAGTGGGTACGCGCAATTGAGATAAGCCACCGTTTCTGAATACGTGACAAGGAGATCCCTCGCGGCGCTTAAAGCGGCCTCCTCCTTGTCATTCACTGTTGTCCAAAGTTCACGGAGGTCTTCAATGTAGGTGAATGATTCAGGTATGAAATAGGCAGTGCCACCTGTTTGGATCGATAATTCAACTAGCGTCGCGAAGCCGGTCAAAGGTGGAATCAATCTTTTAGTCATCGCATTTGCCACGAGCAAGGCGTGCATTACCGGGTCTTTTGGAATGGGTATTTCCGGAAATCCAATTTCGGTCAACCATTCGGAAAGGCGGGATCTGAAATAGATGGGATCTCTTGTGACGTCTTGTGGGGTCAGGCTGGCGATTTCAAGCGCGGCTTCAGATTCATCCTCACCAAGCACCAAGGTTTCTGCCCATTCGATCACTTCTTCGGGATCAATCGTGGAAAACGTCAGTTCATAGCGAAACCTCTTCGCCATTTCTGCCCTCTCGCTGGTTCGAAAATTTTCCTCACTCATTGCCTACAGTGGTGGAATTACTAACGGCAGCCGCTCCAGCCAACCGAGCAATTCATCGCCTTCCGGCGTCATGGGGATGCGGGACCAATTGTCTTCGCGCAGATCGATCACCACGTCGCAGGTGGCCCCATCGTCGCAGTCGACCTCCGCGCCGAGGGTTTCCATCCAATGCAGCACGGGGAAGTTCTCACTGAGGGCGATGAGCCTGAATCGTTCGATGCCGACGCGACGCGCCAGCACCCATAATGTGGCCAGCAAGAGCGAGCCGATGCCGCGCCCCTGATGCTCGTCCGCCACAGTGACGGAAAACTCCGCCTCAGCCGGACGCTCTCGTGACCGCCAGAACGAGGCCGCGCCCATGCCTGGATCATCGGGCTTCTCGGCGTCCATCGCGGCCCAGACAACGTGATCCACTCCGTCGGCGGTCGTCAGTTGATCAAGGAGTTTGCCGTCGAGAACTTCCAAGGGCGTGAAAAAGCGGCTGTATCGGGATTCACGGGACAAACGGCGAAAGGCCTCCTGAACCCGCGGTTTGTCCGCGGGCGTGAGGGGGCGGAGAATGGCGCGACCGCCATCCTTCAACGACACGATGGGAAACTCGGCGGTGGGAGTTGGCTGATCCATGGCGAATGGTACGCCGATTGGGGCCGGAAATCCCAGCGCTTTTGTCCGCCGACTCGGCGGAACGCGTGTCGCGATGGCTGGAAACCACAGAGTGGCGTGATCAAGTCTTTGCGGCGGAGAATTGCCGGACTATTAGTTGCATCCTTGATACAACAAATACGGCGCGGCTAGGGCGTCTCCGGCGGCCGCCAGTTTTGTTTCCTCAGAACCCAAACCAACCATTCATGAAAACGACACTCACCCTAGCAGCCTGTCGGACTTAGGCGAGTGACAATTGCAGGTGAAAAGGTAACCT
>CAYTNL010000054.1:0-46537 GCA_964439145.1 uncultured Verrucomicrobiales bacterium
CGAAAAAATTACCGACGCTTTTAATTAAGCGAATTTATCGCGCAGCACACTAGCACAAGAGACATGCGACGACTTTTTTCCCTTCTCTGGCTCGGATCCTTGGCCGTCAGCCTGATGTCATCCATCGCCGCCGAGCGGCCAAACATCGTCATCATTCTGGCCGACGACATGGGCTGGGGCGATCCGCGCTGCTACCAGCCTGATTCCAAGATACCGACGCCAAACCTCGACCGGCTCGCGGCCGAGGGCATGCGCTTCACCGACGCCCACACGCCCTCGTCCGTCTGCACTCCCACGCGCTACACGCTGCTGACAGGCCGCTACTGCTGGCGCACCTGGCTGGAAAAAGGCGTCCTCGACGGATTCGGCCCTCCTCTGATCGGGGAAAACGAAGACACCCTCGCCACCCTGCTGAAGCGCGCTGGATACCGCACCGCCTGTGTCGGCAAATGGCACCTCGGCATGCAGTGGCACGACCGGGAAGGCAACCCGCTCGGCGAACGCGGCGACCAGCGCTTTCGATCCGGAGAAAACGTCGATTTCGAGCGCGACGTCACCGGAGGCCCCAACGACGTCGGCTTCGACACCTACTTCGGGATCTCCGCCTCACTCGACATGAGCCCCTACGCCTACCTGCGTGATCGCCGCGTGGAGACGCTCCCGACCGAGTGGCACGATGAAATCAAAGACACCCTCTTTCTCAACGGCGTCCCCGGAGTGAAGTCGCCCGGCTTCGATGTCCACGATGTGCTCGGTCGTTTCGGCGACGAAGCCGTGGCCCTCATCGAAAGTCATGCCGACCGCGACGAGCCGCTCTTTCTCTACCTGCCGCTCAATTCCCCGCACCTGCCCGTGGCGCCCATCGGGGAGGCGAAAGGCAAGAGCGCGGCCGGCGACTACGGCGACTTCGTCTGGGAGACCGACCGCGAAGTGGGTCGCGTCCTCGCCGCTCTCGACTCCGCCGACATGGCGGAAAACACCCTCGTCCTTTTCACCAGCGACAACGGCGGACTCTGGCATTGGTGGGACTTCCGCGCCGCCGACGATGGTGGGAAAATCCCCCTCACTCCGCGAGGCGAGTACGTGAAACAGTTCGGCCACCAGAGCAACGCCGATTGGCGCGGTACCAAGGCCGACATCCACGAAGGGGGCCACCGCGTGCCCTTCCTCGTACGCTGGCCCGCGCGCGTGGAAGCCGGCCAGGTCAGCGACGCCCTGGTCGAGTTGACCGACCTCTACGCCACCGTCGCGGAGATCGTGGGGGAGGAGAGCCGGGGTACCTCCGGCATGGACAGTTTTTCGTTCCTATCCGTTCTCACCGGCGAAGCGGAGACCGCGCGACCGTTCTCCGTTCATCACTCGCTGCGCGGGATGTTCGCCCTCCGGAATGGCGATTGGAAATACATCGAGGGCCGCGCCTCCGGTGGATTCACTCGTCCCAATGTTCTCCAACCGAGCCCCGGCGAGCCCGAGGGCCAACTCTACGATCTTGGCGCCGATCCACAGGAAAAGAACAACCGATGGTCCGAGCAACCTGATCGCGTGGCCACCATGGGCGAGATGCTCCATCGAGTTCGCGAAAGCTCGGCTCGCGATGCCGGCGAATCCCGATGAGCCCCGCGGGTGGGCTGGCCATGAAGACGCCTCACCCTTGCACGACACGGTCGCGGCGGCGGGCGCCTATCACTTCGCGTAGGCAAAAAGATCGGCCGACTTGAAGCGGCGTTCCTCGCCGCGGGCGGCGAAAACGGCGTTCATGGCGTGGGTGATCTTTGTCCGGACATTGGCGGTCAGTTGGCGGCCCTTGCGGCCTTTCTGCACCTGCTTGTGGGTCAACTGCTCGGTGCTCGCGGCGACGAGTTCGTGATTCTCGATGCCGAACTCGGTCATGATGGCGTCGAGAGGCTGGGGACCGTGATTTCGGTCGGGGGAAGGCGTTTCCATTCAGGTTGATTCGTGTCCGGGTCTCGCTAATCGTTGACGAAACCGATGACAACTCGAATTCTCCTCACCACCACCTCCTACCAGGACACCCCGGGACCGCACCACGAACTGCTGGAATCGCAGGGTTACGAAATCGTGCGCGAGCGCGGCCCGCTGCCCGAGGAGAAAATGCTGGAATTGGCCGGGGAATTCGACGGCTTTCTCTGTGGCGACGACGCCATCACCCAGGCCGTCATCGAGAAGTCGCTGCCGCGCCTCAAGGTGATCGCGAAATACGGCATCGGCCTCGACAAGATCGATGTCGCCTTCGCCACCTCGCAGAAGTTGCCGGTCCTCAACACCCCGGGCGTCAACCACACCACGGTGGCAGAGCACACCTTCGGCCTGCTGCTGGGACTCTGTAAGAAGATCCAGGAAAACGCGGTCGATGTGCGGAATGGCAAGTGGGTGGCGGGCTGGAAGAAGCCGATCGGCAACGAGATCCTTGGCAAGACCATGGGCATCATTGGTCTGGGTCGCATCGGCAAGGAAGTCGCCATCCGGGCCAGGGCCTTCGGCATGCCGGTGATCGCGTTCGATCCCTATTTCGACGAGGCCTTCGCCGGCGAACACGGCGTCGATCGCTGCGAATCGATGGACGATGTCCTCCACCGCGCCAACGTGGTGAGCCTGCACTGTTTCCTCGACGAAAACACCCGCGGCATAATCAACACCGCCAAGATCGCCGAGATGCGGGACGGCGTCATCGTTCTCAACTGCGCTCGCGGCGAACTGGTCGAGACCGACTGCATCGTGAAGGCGCTCGCCTCCGGCAAGGTGGGCGGCTATGGCGCCGATGTCCTCGACGCCGAACCGCCGGCCGCCGATCACCCGCTGTTGACGGCCCCGAACTGCATCATCACCAGCCACATCGCTTCGCGCACCCACGAAAGCGTCATTCGCCAGGCTCTCCGGGCAACCAACAATCTCGTCAATTTCCTCAAGGGCGATTCCGATTACATTCAGGCGAACCGTTGGGACTGATGGCTGGCGTCGCCAAATTGATTGCGAAAATCCTGTCGGGTACTTCGGATTCAAATCTGGCGTTCGCCGATTTGTGCCGTGTCCTCAATTACTTGGGTTTTGACCGGAGGATAAAAGGAAGTCATCATATTTTCACTCGGGATGGCATCGATGAGATCCTGAATTTGCAGCCAAACGGTGGCATGGCGAAAGCCTACCAAGTGAAACAAGTCAGAAATGTCCTTTTGAAATACCGAATGGGGCCACGCGATGAATCCTAGATACGAAATCATCATCTACTGGAGCGCCGATGACGGTTGCTACCTGGCAGAGGTCCCGGAGTTGCCCGGTTGCATGGCGGATGGTTCCACCTACGCGGAAACGCTCGCCAACGTCGAAGTCGTGATTTCCGAGTGGATGGAGACGGCCCGGGATTTGGGGCGCCCGATACCTGAGCCCAAGGGGCGTCTGGTGTTCGCCTGACTGATCGTAGAGAAAGCCGCGACCAACGATCGCTTTCCGAAAGGCGATCCAGACCAGAAAACTGCAATTTTGGAACTTTCGACCACAATGAATCCGCCCCACGTCAATGAACTGATCACTCTGCTCGGCGAGCATCCCGATGCCGAGTTGACGATGCGTCTCCCGGATGGTGAATCCGTGCCTCCGCATTTCCACGTCACCGAAGTCGGGCGCGTCCGGAAGGATTTCATCGACTGCGGCGGAACCGTTCGCGGTTCGACCCATTGCCAATTGCAGCTCCTGGTCGCCAGCGATGTCGATCACCGGCTCCGGGCGGGAAAACTGGCGAAGATTCTCGAGATGAGCCAGCCTCTGCTCAAAGGCGAAGCGCTTCCCCTGGTGGTCGAACACGAGGATGGCCGAACGATCGCCTTTCCCGTCACGGAAATTGCCGAGTCGGACGGGCGAATCGTGTTCACTCTCGCGCTCCCGCATCCCGCCTGCCTCGCCGCCGACAAGTGCGGGCTCGCCTTCGAGGAATCCGGCGTTTCCGACCTGGTTTTTCGCCCGGCCCCGGCGACCTCCGGTTGCTGCACGCCCGGGGGCGGATGCTGCTGAAAGGAACGCGGAACGCGAAAAGAAGGTTCAATGCCTCGCAAAATTCGCCAACTGATCAGGGACCTGGAGAAAGCGGGATTCGTGAATCGCGGCGGAAAGGGGAGCCACCGAAATTTCGTGCATTCCTGTGGCGAAGGGGTGACTTTGTCGGGGAAGGAAAGTTCCGACGCGAAACCGTATCAGGAGAAGCAGGTCAGAATCGCCATCGAGAATTCCAGTAAGCCATGAAAGATACCGACATTTTTCATCGTTGGGTGGCTTGGTCGGACGAGGACAATTGCTATGTCGGCCATTGCCCCGATTTGTTCCGCGGTGGTGTTCACGGGGACGATCCCATCGAGGTAGCCCGCGAGTTGCAGGAGGTGATCGACGAATGGGAAGAAATTTTCCGGAAAGACGGTCGGGAGCTGCCGCGGCCCAGAACCAGGCCGATGCGGGAGGTGGCTTGAGCGGTCGGCAACGCCTTTGACATTTTCCCGGGGCGTTCTTTACTTGGCCCCATCATGGCCCTCAACATCCGCCCCGCTTCCGACGTCGCCTACGACTGCATCTCCCTCGGTGAAATCATGCTCCGGCTCGATCCGGGTGAGGGACGCGTGCACACCGCGCGAACCTTCGCCGCCTGGGAGGGAGGTGGCGAATACAACGTCACCCGCGGGCTGCGCCGCTGTTTCGGGCTGCGCACCGCCACGGTGACCGCCTTTGCCGACAATCCGGTCGGGCGCCTCATCGAGGACTTCATTCTCCAGGGCGGGGTCGATACCCGGTTCATCCAGTGGCGCGACTACGACGGCATCGGTCGCGAGGTTCGCAACGGCCTCAATTTCACCGAGCGCGGCTACGGCATTCGGGGTGCGGTCGGCTGCCCGGACCGGGCCAACACCGCCGCCTCGCAGATGAAGCCGGGCGACATCGACTGGGAGGACATTTTCGGAAATCACGGCGCGCGCTGGTTCCACACCGGTGGAATCTACGCGGCGCTCAGCGAGTCGACCGCCGAATTGACGATCGAGGCCTGCAAGGCGGCGCAGAAGCATGGCACCATCGTCAGCTACGACCTGAACTACCGGCCTTCGCTGTGGAAATCCATCGGCGGCCTCGCCAAGGCCCAGGAGGTCAATCGCGAGATTGCCAGGTATGTCGATGTCATGATCGGCAATGAGGAGGATTTCACCGCCAGTCTCGGGTTCGAAGTCGAGGGCGTGGACGAGCACGTCCGCGGGATCGATGTCGGCAACTTCAAGAAGATGATCGCCACGGCGGTGAAGGAATTTCCCAATTTCAAGGCCACCGCGACCACGCTGCGCGAGGTCCACACCGCCACCGTCAACGACTGGGCGGCCATCGCCTGGCATGACGGCGAATTCTACGAGTCGCGCCAGTACGAGAAACTCGAAATCCTTGATCGCGTCGGTGGCGGTGACAGTTTCGCCTCGGGTCTGGTCTACGGATTTCTCGAGCAGAACGATCCCGCCGTGGCGGTCGAGTATGGTGCCGCCCATGGCGCGCTGGCGATGACCACACCGGGGGACACCAGCATGGCGAGCCTGGCCGAGGTGAAGAAGACCGCCGGCGGCGGCAGCGCCCGGGTGGTGCGTTGAGAGCCAGGAATCACCCGGATCGCGCCCGCGCTTTGACGCGGACTCCGGTCGATTGCTTCATTACAAAATTCGGTCGATTTTTTTCGGGCGGCGCCGGACCCCTGTGGTTTCTTGACCGGGGTCTCCGCGCGAACCAGCGCCCGGAGATCTTTCCCATTTCCCGACGCTCCTCATGACTTCCCCCAGGAAAACCGTCCTCATCACCGGCGCCAACCGAGGCATCGGACGTGAAACCGCCCGCGAACTGTCCGCCCGCGGATTTCACGTGATCATCGGCGCCCGCGATGCCGCCGTCGGAGACGAAAGCGCCCGAGCCATCGCGGAGGAAACCGGCGGCGAAGTGACATCGCTCGTGGTCGATGTGGCCGACGACGCCAGTATTCAGGCGGCGGCGAAGACTTTCGGCGAACGCCACGATTCTCTCGATGTCCTCGTCAACAACGCCGGCATTTTCCCCGAGGGCGAGAAATCCATCCTCGAGGTCGGTCGCGAGGCCTTCTTTCGCACCCTGACCACGAACACGCTGGGCCCCCTGCTGATGGCGAGGTTCTTTCGGTGCTACCTTGAGAAATCAGCCGAAGGAGGGCGGGTCATCAATCTGTCCTCCGGGCTTGGGCAGCTCGGGGACATGGCGGGCGACGCGCCGACCTATTCCATATCGAAGACCGCGCTCAACGCGGTGACCCGGCAGTTGGCGGCGACGTTGAAAGACGAGGGGATTGCCGTCAATTCCGTCTGCCCCGGCTGGGTGCGCACCGACATGGGTGGTGAAAACGCGCCCCGTTCGGTGGAGGAGGGCGCCGACACCGTGGTCTGGCTTGCCGCCGAGGCGCCCCCGTCGGTGACCGGCCAGTTTCTCCGGGATCGTAAGCCGATTCCGTGGTGATTACGGGAGAATGAGGTGGGAGCGATTCTTCGCGCCGCACGTTTTGTCGATCAAGTCTCCTGGAAATCAATATCTCCTTCCCGCTCCGAAGCGAAGAAAGCGGACGATAAGATAAATCAAACCAATGCCGACAATCCAATACCCGAGAAGGAGCATCATTGGTTCCCATTTAGTAGGGATCAATCTCTTGGGTGGGGTTGGGACAGTTCCCCGGTAGCGGAATCCTTCCCAGAAATCTGAATCGGTGTCGGGATGTTTCCCCTTTGAAAATTCTAGCCGCTGGTACTCGGCTCTGGCGTGCTGCCATCTATTAGATTCAGATCGGAGTACTCGGAAATATTTTTTGGAAGGTTTGGAATCCTCCAGAGAGGGGACATCGGGAAATGGAAAATCCTGTGGACGGGGATAGAGAGATCTATGGCCTAGATTTTCCAATTCTTCTCGTCTCAGTCTGGCAAGTTCTGCCAAGTGCGAGTCTCCGACCAATTGAAGAGCGAATTGCAGAGAAAGGAAAACATCAGGGCTTTCCCAAGCGTTTCCCAGGGTGATCAGACCGCTAATGCCTTCCACTGCGTCCTCAATGTCTCGCTCCTTCAAATCGACTTTGATCCATGCAATGCTCTCCCTAGTGCTGATGGGGAGGAAGCTACGCGGATTGTTCTCTTCTATATCAAGGTTTTCGGAAGCACCGTTTTTCTTCAAATCGATCAGCCACTCCAGCGCCATCAGCTGATACTTCTCCCGTCCGAAATGGGCGTCGGGATTGATCTCGATAGCGCGCGCGATTTCATCACGGGCTTGCTCCAATTCTGAGATACGCCCGTCGGGCGCCCCGTCGCGCAACCACCGATGCGCGAGAAAGGTGCCCAAGTTCGCGTGATAACGGTAGAGGTGGGTGGCGCGTGACTCCGACTCGGGTAGCTCATCGAGTTGCCCCCGTTTCTTTTCCATCCAGGCGATGGCCTCGTCACCCCGGTGAAGGCGATCACAGGCGACACCGGCATCGTCGTAGAGGTCGAGGCGTGACGGGTCTGTGGCGAGTTCCTTGGTCACCCTTTCCAGTCGCATCTCATAATATTTCGGTGGATGACGGTCAAAACGGCCCGAAATCACGGTGATCACGTCCATCTTTCCTTCCGCTTCCTCGTGGATGGTGTCGCGATCCCAGAGGCAGGCAACCGACGAGTGCGGAGGGAAGAAAACAAATAGGAAAGCGGCAAAGAGGCCGAGGGGTTTCATTATCGACGATGTTAGCAGTGGCTCCCCACGAAAGTCACGAGAAAGCGCGGTTTTCCCGCGCGCTACGGTGGTGATCGGCCCTCTTCAAGCCAAGATCAAGGCGTCGAGTCGGCAAGGAGCCTGCCGGTGAAAGATTCCGAAAAAGGACTCGCGAAATGAGGGGAATCGGATCAGGGTTCTGGGAAACCTGCGAGCGGGTATTCGCCCCTACACGATGCGTTTTTCCACCCGAGTCCTGATGGTGTTGCTGGGTGCGGCGGTGGTCACCCACGGGCTGCTGTTTGTGCTCATGTATCGCTCGGCGCGAGAGAGTCTGTTCGAGGAATTGCGGGTGCAGGTGGCCAATATCGCCGCCACCGGGGCGCTGTCGATCAATCCGGAAGCGCATGAGCGGATCGCGGGCGCGGACTCGCCCGAGTACGAGGAATTGGTGCGGACGCTGCGGCAGATTCGCGACGCCAATCGTCGCGAGGACATGCGGGTGAAATTTGTCTACACCGCGAGACCGAATCCCGCTTTTCCCAGCGGTTTCGAGTTTGTCGGGGACGCCGAGGAATCGGCGGAGGAGGTTTCCCTGCCGGGTGACGAGTTTCCCGATTTGCCGGAACGGCTGCGGTTGGACGAGGCCAGGGCGGATCAGCATTTCTCCGAGGATCAATGGGGCCAGTGGTTGAGCGCGAGTGCGCCCATCCGCGACGCGGCGGGGAATCCGGTCGCGGTGCTGGGAGTCGATGTGTCCGCCGCGAGTGTGCGCGGGGTTTTGACCACGCTCTGGTGGCAGGGTGCGGGCGCGTTGAGCATCGCTTTCCTGCTCGCGGGCGGCATCGCGTGGGCCATTTATCGCTGGGTGCATCGGCCCATCCTGGCGATCGAGCAGGCGGTCGAGCGTGTGGGGCAGGGCGACTACACCGAACCGGCGGATCTGCCGCGGGGCGACGAGTTCGAACGCGTGGCCCGAGCCCTCGAATCCGCCGCCCGGGCGCTGCGGGAGCGGGAGACGTTGAAAGAAAACCTGGCCCGGGTGGTCGGCGATCAGGTCGCGGGTCGGCTGGCGTTGAAACCGGGGCCTGCGACTGAGGATGCGTCGTCATCCGCCGGGGGTGGCGTGGCCTTGCTGTTCGCCGGTTTTCATGATGCCGCCGCGCATCTTTCGCGCGAGGCGGGGGACGAGTCACTGGCATTGATCGAGGAACTGTGCGCCACGGTGATCGAGGGTGTGGTCGAGTTTGGCGGCGAAGTGGCGGCGTTTCATCGCGAAGGTCTCCTGGCGGTCTTTGACGCCGAGGGGCGATCACAGGCGGATGCGCCGCTGCGGGCGGTGAGGGCGGCGTTCAAGGTGCGAAAGGAGACCGAGAAACTTTTCTGGCGCTGGATGGCCGAGGGACGGCTGGAGGAGCGGCCCTGGCTGGGAGTCAGTGTCGACATTCCCCAGGATGCGGCGGTGGAGAGAGAGATCGGAGTGGTGGGTCGGATCGCCTCGATCAACAGCCTGACTCAGAAACTGTCCGCCGGAGTGCTGACTTCGGTCGAGATCGCCGAGGCGGTGGCTTCTGAAATTCAACTCCGTTCGGTAGGAGACGATGCCGACGGGCGCTTCACCGTGTATGGCAGTTGAGTCCACGGCATCGATTCACGTTCGCCCGGCCCGGCCCGCCGATGTGCCGGAGATTCACGCCATGATTGGCGAGCTGGCCGAATTCGAGAAACTGCGCGACCAGTTCGTGGCCACGGTCGATGACCTGACCGGGAGTTTTTTTGGCGAAGCCCCGGTCGCCGGGGCGCTGGTGGCGGAGGAAACCGGCGGCGGGCGAGTGGTGGGTTATGCGATCTGGTTTACCACCTTCTCATCCTTTCTCGGCAAGTCGGGAGTATGGTTGGAGGATCTCTACGTGCGTCCCGCGTGGCGAGGTCGCGGCGCGGGGAGACGGCTTCTGACCGCGGTCGGCGACATCGCCCGCGAGCGGGGTGGGCGGTATGAATGGTGCGTCCTCGACTGGAATCAGCGTGCCATCGACTTCTACGAAGTATCCGGCGCCACTGTGTTGCCCGATTGGCGCATCGTGCGATCCAATCGCGAGGAGCGGTAGGGACGCCTCGCCGAGGCGTCCGCGGATTCACTCAGGATTTCAGCTCGGGGAAAAATGGATTGTGACGTTTCTCCTCAGCCACGGTGGTGAGTGGCCCGTGTCCCGGACAGAGGATGGTCTCATCGGGGAGCGTCATGATCTTTTTCCGGTTGTTCTCCAGGGCGTCGACGTAGGAGACCATCCCGCCGCCCATGGAGCCGGCGAAAAGCGCGTCGCCGACCACCGCGAGCGGGCGGTCCAGCCCGTTGACGACATAAGTGGTGCCACCCACGGAATGCCCGCTGGTGGTGCGGGTCTCCACTTTCAAGGCGCCGATACCGAAGGTCGCGCCCTCCACGAAGGTCTGGCAGCCGGGCCACGGTTCGAGACGATTGGCCCGGACAATGGCTCCGGGCGCGGCGGCGCGGAGCCGGTCGAGGTCGGCGATGTGGTCGTTGTGGGTATGAGTCAGAAAAATATGACTCAGAGAGAGATCGCGCCGCGCGATCTCGTCCATGATGAGTCCGGCGTCGGTGCCGGTGTCGAATGCCGCCGCCTCTCTGGAGTCCGGATCCCAGACCAGATAGGCGTTCACCCGCATGTCGCGATAGGGCGTGTTGAATTGGGCGAGTCCCTCCAGATTCACCGCCCGGGGATACCAGGCCTGGGAGGCGGAGAGAGTGAGCGCCCCTCCGTCGAGCCCCAGGTGCGGCGCGACCCTGGTCAGAGCGCTCTCCTCGAGGAACTCTCCGCGGCAGAGCCGGTGCAGCAGGTCGCGGTCGATGCCCGATTTTTCGCTCAGCTCGGCTTCGCTGAGGTGAAGGCCACGCATGGCTTTGCTGATGATATCTTCGAAATGGTCTTCGATGGGAATCGGCATCGGATATTAGCAGTTTTCAGTTTTCAGGACTCGGTCCTCCCCCGCATAGACATTGAAGCCGCGTTCGCGGAGAAATCCAACCAGGGTCTGGCCGCTCTTTTTTGCGAAATCAACCGCCAGGCTGCTGGGGGCGGAGATGCCGGCGATGATGGGGATGCCGGCGGCGAGGGCTTTCTGGATCAGCTCGAAGGAAATGCGTCCGCTGACGAGGAGGATGCGATCGCTCAGAGGCTGGGCATCGTCGAGCAGGGCACGGCCGATGACTTTGTCGAGGGCGTTGTGTCGGCCGACATCCTCGCGCAGGCACTGGAGATTTCCCTCGCGGTCGAACAGGGCGCTGGCGTGGAGACCGCCGGTTTTCTCAAAGGTTTCCTGGGCCTGACGCAGGCGATCAGGCAGCGCGAGCAGCGTCTCGGGAGTGATTCGCCAATCGGCATCCACGGGGGTGAAATCCTGAAATATCGATTCGATGGTCGCCTTGCCGCAGACGCCGCAACTGGACGAGGTGAAGACATGACGGGTGAGCCGGTCGAGATCGGCGCCGTGATGTGGGGCGAGCGTCACGTCGAGGACATTGCCGGCGGCCTCGGGATCGCCGATGTCGCGGCAGCGACGGATTTCGAAAAGGTCGTCGGCGGATCGGATCACGCTTTCGGTCAGCAGGAATCCCGCGGCCAGTTCCTCGTCGTGACCGGGGGTGCGCATGACCACGGCGACACTCTTGCCCTCGACACGGATTTCCAGTGGTTCCTCGGCCGCGAGACGATCATGGGCTTCCTGGAATCCGGAGCCAAGCCGGTAGCGACTCAACAGGGTTGGGTGATCGAACTGACCCTCTTGAATGCGTTCGTACTCCTCCGGGGTGTTGACGTTGGCGAGCCAGGCGGGATCGACGTCGATTTTTTCGAGCAATCCCCCGGCCTCGGCGAGGTCGCAGAAACGTTGCAGGGAAAGATGACCCTCCGCGATCTGGCGCTCCGCCAGCGTCAGAGCCGCGACGGGGTAGACGGCGGCGAGAGGATCCCAGCGACCCTGGTGGAAAGGAACGAGACCGCGGCCGCCGCGTTCCGCCAGTTCGATCAAGCGGCGCAGTCCCTCGGCGGGAAAGGCGGGGAGATCGACGCCCAGCACGAGGAGGAAATCGGCCTCGCGGCAGGCGGACAGGCTGTCGCGCAGCGCGCCGAGTGGTCCGAGGTCGGGGGTGGTGTCGCGGAGCAGCCGGACCTCGTCCATGAAGTCGGGAAACTTCTGGTCGGCGTTCGCCGAAAGCAGGAGGTGCGCGGTCGATTCCGGCAGCGCCCGGGCCAGCTTCTCCAACTGAACCGCGAAGAGGGGACGGCCGCGCCATTCGAGGAAAGCCTTGTCCCGTCCCATGCGCGAGGAACGGCCGCCGGCGATGAGGACGCCCTGGTGGTTCATGAGGCTCCGATCAAGGCGATCGCTTGGGCGGGTTCGTAAATGGGGAGGCTCGCTTTCTGAAAATCGCGCGTGTTCCGGGTCACAATACCCTGGGCACCGGAGGCGTGGGCCGACGCGTGGAGTACGGCATCTTCGAAATCGGTGAAATCGAGTTGGAGGGCGCATTTCAACACGGCTTCTGTGACAGGTGCCGCGGTGAAAATGGATAGCAGGTAATCTATGAGTTCCGTGGCCCGGGGGGTTCCCACCACCTTGCGCGCCAGATAATGCGTGGTGGTGATGGTGGTGGCGCACACCAGACCCCCGTATTTCCCGAGTTCCGCGTCGGCGAAGAGCGCGGCGCCTTCGGCGGCAAAGGGATGCCGGGCGAGAAGGGCGTCGAGGATGACATTGGTGTCGAGCAAGAGAATCATCATCGATGCTTGGTCTCGAGATGTTCCCGCCAGTCGGATTCATCCACCGACTGCCCGCCCAGTGTGCCGATGAGAGCGGCGGTGATTGGCGGCAGACTTTCGCTGTCAGTAGGCTCTGTCCCTGGCGTGGTCATGGCGCGAAAGTAGTCCGAAACCAGTTTGGAAACGGAGGTGCCGCGAGCGGTGGCCACCCGCTTGGCTTTGTCGATGAGCTGATCATCCAGCCGCAGGGTCAGTTTGGTTTGCATGACGTATCAATTTACGCAATCGACACGTCGTGGCAAGCCGTCGTCTGCCGTTTCATTCCCGGGGCTTTCAATCCTCCTCCACGCGCAGCACGCCGTCGGTGAGAATGCTGGCCCGCAGACCGCCGCAGCCCTTGAGCGCCTCCTCGGCGCCCTCGGCGAAGGCCTGGTTCATCCAGTAGCAGGGGGCGGACTCCTGGGTGCCGAGAAAACGGACGCCCTGCACCTCGAATTCCTTCCCAATCAGGGTGTTGAGGTCGATGCCGCTGACGATGACGTTGCGGCGGAAGGTTTCGGGTCCCTTGTCGGCGATCTGGAACCGGAGGCAGAGGTCTTCCCAGGTTTCCCGGGAAAAAAAAGTGACCTGACCTTTGTAGTTGTCTTTGAACTCGAAAAAGCGGTCTCCGCGCAGACCTTTGCCGGCGACGCACTCCACTTCCTCCACAGCTTCCATCGGCGTGGTGCCGGCGGCTTTGCCGTGATGCCCGAAGTAGTTGTGGGCGGGCGAGATGAACAGGTGGCGGACCTTCACGGGTGGCGGGTCAATCGTAGAGACGGATGCCGGCGTCGCGGCGGAGTTTCTCCAGCCAGCGGTCGATGTAGCCCTTGCGTTTTTCCTGGGTCAGGAGTTTGTCGATGTTGTCCTTGAGCTCCTCGAATCCCGGCACCGCGCCGCCCTGGCGGGCATCGACATACATGAGGCGCCAATGGGTGCCGCCATCGATGATATCGCTCACCTGGCGGGGTTGGAGGCCGAAGGCCACGGCGGTGAGCTGCTCGTTGAGGTAGTCTTTGCCGATGGGACCGCCGCCGACGAGACCGCCCTCGGAGGCGGCGCTGTCGGAGGAGTGGGTGCGGGCCATGGTGGCGAAGTCGGCGCCCTTCTGGAGTTGTTTCCGGATGTCCTCGATGAGTCGTTTCTGGGAGGCCTCGTCACTGTCGGCGGCGGTCTTCGGCAGCGAGAGCATGCGGAGGATGATCTTGGGGTCGGAGGCGTACTCGTGTTTGACCTGGTCGTATTTGGCCCGCATCTCGTCGGGCGTGTTCAGAAGTGTCTCGGGGCCGTCGTTCTGGCTGCGCAAGGCCTGGATGGTGATCTGTTCGCGCTGCATGTCGCGGAACTGGCGGATGGTCATGCCGCTCTTTTTCAATTCGCCGAGGAATTTGTCGCGGTTGCCGTCGAAGCGCTTGGTGATGAAATCGTCGATGGCGGTGTCGACGTAGGTTTCCTTGATGGAGCCCCCAAGTTTCTTGAATTCGGCGAGGATGAGTTTGCGGTCGATGAGGTCATCGAGCGCCTCCTTTTTCATCTCGGCGACTTTGGCGTCGACTTTGGCCTGGGTGAGGGTGGGATCGTTCTTGTTTTCCAGCAACCAGAGCTGGATCTGGGTGGCTACGGCGGTGTCCACCTCCACGGAGCTGATGGGTTCGCCGTTCACCACGGCTTTGAGGGCGTTGAGCTCCTGAAATTCCGACGCCGGGGAAAGGGTGAGACTCGTCGCGCAGGCGGTGAGGAGCGCGAAGGGGAGGAAGTGCGATTTCATGTGAGAGGGAAGGGGGGAAAGGCAGGGTAGGATGAAAAACCGGTCATGACAAGGTCGCGACGAGTTTGACCGCATGCTGGAGTTTGCGGGCCTGACTCTTCCCCTCCAGACGCGGGAAACGACCGTTTATTTGCAGATATTTTCCGTTTTTTGTCAGCATCAATTTGTCCTCCCGGACCTCGACGGCGCCGACACCCTTGTGGGCGGCGCGGATTTTCAACTCGGTGGCGGTGAGGAGGAACTCGGCGGCGTCGGGCAGTTTGCCGAAACGATCGCGCCAGTTTTTCCGCAGGTCCTCGAGATCGCCGAGGCGGGTGGCTTCCGCGAGAAAGCGGTAGGCGGTGATGCGGAGTCGGGCCTCCGGCATGTAGCTGGCGGGAATGAAGGCCGGCAGAGTGCCCTTGGGAGCGCGTTGATACTGGGCCTCGTTGGTGGCGAGGAAATCGATGTGGCAGGCGATATCGATGCGGTCGCCGACAGGCTCGCCTTTCAGCTTGCCGACGCTCTGTTTGAGAAGCTGGCAGTAGAGGTCGAAGCCGATCGCGGCGATGTGGCCGCTCTGCTGGGTGCCGAGCAGGTTGCCGGCGCCGCGGATTTCCAGGTCGCGCATGGCGATCTTGAAGCCCGCGCCGAGGGAGGAATACTGTTTGATGGCGTTGATGCGCTTGCGGGCGTCGCCCACGGTGAGTATGTCGCGCGGCAGCATCAGGTAGGCATAGGCGCGCCGGTCGGCCCGCCCGACGCGGCCACGGAGCTGGTAGAGATCGGCGAGGCCGAAACGGTCGGCGCGATCGATGATGATGGTGTTGGCGTTGGGAATGTCGACCCCGCTCTCGATGATGGTGGTGCAGACGAGCACATCGGTCTCGTGGCGGATGAAACGGCCCATCACCTCCTCCAGTTCGTGATCATCCATCTGCCCATGGCCCACCTCGACCCGGGCGCCGGGGACGAGATCCTCGAGGCGTTTCTTCATTCCGCGGATGGTCTTCACCCGGTTGTGGAGAAAGAAGACCTGGCCCTGGCGCGCGAGTTCCTTCTGGATGGCGGCGCGGATGGTGCGCTCGTCGTAGGGACAGACGGAGGTGGAGACCGGGTAGCGGTTCGGTGGCGGCGTCTCGATGGTGGACATGTTCATCACCCCCATCAGCGAGAGGTATAGCGTCCGCGGGATCGGCGTGGCGGAGAGGGTGAGCACATCGACGAGGCGGAACATGTCCTTGAACTGCTCCTTGTGCTGAACGCCGAAGCGTTGCTCCTCGTCGATGATGACCAGCCCGAGATCCTTGTAGCGCACATCCTTGGAAATGAGCCGGTGGGTGCCGATGACGATATCGACGCCACCGTTGGCCATTCTCTCCAGCGTCTGTCGCTGCTGGGAGGGGGTGCGGTAGCGACTGAGCAGGTCGATGGTGACGGGAAAGTCCGACATCCGCTCGCGGAAGTTGTGGTAGTGCTGATCCGCCAGCACCGTGGTGGGCGCGAGCATGGCGACCTGCTTGCCGCTCATGACGGCCTTGAAGGCGGCGCGGATGGCGACTTCGGTTTTGCCAAAACCGACATCGCCGCAGATCAGCCGATCCATGGGGCGCTCCGCCTCCATGTCCTCCTTGGTGTCCTCGATGGCGCGGAGCTGATCGGGCGTTTCCTTGAAGATGAAGGCGTTCTCAAACTCCCACTGCCACTTGTTGTCTGGCGGATGGGCAAAGCCGGTGTGGGTCTGGCGCTCGGCTTGCACCGACAGGAGCCGGGCGGCGTAGTCGAGGATGGAGCGCTCGGCCTCCTTGCGGAGGCGCGACCAGCGTTTGTCGCCGAGGCGGCTCAGCTTGGGCGCCTTGTTACCGGTGCCCACGTAGCGGGAGACGAGATGGGCCTGGTCGAGGGGAACAAACAAGCGGGCCTCGTCATCGTATTCGATTTCCAGCACCTCCTCGCGCTTGGCGCCGTCACGGGTGTCGGTCTCGCGCTCGCGGATGCCCTGGAATTTCCCGATACCGTAGTCGGCGTGGACGACGAGGTCTCCGTAGTTGAATTCCGTCAGGCTCGCCTGTCGCTGGGTGCTTTGCCGTTGCTGGGACAGGCGCAGGCGTCGCTGGGCGCGCTGGTGCTGGTAGCGGCCGAAAATTTCCGCGTCACAGAGCACGGCGATCTTCGCCTCGGGTATGGTGAAGCCCCGGCTCAGAGAGCCGAAAAGGGTCCGCAACATGCCGGAGTCGAGATGCTCGGCGTAGACCAGCTCGCGGAAGCGATCGACTTCGCCCTGAGAGTTGAATGCCATCGCCGCGCTCCAGCCCGCGTTTTCCCACTCGACCATCTGCCGGGCGAAATCCTGTCGCCGCTGCTCCTGAAGGATGAAATCTCCGGCCTCGAAGACGCCGAGGGGATTCTCATGACAGGCGACCGCGTAGCTCTCCCCCTCCGCGCCTCCCGACTCCGCGGGGGCATACGCGGAAGACGTGATGTGGACGGAGGCGAGCGGGTCGTCGGACGCGGGCTCAATGGCGATGACGAGATCCCGCCGCTCGTCGAAATAGTCCGCCAGCGTGGCGTCAGGCTCGAGCCTGGCTTCGCTGAGGAGAATCTCGGTATTCTCCACCCGGCGCAAGGAGGTCTGCTCGTCGGGATCGAACTCTCGGATCGACTCGATCTCGTCACCGAACAACTCGATCCGCGCCGGGGCGGCGGCCTGCCAGGAAAACACATCGATGATGCCCCCGCGCACGGCGAACTGCCCGCGCTGAAAGACCTGCGATTCCTTCTCGTACCCGGCCGTCGCCAACTGATCCGCCAGTTCGGCCGGGTCGAGGCTCGCGCCGACCGCCAGCGCGAGCGTTTGATCCGAGAGCGAGCCCGGTCTTGGCGCCGCCTCCTCAAAGCTTCCCCGGCACAGCGTCACCACCTGAGTCCGGCCCGCGAGCCGGGCATCCCAGAGTCGCTGCAGCGTCGCCAGTCGTTCGGCGGCCGATTCCGGGTCGGGGATGACGTCCTCGAAACCCACCCATTCATACTCGGGCAGAAAAGCCGCCTCCACGCCCCAGACCGCGAGTTCCGCGTGGAGAATTTCCTGCGATTTCACATGCGGGCAGGCGATCCAGACCACGGGGGCGGGCGCCGTCACCGCCGATGGCTCCGTCAGCCACCGCCGCGCCAACAGGGCGGCGTAGAAAGGCTGGCCCGCCTCGGCGACATGATCGAAGACCACCGGTGACTCCGCCGTGGCCAGCGTCAGACGATCCAGGCGCTCGGTGAAGGCCGGCGTGGCGGCGGCGCGATCCAGCAGCGCTTCGGCGAACCGGTCGTCGGCGCTGGTGGCATTCTTGGGCTTACGGGGCATGAATGGGGGGACGGGAAAGGTGGGCCATTCCGCGAAAATCGCGACCAATCTCCCGCCGCCCGCCCAAACGGCAAGTCAACAGGGTTGGGTCGCGGACATTACCCTGTTGAATGCGATAGCCGGGACCTTTTCGGTTTCGGCCTACAGCCCGAATTGCTCGCGGCGCTTTTTCAGGGCCGCCTTGGTCATGCCGAGGCGTTTTGAGGCGGCGGTCTCATCGTCGGGCGATTCGGCGATGACGGCGCGGATGATTTCCCGCTCCGCCACCAGAGCCGGACCGAGCGCGGGATCCGCGGCCGCGGCGTCGAGAAAGGCGCGCGCGGCGCTGGCCAGCGAGGTGCCCTCGCCCGATTCGCCGGAGGGGTGCTTGCCGCCATTGACGCCGACGGAGGCCGCGTCGCGACTGCCGAGGCGCGGGACGCGGCCGAGGGGGATGTCGCGCGGGAGCAGCACATTGCCGGTGGCCAGCACGCAGGCGCGCTGGATGGAATTCTCCAACTCCCGGACGTTGCCGGGCCAGTCGTGGGCCTCCAGCAGTTCGATGGCCTCGGGGGAAAACTGCATCCTCCGTCCGAAGCCACCCGCCTCCCCGCTCTGACGGGAAAGGAAATGCTCGGCCAGCAGTCGGATGTCCTCGCGGCGCTGCCGCAGCGGCGGGATGTGGATGCGGACCACGTTCAGACGGTAAAAGAGATCCTCGCGGAAGCGGTTGGCCTCCACCTCGGCCTCGAGATGCTTGTTGGTGGCGGCGAGGATGCGGACATTGGAGTTCAGCGTCTGGTTGCCGCCGACCCGCGAGAATTCCCCCGACTGGAGTACGCGCAGGAGTTTGCTCTGGATCTCCAGCGGCATGTCGCCAATTTCGTCGAGAAACAGGGTGCCGCCGTCGCATTGCTCGAAGCGCCCGACCCGCTGGCTGACGGCTCCGGTGAACGCGCCCTTCTCGTGGCCGAACAGCTCGCTCTCCAGCAGATTGCCGGGAATGGCCGCGCAGTTGATGGCCACGTACTCGCCGCTGGCGCGACGGCTGAATTTGTGGACGGCGTTGGCGACGACCTCCTTGCCCACCCCGCTCTCGCCGGTGATGAGCACGGGAGCGTCGGCGCGGGCGACGCGACCGATGAGTTTGAAGACATCCTGCATCGCGGGCGAGCGCCCGATGATCAGGTCCGAGCTGGTCTCCCGCGGTGTCTTTTCCATCGCCGCCTCCGTGGCCATGCGGGTCTGCTCCGCCGCCTGGAGGGCTTTTTCGACCGAGGGACGCAGCTCGAAGGCGAGCGACTCCTTGCGCAGTACGTCGAAGGCCCCCAAGCGCATGGCCTCGATGAGCGTGTTGGTGGAGGAGATGGCGCCGTTCAGCAGCACCATGGCGTTGGGAAAATTCTGCCGCACGCGCTTCAGCAGATCGACCCCGTCGAAGGGGATGAGGTGCAATTCGGAGATGAGGAGATCCGCGCGCCGGTCGGTGTAAAGTTTCAACGCCTCGTCGGCTCGGGAGACGGTGAGGACTTCCACATTCTGCGCGCTGAGATGCTTCGCCGCCCAGCCGAGGAAATCGGCGTCGGGATCGACGATCACAACGATCTGCTTGTCGGAGTCGGACATTTTCGGCAAGGGGAGAGAAGACAAACCGGACACTAATGGCGTGATTGCGGGTTGGGAACTGAAAGTTGAGGGGAAATCGCCACCGATTCCCCGAAAAAAAAAGCCCGCCGGTTGCTGTCGGGAGCGGGGATTTCAGGCTTCGTCCGATCCCTCGGACTCGGGGAGAAAGTCCACCCCCTCATAGAGATCGGCGAGGGCCAACGCGCAGCCGATCTCCGGCAGGGGCACGGCGGCGTCCAGACCGAGGTACACTTCGCGCCGGAAGTCGCCGTCCGGCGTGCGCCGGTAGGCCTGGACCGCGGCCTCACCCGGCTCGGCCACCAGATAGACGGCAAGGGAGGGGATGGCGAGGTAGGCGTCTTTTTTCTCCCCCAGATCAATGCGCCGGGTGGCGCGGGAAGTCACCTCGAGGATCACGACGGGCGACTCCTGGTAAGCTTGGTCACCGGCGGCGGAATCACAGATGACAGACAAGTCCGGGTAGTAGAATCGAGTGCCGGATATCAGGAGTATCCGGAGCATCATGTCGCTGTTGAAGGGCTGACAACGCTTGCCCCGCAAGGACAGGAAGAGATTGCCGAACGCGTTGCCAGCGACGCGGTTGTGATCGACCCGCGCACCGGCCATGGCATAGACCACGCCCTCGCGATACTCATGCTTCACGGCGGATGATTCCTCGCCCGCGAGATAGTCTTCCACGGAGACAAAGTCCCATTTTTTGACGGCGGTCATGTGGGGAAAAATCTACCCGTTTCACCCTCGGACGCAAGCCCGCCACCGGACCTCACAGCCCGCCGTAGCGGCGATGCCGACGGGCGTAGTCGGCCACGGCTTCCCTCAGGTCGTCGTGCCGGAAGTCGGGCCAGAGTTTCTTCGTGATGTAGATCTCGGCGTAGCTCATCTGCCAGAGGAGGAAATTGGAGAGCCGCATCTCGCCGGAGGTGCGGATGAGCAGATCCGGGTCGGGATAGTAGCGGGTGTAGAGGTGTTTTCCGAACAGATCCGGATCGATCATGGCCTCGTCGATGTGGCCCTCGCGCACGGCGCGCAGCACGCTCTTGATGCCGTCCACGATCTCCTCGCGGGATCCGTAGCTGAGGGCCAGCACCAGGGTGAGTCCGGTGTTTTCCCCCGTCTCTTCGATGGCGCGGTGGAGGCGCTGCTGACAACGCGCGGGGAGCAGATCGAGCCGGCCGATGGCCTGGAGCCGGACGTTCTTTTCCTTCATCTCGCCGGTCTTCTCCTTCAGAAAGGCCTCCAGCAGACGCATCAGGGCGTCGACCTCGGTCTTGGGCCGTTTCCAGTTCTCCGAGGAAAAGGCGTAAAGGGTGAGAAACTCGACGCCGAGATCGCCGCAGGCCTCGACACAGGCGCCGACGGATTCCGCTCCGGCGCGGTGCCCCTCCCGCCGCGGCAAACCGCGCTCCTCGGCCCAGCGTCCGTTCCCGTCCATGATGACGGCGATGTGGCGCGGGACCTGGTGATCTGTCGTCGGTGGGGGTTGCGGGGCGGCCATGTCGGGGCAGCGGGAAGGGTTGTTCCGCGCCGATGCCCTCCACTCAACAGGGTCAAGTCGCCGAGTCAACAGGGTACATCGCGCCCTCCCCGGTCAGGGCGCCCATTTCGCCACGGGATGCTCGGTCCATGCGGGGAGGTCGGCGGTCTCGGTGAACACGCTCTCGGACAGGGGTAGATTCCAAGCCGCCCAGAAGGGGGCGAGATTTTTTCCGCAGGCTTTCGATAGGCGGATGACCCATTGGTCGTTCTTTTCCTGCTGGGTTTGTGGCCAGTCTTCGCGCGGGAGGCGGTTGTATTCGTCGAAGACTTTCTGGTAGGGCTCCCAGCCGAAGGCTTCCTGCACCTGGAGGTAGGGTTCGAGGGCGACCCACATGGACCATTCGCTTTCGAAGTTTCTGCCATTCTGAAAGTAGGCGTTCATCCGCTGCTTGCGATCCAGGGGCCGGATGGCGTTGTGGGTGTTGTCACGGTCTTTGCCGATGTATTCCTCGAAGAGGTAGACCGACCACAGATTGCAGGTGGTCTCTCCGGTGCCGGGCAGGCCCCAGAGATCGTGCTGATGATTGTGACCGTACTCGTGGAAGAAGCCCCAGTTGCCCTCCTCTTTCAGCCGCCGGGCATCGATGGCCTGGGCGGCGTTGTCATCGAGATGGGCGGCGACGGGATAGCTGCTGTGCATGGAACCGGCCGCGGTCTGGCGATCAAAGACGATGCGCTCGGCGCGGTAGTCGTCACGATCCACCCGGACGAGTTCGGCGGCGGTGTCGATGATGCCATTCCAGACTTCCATGACGTTGTCGGGATCGTTGAGCCGGCGGATGTAGTCGGAGGGGATGGCGATGATGATGCGCTCCGACGCCAATTCGGCCCAGGGGGCGGGCCGCTTGCGGATTTCGTCGTTCCATTCACCGGGATCGGTCTTGCCGTGCACGTAGAGGGGCGCCTCCACGGCGCCGGCGATGGTGAAGTTGAGATCGCCCTCTTTGGCATCCTTGGGCACGCGGATGGTGATGAGTCCGCCGAGGCTGTTGGACAGGGTGGTGGTCCGCTCGTCGATGGCGGCCTTCCGCTGGAGCCGGGGGTAGCGGTGCCATTGATCGCGATTCTCCAGCCCACCGCCGTAGGCGCCAATGACCACCTCGAATCCCCGGCCGGTGATCTTCCCGGGGGCGGTCACGGTGATGAGCTCGCCCGGCGCGGCGTAGAGACCGGTGGGGCGCATCTCTTTTGCCGACCAACCGCCCGAGCCGCGACCGCTGAGCCAGCCTTTCCAATCGCCGCTGAGTGTCAGCTCGCGTGTCACGCGCTCGGCGTCGGCGGGCACGGCGCCGGGATAATCGGCGGCGGCGGGCAGGGGATACATGCGTCCGGCGGGCAGTGTCTGGTTGAATTCGTCCTCCAGCGCGATGATGGCGTCGACGAGAGGATCGCGGCCGGGGACGACGGGTTTTTCCTTGCTCGGAATGATGGGGCCGACGGCTTCGTTGAGAGCGCGCAGGGCGGTGAGGAATTCGGTGAGGGCGTCGCCCCGCAGGTCGATACCGGTTTTCAGCGTGGCGAGGAGGGAGGCGCGTTCGGGTACGCTGAGGGCGCCGCCTTCTTCCGCCAGGAGCCGGGCGGCATCGGTGGCCTTCACCGGGCCGACGGATTCGCCCGCCGGCTTCATGGCGGGATCGGCCGGGACGGACCGACCGACGAGCAGCGGGGTCTTGTTGTTGGCGTATTGGTCGGGCTCGTAGCGGATGCCGGTCTGGTGGAGGATGAGGTTGGCCGGGAAGTCGCGGAAGTCCGGATAGTCTTTCGCGAAAGCCCACGCGGTCGCCGCCAGCACGATGCCTCCGCCGGCTTTCTGGAATTCGTGGAGACGCACGGCGTCGCCTTCGGTCAGATTTTTCTGTGCCATCACACAATAGACATCCACGAGACCGTTTTTGACATCCGCTGGCACGATGGTTTCCACGGTGAACCCCGCCCGGGTGAGGGCGGCCGCGAGTTCCCCCAGATCCGGGGCCACGCCGACTTTCGGTTTGCTGGAACGGCCGGCCCAGCGAATGGAATTCTGGATCAGCGAAGCACCGGCAGGCTGGCCCGGGAGATCGCCGCTTTTGAGAAAACCGCCATGGCTGAAAGCGACGGCTCTCCCGCCCCCGGCGTCCGAGGCGGCGGCGACGATCCTCTGGTTGGCGTCGCGCAGAAGGGCGAAGGCGTCCTCGCCGGGCAGGCTGAGCACGCCGGGTACCGCCTTGCCGAGCGTCAGCTCGCCGCCTCCGCTTGTGATGAGTCCGTAGGCGGTCTCATCGGCCCGAGTGGACAGGTATGGGATAACGAGGATGCCGAGCAGGAGGAGGCTTCTCTCAAACATGGGGATGCGGGCAAGTCGTGGGGTTCAATCCGAGCTCAGCTCGAAGGTCTGGGGCGGGAGCCCGGGGGTGATGTCCACGTATGCCGGGGCGGAGTCGCTTTGTGACAGACGATCCGTCTGTATGACACGGTCCACCGCTCCGCCGGTGGCCTCATAGATGCTGGCGGTGAAATGAAGTCGGCTCCCGCCCACGGGCGGTCCCTCTTCGGTGGGCAGGCTGAACTTGCCGCGCATCACCCGCGCGGTGGCGAGGGGCAGCGTGTCGTGTTCGGGGATGAAGGTGAGACTGCCCCAGCCGACGGGGTGACCATCCAGGGAGACGGTGCCGGACACGGCGACGCGCTTGGCGGCGGGGGCGTAGTGTCCGTTGGCCCGCATCCAGGTGTCGAGCAGGGAAGACCAGGTGCCGGTGATGGGATCGCCGAGATAGAGGCCGACGCCGTGGGGGCCGCGCTGATAGATGTGCATCTCTGCGGGCACGCTGTGTTTCCGCAGGGCGAGGTAGTAGGCGACCGCGTTCTCGGCCGGGACCACGGTGTCGGCGTCGGTTTGGAAAAGGAAGGTTGGCGGCGTGTCGGCGGTGACATTGAGCTCGGAGGACACCGCGCTGGCGGCTTCCTCATCGGCGGCTTTTTCCGGTCCGAGGAGGTTTTTCCGCGAGCCGGCGTGGGTGATATCGCTCCGCATGCTGATGACGGGGTAGCAGAGCACCGCGAAATCGGGCCGGGCACTGGCTTGGTCGATTTCGTCGGAGTTTTCGTAGGCTTTTTCCCCGAACTTGGTCGACGCCATGCTGGCGAGATGCCCGCCGGCGGAAAAGCCCATCACCCCGATGCGTGTCGGATCGATGTGCCATTCCACCGCTCGGGCTCGCACGGTGCGGAGAGCGCGCTGCACGTCGGCGAGTTGGGTGGGAAAGTGGTGCCCCTCGGTGCCGAGCCGATAGTGGAGGACGAAGGCGCTGACTCCGCGCTCGTTCCACCATTGGGCGATCTGATGGCCCTCGTGGTCGGCGGCGAGACCGCCATAGCCCCCGCCGGGAGTGACGACCACGGCGCAGCCGTTTGCCTTGTCGCCGGGCACGAGATAGGAAAAAAGCTTCGGCTTGCCGGTGGTGGCGTCTCCGGGAAGCGCGTGCGGCGTTTTCCCCTCGGGCCAGAGCGGCAGCGAAGGGCGCTCCTCCGCGGTCACGGACAGGAGGCTGGTCAGGAACAGGACGGTGAGCGGAGAGAGGGTGGCTAATTTCATGGGTAGGATGGGGAAAATGAAAGATCCCGCGACCGGAGCGGGGCGGCAGGATTCAGGAGGATGGAAGCAGCAGGCTGAGGCCGATCTGGGTCGCCAGGTAGATGCCGGTCACGATCCAGGCCTGGGTCCAGGTGACGTAGCAGAAGCGCACCAGTCCGTAGGCGGTGGCCGCGATGATGAGTGGCAGGGCGAACGCGCCGATGGCGAGACTGAGGAGCAAGCTGAGCACCGTGATTCCGACGGACAGCAACAGGATGCGGGGAAAGCTCAGCTCGGCCTCGTGACGGGCGACAAGCCAGAGTGCACCCATGAGGATGAGAGCGCTGAGTAATATGCCTAGCATTTCCGCGTTTTGCCGAAATCGCGCCCGCGGGTCAAGCGCTATCGTCAGGCGCCCAGCTCGTCCTTCAGGCTCCGCACTTCGGCTTGGAGAGTCGCGACCTCCTCGCGGAGTTGGCGGAGTTGCTCCTCCATCTCCTCGCGCCAACCGGGTCCGGCGACCGTCTCCATTGACCGCGCCACGGACGTTAAGGGGGCGATGCCGGAGGTGTCGGGTTCCCCGCAGAACAGATGGACGTAGGTGGCGACCCGGCGCCCGCCGCCCGCCGGGATGTGTCGCACCAGCGGGTGGGGATCGTATTCGCAGAGTCGCTTGAGCGCCGCCTCGGTCGATTCGACATCGCGGAAAGGGTGGAGTCGCTCGGTGCGCTGGCGGAGTTCGCCGGCGGTTTGTTGGCCGCGCAGGAGCAGGACACAGATGAGGGCCCGCTCGCTGTCGGTGAGGGAGGGAAATACCTGGTCGAGAGTGTGTTTGTTTTTCGCCACCCGGGCGCCGGCCTGGTGGACGAGGATGCCGAGGTGTTTGTAGCGGAGACCCTCCATCGCCTCCTGGACTTCGTCGGTGCCGAGATCGGTGACGGGCTCACGGTTGCTGGACTGGTTGCACGCGGAGTGCAGGGCATTGAGCGTGAGGGGATAATAGTCCGGAGTGGTGGCCTCTTTTTCGATCAGACAGCCGAGGACACGGGCCTCGGCGAAGCTGAGTTGGACGAGGTCGGGTTTTCGGGTTTCGGTTTCTGGCAGGGATTCGTGATCGTTCATTGCAGGGGGGATGGTGAATAGAAAAATCGTGTTCAGCGACGGGTCAACCCGGTGAGCGCGCCGAAATAGAGAAAAAGAAAGCCGCCCTCGGCGACGAGCCACCAGACCGGCACGGGCGCGAAGAAGTCGATCCCTGTCTGGATCACCGCGACAGCCAGACCGGTGAAGGCGAAAAAGCGGATCCAGGGCAGGTGGCGTTCGACATCGAAAGAAACCCAGATCACCAGGATGCCCAGCCAGGCGTAGAACAGCGAAAGTGAGCGCGACAGGTAGGCGACCATGGGCAGGTCGGGCAGCTCTCCGAGGCCGATGCGCTCATGAATGGAGAACATCCAGTCGCGCGGCATCACCACCGCGACAAACGCGGAGCAGGAGACAGCACCGAGGCCGCGCAGCATCCAGGTGAGCACGCGTCCACGTTTGGGGCAGAGTTCGCCGGATGCCATCTTCATGGCCGGATCAGGATCACCGTGAGCTTCTTCGGACCGTGGGCGCCGAGTACGATGGTGCGCTCGATGTCGCCAGTGCGGCTGGGGCCGGTGTGCAGGGTCACCAGACTGGGCAGGTCGGCGCCGTATCGCTCCCGCACCAGAGCCATCGCGGCCGGGAGGTCGGGCACCATCTGAGCGGTGGTGGCCAGGACGACGTGATGCGGAGGCAGGACGGAAAGCGCGCGCCCACCGGCGCTGCGGGAGGTCAACAGGACGCTGCCGGTCTGGGCCACGAGGGCGTCGCAGGCGGAAAAGCCCACATCGCTGGCCTCGAGCGCGTGCTTGTCGTAGTCGGCGCCGGTGGTGTCATCGATGACGAGGGCGTCGTCATTGTCCAATCCCGCCGCGGAAAGTGCCCGCCGGGGAAGCTCGGCCGAGTGACACGCGCCGCGTTGCCAGTCGTGGTCTTGGCGGAGTTTCACGAGAAGGTGATCGAGATCGTCCCGGGAACAGACGATGAACTCCGTCTGCAGGCGTTCCGACCATTCCCGGAATCGTCCGATCCTCGCCTCGAGATCGTCGCCGACCAGGGGGAGCAATTCGCGATACCGCTCGGCATTGCCATGAGCCGGCAATCCCTGGCGGCGGATCCGCAGGGCCTCGCGTATGCGATTCATGACAAGTTCGCGGTCGTCGGTGCTGGGGGCGTTGGCTTCCATGGGGCGAAATTCTAGAGAGGATCACCGGGAGCGGCGGCGAGCATCATGAGCCGCTCTCGTCGGTTTGGATTCGGGACGACCACCACTCGCGGAACGATTGATCAGGCGGATCCGGCAAGGTGCGACATCGGGTCCAGGCCCTGGCGGGATCGACGGCTGTGCCCAGCAGGGGAGTGGCGAGCCTCTGGAAAAAGCTCCCCGCTTTGCCCGCCAACGCGAACAGGCGCGGGCGAGACGCGAGCACGCGGTAGCAGCGAAATCCGAGCTTTTCCCACCATACTGGTTGGGACGCCGCGGCGTTGCGGCGGTTGTGGAGGAGATGGTGATGAAGATCGATGTGAACCGGGCAGGTCTCGGTGCAGGCGCCGCAGAGGGAGCTGCTCGAGGGCAGATGCTTCCACTCCTGGAGCCCGCGGAGGTGCGGGGTGATCACGCTGCCGATGGGGCCCATGTAGGTGGTGTCGTAGGTGTGGCCGCCGACGTTTTTGAAAATGGGACACATGTAGATGCAGGCGCCGCATCGGATGCAATGGAGGGCGTCGCGCTGCTCGGCATCGGCCAGCAGGGTGCTGCGTCCGTTGTCCATGATGACCAGATGAAATTCCTCGGGTCCGTCCGTTTCGCCCGGCTGGCGCGGCCCGCAGATCATGGTGGTGTAGCCGGTGAGGTGTTGGCCGGTGCCGGCGGTGGCCAGCATGGGGAGCAGGAGCGCGAGATCGTCGAGGGTCGGAAGCACCTTCTCGATGCCCATGATGGCGATGTGGACTTTGGGTAGCGAGGTGGACAGCCGTCCGTTGCCCTCGTTGGTGCAGATGACCATCTGACCGGTCTCGGCGACGGCGAAATTCACGCCGCTGATGCCGATGTCGGCCTCCAGGTACTTCTGCCGAATGGCCCGGCGGGCGTCCATGGTGAGCGCGGTGGGGTCGTCGCTCAGGCCTGCTTCGGGTCCGAGTTTGTCGGCGAAAAGTTCCTGGATCTCTCCGCGCCGCAGGTGCATGGCCGGGGCCACGATATGAAAGGGGCGCTCGCCGCGCAGTTGGACGATGTATTCACCGAGATCGGACTCCACGACTTCGTAGCCCTCGTGTTCGAGCGTCTCGGTGAGGTGGATTTCCTCTCCGGTCATTGATTTCGATTTCACGATGCACTTCGCGTCGTGAGCCTGGATGACGCCGCGGATGTAGTCGCGCGCGCGGTCGCCATTGCGGGCGAAAAAGACCTTGGCGCCCCGGGCTTCGATCTTTTCGACAAACTCGGGCAGGTAACGGTCGAGATGATCCACCGCTTCCGCCTTCGCCGCGGAGCCCGCCACGCGGGCCGCCTGCCAGTCCTGGAACTCTGACTCCCTCTGGCCTCGCGCCGCGAGGTAGCCGGTCATGGATCCTCGGAGAAAGGCGCGCGTGTCGCGCTTTTGCGTGTAGGCGGCGGCGGCGGCTTTGAAAGTCTGGGATTTGGCGGGCATGTGAGGCGGGTGATCTTGGCCTTCAGGCGAGCGAGGATTGTTTGGCAGTCTTTGAAATTCAGGGGCAATCGATCAGGGGATATTGATCCGCCAAGGCTGGTCGTGGTTCAGCGTTCCGTTGATGCCAGAACCTCCGCCAGGTGAAGTGTTCTCGGTCGCGAGTCTTCCCGCTTGTTCTTCTCCAGCCAGCCGTTGATCTGCATCAGGCAGCTGGAGTCGTTGGAGACGATGAATTCGGCCTCAGTTGACAGAGCGGACTCGCACTTCACCTCGGCCATGGCTTCGGAGATGTGGGAAAATTTCACCGAGAAAGTGCCGCCGAATCCGCAGCAACTTTCGGCTTCGTCCATCTCGACGAGTTCGAGGCCGGAGACGTGCTCGAGAAGCTTTCGCGGCTGGCTCTTGATGCCGAGTTCGCGCAGGCCGTGGCAACCGTCGTGGAAGGTGACCTTGTGCGGAAAGCGGGCGCCGACATCGGTGACGCCGAGTTTCGAGACGAGAAAATCCGAGAATTCCCAGACCTTGCCGGACAATTCCTTCGCGGCCCCGGCGTGAGCCGTTTCGCCCAGCAGTTCGGGATTGAACACCTTCAGCATCGCGCCGCAACTCCCGGAGGCGGACACGACGGCTTCGGCTTCGGCGCCGCCGAGCAGGTCGACCATCCGCGCCGCGAGCGGGCGGGCCTGGTCCCAGTAGCCGGCGTTGAAGGCGGGCTGACCGCAGCAGGTCTGGCCCGGGGGATAGATGACCTCGTGACCGAGCCGCTCCAGTACCGTCACCATCGCCATGCCGGCGCGGGGAAAGTAGTGATCGACGAAACAGGGAATGAACAGGGCGATGCGCACGAGAAAAAGACGACCCGGGGTGAGTGGGAGGATGCGTGGAATCAATCGGCCAATTCCAGAGCCGGGTCACCGATTTCTTTCATCATTGCGCGGAGCTTGGCATCGAAGTCGGCGACCACGTTTTTCTGCTCGTCCGCGAGTTTGCCGATGAGGTTGGTGGTTTCTCCGGGATCGGCCTGGAGATCATAGAATTCGTCGCGGCCCTCGTTCAGGAAATCGCGGATCAGCTTGAAATGGGCGGACCGCCAGCCGCGCATGTGGGTGCGGCTCTGGTGTTTGGTCGAGTATTGCAGGAAGATCTCGTCGTTCCAGTCCGCGGGTGTCTCGCCTTTCAGCAGCGGAACGATGCTCCGACCGCGGATCGGCGCGTCGGCCGGCAACTCGGCGCCGGCGATTTCGGCGAAGGTCGGGAGCCAGTCGAGATTCGACACGGTATGGTCGATGACCGTACCCTCCTGGATGACGCCCGGCCAGCGGACGAGGGTGGGGACTTTGACTGAGGTATCGTAGAGATTGGGGCGTTGGCCGGCGGGGATGTTTTCGGTGGCGGGAGGCAGGGCGTCTTTATTCAGCAGCCAGTGGCCGTTGCCCTTATGCCAGATGCCGTTGTGGGCCATGTTGTAGCCGTGGTCGGAGGAGAAGACGACGACGGTGTTGTCCGCCAATCGCAGCTCCTCCAGTTTCGCGAGGATGCGGCCGATGTTGCGATCCACTCCGCGAGTGCTGGCGAGGTATTCGCGCATCATGCGTTTGGCGCGCTCGATATCGAGTCCGGGGTATTCCGGATGGGCCAGCTCGGGGTCCATCGATTCGAAGGGCGCCCAGTCCTCCGGCGCGACGGGCAGCCAGGCGGTGTGCGGAGCGCGGTAGTGGACGGCGAGGAAGAAGGGGGAGTCGCGCTCTTCATCAAGGAATGCCAGGGCGTGATCGGTGAGGATGTCGGTGGTGAGTCCCTCGAATGGCTGATACTTCCCGTCTTTCTCCAGCTTGGGATTTTTCGGCGAGGTGCCTCCCTCGAGGAAGCCCATGAAATGGCCGAAACCGACCCGGGTTGGGTGACATTCGGGCCGCTCGCCGATGTGGTATTTCCCGATGAGTCCGGTGTCGTAGCCGGCGGCGGTGAGGACGTTCGCCAGGTTGGGCATCGCGGGATCGATGCCGGGTTGATCGCCGGGGTTGTCTTTGAAAAATCGCTCCCGGGGTTTGATCCAGTCGGTGATCCCGACCTCGGTGCCGTAGCGGCTGGTCATCAGGGAGATCCGGCTCGGTGAGCAGACCGGCGTCACGGTGAAGCTGTTCGGCAGGTAGGCGCCCCCGGCGGCGAGCTTGTCGAGATTGGGCGTGCTGGCGTTGGGATCGCCGGAGTAGCCCAGTGCCCAGGGGGCCTGGTCGTCGGTGAAAAGGAACAGGAGATTCGGTCGCTCGGCGCCGAGGGTGGCTGTGGCGCCCAGGATCAGGGCCGCGCAGAGGGACGGGAGGAAAAATCGGGTCGGGGGCGACGTCATGCCCCCAACTCACTACTTCTTCCCGAATTTGTCCAGTTCCTTGCCGCGGACCACGGTCCCGTCTTCGAGGACGAGGGTGAATTCGCCGCGGCTGCCATCGGCGAGTTGCTCCAGCTCGGTCCGGGCCTGGAGGACCATCATGCAGATGGTGTTGATTCGGGCACGGCCTTTCTTTTGATTGTAAGCCAGCAGCTCGTCGAGCATTTCCTTTTTGCTGAAGCCTTTGCCGGTGCCGAAGGCGCCGTCGGTCATGAAGTAGATGGTGTCCGGCTCCATGTTCATGGCCATCATCAGGGGCCAGCGCCAATCGGTGCCGAAAGAGAGCGGGGTCTCCTCGATTTGACGGATGGTCTTGCGGATGTTGGCCCGGGTGGCGGTGATGTATTTGCCCTCGGGCAGTTTTTCCTCTCCCCCGGAGTAGTGGTAGAGGGCGCTGCGTCCATCGCCGTCATGGCGCTCTTTTTCGCTCCAGCCCTCGTACCAGACGTATTCCTCGCGTCCGTCCTTGACGATGTGGGCCATGTTTCCATCCTTGTATTTGGAGGCTCGGGAGGTTTCCTGACCGGCGTACCAGGCGGGGCCGGAGAAAAGGATGAGCTGGTATTGCACGCCGTTGGGGAGGGCCTCGATGGATTTGGCCAATTCCTTGCGCATGAGTTTGTCTTTCGCCCCTCCCATGGAGGCGGAGTAATCGACGACGAAGACCACCTTCTTCGAGATCGATTTGGCGCCGAAAAAGGAAACCATGCCGCCATCCTCCCCCATGTCGAAGGACATGCTGGCGCCGAAGCTGTCGCCGGTGCCGATGGGGTCGAAGGTCGAGAGAGTGGTCTGGATCTCCGGCATCGACACCGCGGAGGCGGCGGTGACCGTGGTCACCTGCATTTGGGCGCTGGCGGTTTGCACGGGCGCGCGTTTGACCTTTTTGATCTCCCGCTGCTCCATCTGTTCCGCGTCGACGTTGGCCACCGCGTTGGCGGTGATCTGTGGTGGTGTCGGGCGCGGCATGGACACCACCGCGTAGATGAAGGCGATGATGAGGACCACGTGGACCAGCACCGCGATGGCGATGGCCGAGATTTTTTCCCTGGCGTCGGAGGCTTTGCGCGCGGCCTGGATTTTCTCTCCCTCGCCCACGATGAGGGCGCGCTCGCCATCGATCACTACGTCCTCCCCGTGATGGGCAAGCTCATCATCATCCCCATGGATCGCGGTTGGCGGCGACAGCAGGCGGTCGAGGCCATCCCGGTGTCGGCATTGATCCGCCAACTCGGTGAGGCGTCGCGTCTGCTCCTCATTCGGCGGAGGCGCGGGCGCGTCCATCAGCAATTGATCGAATTCCTCTCCGGCGTCCCGTTCGGCGAGCTTGGCGGCCAGTTCCAGACGAATCTCCCAATCCTCCGGAGCGGCGTCGAGGCCTTGCTTGAGGAGTTTTTCGATCGGGTTCATCGGGGGACAGTCGGTTTCATCGGGCTTTGAGGCCCTCGACCTTGTCGGTGGTCGGCAGGTAGCGGTAGTAGACTTCCAGCATCAGGCAACCCCAGGCGGTGTTCATGATGTGGGAATCCTCGGCGCCGTGCCCGCCGATGCCGGGTTTGGTCCACGAGCCGTCCGGATTCTGCGCGTCCAGCAGTTTCGCCTGGAATTTGCCGTTGTAGGCCTCCCATTCCTTGCCGCCGTGGAGGAAGAAGGCCTGGGTGTTGTAGTAAGGGGCGTAGAAATTGGTGCCCGGGGTGGGGTTGGCGTATTTTCCGGAGAGGTAAGCCATGCCCTTGGCGTATTCCTTGGAGTCCATCTCGTCCCAGATCTGCATGCCCAGCAGGGCGGCGCCCGTCAGGGTGGGTTTTCCTTTCGGCTGATCGGGGGTGTATTTGAAGGCCCCTTCGCTGTCCTGGATCTTCTTCATGTAGTCCATGGCCTTGTCGAGGGCCTTCTCCACGCCGGAGAATTTCTTGCCGGTGTTGTGGGCGGCTTTCAGTGCCTGGATCTGCCAGCCGGCCACCGACATGTCGTCGCGGTTGTTGTGGGCGTAGCCGTAGGCCCAGCCGCCCATGTCCGTCTGCCCGTCGACGATGTGATCCACCGCCCGGCGCAGCACCGATTCCAGCCCCGGCACGGGGCGGCCGCTCTCCTTCGTCATGGTGAACAGCTCGCACAGCGCGTAGGTGGCGATGGCGTGCTCGTAGGCCTTGTGGTTGCCGCCCTCGCCGTTCCACATGTAGCCGTCGTTCTTTTTCGCGACTTCCATCAGGTAGACCGCCGAGCCCACCACGGCTTCGCCGAATTTCGGCGATTCCGGGGTTTCGCAGTGACCGAGAAAGGCGAGGAGAGATAGGCCCGACATGGCGCTGTAGTACTTCTTGCCGAAGGAGCCGTTCTCATTCTGCTGTTTCGCGATCCATTCCAGCGCGTTGCGCACCGCCTTCTCCGCCCGGTCCTCGCCGCCGCTCTCGCGCAGACGCTGCATGCGCTGCGACATGCTGCATCGGGAGCGCATGGCGGGCGGGATGGCTCCCATGTTGGACACGTCGCCGAATCCGCTCATCGACATTCCCAGCCCCGTGTCCCCGTCGGACAGGCTGACCATGGTGAGATCCGCGGTCATGTCGGGCATGTCGGGGATCGCCACGGCGGAGAAAGACTCCACGCTCACCACCGGCTGAGCCGAGGTGACGGCCGAGGCGGTCCGCTGCTGCGTCCGCGTCACCGTCTGGTTCTGCATGCTTTCCTCGCCGGTGTCGGCGATGGCGGTGGCCGTGATCTGCGGGGGATTGGGTCGCGGCAGCCCCACCGCCCACGCGGTGAGGGCCAGGATGATGAGCACATGGATCACCACCGCCACGGCGATGGCGGAGAATTTTTCCTTGGTGTCCGGCCCCTTCTCGGCGGCGTGTACCATCTCGCCCTCGCCCACGATGAAGGCGCGCTCTCCATGATGCTCTCCGGCGTCAAATTCCCCCCCGTCATCCACGGCGTCAGCCGCCAACAGGTCGGCGATGGCCCCGGACAGCACACTCGGCGTCGCCACCACACCGGAGGCCGCCGCCACGGGAGTCGCGGGGGGAATCACCGGCGCCTCCTCGACCACCTTCGCCGCGACAGGCGCCGCCTCGTCAGTTTCTTTGATCGCCTCTTGCGATGCGGGTGGTGCCAGCGGTTTCGGTGTCAGCGGCACGGGGGCGGGGATCGCCTCCACCTCCGGGATCTCCTCCTCCACCCGGGCCACCGCGATGGCCACGGCGTCGTCGTCCTCGGACTCGGCGTTCAACTCCACCACGGCGACGGAATCTTCCCGCGCCGTGGCCAGTTCGCCCTCGATGTCGATGGAGGGATCCAGGATGGCCGCCACCTTGAAATGGGATTCGGCCTTGGCCTTGTCGCCCCCGGCCCGATAGAGACGGCCCTTCAAGAGATGGCCCTGTCCGCTGGCCGGATTTTTCTCCAGAAACGCGTCCAGCAACCGATGAGCGGCCTCGGGCTCGGAGCCCGCCATCAACTGGGCAGCGAAGACCTGGTCTTTCTCATCGGCCGGGATCTCGGGAGCCTCCGCCATCAGCCGGGCCGCGTCGGCGGCGTTGCCGGTCTGCGCCTGTTGGGCGGCGAGCGAGCGACGCACGGCCCAGTTGTCGGGAGCCGCAGCGAGCGCTTTTTCGAGGAGGGCGATTTCGTGAGACATGGGGGGATGACTGCGGGTTTTCTAAAAAAGGCGGGGGACCTTTTTGGTGGGGGAATTCGGGGGGAATGATCCCGCTTCACGTTGGAGCGGGCGAACAGGGAAAATACCGGGACTCGTGCCCCGGCGTCAATCTCCGTCGCTTATTGACGGAAAAGAATCTTCCCTGTGACAGAAATCCAATTCCGGGCCGATCAACCCTCCAGACCGCCGCCGAGCGCGCGCTCCATCGCCCGTTCCACCAGGATGGCCGCGAGCGTCTCGGTCGCCTCGTCCAGCCGCTGGTTGGCCCGCTTCAAGGCCGCCACCTCCTTCGCCGGATGCGACAGGGCCGCCCGCACCGCGTCGGCCGCCTCCCGGATCCCGGATATCTCCGCCTCGCCGAGCGCGTCACCGGCCGCCGCCAGAGCCGCGTCCACCGCCGGCAACAACTCGTCGCTCTTCAGCTTCGCCTCGGTCCAGACGCGCTCGTTCATGTCGTCGAAAGCGTGATCGACCGATTCGGAGATCATGGCCTCCACCCGTTCGTCGTCCACATCGACGGCGGCGTCGCGGATCTCGAGCACCCGGTCGGCGTTCGTCGCCGTGTCCCGGGCGAGCACGGTGAGGATGCCATTTTCATCCAGGGAAAACTGCACCCCCACCCGGGCGCTGCCTTTGGGCCCGGGGGCGAAGGCGATCTCGATCCGCCCCAGCTCCCAGTTGTCGCGCGCCATTTCCCGCTCGCCCTGGAGCACTCGCACCAGCATCGCGCCCTGATTGGCCATCGCGTTGGTGAACAACTCGCCCGCCTTCGCCGGGATGGTGGTGTTGCGGGGAATGATCACGTTCATCAGCCCGCCGAAAGTCTCGATCCCGAGCGAGAGCGGAGTCACATCCAGCAACACCACGTCGCGCACCCTCCCGCAGAGAATACCGGCCTGGATGGCCGCGCCGAGCGCGATGGCCTCGTCGGGGTGTTGGCTGAGGTCGGGCGTCATGCCGAAGGTCCTTTCCACCAGTTCCCGGACCAGGGGGATGCGGCTGCTGCCGCCGACGAGGATCACCCGATCCAGCTCGGACACAACAGGGTTGGGTCCGGGACCAGACCCTGTCGAGTCGAGGCAGCCGGCGGCGACCAGCGCTCGCAGACAATGGGGACGGGTGCGCTCGATCAGGGGCCGGGCGATTTTCTCGAACTCGGCGCGGGTGAGCGCGCGCTCCCAGCTACGGCCCTCGTGGAAAAAGGGGAGTCGGATCTCGACGGCATCCGCCTCGCTCAGCGCCTCCTTGGCACGGCGTGATTCGGCGAGCAGAGTGGCCAACTGTCCGGGGCCCAGCTCTCCGGGCAGGTCCAGCTCCGCGCGCAGAAAATCCGCCAGCGCGGCATCGATGTCGTCACCGCCCAGCCGGGTGTCGCCGTCGGTGGCGATGACCTGAAAGACGCCGTCGCGCAGTTCTAGCACGGAAAGGTCGAAGGTCCCTCCGCCGAAATCGTAGACGGCGACGCGGGCGTTTTCATGCAGTTTGTCGAGCCCGTAGGCGAGCGCGGCGGCGGTGGGCTCGTTGAGGATGCGCTCGACGGTGAGTCCGGCGAGTTCTCCGGCGCGTTTGGTGGCGTTGCGCTGGCCGTCGTTGAAGTAGGCCGGCACGGTGATGACCGCCCGGGTGAGGGAGCCGGGTGCGACTTCCAGCGCGGTCTCGGCCACGGATTTCAGATGACGCAGGATGTCGGCGGAGATCTCCTCGGGCTTGAGGCGGGTGTGTTCATCGATGGCGATTTCCGCCCAGCCACCTTCGCCGGTCGCCACCGTGTAGCCCAGGTCGTCGAGATCGGTGGAGTCGAGATCCTCCCGACGCCGGCCCATCAGCCGTTTCACCGAGGCGACAGTTCTTCCCGGCGCCACCGCTCGCATGCGCCCGGCCGGCGCGCCCACCAACGCGGCGCCATCGACGGGATAGTGGACGACCGAGGGCGTCAGACGCCGTCCGTCGGAATCGGCGAGCAGGATGGGAAAACCGGAGTCGACCACGCCGACCAGCGAATGCGTGGTGCCGAGGTCGATGCCGAGGATGAGATCGTGATGGTCGGGAGTATCAGGCATGGGCGAGGGGAGAAGAGGCACTTTCGGAGCGATTCGCCCGCGATCAAGGGCGCGAGGCAACCGATGCTGTCTTGGCCCCGGGGCGGCATCGCGAAAAACCCGTTTTCTTGACGCGGTTGCTTGATGGGAGCGCGCTTGACTTTCGAGGGTGTCGGAATTCCAATACTCCCAAAGTTATTGTGAGAGAGCGAACGGGAACCGCTCTCGAATTTCTCCCTCCGCCGGGAGATTGGAACCATTTCCCAGGCATCCCTCAATGAGTCACTCATCCTGCGTCGGTATATTGGGCATCATCGGCATTTTCACCTCCATGCCACTCGGTGTTCGGGCAGAAACCGATGAGGGTTCGGGTTGGACAGTCACGGCGGGGGCGCAGGTTCGCCGAATCGATGTCGGCTTCCAGATCGACGCTCCCGAGCCGGTGAGTTGGGGGCGCCTCTACGCTCGTCGCGGGAATTCTGGCCCGGGGGATGTCGGGGTCGCCACCAGCGGTTCGGATTTCATCACCTATCTGGATGGCACGGTGGGCGTCAACCAGCATCCTGTCCGGGACCGGGACACCAGTTTTTCAGTGGCCTCGTTGTCGCAGGTAGTGTTCGGATCGCAATCTCCCGGAGACGACTTTCCCACGACCGGCCAGGTGACTTTCCACAGCGCCAGCACCGGATATGACTACGAGGGGCATTATCGGTCCGATCCCTTTTCGGTCGAGGACAGCGAGGTCGTTGTCAGCCCCTTCATTGAATTGCAGCGCAATCTTTTCGAAGATGGCGGGCTGTTCGTGGATTTGGTGGTCGGCTGGTCTTACCTGGAAAGTCAGCACGGCTCCGGCACCCGTACCGTCGCCACCCAGACGCTCGAAGAGTCGCGGACCGACAGCCGGTTTACCTACCTCTACGACCTGCCGTCCGCCGTTGCTCCCGCGGGATTCCCGCCGGTCTATTCCAATGCGACGTTAAACGGTGTGATTTACGACGCCGCCGACTACAATGCCTTTGGTGGATTCGTTCCGGGGGATGACGAATATGTGCGGAATCCCCGCACTCTGGAATCTCACCGGACATCAGACCGGATCGTCGCGGTGTTGACGGCGGAATCTTCCGCCACGCTCGATGTGGATGCGCATGTGATACCGATCCTTCTCGAGGCGCGACGCCAGATCTCGCCGCGAATCTTCCTGGCGGCGGGTGCCGGGCCCACGTTGAATGTGATCTCCCACGACTTTGGCAGCCGGACGGATTGGTATTTGAACGGCTCGCCGCTCGCTACGGAACGCGAATCAGACAGCGGCACCGACTTCGTTGTCGGCGCGACAGTCCGGGCCGCGCTCTCGGTCATTCTCAGCGATGACGGCACGTTGCTCCTTGAAGCCGGTGGCGGTTACGACTGGGTGCCGACTCAAACGGTCTCCACCGGCAATGCGCGCGCCGATTTCGATCTCAGTTCCTGGATCGGAACGCTCGGGCTCTGCAAGCACTTTTGATCCCCTCCGGCAGTCCAGCACTCGCGCCTTCCTGTGGAGTGAGGCGCCGACCACCCGACCGGTGATCGGTATGCCGGGGATACCGGACTCGTCGATTCAACGCCGGCGACGAAACACGTCAGCCGCGCGGTGGGCGAGGCGTTCCACGAATCGCATCCCGGCGTCGGCCGACACGTCGATGGTGGTCGGAGCGCCCTGGGCCAGGGTTTCGAGTTCCCGGGCAAATTCCCGGGATTGGCGATCCAGTTCGTCATAGAGTCGGCTGACGGTTTCGGCGTCGGCGCCGTGGTCCTTGATGGCGGCCTCGCGCTGGTCCCGATCAAGGGCGTCTCGCATGATTTCGAGGTGTCGGATTTTCCCGTCGGTGTCCACGCGAACGGCTTCGGGCATGGACTCGTTGGTGGCGGCGAGCGTGTCGATGCGCCGACTCAGTGCGGAGATCGCTTCGGGCGGGGGCATGGTGGAAGCACTCATGCCCAAGGTTACGTCACGAATGCCGTTCCGGAGGCGAGGCAATGGTGTGGAAGCAAAGCATGTTGGGTAGCGGTTGGCGCATTCCATGGCTTCGTCGCCATTGTTTAGAAGGTACATGTCGCGATCTCAAGTCGCGAATCAATGTGGTACTGCCGGGTGAGGAATGCCCGGCTCACGCCACGCGGATCTCATGTCTTGCGATTTGCTCCGAGACGGTCATTCTTCTTGCGTGATATACTTGGACCACAACGCCACCACTCCCGTCCTACCGGAAGTCAGAGACGCCATGCATCCTTATCTGGACCAATATTGGGGGAATCCGTCCAGTTCCTACCGATTCGGATCCGAGCTAAAATCAAAGCTTGAGAGCGGAAGGGAGCGTCTTGCTGACTTGATTGGGGCCAAAATGCCTCGTGAATTGATCTTCACTAGTGGAGGCACTGAAAGCAATAACACCGCCATCCACGCAGCGCTTCTATCACGACCAGAGCGGAGGCACCTGATTACATCGCGAGTCGAGCATTCATCGGTTCTGGCCTACTGCAAGTATCTCGAAGAGCACCGAGGGTACAACGTGACTTACTTGGAAGTCGATCAAGAAGGGTTGTTTTCGATGCCGGATTTGGAGGGATCGATCACGGAGGATACCGCTGTCGTGTCTTTGATGTGGGCGAATAACGAAACCGGAGTGTTGTTTCCGATCAAAGAGATTGGAACTCTTTGCCACGACCGTGGCGTCCTCTATCATTGCGATGCCGTGCAGGCCGTGGGTAAGTTGCCATTGAGCGTGAAAGAGTTGCCGATCGACTATTTGTCCCTGGCGGGGCACAAGATTGGCGCCCCCAAGGGGGTAGGGGCTCTTTACGTCGATAGAAAAGCTCCCTTCATGCCATTTCTTCATGGCGGGCACCAGGAGCGATTTAGACGAGGCGGCACTGAAAATGTATCGGGTATTGTGGGACTTGGAACTGCCGCTATGATCGCCCAGAAAAAGTCACGGAGCTATGATCGCACAGTGCGTCCAATGCGGGATGCGCTGGAAGAAGGAATTCTCACGACCATCCCTCGCTCCGAGCGCAATGGCCACCCAATAATGCGACTTGCGAATACCTCGAACATCTCCTTTCGGGGAATCGAGGCCGAGGCCTTACTCCTCTTACTCGACCAAGCGGGAATCTGTGCCAGCAGCGGATCAGCCTGCCTGGCTGATTCCCCGGATCCATCACACGTCATCGCCGCCATGAAGCCGGGCGACGCAGCGAGGCAGAGTGTGAGATTCTCTTTGGACGATCGCCTTACGTTCAGTGACATCGAATTTGTTCTTCAGAATCTTCGCCGACTCATCGCAAGTTTGGGAGGTGAGGCATGAGACTTCCAGCGGACAGCCGCATCGATCCGCGAAAGGTCACGGATTACCTGCTCGTTCGACGGGAGGTGGACGATAAGTCAGGGTTCCTCCGGCTTGCGGGCTACGATCTCCAGCATGCCGATCGATTGTTGGAAGATATCCGCGCCCTGCTTGATCTCGACGCTGATCCAATTGAGGTCAGTGAATACGCGGAAAAGTTTGCGATCCACGGCTTCCTCATTGGGCCAAACGGACGGAAGTTGCATGTCCGCTCCATTTGGGCGAAAGTCCATACCACGGGAGAGGTCCGATTTGTCACTTTGTTCCCCAGATCCCGATGAAACACGAGCTTTTCAGTCACGTTATCCTAGCCCAGGATTTTCCTGAGCATGGTCTGTGCCGCGGAGACTTTGCCACCGTTGTAGAGCACTATGAGGGCGCTCCCGGTCAAGAACCCGGCTATGAGTTGGAAGTCTTTAACGCGGTGGGTGAAACGGTTGCGGTCGTTAGTGCCCGCGAGTCACAGTTGGAGGCACCTCGAAGTGACGAGCGACTGTGCGTTCGGGTTGCGGTTTCGTGAGGAAACGGATTGGCGAATTTCTTAATCGTTTTCGACAATCTTGGAAGACTCGAAGTTGTTGAATCGCCGAATGAAATGTAAAAAATGACGCGGTGCGTTCTGCATGTGAGCGGTGCATTACGATGACCTCACGATTGGGGATCTGAATTCGGATAGATATCACTGCCCTCCATCGCTCCAGAACTGTCTCGTCGCACCAGTTGTCGTTCGCCCACCCAGTCGAAGCACTGCTTCGCCTTTCTCTAAGGTCTTCGAGATTGAGGCGCCGAGAATCTCTTTTTGTTCTTTAGGCTTCAGGGTTTGAGGGGAGAAATGGATGCCGGCGGATGCGAGATCGGCAAAATCCACTCCACTACTGAGAAACTTGTCGGCATCTTGACTGGCGAGCCAAAGTGGGAATCCCCAGGATCTCCCTTCGCGGGCAAGTTTTTCCAGTAATCGCGCTTTGCCGTCTTTCGGGAGAATGTTGTGGGCCTCGTCGACAAAAAGTACCATTTGAAGCGGCTGAATCCCTTTCCGGACGCTGAGATTCTTGTTCAGGCGTTCGATGAAAAAATTTAGCACGAATGCCACCACCAATACGCGGGTGTCGTTGTCGAGCGGTTTGAGATCGATAATATTTGAACGAGAGATCCATTCCTCAAAGGGGCGCGCCTTATCGGCTGTCGCAAAGATGTTCAGTTCGACCAGTTTTCTCAGCACAGATACGGCGACGCCTTCCGATCCATCGTTTTCCAGCTGTTGAACGAGCGATGGAAAGTCGGGGCGTCGAAGCGCCTGATAGGCTGAGCGGAGTTCGTCCTCCTGATTTTGACCCATCTGTGGTCCGAAGGAGCGAACCAGAGAGGCGATGCGAGAGGCGATATTTGCGGTCTCAGGACTGGTCTTGCCCGAATACAGCGGATTGACGGGAAGTGGGCTGTCGATGAGGCGGAGATACTGCGCTCCCGTTAAATCGAGAAATTTCTGACGGTTCTCGGCTTTCTGTTGATCGTCTTCGCCAGCTTCCTCTAGTTCCCCCTTGAGGTCGAAAAAAAGAAATGAAACACCTTGGCGCGCAAGTTGGGCCAAAAGATCAAGGGCAAGTTGGCTTTTCCCTGAGCCTGGCTGGCCCGATATAATCAGGAGACCATTTTTTGTCTCCGGGCCGTTCATGCTCCACGGGTCGCCTTCGGCGAGAAGCTTCACCTTCACTTCTCTGTCCACAACGGTAAGCATCTTCCCCTTGCCGTTCGGCGCATCGACAAGATTGGTCGGCATCTGCAGGTCTGGATCTTGCGCTCCCCGCAACAGTTCGGCCACAAATCTCGATTGGTCACGGCCGCTGCTTTCCCAAAGGTCGGCCATCCTCATGCATCCGAATTCGAAAGCGCGGCGGAATTCGCGTTGGAAGCTCGTTTCATCAAGCGCTTTTCCCGCACGGAAACGTATGGCGGAACGAAATACGTCTTCAAGTGGCCCCACCAGAGCATCCCAGCTGATGTCCTTGCCGTTTCCCGGTGGCGACTTGTAATCCGGCGGCACGCCCTCAGCGAGGGCGAGACTTACAGCGGCGCGACCCAAAACTGCTTTGGTTTTCGCTCCAACGCGAGGATGGACGTCTTCAATGAATTTTTCAGCGGAAAGACTAGGTGTCATGCTCTTGGAAATTCGGAACGGAGACGAATGCCGGATAGGAACGGAGTCATGTCGAAGCGTGCGAACAGGTCACAGGTTTTTCCCGAAGTACTTTCGTTCAAGGCCAACATGGTAATCGTCCGTCCCTTCGACTCCTTCGGGAATCAAGGTGTACCCTCTGCCAAATTGGTCTCTCACTTTCGCAAAAAGTGGGCCTTCAGGATCAATCTCCGCGTTTGTTGCAAGGACTATGGACTGATGGCCCTCGTTGCTGAGATAAAGCTTGTCCAGAACTGCCGCGCGCACTTCGCGGTCCAATCGTCCAAGTGGAGTATCGACAACCAGCGGAGGAACGATTTGGGCAAGGCGACGAAGCGCTTCATTGAAGGCAAGCAGGCGCACCTGGCGCTGACCGGCTGACGGATTGGCTTCGTCCCACAAGAGTCGCTCGCCGCTCTGACGGATCAGCTCACACTGCCAAAGTTCGCCAGTGAACTCCATGCCTTTGAACTCATGACTGCGGTCCGTGATTTCCAACCAAAGTTCTCCCACTAACTCGTTGATTTGTTTGCGCATCTGCTCTGAAGCCCGCTTGCGCATGACGCCAGCAGCATCGCGGAAGGCGTGAGCGCGCGATGCGAGACTCCGTCCCTTACTGGCTTTTTCCTCAATTTCAGTCCAGCGGCTTTCTTCGACCTTCAAGCGTGTCAGTTCCGTGTCCAATTGGGCTTTTTGAATATCGAGTTCGGTCAGTTCTCGGGCGATGGATTCAAGGTCGGCGCGCAGTTCGCCTCGTTTATCATGGAGCTCTTTCCCTGCGCCGATCGCCGCGATATTCTGGCTCTGTTGCCTGATTTCGTAGTCCAGGTCGCGCACGTCGGCTTGAAGCCGCTCGAGTTTTTGGCACGCTGCTTCGAGGCTTGCCACTTCGGTCGAGGCTGCAGCAAGAGCTTGTCGCACGGCAAAGTTGGTCTCCGGGCGGTCGCAAACAAAAATTTCCACACCGTCTACTCCATCGGGAGGTGGGTTGAACAAACCCAGCAACGCTTGGTCAAGCCTATCTGAATAGTAGTCGAAGGTGGGTGGAGCGAGGATGTGAGGCGGTTCAGGATTCGAGAACACCTCCTCCTTGATGGATGGCAGCTTTGGTTCGATGGCGGCCTTGCGGTCCAGCCAGGAGCGCAACTGTTCTTCGGCTTCAAGCTGGTCGGTTACCGCAACTCGAAGACCGGCAAGCAAGGAAATGGGGATTGGACTCTCCCAGGCGGCTTCGAGTTGGGCCTCAATCTCTCTCTTGGCATCCGCGACTTCATCCCGGCGAGCTTGGTCCTTCTCCAACTTTTGGGGATCGACCGCACCAATCGTCTTCAGTTGATCTTCGATGTCGGCCAACTCTGATTCGGCCTCTTCGTGGCGTTCGATTAAAGATGATCTGCGTTGGTCGTTTCTTTTCAGCTTGCCCTCCAATGCCTGAATCTGCCCACCAATCTCGCCCAACTTTTCTGAGGCTTCGCTTCCTCCTTCTTTATTCAACTGTCTGTTGGTCGTCTGAAAAATACTCCTGAGCTCATCTTCCAGCCGTTCGTATGCCCAAAGTCCGAGAATTCGACTAATCGCCTGAACGATGTCTGATTCGCCCAGATTCACATTTTGACTCTTCTCGGCGTCAAAAAAGAAAAAGCGCGCAAGGTGCCTGGGTAAGAATGCATCGCGGAGGCGCTCGATCATTTTGTCATCCTTTTCCACCTCACCGTCATTGGATCGCTCCGCCCAAGAGCTCCATGTTGGCGGAGAATTCGGGCGAAAACGTATCTCGCGGTGAAGCGTCAGGATCTGTTCCTTGCCGCTGTCGGCGTCTCGCTGACGAATGGCAACGCGAAGTTTGCATGTGTCATCGCCTTCGCGAGCGGCGCGGCGATTCAGAGCCTTGGCGAAGCTGAACCTTGTTGCGTCGGAACCGGTTTCGACCTTGCGGAGGTCGCCGAGCCCCGCCTCACCCACCACCGCAAGATAGAGGGCGCGAAGCACGTGCGTCTTTCCAGCTCCGTTCTTTCCCCCAATGAGAACATGTGGGGTCTTGTCCTCCGGTGTGGAGAAATCGAAATCGGTCGTCCCGAAGAAGGGGCCGAAATTCGTTATCGAAAGTGAATCAAGGGAAACGAGGTTGGCCATGACTCAGCTTGCGGTTGTCACCGTCGGGTTTTCCGTCAGGTCGTCCTGAAGGATACGCTGGAGTTCTGCTGGCAATCCGTGAGCGCGATTGTTTTCGCTGAATTCTTCCACTTTCGCGACGAGTCTTTGGAGTGTTTCGGCAGAGAGGCCCTTTTCCGCGGCGACCTCGGCCTCCAATTTCCTTAAGCGGGCGGTGTTCCTGAGATCATGCATAGGTAGGCCTGAGTGAGAGTTCACGATTCGGGCCACTCCGCGACCGTCGTCAGGTGTGCGGGCGGATTTCCAGTATTGCTGAATAAGAAGCAGCTCCTCATCGCTAATCAATCTAACCTTGGAGTGGTCTTGAAGTTTAAGCAACTCTCGAAGCAGCATTTTGCGTCCCTTCATGAGGATTGGACCATTGCCTTCGGCTCCGTTCATCCGTCGATCATCCCGCCACCCGTTTTCGGGATCCTGCACTTTCAGCAGCAACTCCCGAAACTCGAGCATCGACTCCATTCGCTCATCGCCATTGGCCATGAGTCCCTCGCTAGCCTTGTCTCGTTCGACTACCGTGCATGTCCAGCAGCCGAAGCGAGAATTTCCGCAGCTGGGGGTACTCGTGTCGATGTGGATGGGGCATTCGCCGCCGCCAGCGTCCTTGTAGAGTCGATAGAGTTCTTGATTGCTTCCGCCCCAAGGCGGAGCGTTTTGCAGGAGGTAGGCCCAAACCTGTTCCGTACTCAGGTGCTCGATCGGATTTGAAACGTCCACCCTCGGCAAATTAGGATGCCGACGGAGCCCGTTTTTCAACTCGATTCCTGAGAGGGTTTGGGAGCGGCTGGCGCTTTCGCTTCTTCTTGCTCCCAGATGGAGGATTGCCTGGCCGGTTCGGCCTAGCGTGCGCTCGACGAAAACATTCACCGGATCAATTTTCATGCGCTGTGTACACCAGCGAAAGTGGCGGTTCGGGGGTGGATACCCTCGCCCGATTAGATTGACCCAGAACGATTGATCCGGGGGCGGTCTGAGCAGGTGAACGTCCACATTCAGCGCTTCGCGCTTTGAGAACTTTCGCATGCGCTCCAGCGTACTCTCAATCATTCCAACGATGGCGGGAATCTCAACTCGCGTGTCTGTACAGAGGATAGAAATCGGCTTTATCCGCTGGTCGGGGGGCAGGAGATTGATCATTTCAAAGATCAAACCAGCGACCATGGTCGAGTCCTTGCCTCCGCTGAATCCCACCAGCCATGGCCGGGGATCGGAAAGATAAAGGTCACGCAGCGATGTTTGGATTTCGGAGAACACGCGGCTTAATAGGTCGATCTTGCTCTAAGATCAATGCTGTATGTTGATGCTGTACATGAGTCCACTCACAACATTGCCGGATTCACCATCCGATGGTTGTGGGAGGATTATTTTCCATTGGCGTTCTCGCTTCAGCGACTGCGGCCCGATGCGATGATCTCGGCGAGCTCCGCCTTCAGTTTCCCGGCGATGTCGGGATGTTGCTCGATGATGTTGTGCTTCTCGGCGGGGTCTTGCGAGAGATCGAAGAGCTGGAACCGGGGCGCCTTGGTGTTCTCGAGGGTTTTCGAAACGACGAGATTGCGGGTCTGTCCGGAGTCGTGCCGTTGCAGTTTCCAATCGCCGGAGCGGTATCCCCAGTTGCCGGCCCGACCGTTGTCCTGCTGGACGAGGTGGGGGCGGCCTTTCGCTCCCGACTTGCCGAGGAGGGCGTCGGTGATATCGAAGCTGTCGGGAAACGCGGCGGCTGGAACGTCGGTGCCGGTGAGGGCGGCGAGGCTGTGGGCGAGATCGATGGTGCAGACGATTTCGTCGGAGACGATGCCGGGCTCGATGCGGCCTTTCCACCGCGTGATGAACGGGGTGCGGGTGCCGCCTTCGTGGACGCTGTATTTGCCTCCGGAAAAGGGTCCCGCCGCCCGGTGGTCGCCGAGTTTTTCCAGGGCCCCGTCGGCATAACCATCGTCCATGACCGGACCGTTGTCGGAACAGAAGACGAACAGGGTGTTGTCCGCGAGGCCGAGCCGGTCGACGGCTTTCATCAACTCACCGACGCACCAGTCGAGCTGGACGATGGAATCGGCGCGGTAGCCGAGGCGCGTCGCGCCCTGGAATCGCTCGTGGGGCATGCGGGGCACGTGCAGATCGTGCGACGCGAAAAAGAGGAAGAAGGGGGCGTCGCGGTGGGCCTCGATCCACGCCACCGATTTCTCCACCCATTTGTCGGCGAGGTCCTCGTCGCGGAAGCGGGCCGCGTGGCCGCCGGTGTAGAACCCGATCCGGCTGATGCCGTTGTGAATGGTGGCGTTGTGTCCGTGGGTCCAGTCCATCTTGAGCGTGTCGCGATGGGTGATGCCGGTGGGGTGATCCTCGCTCGGCTTCTTGTCGCCCACCCAGAGCGGATCGGCGGGATCGAGATTGAGGACGCGGTGGTTTTCGAGATAGACCTGAGGGACGCGGTCGTTGGTGGTGGGGAGGAGAAAGGCATGGTCGAAGCCGATCTCCAGCGGACCGGGTTTGATCTCGCCGTTCCAGTCCGGCCCCTTGCCTTTTTCCCCGAGGCCGAGGTGCCATTTGCCTATCACCGCGGTGCGGTAGCCGGCTTGCTTCATCAGATCGGGCAGGGTGAAGGTGTCCGGATCGAT
>CAYTNL010000055.1:0-41098 GCA_964439145.1 uncultured Verrucomicrobiales bacterium
GCGCGATTCTCCGCCGCCGACGGCTTTCTCATCGCCAGCCCGGAGTACAACAGCGCCTTCACCCCGCTGATGAAAAACGTGATCGACTGGTGCAGCCGCGCGGAGAGCGACGACGAGCCCCCGCTCTCGGTCTATCGGAAAAAATCGGCCCTCCTCCTCGCCGCCTCCCCCGGGGCTCTCGGCGGACTCCGCGGCCTCCACGCGCTGCGTTCGGTGTTCCAAAACATCGGCGTCACCGTCTATCCCTCGATGATGGCGGTCGGCGCGGCCCACGAACTCGTCGATACCGACGGCGTGTTGACGGATGAAAAATGGAGACAGCGCCTCGCCTCCCTCGCGGAGGATTACGTCGCCTTCGCCGGCCGGGTGAGAGGCTGATGGCATTCCCCGCTCGTCAGTCCTTTTCAGCCTTTTCCGGTTGGAGCTGCTTATCGAGGGTTTCCAGCTTCCCTTTCAGCTCACCCAGCTGTTTCTGGAGGTCCAGCATCTCCTTGCGCAGATCCCGCACCTCGTCCGCCTGCCCCTTCTCCCCGCTGAGTTTCCGGATGGCGGCCTCGGCCGCCTTGGCCTCTGGACTGTCGTCGGCGCCCGACTCGACAAAGGTGCCCAGCGCGCCCAGCGATCGCGTATCCTCAAGCGTGCCCAACGCCGTGATCGCCGCGCGTCGCAGACCCTCCTTCGGGTGGTCGAGATAGCCCGCGATGAACAGTCTCGTTACCTCGCGATCATCCGGTTCGATTTGCCTCGCCAGATAAGCCAAAGCGTCGAGCGCGCTCCCGTAGTCCCCGGTGGGAAATGCCGCCTCCCGGGCGGCGAGATGGGTCCGCAACGGCTCCACCGCCGCCGGGTCCGCCCGTTCCCGCAGCGCTCGGATCGCGGCCGAGGCGACCCGGTGCCGGTAGCTCTCGCGATCCAGCGACGCCAGCAGCAGGTCGCCCACGGAATCCTGGGGGTATTTTCCCACCGCCGCCAGCGCGTCGGCGATGATGTCGGGATTCTTCTCTTCCCCCACCACCTCGGTCAGGGAGATCAAGGCCTCCCCGGTGTAGAACTTGCCGATGGCCTGGACCACCTCCCGCCTCACCCGGGCATCGTCCTGAGCGAGCGAATCGATCAGCGTCGCCAGCGCCTCCGGCGTGCGCGTCTTCGCCAGGGCCTTCGCGGCCTCGATGCGGACCCCGTAATGGGCGTCGCCCTTCAGTGTCCGCCCCATCAGCTCCCGGCTGCGCGCGTCCTGCCGTCCGCCCAGCGTCCGCACCGCCAGCAGTCGGCCCATCATGTCGTCCGGTGATTCCAATTGGGCGTGCAGCAACGGATTCGCGGGCTGAAAATCGATCCGGGCCAGGACGGTCAGATCGGGATCGATGCGCACCGTTCGCGGGCGTGCCGGCAATTCGAAGAAAAAGTCCTCGTTCGTCTCGTGGATCCGCACCGTGTGGTCGTGACGACGCCCCGCCTCATCCACAAAGCGCACCGGGAGCGGGAAATCGAACAGCAACACCGCCTCGCTCACTTTTTGCGTCTGACTGACTGTGAGACGGGCCTGCTTCCTGCCCTCATCCCAGGCGTAGGCGACCTTCAGCTCCGGCTCGCCACCGTGGTGGACCCATTGATCGAAAAACTCGTCCCAGGAACGCCCGCTCAACTCCTCGATCACCGCCGCGAGATCGTGAGTCACCACATTGCGATTGCGATGGCGCTCCACGTAGGTGTTCACACAGCGGCGGAACAACTCCGGCCCCAGTTGGGAGCGGAGCATGTGCAGCACCCAGGCGCCCTTGGGATAGGCCCGATAGTCGAACTGCTCGAAGGGATCATCATACCCCCGCCAGACGATGGGCCTGGTGTCCGGATTCTTGAGGATGCCCTCCGAGTCCCGGAAAAGCTGATAACGCATCTCCTCAACCCCGAACTTGTGCTCGTCATAGAGATGGGTGTAGTAGGTCGCGAAGCCCTCGTTCAACCAGAGGTGCGACCAATCCTTGCAGGTGAGCAGATCGCCAAACCACTGGTGGGCGGCCTCGTGGGCGTCGAGCCGATGCGAGGTGCGGAGATTTTCCGACTCCCCGGAGAAAAGGGTTCCCGTGGTCAGCGTGGTGACGCTGGTATTCTCCATGCCCCCGGCGATGAAATCGGTGACGCAGACGTTGTAATACTTCGCCCAGGGAAATTTCACCCCGATCTCTCCCTCCAGAAACGCGAGGATGTCCGCGGTGTCGCGGAAGGAATTCTCCGCCACCGCGAACTCCGACGGCGGGGTGTAGAAAGCCAGCGGCAGTTCCCCGTGCGCCGATTCCAGCTTGCGAAAATGTCCCCCCACCACGGAGATAAGATAGTTCACATGCTCCTGCTCCTGCTTCCAATGAAAGAGGGTCAGGTCGCCGACCATACCCTCTTCAATGAGCCGACCGTTGGAGAGCACCGTCATGCCCGCGGGCACACGGCATAGTACCTCGCTGGTGAAACGTTCGTTGGGATAATCATAGCCGGGGAACCAATGGCGATGACTCTCCGGCTCGCCCTGGGTCCAGAAATGATCATCGCCCGCCGGATAACCCATGGCCTCGGTGCGGAAATACCAGCCTTCCCGCGGCTCTGCGGCATACTTCACCCGCACCCAGGTCTCGACCCCGGGCGCCAGACTTTCGGTGAAGGTGATCACGATGGCATCGTTCGTCACCTGCCAGGCGGCGACCGCCGAGGACGCCTCGACGCTCTCCACCTCGAGCGCCACGGCGTCGAGTCGCAACTCCGCCAGGGGCTTCGCGATGGGAGAGAAATACAGGGTCGCCAACCCGGTAAGTGAGCGTTTCCCAAAATCCGGTGTGATTTCCAAGCGGACGTGGGTGACGTCGATCTCGCGATCACGCGCATACTTGCGTCCGTTCCCGGCGTGATCGGCGTCCGGATCCAGCGGCATGCGCGCTCCGAGGTGACGCTTGCAGGCGCAGACTTCCCAGCCCTGATGGATTTTCAACTCCGCCCGGGCTGGAGTGATGATCAGCATGCCGAGACCGAGCAGGGTAAGAAATCGAATGATCCGCATGGCGCGACCATAGAAGACGGATGAAAAACTCTGAAACGAAAAAATCGTCGGCGCCTCAGAGCCGCCAGGCCGCTACTTCCTGTCCGGCGGCCACACTCTCCCCCGGTTCGAGCCGAAGCAGGGCATCAGCCTTGCTGAGGCCAAACAGGGCGTGCGACTGTTGCAAACCCGTAGGCTTGAGAGAGCCGGTGGAAGCATCCAGGCTGACCCGTAGATAGTGCGGTCGATCCCCCGGATTGCTCATCTCCGATAGCACCGGCGCCCTCAGCATTTCCAGACCCGGCGAATCGGCGGAAACCGCCCCCTCACCACACCCCTGCCACCTGAGCAGCGCCGGGGTGGCAAAAAGGTGGAAGGTGACGAAGGCGGATACCGGATTTCCCGGCAACCCGAAAACATGGACCGGAACCTCCCCGCCGGATCGACCGAACAGGAACGGTTTTCCCGGCTTCACCCGCACCCGCCAGAAATCGGAGGCCACCCCGAGGTCGGCGAGCACGGCCCGCACATGATCGTGGTCACCCACCGACACCCCGCCCGCGATGAGGAGAAAGTCGCTCGCCGCGAGGGCTTCGCTCAACACCGAAGTCAGGGCGGCGGGATCATCGGGCGCATGCCAGCGCCGCGGCTCCGCTCCCAGTCGACGGACCAGCGCGGCCAGCATGGGCCCGTTGGAATTGTAGATCATTCCGCCAGCGAGTCCCCCGGGAGGCACGGCGCCCGCCTCCACCAGTTCGTCGCCGGTGGTCACGATGCCCACCCGCGCGCGCGGGCGCACCGACACTTCGCCATATCCCTGGGAAGCCAGCAACGCCACATCGGCGGGGCCGAGACGAGTGCCGACCTCCAGCAAACGCTGCCCCGCGCACACATCCGCGCCCCGCGGCCGAATGTTCTCTCCTCTCTCCACGCCCTCGCAGATCTCAACGCGGGCGCCGTCAGCTAGCAGGCGCGTGTCCTCCTGCATGATCACCGCATCGGCTCCACGAGGCATTGGCGCCCCGGTGAAAATTCGGATCGCGGTGCCGGGCGCGGTAAGCTCCAAATGTCGATCCCCCCCCGCGGGCTGTTCGCCGATCACAGTCAGTGCCGCGCCGCGCGACGCCTCACCGGCGCGCACCGCGTAGCCATCCATGGAGGAATTGTCGAAGCCGGGCAGATCAACTCTCCCGACGACTTCACTGGCCAGCCAGCGATCCAGCGATAGCTCCAGAGGCACCCGCTCCACGCCACGCGATGGGGACACGGCCTCAAGTATGCGGCGGCGGGCTTCGGTTTCACCAATCATTCCGGCTTAGTTGTGAAAAACTCCCCTCGTCCCCCGGGCGCTTCACTCCAACACTTCGCCGCCATTTCCGGCGGCGGTGTCGAATCGCATCTGACCGCCCTCGTCCAGATAGCTGAACATCACCACCCGATCATTGGCGCCGGGATTTCCCCCCACGATGTCAGCCGCCAGAAAAGCGCCCTTTCTCTCCGGGCTGAGCTTCAGTTTTCCCGTGGGTCGCCCCCGCTCGTCATAGGTGGCCAGCTCGGCCTCCGCCGGTATCGCCGCCGTGCGGCTGGTGCGAATGAGCACGAAACCGCCACTGGCGTGGACCAGATGCACCGAACCGATGGGCAGTTTCTGGGGCACCGGCAGACCCGCGGTCGAAGCGGAGGAGGGTGCCGGGGAGTCATCATGATCCTTCTTCCCGCGCCATGCGCCCAGTTTCGGCAACAGGCCGCGGTCACTTTCCCCGGAGGCGGGTTGATCTCCCTGATTGACACAACCGACCATCAGCACGGCGATCAGCGCCGTCAGCACCAGTCGAGGGGGAAAATGCATGGGGGATAGCGACCAGGGTGGGGGGAACACGGGAACCAAATCGGCGGCGGGAACGAGGTCGTCTTCGCCGTCACGGGAAGGCATGGTTCCTCGGGACGGGAAGATCCCGGAGTGGCGGTGAGGGTGGGATTCGAACCCACGGTACCCTTTTGGAGTACGCATCTTTAGCAAAGATGTGCTTTCGACCACTCAGCCACCTCACCATAAAACATCCGAGGAATGGACCGATCGAATTGCCTGTGCGGCGCATCTCGCGCCGAGACGGGAAAAAAACCAGAGAACCGGCGATTCGTCAACCGGATTCCCTCATTGAAAGCGCGCTTTCTGCGTCGGATCCAGCGGAAGTTCCCTCCACGGGAAGACTCCGGGGAAACGAAAAAGCCGGAGCGGTCGTCCCGCCCCGGCTTTTCGAAGTTGGTGGGAGATTACCGGGCTATGCCCGACTCTCCGGAAGACCGGTATCTGGATCAGAACGGAATTTTCACACCCGCGCGAACGAGGGTGAAGTTGCGGTCGTCTTCGACCCAGTTGTAGGTGGCGTCCACGAAGATGCCGACGCAGCCCATGGAGTCGAGGCGAATGTCGAGACCGGCGCCGACGTCGAACAGGCCGTCGGTGGCGCTGTTGGTCAGCACACCACCGCCAACGAGGACGTAGGGGGCGATGCAGAGGTCTTTGATCGGCATGCGGTAGATGAGGTTGCCGGTGATGACGTGTTCTTCGCTTTCGAAGGCCGCCACGGTGTAGCTGATTTCCACCCCGACGTTCTCGGTGAAGAAGTAGCCGATGGCGGCGCCGCCACCGAGTTCGCCGTCACCGTTGTCCGGGATGGCGCCAGCGGCGAAACCGCTGAATTCAAAGCCCGTGCCGAAGCAGTCGCATCCGGCGGGGATCACCACGGGATTCTTTTCAACAGGGTTCTTGCCATAGTCGCCGGCGGAAGCCAGACCGACCGAGAGAGAGAGAACCGTAAGAGTGGACAGTAATTTTTTCATGGTTGGATTCGGGGTAGTTGGTTGACAACGCGAACCTTAACAAGGGATGACCCTTTGACAATCTCTTTTTTGAGAATTTTGGAAATCTTAATCAATTCCACTCAGTCTCCCGCCATTTCGACTTGCGGGATGGTCGATTCTGCACACTAGTAGCCGTTCGCTCATATCTTTCCTCCCCTTGGCCGGGCATAGCGCCGGCGGTCAAACAGGAAAGACATTTCACAAAGGGACAGGTGCCAGAGCGGTCGAATGGGCACGCCTGGAAAGCGTGTGTGCCGGAAACGGTACCGAGGGTTCGAATCCCTCCCTGTCCGCCATTTCTCTCTCCCCGGCCGCCACGCACCCCGGTCAGCGTGACGCCTCTTCCTTCAAAATCGCCCGCGCGTGCTGGGCAAACAACCCCCGTAGATCCTTCTCGTAGGTACGCAGAATACTCTCCGCGACGCCTTCGTGGTCTCCGCAGCGATAGAGGGCCCGGGCGAGTATGATCTCCCGGAGCGGCTCGGATCTCTCCTCCTGGCGATCACTCTCCCCGATCTCGATGATGGCGTGGCCGGTCATGCCCTCTTTGGCGAGCAGCTCCGCCAGGGGCCGCGCGGCCGAGGGATCGCGCTGGGCCTCGAGCGCCATGGCCACCGCCCGATGATGGGAAAACTCCCTCGACGCGTCAAGCTGAGCCACTTTCTCCAGGATCACCGGCAGCGCCCGGGAATCGCCCGATTGGCCCAGCGCGATGAGATGGGAATCGAGCGGCGAAATGCTGCCGCCGAACTGTCCCATGCCGCGGAAGTTCCAGCCTTCGTCCCAATCCTGGGAGCGGATCGTCTCAATCAGGGTCGGCACGCCGGCGGCGTCACCCAGCATACCCAGGATATTGGCGTAAATCAGCTTGTCCTCGCCCGACTCTGCTTTGGCGTGAGCCTCCCGCAGCGGGGGCAGGGATCTCTCACTCTCCTCCAACAGGGTGGCGAGTCCGTGATATTCCCGGACCACGGAGGCGACCGCCGCCGCGATCATCTCGTCCGACACCGGACCCGAATCCTGGGCGGAGAGAACTTCCTCGGGCAATGAGCCGATCTCCACCAGGTGCCGTTGCAGGGCCTTCACATCGAGGGAACGCAAGGGGATGCCCTGCTCCGCCACGGTGGCGGCGGCGACTCCGGCGGCGTAGCCCTGATTTTGAATGCAGGCCTGCATTCTCAGGATGGGCATGGAATCGCGGTGCGCGCTGATGCCGAGTCCGGTCACCAACACTCCGTCGAGCCCCTCGGGCAGCAGCGCGCGGTAGGGCACCGGGGCGGTCATGCTTTTCTTGTCGGGAAAGTCGATGAGAAAGACCGGATGCACCGTGTAGCCATGGGTGTCGAAGTTGCTCTCGTGCAGCGAGATGGTGTCGTGCCAGGTGCGCCCGTTGATGATGTCCAGCGGACTGACGAAGGCGTCCCCCACGATGCGGCGGCGCTCCCGGGTGTCGATGAACGAGGAGAGATCGTAGGCGTTGCGGTACTTTTTCCGGGCCGCCACGATCATGCGCCATTGGTCGACCGGGTCGGATTCGTCGGCGAAGGAGTAGTCCGTGTTGTGGTAGCCCGTCCCCAACGCGCGCGGAGAGAGTCCCGTGCCCTGCATGGCCACGTGCTCGGCCGAGGTGGTGATGTGGTCCGCCCCCGCCGCCACGGCGACATCGGAGTTGCCGGTCGCGTCCACCACCGACTTCGCCAGCACCACCCCGCGCCCCCCCGGAGTGGCCACGATCACTCCGACGACTTTTCCATCATCCACCAGGGCACCGCAGGCGAGCGAGGAAAACCAGATGTCGGCGCCGGCCTCGACGACTTCACGACGCCAGACCTCGCGTTTGGCGACCGGATTCCACCCGCCTTTCCGCTTCGGTCCGCCCATCTCGGTGACGTGCCGGTCGATCTCTCCGGTGAACCCTTTCCGATAACCATGATAGTAACTGGAGATCAATCCCAGTGTCCCCACCCCGCCGAGGTGATCCTGGTATTCGATGACCAGCGCGGTGGCGCCTTTCCTCCCGGCGCCGATGCCCGCCGGGGCGCCGCCGGTGCCGCCACCGGCCACGACCACATCATACTCCCCCAGGACGGGCAGCGCCCGCTCGGGGGACGGTACCGTCGGCAATCCCTCGTGGGTCGGACGGGCGCCGTTGAGAAATTCCGCCACCTCACCGACCTTTGCCGCGCCATCGGAAGCCTGACCACCCACGCTGACCACGCCGATGTGCTCCGTCGTCTTCGCGAGCTCCGCCGCCGCCGCGCCGATTCGCGTGCCGAGACGCATCAGGTTCAATGGGCGCAACATTTCCCCCGCCGCCTCCCGGGAGAGATCGGCGCAACCGCCCAGCACGAAGATCCGTTCCACGCCCGCCGGTTGAAAGGCGCCCAGATCGACCTTGCCGGGATCGAAGCTGTCGCCCGCCGCCTCGACTTCCCCCGTCATCGCGTCGGGCGGCACCTGGAACAGGGTGTCGGACTCGTCCACCAACGCCACATCGAAGGTGAGATCCCTCGCCACCACCTCGGCCCGGGCGAACGCCGCCGCGCTGTCATCGGCCATCGGTATTTCCAGATCGTAGACATGGACAGCGTGCGCCCCCTCGGCGGAATAGAATTTCACCGCCACCGTCTCCACCTCCACCCCGTCGCCCGGGCGCGGCTCGCCACCGGCGACGATGCGTTGAAAGCGTCCCGGCCCCGACGGATAGGGATCGAATTTCGCTCCGGCGGCCCGCGCCGCGTTGGCCCGCGCGGTGGCGTCGATGACCACCTTGGCTTTCACCGCCTGCCGACCCGCGCGATTGGTCATGACGATGCCGGCGGGATGGCCCGCCTCGTCACGCAACAGGTCCGTCATCATTGACCCGTAGAGAAAGCTCACCCCGGCCTCCAGCAGTGCCTCATCCAGCGCCACCTTCACCTGCATGGGAGTGGCGGGCGGACGCACCGCGTCGGGGTCCGCGGTGACCTCGCGCTCCTCGATCAGCAGCAGCTCGCCCAGCAGGATTCGCTCCGCGTCCGGCGCCAGCCTCGCCGTCACCTTCACGAAGCGACAGGGCTGCTTCACCGGCATCGTCCACTGGATGAGCGCGTCGCCGCCGCTGGTTTCCGTGATCTCATCGACCTTGCCGAGATCCCGCCAGATCTTGCCGTTGGGCGAAGTCCAGACCTCGACCTCGCCAACCGCGAAATCCGCCGCCCGCGCAAAGCTCAGCAAGTGCAGTTCCTTGAGCCGCGACATCTTGCCGAGATCGGCGATGACGGTGGCGTCGGCGTCGTATTGCACCGAGTGATTCACCGCCGTCTGCCAGTTGCCGTCACCGAGGAGCGTGTGCTTGGTATCCGCGTGTTTCGCGTTGGACGGCTGATCGACCTCGTAGGTAAAGGTCATGCGGTCGGGAAATCCCGTGATCGGCGTGGCGCGCTCGAACAAGGCCTTTTCCAACGCCGACTCCGGCTTTTCATCGTCCTCCAGCCACAGCCGCAAAGTGCCCGCCACATCCTCGCCCAGATAAGGCCGGGGCGCGGCGAGAAAGACCGTCGCCCCCCGCGAGGCCGCCTCCACCGCCGCCGTCACCGCGCCGGTGCCCCCACCCACCACCACCACGTCGACCTCGTGAGCCACCGGCACCTCGCGGGCCGACTCGACCACCGCGTCGGCGGACCACACAACGGGCGCGACGCCCACAGACACCGCGGCGAACACTCTGACAATACAAGGCAAATGGGGAAATTTCATGGCGATCAACATCGGTTCAAACCTCACCATTGTTCCGACGCCGCGAAAAGGCAAAAATACCGGCGATCTCGATTGCGCTTGTCCAAAAACCCCGAAAGATGCCTTCACTCTCCGATGGCCGTCCCCACCAGACCTTCCCGCGCCCGGCGCCGACTCCTGCATGCCTACCGTGTCGGACTGTTCGTTTTTCTCCTGGTCCTGATTCATCTCCAACACCGCTGGTACATCGCCCAAAAGCGCGGCGCCAGGAAACAACCGGCCACCGCCGAGCAGGTGCGGCCCTTCTACCCCGAGGCCGATCACCTCAGCGAGTGGGACCCCGCCCACGGCGGGCAGAACGTCCACGACGCCGAGGGTGAACTCATCGGCCACGTCATCCAGACCTCCCCCGAGGCGGATCGTGTCATCGGATTCTCCGGTCCCACCAACACCCTCGTCGCCTTTGATCCCCCGGGAAAAATCCTCGGCATCACTGTTCTCGACAGCGACGACACCCGCGAACACCTCCGACAGGTCATCGAGGACGAGACCTTCCTGACCCAGTGGAACGGGCTGACGGAGGACGACGTCCTCGCCGGCTTGAAAGTCCACGCCGTCTCCGGAGCCACCCTCACCAGCCACGCCATCGCTGACGGCATCGCCACCCGCCTGGGCGGGGCCGCCGTGGAGACCGACCGCTTTCCCGATCCGATCACCCTCGAGGAGATACGCCCCCACCTCGAGAGCGCCGCCTCACTCGAGCCGGTGGAAAATCGCCCCCACCTCCTGGGAGTCCTCGACTCGAACGACCAACTCATCGGGTATGCGGCGCGCACCTCGCCCCACGCCGACCACATGATGGGTTATCAGGGCCCGACCGATGTGCTGATGGTCCTGGACGCCGACGAAATTCTCATCGGCTCGGCCATCCGCGATACCTACGACAACGAGCCCTACGTCGGCTATCTCACCGAGGACGAGTATTTCCTCAACACCTTCAAAGGCTTCGATCTCGGAGAGCTTTCCGGGATCGATCTCGTCGAGATGGGCGTCATCGAGGTCACCGGCGCCACCAAGACCAGCACCACCGTCGCCGAAGCCCTGATCCGCGCGGCCGGGGAAGTGGCGAAAGTCCGCCGCCCCCCCGCTCCCCGTCCTGTGATCGATCTCGCGCCGCGCGATCTCGGCACCGGCGCGGTCGTCATCGTCGGCCTGCTCATCGCCTTCACCCGCCTGAGGGGAATGCGATGGCCGCGAGTGGCCTTTCAAGTCGTGATCGTGATCTACCTCGGCTTCCTCAACGCTGACATGCTCTCCCAGGCACTTCTCATCGGCTGGACCCAGAACGGCATCGCCTGGCAAGCCGCGCCCGGTCTGGTGCTGCTCACCGCGGCCGCCCTCATCGCTCCCGTTTTCACCGGTCGCCAGGTCTACTGCACCCACCTCTGTCCCTACGGCGCGGCGCAGGATTGGCTGGCCCGTCGCCTGCCCTGGCGGCTGTCGGTGAAAGGTCGCCTCGACGCCGCGCTCGCGTCCCTGCCCGTGATCCTGCTCGGAGTGGTCGTGGTCGTGGCCATGACGCACCCGCCATTCAGCCTGGTGGGCATCGAGCCCTTCGACGCCTTCGTGTTCCGCATCGCCGGGTGGGCCTCCCTCACCATCGCCCTCGTCGGTTTGGCGGCCTCCCTGTTCGTGCCCCGCGCCTACTGCCGCTACGGTTGTCCCACAGGCGCCATGCTGAAATACCTCCGCTTCGGCGCCGCCAGCGAGCGATTCGGTCGGCGGGACCTCGTCGCGGCCGCCTTCGCCCTGCTCGCCATCGCCCTGACCCTGCTGCGTTGACCATCCAAGAGGGTTGGGTCCGCGACCCAACAGGGTTGAATGCCCGGGAAATGGGCGCTATTCTGCCTCCGATGACGCACCTGCCGCCGACTCGTCGAATGCGCTGAACCCGGAAAAACCCACCGGCACGGTCTCGCCGGGTCTTTTTCCGATCCCCCCCCTTTGGCCGCCCGATCCGCGATCCCCGGACCGGTGTTCCGCTTCGACTTTTGCAATTCCGCCGATATCCGTTTACTCCCTCCATCCCCGCATTTTTTTTCCATGAAACGCCGCCTCCTCGTCACCTCCGCCCTGCCCTACGCGAATGGGCCCATCCACCTCGGCCACCTCGTCGAGTATCTCCAGACCGACATCTGGGTCCGATACCAGAAGCTGCGCGGCAACCGCTGCGTCTACATCTGCGCCGACGACACCCACGGCACCGCCATCACCATCCGCGCCCGTCACGAGGGACGCACCGAGGAGGAACTCATCGCCCAGGTCCGGGAGGAGCACCTCGCGGACTTCGGCGGTTTCGGCATCGCCTTCGACCACTACGGCTCCACCAACAGTGAGGAGAACCGCGCCGTCTGTCACGAAATCTGGCATGCCCTCCGCGAGGCCGACATGATCGCCGAACGCGATGTGGAGCAGCTCTACGATGTGGAAAAGGAATCCTTTCTCGCCGACCGCTTCGTCCGCGGCACCTGCCCGAAATGCTCGGCGAAAAATCAGCCCGGCGACAACTGCGGGAACTGCGGGCAGACCTACGCCCCCGCCGATCTCATCGATCCCGTCAGCACCCTGTCCGGCACCAGACCCGAGGTGCGCACGGCCAAGCACCTCTTCGTCCAGATCGAGAAACTGCACGGTTTCCTCGACGAATGGACCCAGTCCGGCACCCTGCCGCGGGAGAGCGCGAACTACCTGAAAGGCTACTTCCTCAACGAGCCGCTCAAGGATTGGGACATCTCGCGGCCGGGGCCGTATTTCGGCTTCGAGATTCCCGACTCGCCCGGCAACTACTGGTATGTGTGGTTCGACGCGCCCATCGGCTACATCGGCACCACCCGTCAATGGTGCGATCTGCACGGCGAAGATTTCGACACCTGGTGGCGCGACGCCGACACCGAGATCCACCATTTCATCGGCAAGGACATCCAGTATTTCCACACCCTCTTCTGGCCCGCGATGCTGAAGACGGCCGGGTTCAGCCTGCCCACCCGGGTCCACATCCACGGCTTTCTCACCGTCGACGGCGCGAAAATGTCGAAATCGACCGGCACCTTCGTCCGGGCCTCGAAATACCTCGAACACCTCGATCCGTCCTACCTCCGATACTACTACGCGAGCAAACTGAACTCGCGGGTGGAGGATCTCGACCTCAATCTCGAGGAGTTCGTCTCGCGGGTGAACAGCGATCTGGTCGGCAAGGTGGTGAATCTCGCCAGCCGCTGCGCCAAGTTCGTCGCCGAGACGGGGCTGTCCGCCAACTACCCGGATGACGGGGGGCTTTTTGAAACCTTCGCCGCCGCCGGGGAGGAGATCGCCGCCGACTACGAGACGGGTGATTTCAACAAGGCCATGCGCGCCATCATCGAACTCGCCGACCAGGCCAACCCCTACGTGGAATCCAACGCGCCCTGGGAGCTGCGCAAGGATCCGAAGAGGGCCGGGGAACTCCGGGATGTCTGCACCGTGGCGCTGAATCTCTTCCGCCAACTGGCCATCTACCTTTCCCCCGTGTTGCCCGAGCTGGCCGAGAGAGCGGGTGTGCTGCTCAATGATCCCCTGCTCCACTGGGACCAGGCAAAGACACCGCTGACCGGCACCCCGGTGGCGAAGTTCCAGCACATGATGCAACGGGTCGACGCGGCAAAGGTGGAAGCCATGATCGAGGAAAGCCGCGAGGAAGCCCCAGACACCGGCGCCGCCGAGCCGTCCTCGTCCGACCGGGACGATGACGACGAGGCGCTGAAATCCGAACCCATCGCCGCGGAAATCGGCATCGATGACTTCGCGAAGATCGATCTGCGCGTGGCCCGCGTGGTCGCCGCCGACGAGGTGCCCGAGGCCCGCAAGCTGGTGAGGCTGACCCTGAGCCTCGGCGGCGACGAGAGGCGCCAGGTATTCGCCGGCATCAAGGCAGCCTACGCGCCGGAAGATCTGGTGGGCCGACTCGTGGTCATGGTGGCCAACCTGGCGCCACGACAGATGAAATTCGGCCTCAGCGAAGGCATGGTCATCGCCTCCGGCCCCGGCGGCGAGGACATTTTCCTGCTATCGCCCGACGATGGCGCCAAGCCCGGACAACGGGTGCGTTGAGCGGCGCTCAGCCCTTGGCCGGGATCACCAGCACCGGGCACCCGGCCCGGCGTATCAGGCTGTCCGCCACGTTGCCCAGCAGCAGATCGTGCCAGCGCCCGTGCGAGGGCGCGCCCATGACGATGGCGTCGGCCTCGACTTTGGTGGCCTCTTTCAAAATGGTCTCCACCACCGGTCCCCGGATGGTCAGCGCCACCGCGTCGATACCCGCTTCGCGCCAGCGCTCGGACTCCTCCTCGAGACGCTCGTGGTGGGAGCGGATCTCCCCCGCCACCGCGTCGCGCACCACCCGCGGCCCGGCGTCGTAGCCGACAAAGGCCGGATCGGGCGGCTCCACATGGACGATCCATACCCAGTCGGCGAAACGCAGAGCCCACCCACGCGCCTCGGCGAGAAAATCGTCGCAGCCTTCATCGAGATCGGTGACCACCAGCAGTTTCATGGGGACGGAAAAATTTCGGAGTTCCAGAAAGCATAACGCGCTCGCGCGAACCGGTCGAGTGAATAGCCCGTCACCCTGCCGTCAGGTGCCGCAAAAAGTCGCCGCGACCTCCTCATCCGGTCGCGGGGGACGCTCGAGATCGGCGGACTCCGGCTGCTCGTCGTAAGGACGGGCCAATACCCGCCGCAATCGGTGAAAGGGCTCGAAATCCCCCGATCTCCCGGCGACGATGGCTTCCTCGATCCGGTGATTTCTGGGAATGAACACCGGATTGGCCCCGCGCATGACCGCCGCGGCCTCGGCGGGCGCCACCGACCGCTCGCCCCAATGCGCGCGACAGCGCTCCCACCACGCGGCGGCATCCCCGCGACTGGCGAACATGGTGAGAAATCCTTCGGGCTCACCCGACCCGGCCGCGACCGTCAGCCGCCGGAAAGCGAGGGTGAAATCGACGGCGTCCCGCGCCATCAGGTCGAGCAGATCGCGAATCACAGGCCAGTCTTTTTCGTCACCCGATGCCACCCCGATTTTCGCGGCGAAGATCTCCACCCGGGCGGCGCGATAGCTCTCGGGGAAACGATCCAGCGCGTCGCGCGCCAGATCTACGGCTTTGTCCGTTTGGTCATCAAGGAGCGGCAACAGGGCCTCGGCCAGTCGGGTGAGATTCCAATGCCCGATGGCGGGTTGATTCCCGTAGGCGTAACGACCCTGGCTGTCGATGTAACTGAATTTCTTCCCGGGATCGTGGGCGTCGAGAAAGGCGCAGGGTCCGTAGTCGATAGTCTCGCCGGAAAGGCTGGTGTTGTCGGTGTTCATGACCCCGTGGATGAAGCCCAGCCCCATCCAGCGGGCGATGAGCCGGGCCTGTCTCTCGATGATCCCCTCCAGCAGCGCCAGGGCGGGGACCGACGCGTCGGCCGCTGCGGGATCGTGCCGGGCGATGGCGTGCTCGACGAGGAGACACAGGTTGGCATGGTCGCCGCGGGCGGCGAAGTATTCCATGGTGCCGACCCGCAGATGCGAGGCCGCCACCCGGGTGAACACCCCGCCCGGTTCCGGTGTCTCGCGATGGACGACCTCGCCGCTCCACACCGCCGCGAGGGCGCGGGTGGTGGGCACCCCGAGCGCGTGCATGGCCTCGGAGACCAGGTATTCGCGCAACACCGGCCCCAGGGCTGATCGACCGTCACCCCGGCGCGAGAACGGCGTCGGTCCCGAGCCTTTCAACTGAATGTCCCGTCGCCGCCCGTCGCGTCCCACCACCTCGCCCAGCAGGATGGCCCGACCATCCCCGAGCATCGGTGAGAATCCGCCGAACTGATGCCCCGAGTAAGCCATCGCGATCGGTTCGGCCCCATCCGGCACGCGATTGCCGGAAAAGATTTCGGCGGCGGCATCGTCATCAAATCCCCCGAATTCCATCCCCAACTCTCCGGCCAGTTCACGATTGAAAGCGATGAGACGCGGCGCGCGGACCGGCGTGGGAGCCACCCGCGCGAAGAAAGCCTCGGGCAAACGGGCGTAGGTGTTGTCGAAGGGTATGATCATCGGTCTCCCCGCGACCATACCTCGTATTCCCGCTTGAGCGGGACGGAAATGTTGGCGAGGACTTCCACCGATGAGTGGAAATCCCCGGAGAAAAAAGAAAGCCGACAAGAGCAAGCGCATCCGCCAGAGCACTGTCGGCAAACTGCGGCACCTCGCGGACGATGCGCGACGCCTCCGCGACCGGCGGCGGAAGCTGCGTGTGGAGATCGACCGTTTTCAGGATCAAGATCTGCCGAAATTTGATCGATGGTTGGACGAGCATCTGGGGAAGGAGCGGAAGGAGTTGGATGATCTCCAGGACCATTTCGATGCCGCCAACAACCTCTATCACGAAGCCTGGCTGGCGGTGGATCTCGGAGAATACCCGACCTTTGCCAAAGCCCACGCCGCGCTGAAGGTGGAAGAAGACACCCGGCACCCCGAGGATGGGGACGACCTCCCCGAGGACGGACTCCCCCAGCCGCCTCCGGAGATGATCGACTTCATGTTCTCCGTCTTCATGAGCGATGTCCGCGGAGTGGAGGTGGACGAGATGGACGACGACGCCTATGAAAAGGCGCGAGACGAGTTCGCATCCTCCTTCGAACACGCGGCTTCGGGAAATCACGCCGCTTTCGAAAAAGCCCTCCTGCGGACGGGCGTGGACGACAGCGACGCCAACCGCGGAGTCGTGAAATCCCTCTACCGCCAACTGGCCAAACGTCTCCATCCCGACCACAACGGCGACCTTGAGGGGGAGGAAAAGGAGATTTGGGAATCCGCCATGGCCAGTTACCAGGCCCTCGATCCCGTCGGTCTGCGCCAATGCGAAGTGGAGCTCTGCCTGATCCGGGGCGAGGACGTGCCGCCACCCATGGGAGAGGCCCTGCGCGTCTTCCGTGATGAGTTGAGCTGGCAAATAGGGCAGCTTGAGGAAGAATTGGTCGAATTGCGGGATCATCCCGCCTGGGGCTTTTCCATAAAACGGTCGTCCAAGTCGCTGCTGACGCGAATTCGCCGGGATATCGCCGAAGCCATCGATGATCTGAAATGGGGAATAGACGATCTGAACCGTGAGATCAACCGCCTGTGTCGTCCCGGCAAACGCAAGGCCAAGGGGAAGAAGCAGGCGACGAAGAAACGGCCCGCGGCGAAGAAGAAGCAAATGCCGCCGCCCGATGATGCCCAGATGGAAATGCCGTTCTGATCAGGGGAACGACACGCCGGATTTCCGCGTTCACGGAGATTGCCCGAGTCCCTCCTGACGGGGTAAGTGATAGGGCATGAGAACAATCCCCGCACGCCTGCTGATCCTCACCGCGCTGCTGCTCGCCGCGTCCACTGTTGTCGCCGAGGCTCGTCCGCTGCGTGTCCTCTGTTACAATATTCACTGGGCGCTCGGCATGGACGGCGAATACGACATCGAGCGCATCGCCGAGGTGATCAATCGGGAGAAACCGGACCTCGTCGCCCTGCAGGAGGTCGATGTCGGGGTCAAACGCTCCGGCCGCGTCCACGAGGTGCGCGAACTGGCCCGCCTCACCGGCCTGGCGGCGCGTTTCGGCCCCACCCAGCACTACGAGGGCGGACTTTTCGGCAACGCCGTCCTCACCAATCTGCCCATCCTCGACGTGGCCATCCATCCTCTGCCCTACACCGAGGCCACACCGGAGCTGACCACCTACCCGCGCGGTGCCATCGCCGTCACCGTCACCGCCCCCGATGGGAAACCGCTTCGCTTCGTCAGTACCCATTTCCAACACAACGTGCCCGAGGACCGCGTCGCCGAGGCGAAAGCGATCAACGAACTGTTCGCCGACGACCTCCGCACCATCCTCGCCGGCGACATCAACGCCAAACCGGACGAGGAACCTGTCCAGATCCTCCTGGAACAATGGTCCAACGCCACCGACGAACCGCCCTCCGCCACGGTGCCGGTGAAAGAACCAAAGCATCGCATCGATTACATCTTCTACCGGCCCGCGCCCTCCTTCGAGTTGAAAGAGGCGCGGGTGATTCCCGAGGTGATGGCCTCGGATCACCGCCCGGTCTTCGCGGAGCTCGAGTTGACGGAATGATGAGATCTTCCCTCCTCGCCGTTTTCCTCGCAAGCCTCCTCGCCACGACCGGCGAGACGCGGGCCGGTGATCACAACGACCTCATTCTGCGAAAAATCGCGGCCATGCCGAGCGGCGGTCACTATGCCGCCTATCGGAAGGAAGCCCCCGAAGGAAAACGCTTCGACGATCTCTACGCCACCGTGGAGGCGCTCGGCAACGCGCTCGGCGTTGATCGACAGGGCCGACTGGAAGTGCGTCCGGACCGGGCTCTGCCGGGCAGCTTCTGTTCCAGCGCCACCTGGCTGCTGTTCTGTGAGGTCATCGCCGAACTTCAGCGCGACGGCGTCGTACCCACCGACCCGCGCCTGTCACGCGAGCTGGCGGCGGTCGGGGACAAAACCGAAGTGATTCACGGCAAACTCGACGGGGTTGGTCTCTTCGGCCACTGGAACGCCGACGGTCCCGGCACCGCGGTGCTCTTTCATCGACTGGGACTGGGGCGCAACCTTCTCGGCTATGAAAAGGCGAAGCCCGGCGATTTCCTGAAGATTTTCTGGAACGAACACATCGGCAAGGGCGAGCGCGGCCATCTGGTGGTGTATCTCGGGGAGAACGAGAGCGGCGACGCCATCGAGGTGTGGTCGAGCAACCTGGAAAACGCCGACGGGGGCGGCGGCTACGGTCGCATGTGGGTGAAAAAATCGCGCATTCACCGCGCCCTCTTTTCCCGACTGGAAACGCCGGAACACCTCGCGCGCTGGCTGACGTTTTCCGAGACCGAAAAGACCAGCGACTACCTCGTGCGCATCCGCCAGACCGGTTCGAACGAGACCGAGATGCGTGCGGTCACCGGCGCCGAATGACGGTGACAAGCTTGGTCGCCTGTGGAAATTTGCGGGACGCTCATGCCGACTCCATCCTCGATGCCAAATCCGACTCACCACTCTGGCGCCGATAGTTCCCCAGGCTTCCGCATCCTAGCGGCAGTCGAAGACCGTTCCGAGGAGGTCGCCACCCTGCGGCGTGCCCTGACCTGGCACCGCACCCTTCCCGGTCCACTCGAGATTCTGCGCGTGATTCCCGGCGACACTCTCGATACACACGAAGGGCAAGGGGCACTACAAACCTTGAACTCGCTCGCCGCGTCCGCAGGCGCCCGCACGGAAGACGAGGTCACCTTTGAAATCGAGCCGGGGAAAGCCGCCGATGTGATCCGCGAGCGCGCCACACATCCCGCCTGCCACCTCCTCGTCCTCGGCCGGTCGGCAACCCCCTCGCTCGCCGACCGCTGGTTCGGAGGCGTAGCTGAGTCGCTCCTCAACCGCCCCCCATGCCCGATGTTGCTGCCGGGTATGTTGAACGATCCCGCCCCCAAAACGGACCTAGATCGCGTTCTGCTCCTTTCTGACGCCTCAATAGCCTCGCGTTCGGCTTTTCCGATGGCTACACGAGTCGTTGAGGCCTTCGACGCCTCGCTCACCATCGTCCATGTGTGCGCCCCCGAAAGTCTGCCGGGAGAGCAGGAGTACGAACGCCACGGACCATACATCGAGGCGCTGCGCCGGGAACGCCAGGAATCGTTTTCCCGCTGGCTGGAAGAAAACGCGGAAATGTTGCCTCCGCGCCGACTCATTCGAATGCTTGAAGGCTACCCATACGAAGCTGTATGCCGCTACGCCACCACTACTCATGCCGATCTGATCATTCTCGGTAGCCGAGGGCACTCGGGATGGAAGGGACTAACCGGCGGCACCGCCATGCGGATCGCACGAAACGCACCCTGTCCTGTGCTTTTTGTCCCGTCATCCCAGTATCCTTGACATCATTTTCAAATGCCACCACTTGATTCTACGACCAACGTCACCCTGATACAGAATCTAGCAATTATCGTGATTGCGGCGGCGTTGGTGGCCTGGGTAGCTCGACGCATCCGTATGCCTACCATCGTGGCCTATCTCTTCGCCGGGCTGGTGATCGGGCCACTAACCGGGCTGGTGGAGATCGATCACGCGCTGGAGCTGATATCGGAGATCGGCATTGCCTTGTTGCTATTCATCGTGGGACTGGAGCTGAATATCGACCGTATCCGGTCCATCGGGCGGGTCGCGGTGGTCGCCGGGATTGGCCAGGTCGTTTTCACTTTCACGATAGGATTCGTCCTCACCCGGCTCTTCGGGTTCACCCTCATCGAGTGCGCCTTCCTCTCCACCGCCCTGACCTTTTCCAGCACTGTGGTGGTGGTGAAACTGCTCGATGAAAAGAAGGACATGCACCGCCTCTACGGGCGCATTGCGGTCGGCATCTTCCTCGTTCAGGATTTGGTGGCCATCGTCATGCTCACCTTTCTCGCCGGCCTCGCCGCCGGTGAGGAGGACGGGGGCACGGGAGAGATCGCTCTGGGAGTGCTCCACTCGTTCGCCGGCATGGCGGTGCTGCTGGGGGCGACGCTGGCGGCGGCCCGCTGGATTCTGCCACGGCCCTTCGCTTGGGCGGCGCGCTCCCCGGAGACCAGTTACCTTTGGAGCCTGTGTTGGTGCTTTCTCTCCCTGCTCGCGGCCAAGGGCCTGGGCCTGTCTCTGGAGATCGGCGCCTTTCTTGCTGGAGTGAGCCTCGCCCAACTCCCGTTGAACGGGGATATTCGCATCCGGCTGCATCCGCTGATGAGCTTCTTCATCGCCGTCTTTTTCGTCTCGCTCGGTGTGCGGATGGAACTGGGCGCCGCGGCGGAATCTTCATTGCCCGTCATCCTTCTCTCGCTCTTCGTCCTCATCGGCAACCCCGTCATCTTCATCTGGATAATCTGCCGCATGGGCTACAGCGAGCGGACCTCCTTCTACACCGGCGTCACCGTGGCCCAGATCAGTGAGTTCTCCTTCATCCTCGTCGCCATGGGCGTGTCCGCCGGCATCGTGTCGCCGGATATCCTCTCCCTCACCGCCATCATCGGACTCATCACCATCTCGCTCTCGGCTTATTTCATCATCTACAACCGGCCGCTCTACGAATGGTTCCGCGACCGGGGCTGGCTCAGAATCTTCCGGGCCACCCATCCAGAGGACAGGGACGCCCCTCCGCCGGCCCTCGAAGACCATGTGATCGTGGTCGGGATGAACACGCTGGGACGTCACCTCGTGCGGCGTCTTACCGAGGTCGGCGAATTGGTCCTCGCTATTGATACCGATCCGAGGAAACTCGAGGCACTTCCCTGCCCGACATTACTGGGTAATGCGGACTATCGCCTCATACTCGAAGAAGCCGGAATGGAGCGGGCGAAATTCGTGGTTTCCGCCCTGCGGATCGAAGACGCCAACGATCTGCTCGCCTGTCGCTCCCAAGCCGCTGGGGTGCCTTTCGCCGCCACTGTGATGGATCTGGAAACGATGGACCGGCTGCTGGACATGGACACGGCATTTCTCATCACACCCAAGATCGAGGGTATGAAGCTGGCAAAACACGAACTCGAACGCCTCGGCATTCTCCCCTCATGATCGAGATCGCTCTGCTCATGCTCACCGCCGCCATCGGCTCCACCTTGGCCCGTGCACTGTCACTACCGTCTATCCCCCTGCTCCTGTTCGCCGGCTGGGTGCTAACCCTGACCGGATTCCGCCTCTCCGAGGATGTACTCACCAAGTCTATCGAGTTGGGTGTCGCATTCCTCGCCTTCGCTTCCGGGATCGAACTCGACACCCAACGGCGATCACGGCGGATACGCCTCCGCCAGGTCGCCTCATCCGGCCTTTTCCAGATGCTTTGCAGCATCACTTTCTTCTTCGCGGTCGCACAATTACTGGGATTCGCCCCGGTGGCCTCGATCTACCTCGCGGTCGCCTTCTCAGTCTCCTCCACGTTGGTGGGAATCCGCCAACTGAGACGCCACGGACAGACGCAGGAGCCGTTCGCCCGCTTTTCCATAGGCACCTTGCTGATTCAGGATGCCACCGTCGTCTTTTTCATCGCCCTGTTGGCCGCTTCCGCCGGCGGCGAACAATTCTCCCTCACCGCCATACTCGGCTTTCTCACCATGCTCGGAGTGGGACTTTGGTGGCGGCGGCTGGTCGCCCGGCGCCTCGACCGCTCCCCGGGAGCCGATGACGAGACCCAACTGCTATTCCTCCTGGCTACGCTCTTCGCGTTTCTCATCGCGGCCGCCTTTCTCCATCTACCCATCGTGGTCGGCGCCTTCTGCGCCGGTCTGGTCTTCTCGCGTTTCCCCGCCAACGGCATCGTCCGGGGACAACTGAATTCGTTGACCGATTTCTTCGCCGCCCTGTTCTTCACCACCCTGGCCCAGTTCTCGATCTCGCCCACCAGCCGGCTGTTTTTCGAGGCGATCCTCTTTACCGCGCTAGTGATCGTGACCCGCTTTCTACTTGTCTATTTCCTCGGGCGACGCGTCGGGCTCGACGGGCGAAGCGCCACCGAGAGCGGCCTGCTCCTGTCTCAGGTCGGCGAGTATGGCCTGATCCTTGGCATCCTGGCCCTCCAGGGTGGAGTCTTTGGCAACCACGAACTGGCTCTCGTGAGTCTGGTAGCGGCCTTCACCATGATGATCACTCCCCTCATCGCCCATGACCGCGTGGTCGCTCTCCTACTCCACCTCCGCCGGGACCGGAGGTGCCCGGACAATAACCGGGAATGGCGGGATCACGTCATCATGATCGGCTACGGCGCCGGAGGCAAGTGGGTGGCCGGCCCCCTGCTGGAGGCCCGGGTAGATCTCCTCGTCATCGACGATGATCCAGCCGTCGCCGCCGAACTCCGGGAGCAGGGCCTCACCTGCCTCCTCGGTGACGGTACCGACCCCGACGTTCTCGAGGCCGCCGGCGTTCAACGAGCCGCCGCGGTGCTCGCCTCGCCCCGCCGCACTACCGACGCGCTGAAATTGCTCAGCCAAGTCAGCGACGTGCCGGTCGTGGTGCGCGTCTTCGAAGATCATGAAGCGGAAGCCGCACGCGCTCTGGGGGGCATTCCCATCCGCAATTCCCTCGCCGGTGCGGAGACATTTCTCGACTGGTTCGCGAGGACACAGGTGTCCGAAGGCAGGAATCCTTGACCTGGCCGAGGGAATTCGCGCCTGTTGCCCAACTCCGCGCCTCTGTTGCGGTAATCGATCTCAACCCGAACCGGTTCATCTTGAGCGGGCTTGATGGTGCCCCCATGATGTTGACGCCATGGAAACCGCGAATACCCCTCCCACTCTGGAAGAAAGCCGCTGGCATCATCTCGAAACCGCGGAGGTCTCCCGCCTGCTCGACAGCGACCCACGGCGCGGGCTTTCCCCCGGGGAAGCCGAGCGGAGACTGAAACGCTACGGCCCCAACGTCGTCTCCAGTCGCCCCGGCACCCCGGCCTGGAAACGCTTTCTGCTCCAGTTTCACCAACCTCTCGTCTACATCCTCCTCGCCGCCGTGGGCGTGACCGCCGCGCTCGCCGAGTGGGTGGACTCCGGCGTCATCTTCGGCGTCGTGCTCGTCAACGCCGTCATCGGATTCATCCAGGAAGGCCGCGCCGAAAGAGCCATCGAAGCCCTCAGCCGCATGGTCACCACCCAGACCATCGTGCGTCGGGGAGGGAAAAAGCTCCGCATTCCCTCCTCTGATCTCGTGCCCGGAGACGTCGTGCTCCTGCAATCCGGCGACCGGGTTCCCGCCGATCTCCGGCTCTTCGACGTCCACAACCTCCACTGCGACGAATCGGCCCTCACCGGGGAATCCCTGCCCGTGGCCAAACACAGCGACCCCCTCGACCACGACCTCGCCCTCGCCGACCGCAAGAATCAGGCCTACGCCGGCACCCTCGTCACCGCCGGCCAGGCCGAGGGGCTGGTCTGGGCCACCGGCGACCGCACCGAGACAGGGCGCATCGCTTGGCTCATCTCCGAGGCGGTGGAAATCTCGACCCCGCTCACCCGCAAGATCACCCAGTTCAGCAAGCTGCTCCTCTGGGTCATTCTCGGCCTCGCCGGACTCACCTTCGCCGTCGGCGTGGCCCGCGGCGAATCCTCGGTCGAGATGTTCATGGCCGCCGTCGCCCTCGCCGTCGGCGCCATCCCCGAGGGCCTGCCCGCCGCCGTAACCATCGTGCTCGCCATCGGCGTCTCCCGCATGGCCAAACGCCGGGCCATCATCCGCAAACTTCCCGCCGTGGAAACGCTCGGCAGCACCACCGTGATCTGCTCGGACAAGACCGGTACCCTCACGGAAAACCAGATGACCGTCCTCGCCATCCGGGCCGGAGGCCGCGCCTATGACGTCACCGGCGGCGGCTACGATCCCGAGGGCGAGATCCGCTTCGAGGGGACAGCCATCGATCCGGCAGGACATCCCGCCCTGCTGGAATGCCTTCGCGCCGGGGTGCTGTGCAACGACTCCCAACTCGTCCTCGAGGAGGGGCGCCACCAGGTCCAGGGCGACCCCACCGAAGCCGCCCTCCTCGTGGCCGCGGCCAAAGCCGGTCTCGTCCACGCCGAAGTGGTCGAGGCGACGCCACTCATCGACATGATCCCGTTCGAATCGGATCACATGTTCCGCGCCACCCTCCACGGCGAGGGCGACGCGCCGGAACGGGTCATCTACAAGGTCGGCGCGGTCGAGCGTCTCCTGGAACGCTGCGACGAAATGCTCGACGCCGAAGGGAGCGCCATTCCGCTCGATCCCGACGCGATCCGCCGCGAGGTCGACGAGCTGGCCTCCCAGGGACTCCGCGTGCTGGCCCTGGCACGGCGGCACGCCCCGGTGGAGCAGGCCACGCTGGCCCACGGGGACGTTCGCTCCGGACTCACTTTTCTCGGTCTTCAGGGCATGATCGATCCGCCCCGGCGCGAAGCCATGGAGGCGGTGTCCAACTGCCGCCGGGCCGGAATCGCCGTGAAAATGATCACCGGAGACCACGCCCTCACCGCCGGCGTGATCGCCGGGAAAGTCGGTCTCGCGGGAGTGGGCGAAAAGGTCGATGTCATCACCGGTCGCGAGCTTGAGCGGGTGCCCGACGGCGAGCTGCCCCGCGTCGCCGAGGAGACCGAGGTCTTCGCCCGGGTGGCGCCCGAGCAGAAACTCCGCCTCGTCGAGGCCCTCCAGTCCCGCGGTCATGTGGTGGCCATGACCGGAGACGGGGTCAATGACGCGCCCGCCTTGAAGCAGGCCGATATCGGTGTGGCCATGGGCGTCGCCGGGACCGATGTCGCCAAGGGCGCCGCCGACATGGTGCTCACCGACGACAATTTCGCCACCATCGAGGCCGCCGTCGAGGAGGGGCGCGGCATCTTCGACAACCTCACCAAGTTCATCGTCTGGACCCTGCCCACCAACCTGGGAGAAGGCGGCATCATCCTCGTTTCCATCCTTCTCGGACTCACCCTGCCGGTGCTGCCGGTGCAGGTGCTGTGGATCAACATGACCACCGCCCTGCTGCTCGGCCTGATGCTGGTCTTCGAGCCGAAAGAGCGCGGACTCATGGGTCGACCACCCCGGGATCCCCGGAGGCCCCTGCTGACCTTTCCGCTGTTCATGAGGACCGGACTGGTCTCTCTCATCATCGTGGTCGGTGGCCTCTGGCTCTTTGACAACCAGATCACCCGCTCCGGCGACACCGAGGCCGAAGCCCGCACCGCCGTGGTCAACACCATCGTGCTGGTGGAAGTCGCCTACCTTTTCAGCTGTCGATCACTGAACCGCTCGCTCTTTTCGATCGGCCTGTTCACCAACCGGCTCGCGCTAGTCGGCGCGGGCGTCATGATCCTCCTGCAACTGCTCTTCACCTATACCCCGCTGATGAACCGCCTCTTTCAGACCACCCCGCTCGGCGCCGATGCCTGGTGGCGCATCCTCGGCGTGGCCCTCTTTTCCTTCATCGCCGTGGAAGTGGAAAAATGGATCCGCTTCGGTCGCGGGAGGAAGGAATACTCGCGAATCGAGTAGCGCCGAAACCATCGATTCCAGTGCCCGAAATTCAGCGGGTAACCCCCTCGCTCGTCTGCGTCGGCCCCCGCCTGGATCCCGATCTCCTCCGCTCGCTCGTGCGGGAGCGGCTGGGTTGGGAGCCGTCGCCCGATGTAGAAATTCGCCCTCAACGAACGGTCGAGGAGATGGAGTCGAATTGAGCGGAGATTTCAGGAGGAGGAGCGGGCGCCTCATTCCCCGATATCAGGATTCTTTCACTGATAAACATCACGGCGCCCCGAGTTGGTCAAGAATCGCGTCCTCGATCGCGAACCAATAGCCGATAGCGAGTCCGGGATTTTCCCCCTCAAAGCCGACAAGCCGGAGAATGCCCCGGACCGCGATGCTGCCGTCCATCCCGGGAAAAGCCATCGCTTCACCGCTCCCGGAACCCGTCGACCATCGCTGCTCAACGAAGACCCCCTCGTTCGCCGCCGGCGGTCGCAAGCGCATCCTCGGAGCCTTCTCCACAAGGCGGAATCGGCGATAATCCCCCGGTCGCTCGGAACCCGGCGACTCTGTCATGTATCCGGCGATGACCACCGGCTTGCCGTCCAGCTTTTGCAAGGCGGCGGGATACACGGGCTTTCCCGAGGTTTCGTCCAATCGCGCGCCTCCGAGGAGGCGAAACTCCAGCACCGTTTCGGGCGGGACTCTTGATTCGCGGTCTTTCTCCGCTTCGCGAACGCTCTGGTGAATGTCGAAAAAAACCACCAGCCCCGCGAGACATAGCAGGGGGAACAGCGCACTGAGGACGGGAGCGATTTTCCCTCTCATCATCCCGACACGACGCAAAGTGTCACCGACTTCCGGCACCCTGTCGCGAAAAGCTCAGCCGCCCTTTTTCTTGAACTGCTCGGCATGGGCAGGACAACAGGCCCCACCGCCATTCTGCCAGTAATCGTAGCGGGGCGCATGATCCGGAACCTCGCTCCCGCCGGTGACCGCCGACGCGGCAGAGGCTCCACCGTGCGAGGGCGTGCTCTCGCAGGAAACCCCCAGGCAGGACCACAGAGAGAGGAGGAAAAGAAGGAAAAGTCTCATCCCGCAATCAACCACGATTGATTCGCAAACGCAATTGATTCGCAATTTAATTGTTGCAATCGATTCGCATTTATCCAAGGTTCACTCTCATGACCACGTCTGCAATCTCCCATCGAATCCTTTCCCTCTTCGCGGGGCTCGCCTTTCTGACCGCCCCGGTGTTGGCCGGCGATATCGGGACCGCCGGGACTCCGTCCCCGGAATCCGCCGAAAGCGGTAACTTCTTCGATGCCATCGCCTTCAGCGACGCCAATATCGGGGGCTTCCTCTTTCCCCACTTCCACGCCTTCGGATCCTTCGGCCACAGCAGCGGCGATCAGGAGAGTCTGGCGGTAAATCATCACGATCCCCAGGCTGACGCCACTCTCCAGGCCCTGCACCCTGGGCTGTCGCTGCGGGCCGGCATGCTGGAGGGCTTCGCCACCGCGAACGGATACACCGACGCCCACGGGCACTTCGATTTCGTGCTCGAGGAGGGTTTCCTGAAACTCGTCGATCTCCCGCTCGGCATCCAACTGCGCGGCGGCCAGTTCTACAACCGCTTCGGTTTCCAGAACAGTGTCCACAATCACGGTTGGATGTACGTCGATCAAAACCTCGTCAACGGCCGCTTCCTCAACGAGGGCGAGATGGCCACTCTCGGGGGCGAAGTTTCCATCGACGTGCCGCTTTCCATGATGCAGGCCTCGGTGCTTTCGGTGGCGGTCGGCGGACTGCCCTCGCACGGGCACGGGCATGACCACGGACACGAGCACGGTGATCACGAGGAGGCCGAATTCGAAGCCGAGGGCGCCAATTTCTCCGGCACTCTGGTGACGGCGGCCTGGGTCAACCAGTATGACATCAACGACATGAACCGCATCACCGGCATCTTTTCCGGAGCCTGGGGCGACAACGAGTTCGGCCGCACTTCCCAGGTCTACGGAGTCGGATTCGAATACCTCTGGCGGGAAAACGGCTACGGCCCCGGCGGTCAATCGCTGCGCTGGCGCAACGAGCTGATGTATCGCGATTTCGGCGCCGTCTCGGGGCATCTCCACGGCGAGGAGGAAGAGGAACACGAGGAACACGGCCACCACGAGGAAGAAGAGCATGGTCATGAGGAAGAGCATCATGACGATCATCATGGCGAGGAAGATCATGACGAAGAGCACGAACACGAGCACGAGGAGAGCCGCATCGCGAGTTTCGACGAATTCGGTCTCTACTCGAGCCTCATCTACGGTTTCAACGAACACTGGGAAACGGGCGTGCGTGCCGGCTGGGTCTCCGGCGTCCACGACCTCGGGCTCGACGACCGCTTCCGCCTTTCTCCGATGATCACCTGGTATGCCAACTCCGCCAGGACACTTCAAGCCCGAGTTCAGTACAACTGGGATCACTCCAACGACTATGGCGACGAACACTCGATCTGGTTCCAGGTCGGCCTGAACTTCGGCGGCCCCGAGGTCCGCTGAACCTATCCTCAGAAGCCATGAAATTCCGCGCCCTCCTCCGCCACGCTTTTCTTCGAAATGTCTCCAGGGGACTGGCGGCCTGCGTCCTCCTGGGCGCGGGTCTGCCGGTCGCCCGGGCGGAACTCAAGGTGGCCACCCTCCACCCCATGATGACCGACCTCGCCCGCCAGGTCGGCGGCGACCATGTCAGCGTCATTCCCCTGATGACGCCCGGGGAGGACATTCACACCTTCAGCCCCAGCTCCAGCGACATGGCCAAGGCCCGCGGCGCCGACGTCGTTCTGGCCTCGGGCAAGGGGCTCGAGCTCTACCTACCCCGCCTGAAAAGCACCCTCGGCGAAGCCGTACCCGTGATCGAGGCCGGCAACGCGGTGCGGTCCATCAAGCTCTCCGCCAAGGACGCGATCTTCGCCTGCTGCCCCACCCACGCCGCCGGTTCCATCGATCCGCATTGGTGGCACAGCATCTCGGGCATGGAAAAGGCCGCCGACTACGTGGCCAGGGAGTTCGGCAAGATCGACCCCGCCAACGCCGGCGCCTACTCCGCCAACGTGAAAGCGTGGGGAACGGAACTGGCCGCGCTCGATACCTGGGCCAAGCGGGAGATTTCGCGCATCCCGCGCACCAGCCGCCATCTCGTCACCGCCCACGCCGCCTTCGGCTATTTCTGCAAGGATTTCGGATTCAAATCCATCCCCGTGGCGGGGCTCAGCGAGGAGAACGCTTCCTCCGGCTATCTCGCCGAGGCCATGGAGCAGATCCGCAAGAACCAGGTCCGGACCGTCTTCCCCGAGCGCAATGCCAATCCCCGCACCCTCGATTCCATCGTCAAGACCCTCGGCGTGCGCAAGGGCACCCCGCTCATCGCCGACGCCTCCGCCAGCGGCGTCACCACCTACCGCGCCTTCATCGAGCACAACATCAACGCCATTGTCTCCGGCCTTGCCGGATCCTGATTGGATCACCAAGGCGGACGGCGTTCCACCCCTCATGCGCGGCTTCCCCCTGCTCGGCACTTTGGCGGTAGTCGCTTTTTTCGCGGCGGCGTGGTGGCCCCTGCGCGCCCTCACCGAGGCTCGCCCCGCCAACGCTTCCGAGTACAGCCCACCTTCGGAGAGCGATTCCTCATCGGCTGTCAGTCTGGAAACGCTGACGGTGCGCGTCGGCTCGTCGCGACCGCTCGAACGACTGATCGTCGAGCATCTGGGGAAACCGGTCCTCGTGATCGACACCCCCACCGACGGCGGCGACATCGAGCGGCGGCTGGAAGGCATCGCTCTCCCGCCGGAGGGAGTCGAATTCTGGATCGACGCCACATTCGTCCCCGGCACCGGGGATAATGCCGACACCCATCGCGTGGCGCTGAGCGTCGAGATCCTTCCCGACGACCCCGAGCGGGAACCGCGCCAGATCAGCCTCTGGGGCGACCCCGGCGAGCGCGCCATCGCCGATCTCGCGGTCTTCGAGTGGCCGGAAAACGCAATCGAGTGAGAGACATTCCCGAAATCATGAGCCGCGATCTGGAGAATCTCGACCTGCCGCCCGACTGCGGCGATCCCGCCGGACACGAGTTGAAAGTGGCGGCACTCACCGTTCGCTACGCGGAAACCCTGGCACTCGACTCGGTCGATCTCGCCACCCGCTGCGGACGCTGCGTCGCTCTCGTCGGCCCCAACGGCGCCGGAAAAAGCACCCTGATGAAAACCCTCGCCGGACTCATCGTCCCCGAGGCGGGCATCATCACCTGGCGCGCCCGGCCCCTCGCCAGATCCAGCGCCGAGATAGCCTACCTCGCCCAACGCGGCCAGGTGGACTGGCATTTCCCCCTCACCGTGCGGGGACTGGTCGAGATGGGTCGTTATCCCCACATCGGCTGGTGGCGGCGTTTCCGAAAAATGGACCACGACGCGGTCGAGGACGCCCTCGCGACCATGCGCCTGACCGACCTCGCCAACCGCCAGATCAGCGCCCTCTCCGGAGGCCAGCAGCAGCGCGCCTTCGTCGCCCGCGCCCTCGCCCAGGAGGCGCATGTCCTCCTGCTCGACGAGCCTTTCACCGGACTCGACCGCCCGTCGCAGGAACTGCTCACCGAACTGCTCGCCCGTCTCGCCGCCGGCGGACGCCTCGTCATCGCCGCCCACCACGATCTCGACACCGTGCCGGAAATCTTCGACGAAGTCCTGCTCCTCAATCGAAAGGTGGTCGCCTTTGGGCCCGTCGATGCCGTCTTCCACGAGCCCAATCTCGCCGCCTGCTTCGACCGCCATCCGTCGCAGCCCGTCCCGGTCCTTCACTAACCTGTCACCGTGACACCTCACTTCCTCCTCGAGCCCCTCCAGCACGCGCACATCCAGCGCGCCCTCGCCATCTGTCTGCTGGCGGGTTTCGCCAACGGCTACCTCAGCGCTTTCGTGGTCTTGCGGAAATCCGCGCTCCAGGTCGGATCTCTCTCCCACAGCCTGCTGCCCGGCATCGGGGTCGGCATCCTCCTGTTCGGACTCAGCCAGGCCAGCGCCTTCGCCGGGGCGCTGTTCGCCGCGCTGCTGGTGGGGCTGGGCAGCCTCGTGGTGGCGCGCGGTTCGCGCCTCGGACAGGAAACCGCGCTCGCCATCCTGTTCACCACCGCCTTCGCCGGGGGGGTGGTGCTGCTGGAGTTCGCGCCCGTGGATGTGGACATCGATCACTATCTCTTCGGCAACATTCTCTTCGCCAGCGACGCCGACCTCATGACCGTCTTCTGGGTATCGGCGGTCGCCCTGGTCACTCTGACCGCCCTCCGTCGGCCCATCATCCTGATGCTGTTCGAACCGGACGCGGCCCGCGCCCTCGGCATTCCGGTGCGGTGGCTCAACTGCCTGCTGCTCGGCCTGCTGATCGTGGTGCTCATCTCCACCCTCCAGGCCGTCGGCTGCCTGCTGGCACTCGGCTTGCTGGTGACGCCGGCAGCCACCGTCTATCTGCTGACCGACCGCGCCGAGGCGCTGTTCTGGGGTGGAGGTGTGGTCGGAGCCGTCGGCGCGCTGACGGCGCTGCTCCTCTCGCATCATCTCGATTTCAGTCCCGGCGCGGCGATCATCCTGACCTTGGGAGCGCTCTTCTTCCTCGCCTGGATCTTCAGCCCCAAATACGGCCTGCTGGCCGGGGTCCTCACGCGGCGGGTGCGGCAGGGAGCGTGAAAACCGGGGCTTCGATTCGGACACCGCGGAGGTTCGCGGAGGTTTGCGGAGATATTTTCTTCACACCCCGACCTCCGCGCCTCTCCGCGCTCTCCGCGGTTCCATTCATCCTCTCGCCCTCACCAAACAGGGTAGGATCGGCGACCAAACCCTGTTGAGTCCCGGTCTCAAATCAGCACGCAATCGCTAATCTCTTTGCCGATTCACCTTGCGTGCCCTCTCGGCGGGTGCTTGCGTCGTATCCTGAAGACAACACTACGCCAATCGAATTCTTCCCCCATTCTCAACATGAAAGGAAACGACGAAATCATCGAAGCTCTCAACGCCGGCCTGACCATCGAGCTGACCGCGATCAACCTCTATTTCATCAACGCCAAGATGTGCAAGGACTGGGGCCTGGAACGCCTCGCCAAACATTTCTATGACGAATCGATCGAGGAAATGAAGCACGCGGAGGAAGTCATCGACCGCATCCTCTACCTCGACGGTGTTCCGGAAATCGCCCGCTACGATGTCATCAAGGTCGGCAAGACGCCGCGCGAGCAGATCGAAAACAGCCTTGAGCTGGAAACCAAGGGTGTCGCCACCTACAACGCCGCCATCCAGCTCTGCCTCGAGCACAAGGACGCCGGCAGCCGCGACCTGATGGAGCGGATGGTGGTCGAGTCCGAGGAAAGCATCGACTGGGCCGAAACCCAGTTCGACCTCATCAAGATGATGGGCATCGAGAACTACCTCGCCCAGCAGATGGGCGAGGGTGAGGAGGATTGAGGAGGATGGTCCTACCGATCACCGGCCCCACTCACCGGTGATCAAGGAGGGGCGACTTCAGTCGCCCGCCATTTTCACTCCTTGAAGCATCGGCCTGTTGAGGGTGATTAAAATCGCCCCTCCTCGGTTGCTCACGGTTTCCCGACCACCAGTTCCTTGGCGCCGTTGTCGAACTGGAGGCAGAGGACGACCTCGCCGTTTCCATTCACGGCACTACCGAGGCCCTTGCTACCGGAGCCGGTGCGGTCGATGCGCGGCTCCAAGAGAATCGATCGGAGTCGGGTCGATTCGGCGGAGGCCGTGTTGTAGAGGGTTCCTTTGCGGAGCGCGAGCGAGGCTCGGTTCAGGACGGTGGGGGAAAAGGCTGATTCTCCGGCTCCAGCATTGGGACTGGGATGGGGCACCAAGGCGTTGCCGGTGAAAAGGGCCTGATTCCTGGCCGGCGATCCCGTGAGGGCGGCTACGATGGCGTAATTACCGTTCACCGGATCGACCTCGACGCGTTGGATCGCCCACACCTTCGTGCCGTCCCGGTCGCAGATTTCGTCACCTTCGCGGAGCAGTGGTTCGAGTTCCCAGTCATTCAAATTGCTTCGATACCAGGCCAGCGCGACGGCGCAGTCGTTCGATGGATTCACCGCCGGGCCGGCCAGCTTGATCAGCAGGACCAGCTTGAGGTTGCCCACCGGCCAGAAGGCGCGGATTTGGCCGAGAAACGTTCCCGGAGCCGCGAACTCCTCGCCTTTCAGCACCAGGGCCAAAGAGCCGCCTTCCTTCCAGATGCCCTCGGTGATTCCCCGGTGATCGGCATCGGGAATCACGCTGGCCCGCACCAGACCGAAGCTTCCCTGCACCCCTTCCCCCAGCATGGAACGGAAGATCGCGGAGCCGGCGGGATCCCCGCTCCGCAGCGGCGCCCCATCTCCCTGGCGTGCCACGTTGTAGTGGACTCCCGCGTTGTCGTTGGAAAACGCCTGCTGCAAGACTCGACCACCGGCGGCAGGCCGCACCCAGGCACTGTGGGCAAAAAAGCTCGAATCGTTCTGGGCCACCCGTCCGAAGAACTGGGCAAAGGTGTCACCATTCAAAGCTTCCGTTCCCTCGCGCACCGCGGAGCTGGCCACCGTCCCGTTGTCGTTCAGCACCAGGATGCCGCTGTCGTTGGTGGAACTCACTCCACCCAAGCCACGACGAAGGCGATAGGCGACTCCCACCTGACCACTGGCAGCACCACGCTTCTGGGTCACCTCGGTGAAAACCTGAACGGCAGGGCTCCCGCCGCCCGTGTCGAGTTCGGCGATCGGATCGCCACTTTGGAGGAGTTTGGTGCGGCTGGTTCCATCGTGATTGAAAAGAACGCGATTGTTGAGACCGCTGATTCCGGGTCCCGCAAGGAATCCGGCAAAGACGGCCTGGGCGGTCTGGTTGCACAACGGCGGGCCGACGGTGCTTACGCGCACTCCGGAACCGAACATGGGCAATTCCTCGCGACTTTTTGCCAGCAAATCGGTGAATCCCCCGAGATCCGACCACACGCCCTTGTCCCGGTTCCCACCCGAACCCGGACCCATCAGTTGAGCGCAGAAAGCGACTTCGCCGTCGGCATTGATGACGGGCGACTGGAAGCGGCGAAATTCGGCCTCCACCGTGCCCGGAGCATAGCTACGGGTCTGAGTCAGGGTGGTCAGCGGCAGTGGCCCCACCAGGAAGCGATAAAAATACGCGGCTCCCGCATCATTCCCGAGATCGTCATCCTGATAGTCGCCGAATACGGCCAAGTTCCCGCAAACCGAGACTGCCCGGGAGAACTGTCCGATACCAGTCGTATTCCCCGGATCGGGCAGGAAATCAAGGAAAGCGCCACCGGAGAGATCGTAAATGTGGGTGCCCCTGGTGGGAAGGTTCGTATGAAGATAGGCGAGCTGACCGCTCAAGGCGACGGGCGTGAAACTCTCGTTGGGGTCTCCGGTCGGCGCATCGAGTCGTTCGATGATGGTTCCGGTTCGGACGTTCACCACGAAGGCCACGTCGAAATCGTCAAAATAAGCAAATCCACCGATGAGGGCCATCTCCCCGTCCAGCGTCACATTTCTCCCAAAAAACGAGAAATCATCCGGCCCTCCCGGCGCCACAAACTTTCTCAGTTGCCGACCGCTGCGGGCGTCGAACAGATAGGCTGCTCCACGCTGTCCGTTCTTGTCAGGCGCTCCCACCAGGGCGAGGTCTCCACAGAGCGACACTTCATTTCCGAACCCGTCTCCTGCCACCCCGTCGTCGGCAACGAGTTTGCTGAGAAACTCGCCCGTGCGAAAGTCGAAGACGTAGGCGGCGCCGCGTGCGGTGTCATCGCCGTAAGCCCCAATCAGCACCAGGCCACCGCTGGCCTCCATGGAAAGATTGGCGAAAAAGTCGCCACCTTCCCCATCGGGGGCCTCGAGACGGTGGAGAAATCGACCGTTCCTGGCATCGAACACGAAGGCGGCGCCACGCGACTCGGCATCATTGACGCCGTAGGCGCCGACAATCGCGTAGTTTCCGGAGAGGGCCACGGTGTCACCAAAGAAATCTTCCTGTGCTGGACTCGGCGCGGTCAGTTTTCGCAGGTAGCGCCCCGTCCTCGCGTTGTAGAGATGGGCGGCTCCGGCGGCATCTGCCTGCTGACTGTTGTACGGTTCCCCCACCAGAATGAATCGATCATTTGCGGCCACGGACAGGCCGAATCCGTAGGAGGCTTGATCCCCGCCAGATCGACCATGGAGCTTGGTGATGACGGGCGTTCGTGCATCGGCAGCCAGCGGGCAAAGCATCATGGCCAGGCAACTCCAGAGACGGAGGCGTGAAAAAGCGGGGACAGCAGGCATGGCAAAGGTGAGTGTGGTGGAAAAACAGGTTCAAGCTTTGGGAGTTCTGAAACGCTCACGGTTTCCCGACCACCAGTTCCTTGGCGCCGTTGTCGAAATCAAGGCAGAGCGCGACCTCGCCGACCTCGTTGATCACCTGGCCGAGGCCTTTGCCACCTGAGCCGGTGCGGTCGATGCGGGGCTCCATGATGATGGAGCGCAGGCGGGTGGCTTCGGCGTGGGGCGTGTTGTAGAGCGTGCCTTTGCGCAGGACGAGATGCGGCCGACGCAAGTTGGTGAAATCGCCGGCTGCTGGAAACGGATTGTTGGGATGGGCGAGGTTGGCGTTTCCTGTGAGCAGCGCCTGGTTGCGAGCCGGAGAACCGGTCAGGGAGACCACGACCGCGTAGTTGCCGTTGATGGGATCTACATCGGCCCGCTGGATGGCGCCGATGCGCGGGCAATCCCAGTCGCAGATGGCATCGCCTTCGCGGACCAGCTTGGTCATCTGCCAGAAATCGGCGTCGCTTCGGTATTCGAGCATCGCCAGGGCGCAGTCGTTGCCCGGATTCACCGCCGGCCCCGACAGCTTGATCAACAGGGCGATGTTGCCGTCCTCCAATGGCCAGAAGCGGAGGATGCGCTGGAGATAAGTGCCGGGAGCGTCGAATTCCTCACCCTTGATGATTCGCGGAATGGATTCAAAGGCCGCCCAGAGACCTTCGTTGCCGGAGGAACTGTCGCCGCGCACGATCCGGGCTCTCGCCACCCCCTGATCGGGGATCATTCCCTCTCCCAAGATGGTGCGAAAGGTGGCCGTCTCCCCCGGCGATTGGCGATAGCCACCGAGTGGCGCGTCATCCCCCTGCTTCGCGACATTGAAGAGGAGATTGCTGTTCGCCTCGTAGTTCATGAAGCACTGCTGCAAGGGCGGTCCTCCGCCGTTCGGCACCACGTAGGCGCTGTAGGCGTAGTGGGCGCTCCGGTTCTGGGCCACCCGTCCGAAAAACTGGGCGTAGGTTTCGCCGAAGATCGCGGTGTTTCCCTCCCGGGCCTCGGTATCGCTCGGAGGGTTCCCGTCGTCGGGAGTCAACAGGACGCCGCTGTCGTTGGTGGCGTTGACCCCGCCGACGTTCTGTCGCAGGCGGTAGGCGACGCCGACCAGGTTGGCGCCCGAGGTGCCGGGCTTCTGCACGATCTCGGTGAAGGCGAGGGCTTCGGGTGTTCCGGAACCGTCCGTGAGCGCGGCAATCGGGTCGCCCGTTCTCCACATCAGGGTCCCGAACAGTCCGCGAATCAGCTGGCGGTTGAACGCGGTGATGCCCGGTCCCTGGAGAAACTGGTGTTGAATGGTGCGCCCCGGACGGTTGTAGATCAGCGGGCGGAAATTCTGGATCACGACTCCGGGGCCGTAGAAGGGGATCGGATCGCGAGTCTTGTGTCGGGGAATCACGAACTGCGAAACGGAGGCGGCGGCGACTTTGTCCCGTCCACCGCCGGAACCGGGACCCGAGAGGTTGGCGCAAAAGGCCACCCCTCCCGTCGGATCGATCGACGGTGCCTGGAAGGCGCGGTACTCGGCTTCCGGATACGCGATGCCCACGGAATCCCCCCGCTGGGTGAGGGTGGTCAGCGGGAGCGGCCCGGCCAGCGGGCGGAAGAAGTAGGCGGCGCCGGAGTCGGTGTTGATGTCGTCGTCTTGAGAATTCCCGAGCACCGCGAGGTTGCCGCAGAGGGACACGGAACCTGGAGAAAAGGAGGTCGCGTTGTCCGCGACGGAGAGTTCCCGAATCACATCCCCGGTCGGGACATCCATCAGGTAGGGCTTGCTTCCGACGATGAGGGCGAGATTCCCGGACAGGGCCAAGGCGCTGCCAAAGCGCCCTCCCCCGCCCGGATCGGGAGCCGTCAGTTTCCGGATCAGGTTTCCCGTCCCGACGTCATAGAGATAGGCGGCTCCGTCTTCGGACTGGTGGAATTCGGCCCCGACCAGCAGCCGTCCTCCCTCCATGGCCAGTTGTCTCCCGAACCAGTCGCTGGCGGCGCCGTCGAAAGGAGTTAGCTTTCTCAGTTCGGTTCCTCCTTCGTCCAGATCGTATAGGTAAACGGCACCCGGCGTAAAGCCGAAGATATCGTAGGCGCCCACGGCGAGGATATCCCCGCACAGGGCCAGCGAACCGCCGAAGCCCGAGTCCACGGAGCCATCGCTCGCCTGGAGGGTGAACGCGAGATCACCCGTCCGGGCATCGAAGACATGGACGCGGCCGAAATCATCGGCGTGATTCTCCCCGATCACGATCCAGCGCTCGCTGAGGGCAACGGACCGACCGAAGTTACTCTGCTGCGAAGGATTCTCGAGCCGGACGAGCTTTTCGAGCCGGCCACTGGGCAGGTCATACAGCAGCGCGGCGCTATTCATGGAGTCGCTGACAAAAAACGGTGCCCCGACCAGGAGGCGATTGCCGCAGAGTGCCATGCTGGATCCGAACGCATTGCCGTTCTGCCCCCCGAAAAGGTCTCGGGAATGCTGGATGCGGCGCACGAATCGACCGGTGCGGGCGCTGAAAACATAGACAGAACCGTCGCGGGGCGTTAGCGGATTTGTGGGCCCGAAATCAGTCGCGCCCACCACGATCCAGTTCTCGTTGACGGCCACGTTGGAGCCGAAGAAAAACCCTTCCCGAGTCACATCACCGGGGCGCGGATGGAGTTTGGTGACGACCGGGTTGCGGGCGGAGGCGTCGGACAGCAGCAGCGCGAGGCAGAAGACGGAGAGAGGGAAAATCGAGAGGCGATTCATGGGAAATCGGGGAAAGAGTTTCGCGGATGGCGGGTGGTGGCGTTTCCTCAAGGTTTGCCGACGACCAGTTCCTTGGCGCCGTTGTCGAACTGGAGACACAGCACCAGTTCCCCGTTTCGGTTGAGCACCTGCCCGTGGCCTTTCCCGCCGGCGCCGGTGCGGTCGACGAGGGGCTGCATGACGATGGAACGCAGCCGGGTGGATTCGGCATGCGGGGTGTTGAAGATCGTGCCCTTGCGCAGGGCGATGCGGGGCAGGCGCAGGGCGTGGGGCGACACCGTGTTTTCACCGCTCCCGGGATTCGGATGATTGATTTCGGCCTTGCCGACGAAAAGCGCCTGGTTGCGGTTCGGCGCTCCGGTCAACGCGGCGACTATGGCGTAATTGCCGTTGATGGGATCGACCTCGACCCGCTGGATGGCGCGCACCCGCGGGCAATCCCAGGCGGAGACGGGATCGCCCTCGCGCAGCAGGACCTGATAGGCGTAGCGCTCGTAGAGCGGGCTCGCGTGACGCGTGACGTGGACCAGGGCGCAGTCGTTCGAGGGATTGGTGCCAAGTCCGTAGCCCTTGACCAGGACGATCATTCCATTGCTACCCACCGCCCAGAAGCGGAGAAAGCGCGAGGCAAGAAAACTCGCCCCTTCTTCGCCGGTTCGCGGATCCCGGGTCGAACCAATTTCCGTGCCACGTCCCAACAGGAGAGCGTCCCCGCTCTCTCTCCAGAATCCTTCCGCAAACCGGTTCGCCAAGGGTGTCCCGCCGCGAAGGGCGCGGGCGATCCCAAACGCGCCCGTATCGACCACCTCGCCCAGAACGGTGCGGAAAACTTCGGAGGGATCCGTCTCTCCGCCCAAGCCCGGCGCCAGATCGCCTTCACGCACCACATTGAAAAAACTGCCGCCGGCATTCGTGGTGAAACACTGACGCAAGGGGCGCCCCCCGCCGTCCGGAAGGACGAAGGCACTGAACCCGTAGTAGAAGGTCGAACTGGCCGCCGCCCGACCAAAGAACTGTCCAAACGTGTCCTGCCCCCTGGCATCTTCCCCTTCCCGAGCCTTGATGTCGGCGACATTGCTCGCGAAAGAATCGGTCAACAGGATGCCCGTGTCGTTGGTCGCCGTCACGCCGCCGGGACCCTGGCGATACCGATAGGGCAGGAGCAGGCGATCAGTCGGAGTAGAGTTGGGCGGATTCTCGCTGGTCTGCAAGATCTCCGGCAGCGCCTGGACCTCCACATCGCCGAGCGCCGCCAGCTGCGTGCCGGTGCGCAACTGATTGGCCTGGGTGCCGTCGTAGGTCAGGAGGACCCGGTTGTTCCGAGCAGTGACACCGGGCCCTCGGAGCAGGGCCTCGAAGACCATGGAGTCGGCCCGGCTGCTGAGGAAGCGGAGCAGGCGCCCCGTTTTCAGGCCCGGCCCGATGAGTTCGGCGCTGCCGCCGGAAATGCCGAGATCATCCAAATTTCCCTGAAAATTCGTCCACAAGCCCTGGTTCCTCCCGCCGCCCGTTCCCGGCCCCATCAGCCCGGCGGTGAAGAACACCTCGCCGTCGGGATTGATGAGCGGTTGGAAGAAATTACGGAAGTCCGCCTGGACGGTGCCGGGAGCGAAATTCCGCGTCTGGGTCACCGTCTCCAGCGGCAGCGATCCCACGAGAGGGCGAATGAAGTGCACCGCGCCGCCTCCGGGGGTGCTGACACCGAACACAGCCTGGTCGCCACAAAAGGCCAGATGCTGACCGAAGAAACTGGCTCCGCTGCTCGCTTCCAGGATCCGGAGCTGTTCCATCCGCGCGACGTCGAACAGGTAGGCGACGTCGTCGTCGGGTGCCCCGATCAGGGCGAGATTGCCGTCCATCTCGACCTGGAAACCAGCACTGCCCCCCAACACCGGAAAGGCCACCGGAGGATCGGTCGTCAGCAGATCGAACAGGTAGGCTCTCCCATCCGCCCCGGTTCCGGGTTCGCCGACGATGGCGCGAGTCCCATCGAGGGCCAGGTCCCTGCCGAAAAATTTGAAAGCGGATGAAATGGGACTGATCAGCTTGCGAAGTTGGCGACCGCTTCGGAGATCGAACAGGTAGGCCGCTCCCGTCCCGGTTCCTTTCTCGGGAGCGCCGACGAGCACCAGTTCGCCATGCACGGAGAGACTTTCTCCAAATTCATCCCCCGCGGCCGCATCGCCAGCCGAGATTCGGCGTTCGAACTCACCCGTGATGGTGTCGTGAATCTCGACCGCACCCGCCTTGGAGTTTCGCCCACTGAGCCCGATCGCCATGTAGCGTTCCGACAAGGCCACGGCGACACCGGCATTGTCCTGCGTCACCGCTGGGCTGGCCAGAATGCGATGAATCAGGCGCCCGTTGCGCACATCCATCAGGTAGGCGATACCCGTGTTGTTCCCGTATTCCGGCGCGCCGATCAGCAGCTTGTATCCACAAAGGCTGAGACTGCTCCCGAAGGCGTCTCCCGCCTCCGCATCCGGCGCCCGTAATTCCCTCACCAGGCGGCCCGTCGCCGCGCTGTAGATCGTTACCACGCCCTTGCCGCCTTCCGCGCCCGGTTCCCCGACCGCGATCCAGAGATCGTTGACGGCCATCGCGGCGCCGAAATTTCCCGTCGCCTCGGGTGTCTGGGGAAGCAGGAGGCGGTCGATCGGACGTCGCGCCTGCACCTCGACCGGACCAACCGCGAAACAAAGAAACAGGGCGAAAGGAAGGAAACAAGGATGGGAGGATTTCATCGGGAAGAACGTTGCGCCCGCACCCACACCACCAGAGAGCTGAGCGATGGCGGATTCCGAGACAGCCGGTTTTTCTCACGCGATAACCGCGACCGAGAAACCGGGATGGATCGGGATGTTAGGGGCGGGAGACCAGGGTGGAAAGCAAATTTCCCGCCAAGTTCCGATTAAACCCGCCAGAAAACGGCCCGCCCCCCCGGCGTTCCGACGAAACAGGACACCTCTCACCCCATCGCTCCGGCGCAAGCAAGGGACACCGTCAACGCGTCCCACGCATCGAGGTTCTCGTTCCGTCACCGCTTGCAACCCTTGCAGATGATGCCACACTCGACAAGCCCCCTCATCCCATCCCGCCACACGAACCACACCGCCCCGAACCCGTTTTGACCAAACGCCCCGCCATCCTCGCCCTGGAAGACGGCACTGTTTTCGAAGGCCAAGCCTTCGGAGCCCCCACGACGCTGTCTGGTGAAATCTGTTTCAACACCTCGATGACCGGCTACCAGGAGGTCCTCACCGACCCCTCCTATCGCGGCCAGATCGT
>CAYTNL010000056.1:0-41056 GCA_964439145.1 uncultured Verrucomicrobiales bacterium
GCAGTGGGCCAAGAGCCAGCGCCAGGACTGAATGGTCCGGGTGAGACGCTTACAATTATCTATCTCAACAACCCTGACACCTATGCCGGTTTCCGCGCAAAACCGCTTAATCAAGGTGGGCGACAGGTAATCTTTCCAAGTGACGATGCGGATGGAGGAATCCTGCGACGACATCACCACATCACCGGCAGCGTCGCTTTCCGCCTTTTTACATCCAGATACCGTGATACAAGCCAACAGAGAGAAAAGAGTCGAAATCCGAACGAGAAGGGCATTCATAATGTTCCCATGTAAAAATGATAGACCAGGAGGCGAATATCGTTGGAGGAGCGTTCGTAAAAAAGCCACCAAACCGGATTCGATCACTCCACATCAGCATCCTCGGATCTGACCAAGGGGGAATCCTGCTCCGCTTCCATTTTGTTGAGACTCCTATACACAAGCTTCATGGTATTGTTGACCACCTGGCTCCTCTCCACACCGGATTGCATGAGAAAGGAACATCTTTCCAGTGTGGCGGCATCTGGATAGACCACGGGATCCTCCAGAACCTCCGGCTCCAGAAATTCTTTCGCGGCCGCATTCGGGGTGGCACACCACAAGTAGTTCGAGCTCGCCGCGGCTATATCGGCACGACAAAGGAAATTGAGAAACCGATGCGCTTGCTCGCGGTTCTTGGCTTCACGAGGCATCCCGAAACTATCAAGCCATAACGTCGCTCCCTCATCCGGAATGAAATACGAAATATCGGCACTTTCCTCCGCCAGCATCGCCGCATCACTGCTGTAAGCCATCGAAACCCAATAATCCCCCGCCAGAAGCCTTTCTCGAATTTCGATGATATCAGCAAATCTGGCATTCATTTTGCCGGCTCCATCAACCAAATGTCGGGATGCTTCAGCAAGCTGATCGGCATCATCCGAATTGGCGTCATATCCAAGCGATAGCAGAGAGACCGCAAAAGTGTCGTAAGAATCATCTAACAATGATACGCGCCCCTTGTAGCGCGGATCCCAAAGAATCTTCCAACTTCTGGTCGGATCGGGGATCAGATCATTCCGATAAGCGATAACTGTGGTCCCCCACATGTAGGGAACAGTGAAACGATTTTCCGGGTCGAATTCCAAATTCAAGTATTTGGGATCGAAGTTACCGAAATTGTCCAACAGATCCCTGTCAAGAGGGTGCAATAGCTTCAGGTCGATGAGACTTTTTAGCGTACTTCCATCCGCGACGATCAAGTCGAACTCATCCGGTCGAGACTCGATCAGACTCCTCATCTCCTCCAGATTCTCAAAATACCGAAACTCCACGGAAATCCCGGTCTCTTCCTCGAACAAGGACACGATATCAGGCGAGAAGTATTCCTCCCAAGTCAAGATAACAACCGACTCAAGAGTTGACGAATGATTATCAGAGACTTGCTCCAAGTCCGATACCTTCGAATCAACACACCCCCCCACGAGTGCGCCAATCAACGCTATGAATAAGGCGTATTTCGGCCTCTTAGCTCCACCGTGTTCAGTATCCATGCCTTGAATATAATTACCATAATAATCAATTCAAGCATAATTTTCACTATTCTCACCTCGCGTCCTTCACGCAAACTCAGACCAAAGGAAGCATCGAGATGATTATCAAACGCGAGAATCGATTAAAGGGCTTTTCGCGGAGATGACCCTTCCCCCTGGATGGAATTGCTATTTCAACGGTATGGTTCGAGCCTCCTGAACCGACATTTTGACAATGGGGACTGAGGTCGCCGACTCACCGCATTCGGATGGCCTCGAGATTGAGTTGTTTGTGAGATCTACCACCGGTCTTCGCCTCTCCCGTTAGCTGAGACCAGCCGCGGTGACGGCTCATCACCCCCCCTCCCCAATGGCCCACAGATTAACATTGATCACCTTCCGTTACGGGCGATAATTAAGTTTTCCTGACAAATAATAATTATGAATATCTCACATTACACAGCCGTATCCGTGACCGTCCTGATCGCCCTCGTGACGGTCGTTGGAGACTATTTCATTAAAGTGGCGAGCGCCTCAACGCCTCAATTTCTCAATCGCCATTTCATCATCGGGCTCCTTCTATACTCCCTGACAGCTTTCTTTTGGGTCTTGGTGATGCCCCATCTGAAGCTCGCGTATCTGGGGGTTATTTACAGCCTCACCATCGTCTTGAGTCTTTGCTTCGTGGGGTTGCTCTTTTTTGGCGAAACACTGCGCCCCACCGAATGGTTGGGAGTCGCCTTGGCATGCGTCTCACTTCTACTGCTCCACAGAGTCGGCTAGGCGCGCATCGGGACTGGCTCTGTTTGCCATCCCGCTTCCAACAACAGATAGCCGGATAGGTAGAGAGAGGTCGAAATTTTGCCGACGGATGGTCAACGGCTATCGTCTGCTGGCGGATGGGGATCGCGTCGAGTTTCCCGATCTCCATCGCAGCGAAAGCCCGTTGAAACAGGCAAAGACCACCGCCGCTGCGCTAGCCGCTTGGTTGGAGGCGGAGACCGGAGAACAGCCCGGAAATTTCCTCTCCGCCTACCAGACGCATCACTCGCCAACGTCGGCCAGGGGAAGGCGGAAGAAGAAAGTGGTGGTCACCTACTGACGGACCGGCATCGTCGGGAAAGGAAGGTTTCCCTCCCCTCACCCGAACAGTCCCGTGATGGGCGCGCCCTGGTCGGTGATGGGCACCGGCCGGTCGCCGTCGTGCAGGTTGGCCCGGTAATCGACACCGACGGCGGCGCAGATGGTGGCGAAGAAGTCGGGAACGCTCACGGGATCGGCGAGGATCTTTTTGGAAAGCTCGTCGGTCTCCCCCCAAGCGCCGCGGTGGCGCAGCCCACCGCCGGCCAGAACGCAGGTGAAGGCGCTGCCCTGATGACCTCGCCCGCCGCCTCCGTCGAACTCCGGCGGACGACCGAACTCGGTGGTGATCACGATGAGGGTCTTGTCGAGGAGACGCCGCGCCTCGAGATCGGTGATGAGCGTGGCGACGGCGGTGTCGAGCTCTTTGATGAGTGCGTGCTGGTTCAGTATCCCCTCGTTGTGCGTGTCCCAGCCGGTGCCGTTGAGGAAATTGAGGTTGTGCGAGACCTCGATGAAACGCACGCCCCGCTCGACGAGTCGACGGCTGAGGAGACAGCGTTGGCCGAACTCGCCCCCGTAGCGCTGGCGCAGCGAGCCGGGTTCCTCGTCGAGTTGGAAGACGTGGTTGAATTCCGGGCCGCTGAATTTCAGGCTCTGCTCGATGGCGGCATCATAACTTGTCAGCTGGGGATCGTCGGCGGGAGGCGCTCCGGCCTGGAGGGCGGCGAGAAAGCGCCCCCGGCGCTGCTGGCGCTCGAGACTGACACCGGGCGGACGCGAAAGCCCGGCGGGGCCGCGACTGGTGTCGGTGAGATAGAGGTAGCCGGACTGCGCACCGAGGAAACCGGGGCCGCGGGTGACATTGGGATACCCGATCAGCACGTAGGGCGGCGCCTGGTCGGAGGCGGCACCGCGCTGGTGGGCAATGATGGAGCCGATGGAGGGGTAACTGATGGTGCCGCTGATGGGCCGCCCGGTGTGCATGCGATTGGTGGCGGCGGCGTGCTCGTCGATGACGTCGTGATGCACGGTGCGCACGGCGGTGACGCGCTCCATGAGCGGCGCCAGCCCCTTCAGATGTTCGCAAAGCCGCACTCCGGACACGGCGGTGTCGATGGCATCGTAGTAGGAGCCGGGCGTTTTCGTTTTCGGATCGCCGCGCCGCTTGGGATCGAAGGTGTCGGTCTGCGCCATGCCGCCGCCGAGCCAGATGGAGATGACATGCTCCGCCTTCCCCCGGATCAGCGGTGCTTCCACCGCCGCGGTGATCAATGCACGGGAGCAAAGCCCCCCGCCGGCGAGCGAGGTGGCGGTCTTGAGAAAGCGGCGGCGATTCGGGGAAGTGTCGGCATTCATGGAGAAATCGGGCGTCGGTTTCAGGGGATCCAGACGAATTCCCGGTCGTTCATCAGGCTCCAGACGATGTCCTCGTAGACCTCGCGCCAGACGGTGCGCAGTCGCGGGTCGGGCGGGGGCCCCTGCTGGACGCGTTGTTCCACTTGGACCTGGATGGAGTTGGCCTCGGGGCTTACGTGGTTGAGCCAGGTGACGAGTGGGAGAGGTTCGGGCAAGGACGTAGCCACCTGTTCGTGCTCGGGCACGAGCCGGGCTTCGAACCCCTCGCCGAGAGCGGGGAGAAATGCCCCGCGTTCCTCCGCGCGCGGTGGACGGCTGAGGAAGCGAAGGAAGACGTCCCCCAGTAAAGCCTCGGGCGACTCGGCCCGCACGGCGAGTTCCGCCAGTTCGCTTCGCCAGGAGGCTCGGCTGAGCGCCTGGGCGAGCAGGCCGTTGGCGAGGATGCCGGGCTGAAGGAGGTTCGGATCGGTGGAGCGCTCGTAGACGGGCATCTGCCGGGAGCCGTTCCAGCCAAAGGCTTCCAGCACATCCACGACCGTCTGGGCGCGGGGCAGGGCGAGGCTGGGCCGGTCTCGCTCATTGTTGAGGCCGGTGAACATCCAGGCACGGCGCGGCAAGCCGAGGTCTTGCCTCCGCTCCAGCGGATGGCGTCCGTCGTGAACGAAGGTCAATTTTTCGGAGTCAATCGGCCTTCCCGCCGCGGTGTGCAGGGAGTCCACGATCTGCTCGGCGCTGAGACGGCGACGACCGGGCGCGTGGAAATAGCGTTCCCCGCTGGGTTGCGCGGCGGCCTCGCGCTGGTATGCGGCGGAGGTCGTGATGAGCCGGAGGAGATGCGCGGAATCATACCCATGGGAGACGAATTCCGCGGCGAGCCAGTCGAGCAACTCCGGATGGCTGGCCTCGCGGCCTTCCCAATCGTGCGCCGGCTCGACGAATCCCGCGCCCATGAGCCGCTTCCAGGCGCGGTTCACGAAGACGCGGGCGAAGCGGCGGTTCTCCGGCGAGGTAACGAGCGCGGCGAAGCGCTCGCGCGAATCGTCCGGGTTCTCCATGAGCCGGTCGATTTGCTCGCCATCGGTCGCCCCGGTGACGGCGGCGAAGGGCCACGCGGGCGTGACCGGTTCGTCGGGCTTCAGAGTGACCTTGATGAGCGATTCGCGCCCCTTTTTTTCGAAAAATCCGGCCGGGACCCGGCTGGTGGCGGGCACGGTGACGGTCTTGCGTGAGAGCATCGCCGCCAGCGAGTAGAGATCGCGCTGGGTGGTGCTGTGGTAGGGCGAATCGTGGCAGCGCGCGCATTGCAGCTCGATCCCGAGAAAGGCCGAGGCGACGATGTGGCCTTTGGCGGCAAAGGGCGCGTCGTTCTCCGCCGCCAGCGCGAAGCCCGCGCTGCCACCGTAGCCCGCGTCGCCGCGCATCATGAGCAGCTCGGTAACCATGCGGTCGAGCCCCTTGCCGTCGCGCAGGGCGTCGAGCAGGAACCAGCGAAAGGGGCCGGTGCTGTTGAGCGAGGCGTTGATGAGGGTGGGATTCTCCGCCAGCAGATCCAGCCAGTCGCTCATCTCATGATCGGCGCGACGCTCGTCGGCGAGGAGCCGGTCGATCAATCGCACGCGTTTGTCTGGCGATTTGTCGGCCAAAAAATCGCGAGCCTCGGCCGCCGTGGGTGGCAGACCGATGAGATCGAGAAAAACCCGGCGGAGAAAGGCCTCGTCGCCGATCAGGGGTGTCTGGACGAGTGTCGCGACATCCACTGGCGCGGCAGGCCAGACCGCGCCGTCACGAATCCAGCCTTCCAGCTTCGCCACCTGCTCCGCATTCAAGGGATCCCCCGAGGGAGGCATGACGAGGTCCTCATCGTCGCTGAGCAGGCGCGCGATCAGCTCGCTCGCCGCCGGATCGCCCGGCACGATGGCGGGGATCTCCGAATCTCCTCCACGCAACGCGGCCTCGCGCGTATCCAGCTTCAGCCCTCCCTTCTCCTTTTCGCCATGACAGCGGAAACACTCCTCCCGCAAGAGGGCGAGGACATCCTTTTGAAACGCCTCCGCACCGGCCGGAGGGGCCGCATTCGACGCGTGTGCCGCCTCGATCTTCGCCTCGATAAATGCGTCCACCGGATGCCCGCCGCCCGGCGGCGAGGGAGGCGGATTTTGCCTCACCCACTCGCGCGCGAACTCGTGTCGCCGATGCCAGAACGCATCGCGAGACCGCGCGGCCGCGCGTCGGTTGGCGTCGTCGCGATCAGCCATGTCCCTCTCCATTCTGGCCAGCAACGGCTCAACCGCCGCATCGGTCAGCGGCGGGCCGGGCTCGCCACCACCGCGGAGAATGGTGAATAACTTGCCGTCCTCCGTCTCGATCGCCACGCACACTTCGCCCGTCTCCGTGCGCTGGTTTTTCCCGCCCACGATCAATTCGAGGACCACGCGCGAGTGCCCCCGGCGGGGAGGCAGCTTCGTTTCCACAAGAAGCTCCTGATGATGGTAGTCCTTCACCCGCAGTCCGGGCAAAGAGGGTTCGGTCAGCGGGGTAACAGGGTCATGTCCGTTGGGACTGGAGCCATCGGCCGGTTTTGTCTCGGCGATCAGTTCACCATCGATCCACAGACGGGCGAGGGCGCGGGTGCGGACGAGAAAGCGTCGGTCTCCCTCCGGCAGCTCCACATCGGTCGCCAGCCGGAGCAGGAGCGGCGCCCGCCAGGCGGAGCGGATGCCCCACTCGTCGTGACGCAGCGGCAGGCGCGGCAGCAGGAAGGCCTCGCTGGTCCAACGCTCGCTCACCGGCGGCATTTCCTCCGCGGCGGGCCAACGATTGAAGGCGGCAAGTCCCTCGCCCAGCAGCATGGTTACCCTCCCCTCCGCGAGATGTCCCAGATCCGGCATTTCCGGCTTCGCCGGGACCACGATCCGCGGGCCGTCCCTGCGCTGGAAGCGTTCCGCGATCTCCTTGTCGGAGAGTCTCTCACGGTGTACCGCCACCATGTCGAGCAGGCCGGTGAAGCTGTTCCCGGCGCTGCCGTTCATCGAGGAGCCGATCCAGACATCGTCATCATCCATCACCGGCGGATCGCTGGTGGGGCCATCGGCGTCCCAGGCTCCCTCCGTCGGCACGCCGTCGATCCAGCCGCGAACACTCTCCGGTTTCCCAAATTCATAAGCTATGGCCACATGATGCCAGCCGGTGTCGATGCGAAAAGCCGCTTCCGAGGTCCAGCGATGCCAGTGAAACACGCCCGCGCCCGCCGTGCTCGTGAAGAGGAAACTCAGCCGCGCCTGCCCGCCCGGGGCGCCGACCACGCGCAACGACCAGTTCTGGTTGTCCTTGCCAAAGCGCGGCGAATGCGTGCGTCCCTTGCCGATGACATAGGCCGGCTGGCCCGCGCGGAGCGATTCGACCTGAATCCAGGCCTCCATGGTGATCGAGTCGCCATTGCCGAAATCGAAGCGGCTCCCCGGTCCCTGGTCCCGGATCTCGAAGCGCGCGCCATCTCCCCGCAGCCGCACCGCCATGTTGTCCGGCTCCAGGTTCGGAAATTCCGGCGGACGGGGGCCGACCTGGTCGCGCACGATGTCGCCTCGCGGTATGAGAGGCAGCGCCTCCTCCGAACCGAAATCCCAGCGGCCCGCCAGCGGACTGTCCGCCGACCGAACGCTGGTGGCGAACACGAGCAATAGCGCACTCAGAAGACACGCGGGTTTCAGCATCGTGGTGGCGGCAGACATCATCGCCAGCATAGCCCTCTGAGGTCAGAGGACACAAGATCCGCTTGGGCCTAAATGCGCCAGACCCGCCCTCCGGGGAACCTGTTTTCTCCAGCCACCGCCGTCGAGATTGACGGCCAGTGGTGGAGCATAGCGGAGTCGAACCGCTGACCTCTTCAATGCCATTGAAGCGCTCTACCAGCTGAGCTAATGCCCCGTTCACTAGACGGACGACGCTCCCCCCTCCCGGGCGAAGCGAGGCGGAAATTAGGACACAATCCGGAAATCGGCAAACGATTTTCTGCGTTTCCGATCACTTGCGCTTGTCGATCCGCGACCGGCTCGTTAGTGTCTCCCTCGGCAAGGACTTTCCCCTCCCCTCTCCCCATGAAGATTCCGGTTCTCTCCCCCACCCTCTGTCTCGGTATCGCGCTGCTCGGCCTTCCCTTCGACGCGTCGCGCGGCGAGGAATACCGCACCTTCACCAACACCGCCGGCAAATCGCTCCAGGCCAGGGTCACGGCGCTCGCCAATGGCCAGGTGACCATCCAGTTGGAGAGCGGTCAGGACTTCACCATTCCCGTGACCAGTCTCAGCGCCGGGGATCAGGCGTATCTCGCGGAATGGAAGCCCGCGCCCGCCGGCGGAAACGGGCAGGCTGCTCCGCTGAAGGAGGACAAAGGGGTGAGCGTCGCCAAGTTCAATGAAGTGATCGGCCATCCGCTTTTCGCGGAGATCGCTCTCTGGGACAGCGCTCCGGGTGAGGTGGCGGAGCGCCTCCAATGGCCCGTCGAATCCCGGACCACCTACGCCGAGAGCTATCGTGCCTACCCGGACAGCGAATACCGCTTCCTCGGCGCCCGCCCCTACTCGGCCGCTCTCTACGGCGAGGAGGGCATGGTCACGGGCGCTTCCCTGGTGTTTGCGAACAAAGGCGACTCGTTCGGCGCTCGTGGTGCGGGCGAGGAGCATTTCATCCAGGGCAAACCGGTGCCCGGCGGGCTCGAGGGATTCCGCATGATCATGGCCAACGACGCGGAACTCATCGGAACGGCGCTGACGGCGCTGTTCGGCGAGGGTGAACCGCAACGCTTCGGTGACGGCGAGACCCGCACGCGGGTACTACGCTGGGATTGGAACGGACACGCCTTCCTGCTCTCCCATGTGGAGGACGAATATGTGAGCCTGGGTATCCAGACCGTCGAGTTCGCCGAAAAACGCGGGCGCATTTCCCGGGTGCCGGAATCCATCATCCGCCAGCGCGCCAAGGAGGGCATCGAACGCCGGGCCAACGGCGACGTGGTCCTGTCGAATCTCCCGATGGTCGATCAGGGCCCCAAAGGCTACTGCGCCCCCGCCACGGTGGAGCGCTGCATGCGCTACCTGGGCATCCCGGCGGACATGTATCTGCTGGCCATGGTCGGGGAGACGCAGATCGGAGGGGGCACCTCAACCGGATTGCTGCTGAACAACATCGGTCAGGATCTCAAGCGAAAGGGCCGGAAATTCGACAACTGGCGGGACGAGCTTTCCCTCCGCACGCTGAAACGCTATCTCGACAACGGCATCCCGGTGATGTGGGGCATGTTCAGCACCGAGGAGTTCAACGACATCGCCAACGCCCGCAGCGAGGCGCGGCGGGAGATCCTCGCCGGCGAGGGCGATTTCGCCGCCTACGCGGCCAAGGTGAAGAGCGAATCCGAGTCCAATTCCCTGCCACCGGACGACTCGCGCAGCCACATCGTGATCATCATCGGTTACAACGAGGAGACCAATGAGATCGCCTTTTCCGACAGTTGGGGCGAGCGTTTCAAGGAACGCTGGATCTCGCTGCCCGAAGCGGCCCAGATTTCGCAGAATTACTTTTACGTGATCGATCTGTGAGCGCGCGCGGGCGACTCACGGGTTCGCCAGAGCCTCCACCGCGGCGCGCAGCCCTTTGACCACCTCGGTGAATCGGGCGTAATCGATTCTGTCGGCGGTGTCGGTCGGCCGATGGTAATGCGGGTAGCGGTAAGGCGCGGTATCCGTGACCATGATGGCGGGATAGCCGGCCCGCCAGAAGGACCAGTGATCCGACCAGCCGACACCCTCCACGCTCTCGGGCAGGGCGGCGACCATGGCGGGAACCGGTGAACCACTCCCGGCGTAGGCGTCGGCCACTCGATCCAGCAGAGATTGGGACTCCGGATTCCCCACCAGGGCGATGAAATTTCCCACATCGGGGAAACGTCCCGCCGGGACCCCTGCCGGAGTCCGCTGGCTACCGGGCTCGTCGGTGTAGTGGCCAATGGTCTCGAGGCTGATCATGGCCGCGACTTTGGCTCCCTGGCGGGAGAGATTCCCGGCGTGGACCATGCTGCCCATGGTGTCGGTGTGAAAGTGGGGCGGCTCCTCGTTGACGAATGCGACGAAGCGAATCGTTCGCGCCGGGGTGGTCCCGGAGAATGAGTTGGCGAGGCTGAGCAGGGCGGCAACGCCGGATCCGTTGTCGTTGGCGCCGGGACAGCCGGGCACGGTGTCGTAGTGGGCGCCCACCACCACCAGTTCATCCGCCCGCTCGGTGCCGCGCAGGTCCGCGATCACATTCCACACCGCCTGCCCGTCGACCTCGTAGTTCTCGCGGTCCACCGCGTAGCCCATGTTCGACGGGCCGAGCGAGGACTCGATCCAAAAGGCGGCGGCGCGCAGCTTTTTGTATTCGCCCAGATGGCGCTCGCCGATATCCCCGGCCAACACCCCGACATATTTTTCGAGATCTTCCCGATTCACCTCTTTGCGCAAAATACCCGCCGCGCGGGCCTGTTTTTCCTCCGCCTCCACGACCTCCGCGTCGCGCCCGCCCACGATGTGGGTAACGAACACCGTGGCCACCCCCATGATCAAGAGCCCGGCCGGGAGGCCGACGAGACAGACGCGAATGATTTTTCCCTGATTCATGAGTTGATGGCGCTGACCCTACGCCGCGCTATTGATACGCTCAAACACTGATGCCGAGCGCCTCGCGCACGGCATTGGCGGCGTTTTGATGGGCCCCGCCACCGCCGAGACTGTCCACCACCTCCCGCAACTCCGCCCGGAGCTCGGCGCGGGCGTCGGCATCCTCCCACAGGCGCGCGAGTTCTTCGGAGATCCTTTCCCCACTGGCGTCGCCCTGCAGCAACTCGCGCACCACCTCCCGGTCGGCGATGACATTCACGATCCCGAGGTGCCGCACCCGCACCACGGCTTTGCCCACGACGTAGGTGAGCCAGGCCACCCGATAGACCAGGCAATAGGGCAGCCCGAAAAACGCCGCCTCCAGGGTGGCGGTCCCGGAGGCCACCACCCCCACCGCGGCCCGACGCATGAGATCGTGGACATTGCCCACCCCGATCTCGAGGCAGGAGGGATGGAGCCGGATCTCGTTGGCGATGACCCGCATCCGCTCGGCCAGCCGCTCGTTCACCGCGGCGGCGGCAAAGCGGAGTTCGGGGTGACGCTGTTTCAACCGCACCGCCGCCTCGGCCATGGCGGGAAAGAGAGCCTCGACCTCACGCTCGCGACTGCCGGGCAGCAGAGCAATCAGATCCGGCTCACGCTCGATGCACTCCGCCCTCAGAGGCGCCAGGGAATCGACGAGCGGATGACCGGAATACACGGTGCGCAGTCCGGAGTTTTCGTAGAGCGGCTTTTCGAAGGGAAAGATGCAGATCATGAGATCCAGCAACCGGGCCATGACCTTGATGCGACCTTTTTTCCAGGCCCAGACCTGGGGGGAGATGTAGTAGATGAGCTTGCCGGTGTAGCCCGCCTTCCGCAGCCGCCCGGCGAGGCGCAGATTGAAGCCGGGGTAATCGATGAGCAGCACCCCCTCGGGAGCGTCGTTGAGGATACGTCCGACGGTCTCCTCCATTTTCGAGCGGAAATAGCCGTACTTTTTCAACACCTCCCAGAGGCCGAGCACGGCGGCCTCGTCGAGCCAGTCGTCCACACCGGACGACAACCGGGCCATCTGCGGCCCGCCCAGTCCGGAGAGTGTCAGCTCCGACTCCGGCAAGGCGCGCATGAGGGCGGCCCCGTGGGTGTCCCCACTGACTTCGCCGGCGACGAGGAACAAGCGTTTCTGGCTCATGAGAATTTGAAAAGCCGAACCAACCCCCCGCATTCAACAGGGTCTAACGTAGGAGTCAACCCTGTTCAATGAGGCGGGTGATCTCCAGGGCCACATCCAACGCGGCCGCGCCATGCTCTCCGGAGACCTTGGGCCGGGCGCCGCGGGCGGCGCATTCGATGAAGTCCGCGAGTTCCCGCATCAGGGGCTCACCTTTCTCCACCTCGACCTCTTCGCGGGCGATCTCCATGCCGTTCTTGCGATAGATCCAGCCGCTCTGATCCTGATAATCGAGCGAGAGATAGGCGTCCGACTGAAAGACGCGGATTTTTCGCAGGCGCTCGGGCGAGATCCGGCTGGCGGTGACGTTGGCGACGGCGCCGTTCTCGAATCGTATCCGGGCGTTGGCGATGTCCTCGCGATGGGTGAGGACGGGAATGCCCACGGCGTCGATGTGGGCGATGGGCGAATCGACGAGGTGCAGGATGATCTCCAGATCGTGAATCATGAGATCGAGGACCACGCCGATGTCGACACTGCGGTTGGGAAAAGGCGAGAGTCGATGGACTTCGAGAAATTTCGGATGATCGAGCCGCGCCTCCAACTGGGCCATCACGGGATTGAATCGCTCGATGTGTCCGACCTGGAGCACGCAGCCTCTGGACGCGGCGAGATCAATGAGGGCGGTGGCGTCGGCGAGGGAGTTGGCGATGGGTTTTTCCACCAGCACATGCTTGCCCGCCTCCAGGAGCGCGGTGCCGATCTCGCGATGGGTCACGGTGGGAGTGGAGACAGAGGCGGCGTCCACCAGGGCAATGAACTCGTCGATGGTGCCGGCCACGGTGCCGCCAAACTCGTCGGCGATGGCGCGGGCGCGTTCGGTGTCGGCATCGTAGATCGCCGTCAGTTCCGCCGTTTCCAATACCGAGTAGATGCGCGCGTGGTTGCGCCCGATGGCACCCACCCCACACACGCCGACCCGCACTTTTCCGCTGTCACTCATGCCGCTCAGCTATCCCCGCAAAGGGCGCGGCGTCAACCGGGAGCTTTGGGTTCAGAGCCTCGCCAGATACGGAGTGGTAGAAACCAGTATCAACTCCAGAATCCGTTCGAATTCCCCCTCATTCAGCGTGGCAACTCGATGACCCAGCGCAACGCAGATGGCGGCGATCATGAGGTCGTGCGGACCGATCGGTGTTCCGCGCCTCTCCAAGTCCGCCCAAAGGCGAGCGTGAACTCGAGCGGCGGAGAGATCGAAAGGAAGAATGACAGTGTTGGAGAGCACATCCTCCACGAAATCGGACCTGCGCTTTCGGCGGGCACCATCGGCCCTTTCGACCCCATGGAGGAGTTCCGAGGCGGTGATGCTGGTGAGAAAAACCGGATCAGCCGGAGCCTCCTTGTCAAGAAAGGTCGCGAGATCGAATCGTCCGCGTTCCGCGCCGACCAGCACCGAGGTATCCAACACTACTCCCATGCGGACGCCGGCATTTCGAGTTTCCCGCGGGCCTCTTCCACCTCATCGGCGAAATCGCCCGCTTCATCAGTATCCAGATGACGGATCTCTCTCCATTTGGCCGCGAAATCTCGTCCCAGAAGGCTGCAGCCGCCGAGAGGCACGATCTTCGCCACCGGTTCACCCGAGCGAATCAGCACGGTCGATTCCCCTTTGTAGTAGGTGCGGTTCACCAGATCGGCAAAGTGCCTGGCCGCTTCGGTCACGGTCATCTTGCGGTCTTTCATGTGATAATCATAAAATCAGATTTTCCGATTCGCAACTCCCCGGATTGTTGGGCTTTCAGATCCGAGTTTTTCCTCCTCCCGTCACTCGTGCCTTAACCCAAGACAGACGGCATACGAAGCAGATCTTCCAGTTTGAAACTCCGATGTCTCGACCAAGCGAAGCATATCGCCAGGAGAACCCCTGCCAGAAAGCGACTTCAGAGGCTCACTATTCACCCCCCCTTCGCAAAAATCGAAACCCCCTTCTCTACGCACAAGCGCTCCACCTCGTCCTTTCCCAACAGGAGCGTCATGCCGGCCTCGACGACGATGGCGTTCACTCCCGCTTCGGCGGCGGTCTCGATGGTGGCGGGACCGACGACGGGGACATCGAAGCGGAGATCCTGCCTCGGCTTGGAGACTTTCACCATCATGGCCTCGCCCTTGCCCAAGGCGCCGCCGCGCTTGAGGGCCTCATTGGTGCCCTCGAAGGCCTCCACGGCGAGAACGGTGCCTTTTTTCACCACCACGGTCTGGCCGATGTCGAGACGGCTGACTTCCTTGGCAATGCGAAAGCCGAAGTCGGCGTCGGAAAGCTGGCGCTCGCCCAAAGCGGGACCGCAGACGGGACCGGGGCCGGGCAGGAGATGGTCGAGAAACAGGGTCGCGGGCCGCAGGGTGATGCCGTCCTTTTCCAATTCGGCGGCGATCCCGCCGAAGAGTGACTCGGCATTGCGCTCTTTCACCTGGCTGAGCATCTTGAGCGTGCGCAGGTCGGGCCGCAGATCGAACAGATTTTTCGGCGCGATCTGCCCGACCATGACGGCCTCGGAAACGCCCTCTCGCTTGAAAAATTTGATCATTTTCCCCAACTGACCGACGCGCATCCACTCGATGGCGTCGACGAGTTCGGCGAGGCCGGGCTCGGTCTCATCGACAAAGGCGGCGGCCGCCAGTTTCGGCACGCCGGCGGCGCGCGCGGCGCGGGCCATGGTCTCCGGATAGATGCCGTTGCCGGCGATGAGTCCTAGGGTCTGGGGAATCTCTTTCACGTCGCATCCGTCCGGTTGGATGCGCGGAAAATCAAGTCTCGCCCCCGAGTTCGCGCCCCGGCCTGAAGCGGAAACGACTCGACCCCGAACAAAAGACGGCTAGTAGTGGGGAGTCACCGCGACATCCACACTCATGGCTGGAACCGACACCGATTCGGAAAGCGCCGACTGTCTCCGGAGTCGGCGTTATGATGTCGTCATCATCGGCGGCGCCTTTTCCGGCTCGTCCATGGGGCTGCTGCTGCGTCGCGCGATGCCGGGCGCGCGGATCGCCATCGTCGAGCGCTCGACAAAGTTCGACCGCAAGGTAGGCGAATCGACCTCGGAGGTGGCCGGCTGTTTCCTGACCCGGGTGTTGGGCCTGTCCCGCTATCTTTCCCAGCATCACATCGCGAAGAACGGCCTGCGGATGTGGTTCAACGACGGCGACAATGAGTCCATGGGCCGCTGTTCGGAAATCGGCGGACGGCTCCAGACGCGGCTGCCGGGATTTCAGTTGGATCGCTCGGAGCTGGACCCGCATCTCTTGCGACTGGCGGAGGAGGCGGGTTGCGAGGTGTTTCGGCCCGCCACCGTTCGCGATCTGGAACTCGGCGGCGCGGGGGCGAACCGGATGCGGATCGACCAGGCGACGGGGACATCCATCGAAGTGTCGGCGGGCTGGGTCATCGACGCCAGCGGCAAGGCCTCGGTGATTCCCCGGCTGCGCGGTACGCTGGAGACGCTGGAGGAGGAGCACCCGACCACCTCGGTGTGGGCACGATTCCGCGGGGTGGGCGATCTGGACGGGCACGAGACGCTGTCGCGATTTCCCGAGATGCGGGACGCGGTGCTGAGCGCGCGAGGCACGGCGACGAATCACCTGATGGGACGGGGCTGGTGGTGCTGGATCATTCCGCTCCGGGACGGCGATGTCAGCGCCGGGGTCACCTATGATCGGCGTCTCTTCGATCTCCCGGAGGGCGGCACGCTCACCGAGCGGCTGCATCGGCATCTGCTGTCCCATCCGGTGGGCCGTGAGCTGTTTCGCGATGCCGAGCCGGTGGAGAAGGACACCCGCACCTATACCCAACTGGCCTATCGGACTCGCGAGGTGGGAGGCGATGGCTGGCTGGTGGTGGGCGACGCCTGCGGTTTCATGGATCCGCTCTACAGTCAGGGGCTGGACTACTGCAGTCACACGGTTTTCACCGCACATCGCATCGTGCTGAAAGCGCTGGGGGGCGACGACGCCACCGCGGCGGTGGCGGACTACAACCGGCAGTTTCTCGATAGCTATGGCCATTGGTTCCGGGCGCTGTATCGGGAGAAATATCGCTACCTCGGCGACGCGGAGTTGATGTTCACGGCCTTCCTTCTCGATCTCGGCCTCTACTTTCTCGGACCGGTGCGACTGGTCTACTCCGACGGCGACGTGGAATTCGCCAAGCTCCCCTACGAGGGCAAGGCGGGCGAGTGGGTGGCGAGGTTCATGGCTTTCTACAACGGGCGGCTCGCCCAGCTGGCGGACGCGCGTCTCGCCAGCGGCACCTACGGTCGGCGCAACCTCGACACCCGCTTCATCATCCGCCAGGGCATGGCTCCGGGCATGGCGCTGGCGCCGCTGTTTATCCGCGCCCTGGGCCACTGGGCGCGGGCCGAGTGGCACGGCATGGCTACCCGCCATCGGACGCGGGAGAAAAACGCGCCCGTCCCCGCCGTCATCACCGCGGAGTCCACGCCACCCTGACCAGGATAATCAGCCTCATTGTAAGCCCGCCTCGCGCATGCGTTCCTCCATCTCGGAGGTCTGGAGGGACTCGATGATCCCGGAGATCTCGCCCTCGATGACCTGATCGAGATTGTAGAGAGTGAGGCCGACGCGGTGATCCGTGAGGCGATTCTGGGGAAAATTGTAGGTGCGGATCTTTTCCTCCCGTCCCCCGCTGCCGATGAGATTGCGCCGGTGGGCGGAGTATTTCTCGGCTTCCTCGCGCACCTTGGCCTCCAGCAGCTTGGCCCGCAGGATCTGGAGCGCGCGCTCCTTGTTCTGCCCCTGGCTGCGGCCTTCCTGGCATTTCACCATGATCCCGGTCGGCAGATGGGTCACCTGGACGGCGGAATCGGTGGTGTTGACATGCTGGCCGCCGGGTCCGCCGGAGCGGGTGGCCTGGATATGCAGATCCTCGGGTTTGAGTTCCACATCGACTTCCTCCGCCTCGGGAAGCACGGCCACGGTGGCGGTCGAGGTGTGGATGCGCCCCTGGGTCTCGGTGTTCGGCACCCGCTGCACCCGATGCACGCCGCTCTCGTATTTCAAAAACCGAAACACCTCCTCGCCCATGACCTTGAACACCACCTCCTTGTATCCCCCCACGTCCGATAGGCTGGCATCGATCATCTCCACCCGCCATCCCCGTCCCTCGGCGTAGCGTTGATACATCCGCATCAGATCCATGGCGAAAAGCGAAGCCTCGTCACCGCCGGTGCCGGCGCGGATCTCCACGATGGCGTCGCGATCCTCGGTCGGGTCGTGCGGCAGGAGCGCGTATTGGATGTCGACCGCCAGTTCGGCGTGCGTTTTCTCCAACACGGGGATTTCCTCCCGCGCCATCGCCGCCAGATCCGCATCGTCCGATTTGGCGAGATCGCGATTTTCCGCCAACTGTTCGCCGATTTTCTCGAAGCGATCCCAGGAATTCAGCAACGAATGGGTGCGATTGTATTCGCGGGAGATCTCGGTGGCCCGCTTCGCGTCGGAGAAAAAACCGTCGGACGCCATGATCGCCTCCAGCTCGGTGAGGCGGTCGCGTTTTCGTGAAATGAGCGGGGCGAAGTCCACCAGTGGGGCGGGCGGGGGTGGGAAGAAACTCTCGGGCCGGAGAACCGGGGGCTCGGCGCGCGGGCACAAAAAAACGGCGAAGCGCGCACTGGGGCGACGCTATCACCGTTCTTGTCGGGAGGGAAACGGCTACTTGGAGCCCATTTCCGAAAGCTTCGGCGCTTTGGTGCGGCGAGCCGCCCCGCTGCCACCGGCTTTGACGGCGCCGTAGCGCTTGGCGAACTTGTCGACGCGGCCAGCGGTGTCGATGAAACGGGTTTCACCGGTGAAGAAAGGATGGCAGGCGGCGCAAATACCGACCCGGATATCGGGATTGGTCGAGCGAGTGCTGTAGACCGCCCCACAGGTACACTGGATGGTGGCTTCCTTGTAATCGGGATGGATGTCGGCTTTCATGGGAGGAAATGGAGGGGCGTCCGGTTCGGGACGGCGGATTCAACGAGACACCGCCGGAACGGCTCCGGCGGGTAAAGAGCGCGGAACTTAGCGGGTCGCCCCCCGTCCCGCAACCGGAAATATCAGGCCGCTTTCCGCAATCCGCCCCCCGGTTGTTCTGACAGCATCCTTACAACTTTGGGCTAAGACAGCGGCCGGATATCGCGTAAAGGTTTTGGAACTTGCCGAGTCCCTCCCCGATCTGTCAAACAAGACGGGACCCTCGGCAATCCACCGACAGCATTCCCATTCCACCGCCCATGGCCGCCAGCGACTCTCCCCCAGCCTCCCTGCCCACCGACGACGTCGAAGCCATCGACGAGATGCGCGCGGTCTACGATCAACTCCGCGCCGAACTCGGCAAGATCATCGTGGGCCAGAACCAGGTGATCGAGGAATTGGCGATCTGCCTTTTCGCCCGCGGTCACTCGCTCCTGATGGGTGTGCCCGGCCTCGCCAAGACGCTCCTCGTCAGTCGCCTGGCGGAGACGATGTCGCTCAGCTTCAGCCGGGTGCAGTTCACCCCCGACCTGATGCCGATGGACATCACCGGGACCGACATTCTCCAGGAGGCACCCGGCGGAAAACGCGAGTTCGAATTCACCAAGGGACCGGTCTTCGCCAACATCGTCCTCGCCGACGAGATCAACCGCGCCCCCGCCAAGACCCAGGCCGCCATGCTCGAGGCCATGCAAGAGCACCGGGTCACCGTGGCCGGTCGCACCTACACGCTCCCGGAGCCATTTTTCGTCCTCGCCACCCAGAACCCCATCGAGCAGGAGGGCACCTATCCACTGCCGGAGGCGCAGCTCGACCGCTTCATGTTCATGATCGGGGTCGACTACCCGAGCCGCGAGGAGGAACTGGCCATCGCCCGGACGACCACCGGAGCGACGCCGCCGCGGTTGGAACACGTGCTCGACGGGGAGAAAGTCCTGGCCTTCCAGTCGCTGGTCCGCCGGGTGCCGGTGCCGGACCACATCTACGACTTCGCCGTCGATCTCGTCCGCCGCACCCGTCCGAATGAAGCCGAGGCGCCCGAGTGGCTGCGCCCGCTGGTCGGCTGGGGTGCCGGTCCGCGCGCGGTGCAGTATCTCATTCTCGGCGCCAAGGCCCGGGCCGCGCTCTACGGAAGCTACATGGTCCGGCTGGAGGACATCATGGAAGTCGCCGAACCGGTCCTGCGTCACCGCGTGCTCACCACCTTCACCGCCGAGAGCGAGGGCGTCAGCAGCCGCGACGTGGCCCGTCGGCTCGCGGAGGAACTCTCGGCGGAGAACTGAGCGCGCGTGATTTCGTCACAGGCTCCAGCGCAGAAAGGTCCCGAACACATGGTCGCGCTCCCATCCGCTGCCCCGGTCGGCAAAGCGCAGCATGTAGAACAGGTCGAGGTGCGCCCCGCTGTCGCCGAGATCGAAGGTGAACGCCGCCGGGATGAGCCGGTCCTCGGACCAGCGTCCAGACTCCCAATCGATGAACCACTCGTTGTTCATGTAGAATTCGCTCAGCGGTCCGAGGTCGAGCCCGGTCCAGGTCAACTTGACCCGATGACGCGTGCGAATGAGCGGATCGCCGGCGAACTCGTTCCACCGCGACTCGACGCGGTTGCGGAAATGCAGCTTCCACTCGTCTCCGAGGGAAAAAAACGGGTTCAGTTCCAGTTCGGGCCGCGCCTGGGCGTAGTAGCTGCCGGTGTCCCCTTTCTTGATCGAAAGGACACTGGCGCCGAGCCCGAGATCGAAGTGCGGATGCAGCCGCCACTTCGCCCGCGGGCTCACGATCTGGACGTAGCTGCCGCGCTCCTCGGCCCATCGTTGGTCGAGGTAGAGATGAAGGCGGAAATCGTCCTCGCGGATCAGGTCAGTGTCCGACCACGTCCACCACTCCCAGTCTTCCGCCTCGGCGGTCACCGGCGCAAGAATCGCCAGGCTGCCCAGCAGCAGGGCAAGCCCGACAACCCCGGCGCCCTTTCGTTTTCGCCCGGACGCGAGTGCTTGTCTTCCTTGGCTCGTCTTGGTCATGCCGCTCATCGCCACGCTCCGAGCAGAATGAATACCATTCAAGGCCGGGGCGGTGAATTTTCCCGTCTCCGCGTTCCACGCTCCCCCTTCCGCGTTTCCTGACCCATGGCCAACCGCGACTTCCTCGACTCGAACGTGCTCTCGCGTCTGATGGCGCTGCCGATGCACGCGCGCGCTCCCATGCTCGGAAGCGTCACCGGCATGCACCGCAGCCCGGTGAAAGGATCGAGCCTGGAGTTTGCCCAGTATCGGAAATACGTGCCCGGCGACGACATCCGGCGGCTCGACTGGCGGGCCTGGGGACGCAGTGATCGCTACTACCTGAAGGAATTCGAGGCCGACACCAACCTGCGGCTCGTCATGATCATGGACGTCAGCGGCTCCATGAAATTCGGCCCCGAGGGCGCCTCCCGGCTCGATTACGCCCGCAAGCTGGCGGGATCGCTGGCCTGGCTGGCCGCGCGCCAGGGCGACGCGGTCGGGCTCTGGTCGGCCGGCGAGGAAAAAGCGCGAAACACCCCGACGAACATTCCCGCCAAGCGCGGAGCCACCCACCTCGGCCTGGTGCTCGACTCGCTCGGCGAACTCGAAGCCATCGGCACCACCAATCTGGTCTCCTCCCTGCACGAAGCCGCCGAACGCATTCCCCAACGCGCCCTCGTGCTGATCTTCTCCGACCTCTTCGCCGACGCCGGCGAACTTCGCTCGGCCATTCAGCACCTGCGCTTTCGCAAGCACGACATCTCGATCTTTCACCTCCTCGACCGACAGGAGATCGATTTCGACTTCGATCGTCCCGCCCGCTTCGTCGATCTCGAAGGAGGCGAGCCCGTCCTCGCCGATCCCGAGGACGTGGCCCGCGCCTACCGCACCGCCGTCACCCAGTGGCTGTCCGAGATCGACGAAATCGTCCGCACCACCGCCCTCGACTACCACCGCGTCCTCCTCCACGAAGACTACGCCACCGTCCTCGCCCGCTTCCTCATCGGCAGAACCCCGAAGCGGTCGGGACGGTGAAAACTCAAAGAACCGTGCACCGAGAACCAGGAACCGCGAAACCCCGAGCATGAGTTTCCTCCAACCACTGCTGCTCTTCGCGCTGCCGCTCGCGCTGTTGCCGGTGATCATTCACCTGATCCACCTGCATCGCCGGCGCACCGTGCAGTGGGCGGCGATGCAGTTCCTGTTCGCGGCGCAGCAGATGAACCGCGGCTACTCGCGACTGCGTCGCTGGTTGATCCTCGCCTTTCGCGTCATCGCCGTGGCCGCCATTCTCCTCACCGCGGCGCGACCGCTGGCGGGCGGCTGGCTCGGGCTCACCGGGGGCGCGCCCGACACCGTGCTCGTGCTCATCGATCGCTCGGCGTCGATGGAACAGCAGAACCTGGCGACCGGGCTCAGCAAGCGCGAGGCGGGATTGAAGAAGCTCACCGACGGCATCCGCGACGCCTATCGCGGCCGGACCGAACTGGTCCTGATCGACAGCACCGACACCGGCAATCCCCAGCCGGTGGAAAAGCCCGAGGCCCTCGCCGAGTTGCCCGCCACCTGGGCCACCGACACCGCCGCCGACCTTCCCGGCATGCTCCAGGCCGGGCTCGACTACATCACCGCCAACCAGACCGGTCGCACCGATGTCTGGATCCTGAGCGATCTCCAGCAGGGCGATTGGGACGCTTCCGGCGGCCGCTGGGAACCGCTCCGGCAGGCCTTCGCCGAACTGCCGGGGATCCGCTTTCACCTGCTCGCCTATCCCCAGGCCGCGCCCGACAATCTCGCCGTCACCGTCGAGCGCGCGGCGCGGCGCGAGTCGGGTGGCAAGGCCGAATTGATCCTCGACCTCGAAGTTGCCGCCACCGATCCCGCCGAAAACGAGGGCGCCACGGAGTTGCCGCTGCGCTTCGTCATCAACGGCGTCACCAGCGTCCACGAAGCCGAGCTGAAGGACGGCCGGCTCAGCCTGCGGGGGCACGCCATTCCCATCGACGCGGGCGTCCAGCGCGGCTGGGGTCGGGTCGAACTGCCCGCCGACGCGTCGCCGGCGGACAACGCGTGGCATTTCGTCTTCGATGCCCCCCCGACGCTGAAGTCGGTCATCGTCACCGACGATCCTCTCGCGATGACGCCGGTCCGCGCCGCGCTGGAGGCGCCGGTCGATCCCGATCGCGCCTACGAGGCCATCGTCCTGCCTCCCGATCGTGTGGCCGAGATTCCCTGGGACGAAACCGCGCTCATTCTCTGGCAGGCCCCGCTGCCCGATCCCGCCGATCTTGTCGCCCGCCAGCTGGAGAGTCATCTGGAGGCAGGGCGCAGCCTCCTCTTTCTCCCGCCCGAAACCGCCGACGCCAACGCCTTCCTCGGCGTCGCCTGGGGTGATTGGGAGAACAGTTCGGACGGTAGCCCCGCGCTGATCGACTGGTGGCGCTCGGACACCGGGCTGCTGGCCGCCACCCGCGACGGCTCCGCCCTGCCGGTCGGTGAAATCGGTGTCCTCCGCCGCCGGGCCATCACGGCGGAATCCGGCGACGTGCTTCCGCTGGCGCGAATGGAAAACAACGAGCCGCTCCTCGTTCGTCTCGCCCCCGCCGCCAATCTCGACCGCGCGGCGGGCGAAGCCTGGTTCCTGGCCACGCTCCCGGGCACCAGTCACTCGACCCTCGCCCGGGACGGCGTCGTCCTGTTCGCCCTCCTTCACCGGGCCCTCGACGCCGGAGCCGACACGCTAGGGAACGCCCAGCAGCGCACCGCCGCCCCCGGGGTGCTCGGCGATGCCGCCGCCGACATCGGACAGTGGAAACGGATCGACGAATCCGAGGAAGAAAATGTCCTGCCCGCCCCGCTGCTTCCCCTCCGCGCCGGCGTGCTCGGCCGCGGCGAGGGTGACGACGCGCGTCTCGTCGCGCTCAATCGTCCGATCGAGGAGGACCTGCCCGCCCGGCTCCCGACCACCACGATCGAGGAACTCTTCGCCGGACTCGATCACCGCATCATCGAGGACGTCGTCGAGGACGAGCGCAGTCTCGCCAGCGAGATCTGGCGCACCTTCCTCTTCCTCATGGCGGCGGCCCTCATTCTCGAGGCCCTTCTTTCCCTGCCCGCGAAGCGCGAACCGAAAAAGGCCGCCCAGAAACCGCCAGGCAACGCTTCCTTTCCTCCCTCCGAAACTCCCGCAACCTCTTCCCCGCCCCGCTCCGCCGCGTGACCCTCGAAAGCCAGAGCCTCGAATTTTCCCCCACCCCGGCCGCCCTGGTCGCGGGCGGAATTTTCGTGCTCGTGGTCATCGTCCTCGCCCTCCTCGCCTGGCACCGCAGCGGCTGGCGCGGCTCCATCGGCTGGCTGGAACTCCTCCGCGTCGTCATCGCCGTCGCCATCGCCATCACCCTCCTGCAGCCCGAGTGGCGCGAGACCTTCCGGCCCGAGTCCAAGCCCGTCCTCGCCGTTCTCACCGACGTCTCCGGCAGCATGGAAACCGAGGACGTTCTCGATCCGGCCGCACCGGAAAAACCGCCCCGCTCCCGCGCCGAAATCGCCGCGCCCCTCGCCGAACCCGGCGCCTGGGATTCTCTCGGCGAGCGCATGGACATCGCCATCGAGCCGTTCTCCTCCGACGAGGAACCGGCCAGCGAAGCCACCGATCTCAACGCCGCGCTCGCCGCGCTTCCGGAAAAGCATCCCCAGCTCGCCGCCGTGGTTCTCGTCGGGGACGGCGACTGGAATACCGGCCAGGCGCCCTCCGCCGCCGCCACCCGCCTGCGGATGCGCGACGTGCCCGTCTTCGCCGTGCCCACGGGCTCCTCCGAGGCCCTGCCCGACGTGGAGATCTCGTCCTTCGAGGTGCCCGTCTTCGCCATCGCCGGCAAACCGCTTCGCATTCCCTTCACCCTCACCAGCACCCTGCCGCGGGAGGAAAACATCACCCTCGAACTGCGCGCCCCCGGCGGCGAGACCATCACCCAGGCCGCCACCATCCCGGCGATGGGAAAACTGGAGGACAGCCTCGTCTGGCGTCCCTCCCAATCCGGCGAAGCCACGCTCACGCTCGAGGTGCCCCGGGCCGGGGACGAGATCTACCTGCAGAACAACGTCCAGGAAGCGACCCTCGACATCCGCAAGGAGGAACTGCGCGTCCTCATCGTCGAGACCTTCCCGCGTTGGGAATACCGCTACCTTCGCAACGCCCTCGAGCGCGACCCCGGGGTCGAGATCGACTGCCTCCTCTTCCATCCCGACCTCGGCAAGGTCGGCGCCGGGCGCGGCTACCTCGAGAATTTCCCCACGGAAGAACAGCTCACGGGTTATGACGTCGTCTTCCTCGGCGACATCGGACTCGGCGGTGACCAGTTGAGCGAGGTTCAACTCGAGCAGTTGCGCCTCCTCGTTCGCGACCAGGCCAGCGGGCTCGTGTTCCTGCCCGGCTTTCGCGGGAACCAGGCGACGTTCCTGAACACCCCGCTCGGTGAACTGATGCCCGTGGTCTGGGACGACGCCCAACCGCGCGGCTGGGGCACCGCCCTGCCCGGGAAGTTCGTTCTCACCGACGCCGGTCGCGCCAGCCTGCTGACCAAGCTGGAAGACACCGACGAGGCCAGCGCCGAGACCTGGAACAGCCTGCCCGGTTTTCATTGGTACGCCCCCGCCCTCCGCGCCAAGGTTGGCACCGAGGTGCTGGCCACCCACGGCACCGAGTCCACCCGCTACGGACGCGTTCCCCTCATCGTCACCCGCCCCTACGGCGCCGGGAAAATCCTCTTCATGGGCACCGACGGCGCCTGGCGCTGGCGAAAAGCGGTCGAGGACAAATACCACTACCGCTTCTGGGGCCAGGTCGTGCGCTGGATGGCCTACCAGCGCAACATGGCGTCCGGGGAAAACATGCGCCTTTTCTACACACCCGACCGGCCGAAAACCGGGGAAGCGCTCACCCTGAATGCCAACGTCATGAGCGCCACCGGCGAGCCCCTCCGCGACGGCGCCGTCATCGCCCAGATCTCCGCGCCTTCCGGCAAGGTTTCCAGCCTTCGCCTCGCTCCCGCCGGCGAGGAAGCCTGGGGACTTTTCACCGGCACCTTCACGCCCGAGGAAGCCGGTTCCCACCAGGTGCGCCTCACCTGCGCCGAAGCCGGCGCGCCGCTCGAAACCAGCATACCCATCCAGGGCACCACCGTGGAAAAGCGCGGACGCCCCGCCCGGCTTGACGTCCTCGAGGAAATCGCCCAACTCACCCGCGGCCAAGTGCTGGAATCCGCCGACGTCGCCTCCGTCGTCGCGGCCGTCGCCGCCCTCCCCGAGCCCGATCCCGAGCAGCGCCGGCTCCCCCTCTGGTCTCACCCACTCTGGGCGGGCTTCATCGTCCTCCTGATGGGCGTCTTCTGGGCGGGGAGAAAGGGCGCGGGGTTGTTTTGAGAGAACCATTCGCTCCCGGATCGGGCCTCACACGAAAACACCAAGTCTCGAAGCACTTTTTTGAATCAGACCAGGACCTTCCAAAACTTGAAAAACCTTGGTGCCTTCGTGTGAGCTCCCCTTTCCCGTGACCCGCTACCTCCGCGAACGCACGCTTTACGGTCCGTTGATCGATTCGGCACCGGCCTCCGACCTCGGGCTCTGCGTGGTGATCCCGGCGCGGGACGAAGACGAATCGCTGATCGCGGCGCTGACTTCCCTGAGAAACGGTGAAACGCCGAGCGGCTCGGTCGAGGTCATCGTCGTCGTCAACACGAGCGAAACCGACTCGCCGGAAACGGTCGCACGAAACGCGGAATCGGCCGCGAACGCCCGCGCCTGGTCAGCGGAAAACAGCGACGATCGCCTGCGCTTTCACCTACTCGAAGCCCACGGTCTGCCCCGCAAACACGCCGGCGTAGGGCTGGCGCGAAAGATCGGGATGGACGAGGCCTGTCGGCGCCTGGAATCCGTGGGACGACCCGACGGCGTCATCGCCTGCTTCGATGCCGACAGTCGCTGCGATCCGAACTACCTCGTCGAAATCGAATCGCTCTTCCGCCGCGACGAATCGGCCCAGGCCAGCAGCATCCACTTCGAGCACCCCATCGAGGGAGACGAGTTTCCACCGGAGATCTACGAGGCCATCATCGACTACGAGCTGCACCTTCGGACCTACATCAACGCCCAGCGTTTCGCCGGTTTTCCCTTCGCCACCCAGACCATCGGTTCATCGATGGCGGTTCGCTGCGACGCCTACCAGGCCCAGAACGGGATGAATCGTCGGCAGGCCGGCGAGGACTTTTACTTTCTCCACAAGTTCACCCCGCTCGGCACCGTCCGCGAACTGACGACCACCCGCGTCATTCCCTCGCCGCGCCCCTCGCATCGCGTGCCCTTCGGCACCGGTCGGGCCGTCGGCGAACGGCTCGACGAAGGCGGTCCCTGCCTCACCTACGCGCCCGCGAGCTTTCTCGATCTCCGGACCTTCTTCGATCAGATCGACGATCTCCGCGCGGGCTCTCCGAAATCACTACCCGAAGCGGTCGGCGCCTTCCTGGAAACGCAGTCCTTCCCCGAACGCCTCGAAGAGATCCGAGCCAACGCCACCACCCTCGAAGCGTTTCGAACCCGATTCTTCCGCTGGTTCAACGCCTTCCTCGTGATGAAATACCTCCACTTCGCCCGCGACCGATTCCATCCCGACGTCGAAGTCACCGAAGCCGCCCGCTGGCTCCTCGAACAACGCGGCGAAACCCCGCCCCACACGGCGCGCGACCTGCTCCTCCGCTGGCGAGAAATCGATCGATCCAGAACCCCGTAGCATGGACCTCCAGGTCCGTGCCCGTCTCGCGGGCTTCCCAGCCCGCGCGCCGACCGCCCCCCGACCCAACAGGGTCAAGTCCCTCACTCAACCCTCTTGAATCGCCTGAAGTCCTGACACTTTTCTGACTTGATGGGGCACCTCCTTTCCCGCACCCTTTCCGTGGTTTTTCTCTCTCCGCCATGAACGACAATCCGCCGAACGCGCTCCCTCCGGAATTGACGGAGAAACTGGCGGAATTCCGTCGCCGGGTCCGGATCATCAAGTTCGCGGAAGGCATCCTCGCCGCCCTCTTCGGCCTGGCGCTTTCCTGGTTGTTCGTCTTCATCCTCGATCGCTTCGGGGAAACGCCGGGCTGGCTGCGCACCACCCTGTTGCTCGCCGGCACCGCCGTCGGCGGCGTCGGTCTGCCGCTGCTCTGGCATCGCTGGGTCTGGCGCCAACGCCGGCTCGAAGACGTCGCCCGGCTCGTCCGGCGCGCCTTTCCCCGGCTCGGCGACCAGTTGCTCGGCATCGTGGAGCTGGCGCACGAGGAATCGCTCGGCGCCACCGGCCGCAGCGAACGGCTCGTTCGCGCCGCCATCGCCCAGGCCGCCGACTCGGTGAAGGACAAGGATCTCTCGGGCGCGGTTCCGCATCCCCGCCATCGTCGCTGGGCCGTCGCCGCCGGAGCGCTGGTGGTGCTCGCCATCGTCGCCGGCATCGTGGTTCCCGACGCCGCCGGCAACGCCGCCGCCCGCTGGCTGATGCCGTGGCGCGACACGGAGCGCTACACCTTCGCCCAGGTCGATTCCCTGCCCAAGAAACTGGTCGTCCCCTACGCCGAACCCTTCGAGATGCCGGCGGAACTGAAGGACGACACCCGGTGGACGCCCGCCAAGGGCAAGGCGCGGATCCCCGGACAACCGAAACTGGAGGTTGCCGGTGAGGAGGGCCGGTATCCCTTCGCCTTTCCCCCGCAGAAGGACGATACCGAGATCGCGCTCGCCGTCGGCGACGACCGGGAAAGCGTGAAACTCGAACCCCGCACCCGCCCCGAGTTGACGAAGCTGACCGCCAAGGTCCGCCTGCCCGACTACCTGCAATATGATCGCGACGTCGATGTCGAGGTGCGCGGCGGAACGGTTCGCCTGCTCGGCGGCGCGTCGGTTTCCTGGGTGGCCGAGGCCAGCCGGGCATTGGAATCCGGCTCTCTGGATGATGAGCCCGCGATGATCGCCGGGGGACGTTTGTTGACCGACTACCACGCGGTGACGGATTCCCGGGAACACCGCTTTTCCTGGAAAGACACCCTCGGCCTCAGTCCGCGCGAACCGCTCACCCTGCGCGTGCAGGCGGTCGAGGACGAGGCGCCGACGCTGAGCGCCCGTCGCGAGACTCAGGAGCAGGTGGTGCTCGACACCGAGGTGGTCGCCTTCGATCTCTCGGTGAGGGACGATTTCGGGATTCGTGAGGTGGGATTGGAATGGAAACCCGTCGGGGGCGGCAAGGAAGCTGAGGCCCTGGTGGGGGGAAAAATCGCCGCCGCCGGAGCACCCGATCTGCTCGACCTGGAGACGCGCGCCACTTTCTCGGCCGCAAGAGAGGGGCTGAAACCGCAGACGCTCGAGGTCAGAGCCTGGGCCGAAGACTACCTCGCCGGACGCGGACGCGTCTACTCTCCGGCCTTCGTGCTCCATGTGCTCGACTCCACCGACCACGCGCTGTGGCTGACCGAGCAGTTTGGGAAATGGCTCGACGCCGCCCGCGAAAGTTACGAGCGCGAACAGCAACTCCATGAGATCAACAAAGAACTGCGCGCCCTCGCCGCCGCCGATCTGGACCGTCCCGAAAACCGCCGTAGAATCTCACGCCAGGCCGCCGACGAGCAGGCCAACGCGGCGCGGCTCGATTCCCTGAACGATTCCGGACGTCGGCTCGTGGAACAAGGCACGCGCAATCCCGAGTTCGACGCCGAGCGACTGGAGAGCTGGGCCACCATGCTCCAGATGCTCGACGACATCGCGGAAAAACGCATGCCCTCGGTGGCTAATCTGCTCCGGGAAAGCTCGAACGCTGCGGGCGCCAAGCCGGAAGACGCGGACTCCGGCCCGCCCCAAGCCAACCCGTCCCCCGCCGAGACCAAGCCGATGGCGAAAACCGGCGGGGAATCGAAACCGTCCGCGCCATCAATCAAACAGGGCGACCTGCCCGCCTCTCCCGGCGCGCCCAAGCCCATGGATCCGGACGCGATACCGCACGACCCGGTGCCCACGATCGCCGACAACGAGAAAGGTCACCTGAAGCCCGTTGAGCCCAAGCCCAACGAGAATAGCGCGCCGAAAAAAGGCGGCGCCGGCTACTTGGGCTTGCCCAACACCACTCTCGGAGCCCTCCCGGACGACCAACCGCCGGCTCCACCGCAATCCCCCGCCCAACAGCGGCTGGACGAGGCAGTGAACCAGCAGCGCGACCTGCTCGCAGAGTTCGCCAAAGTCGCCGACGATCTCGCGGACCTGCTCGCCAGCCTCGAGGCCAGCACTTTCGTCAAACGACTCAAGGCCGCGTCGCGCGCGCAAATGGAGGTCGCGACGAATCTCACCCGGGAATCTCTCTCCGCTTTCGGACTCGACACCAAGGAAGTCTCCGGCGAGCCGGCGGTGGCAAACGCCGACGCCTCCACCCGATCCAAGGCGGAGAGCGAGCGCATCTCTGAAATCCAGAGCGATCTGGCGGCTTATGTCACCAGGAAACCCGACTTGCGCTTCACCTCCCTGCTCGGCGCGATGAAGGATACCCAGGTGGTCCGCGAAGTCGCGGAAATCGCCGGGAAGACGGAGTCTAATCTCAGCGGCAGCGCGGTGGTTCACGCCGAGTATTGGGCGGACACCCTGGATCGCTGGGCCGAGGATCTCGTCTCGGCCGCCCAGTGTTCCTCCTGCTCCGGAGGCAGCAAGGACAGCCTGCCGCCGGAGATCGTGCTCAAGGTGATGCAGGCGCTGCATGATGAGATAGCCCTGCGCGACGAAACCCGCGAGCTGGAAAAAAGCCGCGCCGCCCTGACGTCCGAAGACCACTCCAAAAAAGCCGGAAACCTCTCGGATACCCAGTACCGGATCGCCGACCACGTCCGCGGCGCCGTGGACGACATCATCAATCTCGAGGCGGGCATGATGAAGTTCGAGAAAGAAGTGCAACTGCTCTCCGCCGTGATCACCGCGATGCTGGAGGCTCGTGAAATCCTCGCTTCCTCGGACACCGGCGCCCCGGCGATCGCGGCGGAGACCGAGGCCATCGAGCTACTGCTCCAGGCGCGGCGTCAAAAACCCGGCGGCGGTGGTGGCGGCGGCAATCCCGGAGGAGGCGCCGGCGCGGAGATGGCGCGCTCGGCGGCGCTGTCGGAGCTTGGACCCGGCGGCGAAACGGACACCGATACCCCCGCGCGAGCCGTGGGTCAGAGCACCGGGCACGCGGGACGGGAATTTCCGGAAGAATTCCGCTCCGGACTCGACGCTTACTTCAACGCCCTGGAGAAGGAAGGAGGCATCACTCCGTGACCCGGCAGCGCCCCCCCCAGTTTCTCGTCATCCTCGCCGCGGCGCTGGGTCTGGGCGGGCCGAGCACGCGGGCACAGGCGCCGGTGGAGGACGAGATCGCCCGAGCGATCGAAAAACTGACCGAGTCGGCAACGCCTTTGAGAAAAGAACGAGCCACCGCCGAGATGGTGACGCTCATCGCCGATCTGCGCGAGACGCATGCGCTGGACGAGGCCTCCATCGAGCGATTGAAAGCCGCCGCCGAGCGGGCGGTGGAGGATTCCCTGCCGCTCTGGAGCGAAGATTTCTCCCTCTTTCTCACCCGACAGATGGAGCGGATGGCGCCCCGCTACTACTACAACACCGCCAACCTGCTGCGCCAACTGCGCAACGAACGCGCGGCCTCCATCGTGGACAGATTCCAGAGTGTCACCCGGGTGCGGCCCGAAAGCCGGGAATCATGGACGCGCGTGTTGGCCGAGGTGATTGGGAAGGAAGCCCGCGACGAGTGGCGGGCCGCTCTCGCCCGGGAGGACGCCGAAAAGCAGCGAGCTGTCTCCGATTTTCTGGATGACTATTTTCGCGAGCCGTTCCAGAAGCAGAAAGCGTCCGGCGAATCCGTGGCCGCGGACCTGGCCGGAACCATCGGGGCCGATGACGCCTTGAAAGCGAAGTTGGTGACCCTGATGACGGAGGCGCATCAGGCGCATTTCCGATCTCAGCGCTCGGAGACCGGCTACGTGCTCGAGCGCACCCTGCCGGAGCGCTGGACCAGCTTCGTCGGATTCTTCCACAGCTTCGATCCCGAAAATTCGGACATCTGGCGGCAGGGTCTGACCTCCCTGCTGAACCCGGAGCAGGCACAGTCCTGGAAAACGCGCGTCGAGAAATCGCGGGAAGAGGAGGAGGCGAAATTTCTCAACATCCTCGCCATTTCAGAGCCGAATCTGCGTCCCCAGTTCCAGGCATCGATGGATCGCGCCCTGGAGATCGTGAAAACCGCCGCCGCGCCCGATGAGGCCGTCATGACCAGGCTGGAGGCCGCCGCCAAGGCCGCCGTGGACGCCAGTCTGGCTGGTTGGCGCGAGGAGGGGCTGGAACTTTTCCGGAGCCTGCCGCCGGAGACGCGGGAAAATCTGATTCAATCCAACCGTTTCCAGCACGGCATCAGACCCGAGGACGACCCCGCCCTGCGCGAGCCGTGGCGTGAAGCCCTGTCCACCCTGCTGAGCGCGGAGCAGCAGGCGGCTCACCAGGCCGAGACTGCGAAGCGCGAGGAGGAGGAGCGCCTCCAACTGGCGGAAATGATCGACAATACCGCCGAGACCTACACCCCGCAGGGCGAGGCCCAGATCGACCCCAAGATCGCCGATCTGATCAACACCCTAGAACTCGACGACGAGCGAGCCGCGGCCTTTCGGAAAGCCGGCGAAGCCGCCGTCAAAGAAACCCTGGATCTCTGGAAAGAAAGGGCGCGCGAGTGGCTGGAGCAGATGTCTCCAGAGCAACGCCGGAACTACACCGAACAGGGACACGTGCCTCTCGGCCTCGGCAACGAGGACACCGCGGAGAACCAGCCCGCCTGGGAGACGGCCTTCCACCGCATCCTGACCGAAGAGGAAATCGAAAAATGGAAACGCATCCAGGAGTCCCGCGTCCGCGGTCGCACCGACGCACTCGCCAACCTGCTGGTCGCCCAGATGGAGACCTGGGTCGGTCTGACTGAGGAGCAGTGGCCTCCCCTCGCGCGCCTGAGCCGAAAGCCCGCCGAATCTTTGTCATCTCTCTTTGAGCAACAACATTACTACCTGGGCGTCCAGCAGATCGCTCAGGCGCTGAGGCAGGTCGATGACGAGGCCCTGAAGGAAATTCTGACCGACGGCCAGCACGAGCGCTGGCGGGAATCCCTCGCCCTGCTCGATTCCCGCAACCGCGGCACCTCCCGCGAGGACCTTGCCCAGAAGCAGAAAGAATCCCCGCCACCTCCCGGACCCGCCCCGATGTATGTCGAGGAGGCCATCACCGAGTTTCTCCACGAGCGCAACCGCCTCTACAAACAGGACCTCCTCCTCATGGCCGTCGCTGAAATCGAGGTGGTCGGCGAGGCGGTGGGATCGGGCGACGACACCATCGCCCGCCTCCTCACCGCCGCCAAAGGCGCGGTGGAGGAAACCACCAACAAGTGGGACGCCAATTTTTCCCAGTATGTTCGCCGCAGGGCGCAGGGCGCCAACCCGCGCACCATTCATCAACAGCTCCTCGGAGTGGGCAACTACAGCTCACGACAGACCGCCCCCCTGCAAACCCAGCTGTGGCAACGGGCGCTGACACTGCATCTCGACCCGGCCGGGCAGACTCGCTGGAAGGAGGCCTCCTCCCGCCGCGAGGCGCTGCGCCGGGAGGCCATCACCGGCATGGTCAGTTCCTACTTCGAATCCCGTTTCGGCCTCAACGAGCGCCAGGCTCCAGTCTTTCGAAAACTGCTGGCCGCTTCCCTGGAAACCTACAGCCCGGACATCGAGCAGATTTTCACCTCTCACAACTCGCCCTGGTATCTCCAATACTACAGCGTGGGACTCCCGCTCATGGGCGTGCCGGAGGAGGAGTTGAAATCCCTGCTCAGCGAGGAGCAGCACGAGATCTGGCAGACACAATACCAGTCAAACGCCGCCAACTATTGGGACAACGTCGAGCGCTATCACGAGCAACGGACCCAGGAGGAGAAAAAAACGAAGGAGAAAGACTCATGATCCCCTTCCCACGATCACTGGGCCTCGCCCTTTGCTGCCTGTTCGCCGTCAACGCGGCCGCGCAGGATCCCGAACTGCGCTTCGGCGGCGGGATGCCCCCCGAAGTCGAAACCATCTACGAACGCGGCCTCGCCTGGCTGGCCTCCGCCCAGAGCGATGAGGGAAACTGGCAGGACGGCCAGCGCGGCGCCGGGGTGGACGGGATCTGTGTGATGGCGTTTCTCGCCTCCGGTGACGACCCCAACTTCGGTCGTTACGCCCCCAACATTCGCCGCGCGCTCCGGGCCATGATCCAGTCGCAGGACGCCGACACCGGTTACCTGCCCAACAGCATGTACCATCACGGCTTCGCCATGCTGGCCCTTTCCGAGGCTTACGGCGCCGTGGATGATTCGCTGATCTGGCAGACGGGGGGAAATGCCGATCCCAACCAGCGCTCCCTCGCCGAGGCGCTCGATCTCGCCGTCCGTTGCGCGGTGACCTCGCAGAAAAAAAACCGCTGGGGCGCGTGGCGCTACAGTCCCGACTCCTCCGACGCCGACACTTCGGTGGCGGGCGCCGTCCTCATGGGCCTGCTCGCCGCGCGCAACGCGGGAATGGAAGTACCGGACGACTCCATCGACGCCGCCCTCGAATACATGCGTCGCAGCACCAGCAAGAGCGGTTACGTGGCCTACTCCGGCGGCTTCGGCGGCATGGGAGAATCCATGAACCGCTCCGCCATCGCCACCCTGGTCCAGGCCGTGTCCCGCCAGACGGACTCGTGGCACTATGAAGCCACCCTCAAGCACATTTCCACCCGACTCGAGCATCGGGAGAGCGGTCACTACCTCGAGTATTTCCGCTACTACATGGCCCAGGCCCTTTTCCAGGGCGACTACGAGGCCTGGCAGAAATGGAACGCCGCCACCGTCCGCCAACTGGAGCAAAGCCAGTCCGAGGACGGCAGCTTCAGCGGTCAGGCCTACCAGACCGGCATGTCCCTGCTGGCTCTCGGCCTGAATTTCCGCTTCCTGCCCATCTACGAACGCTGATCTTCCCCGGATGCCGCGCCTTACCTCCATCCTGAAATCACTCCCCGCCCTGGGGCTGCTGCTCTCGCTCGCCGCCGCCCAAGAGGCGCCGAAAGAACCTGCCGGCGTGCTGCATTTCCCGGGGAACGAGCGTCTCCCAGGTTCCCTGGTAAAACTGGACGCCGAGGGCGTCACCTGGAGATCCCCGCTTTTCGCCGAGCCGCCCACCCTCGCCCACGGGGCCGTCGCCCGTCTGCTATTCCCCAATCCCGAAACGGTGGACTCCCCCCCGGATCCGGTGGCGATCAGACTCCGGAACGGCGGCCAACTCTACGGCGCGCTCCGCGGCTTCGACGACGAGTGGGTCGATCTCTCCAGCCGACGCGGCGGCGACATCCGGCTGAAACGCTCGGAAGTCGTCTCCCTGCGATGGCTCCGCCAGGGCGGCCTGCGTTGGAATGGTCCCATCGGACTCGGCGACACGCTCTACATGGTCAAACCTCAGGAGCCGAAGCGATGGCACACCCGCAACGATGGCGCCATCAAGACGATCGGCTGGAAACAACGGCTCTGGATACGACACGACCTGCCCTCGCTGGTCGAGGTGGAATTCAAGATCAGCTCGCGGGACCGACCGGAGTTCGAAGTCCAGCTCCTGAGAAAACTCAAGAACGTCAATCTCCGCACCTGGGACGACGAGGTCGTGATCCGGCGCGGCTCCGACTATCTGTCCCTTCTCAAGCTCAAGGATACGGACCGCTCCGTGCACCTGCGCCTGTTCTGGAATCACGAAAACGACAGCGGCTTCGTCACCAACACCGGGGGCGAAATCCTGGGTCGATTTCACAGCTCGAAAGATCAGGCAGGCATGCAGAGCGTGGAAGATGGCGTTCCCAGCGTCACTTTCCACACCCGCACCCTCGATCCCAAGACCAACCCCTCGCCCGACAGCGTCACCTTCAACAACTTCGGCCGCGATCTGGTCGTCGAAACGCTCAAGATTCGCGATTGGGACGAAAAGCCCCCCCCGCCCCGCGGCGATCCCGCCATCGAGGGCGCGCCCCGTATCGAGACGCTCGACGGCTCCACTTTCGGCGTCTTTTCCGGCACCATTCTCCGCTCCGACGGACAGACCGTCACCGTGCGGCCCGCCAATCCCCCCGGTCGGGAACGCCACCTGCCTGTCGATCAGATCGAGCACATCGTCTTCGGCGAACTCACTCTCCCCCCCGCGAACGAGAACTCCCCCGGGACGGATTTCATCGAGTTTCCCGACGGCACCAGACTACCCGGTGAGCTGTCCCGATACGACGCCGACGGTCTTACCCTGCGGACCGGCGCCAGCGCCGAGCCCATCACCCTGTCGCCCGAGGGGCTGCTGCGCGTCGATTTTTCCAAGCGTCCCCGGATCGAGCCGGAGATAACGCCCCCCGCCCCGGACCGCCTCCGCATCGGCCAGACCACCCTCAGCGGGCACTGGGTCGCCGACGCCGATCCCCGCCCCCGGTGGCGCCTGCCCGGCGCTCTCACCCCCGTGCCGCTGGCCGAGACCGGACCCTACGAGATCCAGACGGCCGAGCCCGCGGCCGAAGTCGCCATTGCCCGTCCCGATGCCCTCCTCCACCTCGCCAGCGGCCAATCCATCGCGGGCAAGATCACCGCCGTGGGCCCCGACGGCGATTGGGTGGAAATCAAAAGCCCCCACGTGGAACGCCGCCGCTTTGAGGCCGCCTCCATCCGCGGAGTCCAATTCACCGGAGAAGACCTCGTCACCGAGGGCTTCGCCGACCGCGGCTGGCATGCCGTGCGCGGCGAGGTCGGAACCCACCTCCTCATCGACGACCTGGAAAACCTCGTCAAAGGCAAGATGACCGTCCAGCCCGGCGGCGCCTGGGGACACGGATCCATCCTCCAGGGCGACGAGATCACCTTCACCGTCCGCGCCGACCCGCAGAATCCCTGGGGCGGACTGCGCCTGCGCCTTTTCGGCGCCTCGCCCGACAGTCCCGATGCCGCCTGTACCCGTCTGCTGATCGCCCACTTCGGCAACGAAGTTTACTGCGGCGCCGAGGACAGCCCCGGCGACTTCTCCCAGCGCAAAGACATCGCCGCCGATCCCGGCGAAGCCATCCCCATCCGCGTCACCTGGGACAACGAAAAGATCGAACTCTTCGCCAAAGGCCAGAAAGCCGTCACCATCGCCGCCGATGCCCGTTATCCGCGCACCGGTCACAGCCTCGTGTTCGAGCCCGCCGATCTCTGGAGCAACGGGGAAAGACCGATGACCGTCTCCCAATTCTCCCTCAAGACCAGCCCCGGCGTGATGGCCACGCCCGCCATCGATGCCGAGACCCGCGCCCGCGCCCTCATCGTACCGCGATTCCGCCGCGACGATCCGCCGCGGCAGATCCTGCTCGCCTGGACCGGCGACATGATCAGCGGCACCATCGAGGCCGCCACCGAGGACCGTTTCGCCTTTCGCACCGGACTGGAGACCCATCGCATCCCGGCCGAGCGCGTGGCCGCCGCCGTCTGGCTGCGGGAACCGCCCGCCCCGATCACTCCCGAGCCGACCGAGCCGGCAACGACGATGCCCGATGCCGAGAAACTGGGGGGCGGTCTGTTTCCCGCCGGGTCCGAGAAAGCCGAGCCCCCCGAGCCACCCCGGACACCCTCCCACACCCTCATCCTCCGGGACGGCTCCAGTTTCGGCCTGGAGGTCGATCATTTCGGCCCCGACAGCATCACCGGCCATGCCACCACCCTGGAGCGCTGCGTCATTCCCACCCACCTGGTCGCCGTCATCCAGAGCGGCGAGGGTAGCGTCACCGATCCCGGCGCCCTGTTCGCCGACTGGCGGCTCGAGCACGCCCCCGAGCCATCGCCACCCCCGGGCGAGGGCGGCGGAGATACCGATTCGCCGTTGCTGGGAAAACCCGCCCCTCCCCTGGATCTGCCCGTACTCGGCGCCGAGGCGAATTTCCAACCCGCCAAGGGCCAGATCGTGGTGCTGGATTTCTGGGCCACCTGGTGCGGGCCCTGCGTGCGTTCCCTGCCGGAAATGATCGAGGCCTTCGCCGGGTTCGATCCCGGCAAAGTCGCCTTCATCGCCGTCAACCAGGCCGAGCCTCCCGAGACCATCACCGGCTTTCTGAAACAGCGCGCCTGGCCACCGTTCACCGTGGCGCTCGATGCCCGGCAGGACGTCGGACGCGCCTACGGGGTCGAGGGCATCCCCCACACCGTCATCATCGACGCCGAGGGCAAGGTCGCCTGGGTCTCCACCGGCCATCGGCCCGGGGGAGCCGCCGAGGCCGCGGAAAAAGTGCGGGAGCTGCTGAAATAGGCCCCCATCCAGCCCCACACGGACCCAAGAGGGTTCAGTCCCCGATCCAACAGGGTCAAGTCCTCCAGGAAGCTATTGCTTGTCACCCGTCCGATACCGCTCTATTCACCCACCGATGAAACTGAAATTCTGCGGCGCGGCCGGGACTACGACGGGATCCCAGCACCTACTCGAGATCAACGGCACCCGCATCCTACTGGATTGCGGACTTTATCAGGGGCGCAGGACCGACACCTGGGAGCGAAACCAGAGCTTCGCCTTCGATCCCGCCACCCTCGACGCCGTGGTGCTCTCCCACGCGCACATCGACCATAGTGGCAATCTGCCCAATCTCTGTAAGCAGGGCTTTCGGGGCAACATCTACGCCACATTCGCCACCCGCGACCTGTGCTCCATCATGCTCGCGGATTCGGCCCGCATCCAGACCTACGACGTGAAGTGGATCAACAAGCGCCGAAAGAAAAACGGCGACCCTCCGGTGGAGCCCCTCTACAATGAGATCGACGCGGAGCTCTGCATGCGCCAGTTCGTGAACATCGGCTATGATCGTCCCCTCCCCATCGCCAACGGCGTCACCCTGACTTTCATCGACGCGGGACACATCCTCGGCTCCGCCCAGGTGGTGCTGGATCTGGTGGAGGGGGGGCGGAAAAGCCGTCTCCTTTTCTCCGGCGATGTCGGTCGGGGCGAGAACGATCTCCTCCGCGATCCGGCTCCCGTTGATGATGTCGACTTCCTGCTCATGGAAAGCACCTACGGCGGCAGGGAGCACGAGTTGCCCACCCAGGCGAACGAACACATCGAACACGTGATCAACCGCGCCCTAGAGAGAAACGGCAAAGTCATCATCCCGGCCTTTGCCGTGGAGCGCACCCAGCAGCTCATCTACGTGCTGCACGAACTGACCGAGGCGGGACGCATCCCCGAGGTGCCGATCTGGGTGGACAGCCCCCTCGCGGTGAGCGCCACGGAGATATTCCGCATCCATCCGGAATGCTTCAACGAGGAGGTCTACCAGTTCCTCTTCGAGAAACGCAACCCCTTCGGCTTCGAGGGGCTGAAACTCATCCGCGCCGTGTCCGAGTCGAAGGCGCTGAACGCCTCGGACGAACCGGGAATTATCATCTCGGCGTCGGGCATGTGCGAGGCGGGACGCATTCTCCACCATCTGCGCAACAATATCGAGAACCCGAACAACACCATTCTCTTCGTCGGATACTGCGCGGAGAACACCCTGGGATGGAAAATCCGCCAGGGCTGGGAGGAGGTGAACATTTTCGGTGAACCTTTCAAACTGAGAGCGAACGTCGAGATTCTGGACAGTTTCTCCGGTCACGCCGATCACAGCGAACTGCTGGACTACTTCGACCGCGTCGGGGGCTCAAAGGAAAAAGTCTGGCTGGTGCACGGCGAACCCGAGCGCTCCGAGGCGCTGGCCTCCGCGCTCCGCGAGCGTCATTCGGGCGAGGTTTCGGTGGCGCGCTGGCGGGACGTGGTGGAATTCTGAGCCAACCGCCCGAAAGCAATCCCATCCATGAAGTCGCTACTACTCACCAACGAATACCCGCCCAATGTCTACGGGGGGGCCGGCATCCATGTGCAGTATCTCGCCCGCGAACTCGCCAAACTCTGCGAGGTGGAGGTGCGCTGCTTCGGCGAGCAATGGGAGGACGGCGGCCCCGACTCCCCGAAAGTCCGCGGCGCGGGCTGGGATCGCTCGGGTTACACGGCGCCGGAGCGTCTCCATTCGGTCTTCGGCGCCCTGCAACGGTGCCTGGAGTTCAACAGCCACGCCATCGAGGCGGACATCATCCACCTCCACACCTGGTATTCCCACTTCGGCGGCATTCTCGCCAAGCTCAACTACGGCGTCCCCATGGTGCTGACGGTCCATTCTCTGGAACCCCTGCGTCCGTGGAAGCGGGAGCAACTCGGGGGCGGTTACGACTTCACCGTCTGGCTGGAAAAGACCGCCATCGAGATGGCCGACGCGGTGGTCGCCGTGTCCACGGAAACGAAGGCCGACATCCTCCGCCACTTCGACATTCCCGAGGAGAAAGTCCACATCATCTACAACGGAATCGATCTGGAGGAGTATCAGCCCAGTCACAATCCGGGCCGCATCGCCAGCTACGGCGTCGATACCGGGCGCCCCTACGTCCTGTTCGTCGGACGCATCACCCGACAGAAAGGCATCATCCACCTCGTCAACGCCATCCGGCACCTGACGCCCGGCACCCAGGTGGTACTCTGCGCCGGCGCGCCCGACACCCCGGAAATCGCGGCGGAAATGAGCGCCGCCGTGGCCGAGGCCCGGGACGCCCACAGCGGACCGGTCGTCTGGATCGAAAATATGCTCGACACCGAGACCAAAGTGAACATCTACTCCGGCGCCGCCGTCTTCTGCTGCCCGTCGATCTACGAGCCCTTCGGCATCATCAATCTCGAAGCCATGGCCTGCGAGATCCCCGTGGTCGCCTCCGCGGTCGGCGGCATGAAGGAGGTGATCGTTCACGAGGAAACCGGCCTGCTGGTGCCGCTGGACCAGCAGCGGGAAAGCCCCTTCGAACCGGTCGATCCCCCAGCCTTCGCCCGCGATCTCGCCGCCGGGATCAATCGCCTGATGGCCGACGCCGGTCTGCGCCGCGCCATGGGCAAAGCCGGGCGCACGCGCGTGGAGGCTCATTTCTCCTGGGAATCGATTGCGAAACAGACGCTCGCTCTCTACGAGACGCTGACGGGAGAGGCGATCGACAAGGTTGAGTCCATCGCGTAATGGGGCTTCAATAAGAATTATCTCTAAATGACCCGTCCTTTTTTTGATTTTTAAACGCCCGAGAAAATAGTCCCAGGATGCTCCTCAACTGGCTCAGATACTGGTCGCTCATGCCGTCCTCCTCCTTGGCGGCAATGACCTCCTTCGCGACCTCCGGGACCGTCACACTTAGCTTCACGCAGTTGGTTCGCCGGCGGAAATCCTCGACCGCGTGTCGCAACGGCACATCGCCCAGCAGCTTCCGGCACTGGACATAGTCCTCGGTCGCAGCCACCATCGGCATCTCGATCTCTTTCAGCAGCTGCCGTGCGGCAAGGTAAGACTCGCGCTCGGCCGGGCGCAGGCCATTCTGGGCCTGCATGCCACGTATGATCTTCTCGGCCGCGATCTTGGCCTCGCGCTTGGCATCCTCAAGGTCGGCAAACATGCGCCGCTTGCGTCGGCCATCGATGTGGAACGCGATCATGTAGCGGATCTTGCCGTGATTCCGGACCGCGTAGATGGGGACGTTTACCGAGTGGAAGCGGACGACCTGAAAGGGTTTGCCGCGCTTCTTGTTGCCCTTGGGCAGGACGGGTTTTTCGCCGTCCGCATCAGGGTTTTGGGGGTCATTTGTCGGAATTTTGTCATGCATTGCTCCTGGTGGGAAGTCAACCACTCAGGAAATCTGCATAAGTCCTTGATTTTAAGGGGTGGGCCCGCAGGGATTCGAACCCTGGACCAAGGGATTATGAGTCCCCTGCTCTAACCGCTGAGCTACAGGCCCTGAAAGGGAATTCCAACGACTTGCGAGAGATTAGATCCGCCCAATGCCGGATTTGTCACCCGCTTTGTCAACCGATGCCCCGGCGCATGCCCCTGAGGCCCGCGCCGGAATCGATCCGGCACATACTTTGCGCTCGTTAAGCGGAAGGGCAAGCAGATCCGGAAATCACTCAAGACCAAGGACCGCAAAATGGCCGCATCCGTTCCTCCAAGCACCCTCCCATCCCGCAACATGGGCTTCCAAGTCGGCGCCGCACTGATATGTGCATAACAGGGTCGGCTCCATTCGTGTAAACCTTGAAATCGTAACACGCTAATTATTAA
>CAYTNL010000057.1:0-40836 GCA_964439145.1 uncultured Verrucomicrobiales bacterium
AAACGCCGACAAATCGGCGAAATAATGGACTCAAGTCCGACAGGCTGCTAGCGTTGAGAAATCATCGTTGCCGGCGGCTATGTCGACGATGTCCTGTTTGTCGGCGCTCTGGCCGTTGATGGCGAGGGCCAGGATGGCGGTGATCGCAGCGGAGATGGAGAGGATGGATTTCATGGGGAGATGTGGATGTGGGGTTGGATTGGTTTGGATTACGGACATCGGGTCATTGAAGCGAAATAATGGCTTGGCAAACGCCGCTGTCAGGGAAGTGAACGGCTCCGACTTCGAACTGGTTTCACCTTTCGTCTATTTTTTGTCGAAAAATTGTCGCAATTTTGTTCGAGGTTTGACGACCACGGCCTGAGGACGAGTCGAAGCTTGCTCTTGTTTCCCCCCGCTTCCCGAATAATGCAGACATCCAGGCAGACCGGCGCCCTGCGTGCGACGTCCCCCGAGAACCACCGCCCACTTCCATCCCCCAACGCCTACGTCTCGCCAGTTCGTCATTCGAATCGCATCGCTCGCCCCGCTGGCTGGCGGTCTCATCGCTCTGCCACGGGAGTCCGCGCCCTGTAGCTTCGGGTTTTGTCGCTCAACCCGCTCCCTTCATTCATCGCCAGGTCACACGATGCCGCTAGGACTCAGTCAATAATTCTTGAAAACAGTCATCGTTCGCGGGCCGATCAGCTATGGCTCGGTTACGGCGAATCGAGGGCGACCACACTACCTGTTGGCCCATAGCCATTGGCAGCGGAGCAGCCTCCGCGGTTCCGCTTCGCTATTGTGACGCCTGTGACCGCGGCTTGGTGGTGTGGGGAACGTTTTTTTCGAGACGACCGCGACCGGCATTGAATTCCGCCGGCCCTTGGCGATCACTTGCGGCAAGTCCGGTTGGTTGATTCGTTTTTTCGTCCTCACTGACAAGCCCCATCGACCGGCCATCCACGATGACATGAATGTGGTTGGGGAGCGCTCCATGGCATCCAGGGGATTATCGAGGTCCACTCAAGAGGGGCGGGTCCGCGACCTAACCCTCTTGTATCAGCCCACTGTCACGACCACTTTGCCAAAGTGGCCGCCGTTTTGCAGCCAATCGTAGGCTTCCGCCGCCGCCTCGAAGGGAAATGTCCGATCAATCACCGGGCGGATCTGCTTTTCCTCCAAAAAGGCGTTCATCCGCGCGAACATGGCGCGACTGCCGACATAGATTCCGTGGAGATCCACGTTGCGGGTCACTAGGGGAAACAGGGTCGCGTCCGGCGGATCGAAACCCGTGAGCACGCCGATGAGGGCGATGTGCCCGCCCGCGGCGACGGAGTTCATGGATCGCCCGAGAGTGCCGGGGCCACCGACTTCGATGACGTGGTCGACTCCCCGCTTGTCGGTCAGCTCCCAGACGCGCGCGTCCCATTCCTTGTTTTCCCCATAGTGGATGGTCTCCCAGGCGCCGAGATCGCGGGCCCGGTCGAGTTTCTCCCCGGAGCTGGAGGTGATGATGACCCGCGCGCCCGCGGCGGTGGCCAGTTGCAGGGCAAAGACAGAAACGCCGCCGGTTCCGAGCGCCAACACCGTCTGCCCGGCACTCAGGTTTCCCCGCTCGAACAAGGCGTGCCAGGCGGTGAGCGCGGCGCAGGGAAGACAGGCCGCTTCGGCGTCGCTGAGGTGGCCGGGTGTGGCGATGAAGGAATCGGCGGGGCCCACCACCGTCTCCGCCAACATGCCATCGCAGGAGCCACCGCGAGCGGCGCGATGGTAGCCGAGGTCGAAGGGGCCATCAATCCAATCCCGGAAAAATCCCCCCATGACGCGATCTCCCGGTCGCCAGTTGTCAACGCCCTCGCCCACCGCGTCGACTTCTCCCGCCCCATCGGAGACGGGTACCACTCCTCCTCCTCCTCCGCTGGCGGATTGGCCGCGACGCATGAGCAGGTCGCGGAAGTTCAGCGAACAGGCGCGCACCCGCACCCGGATCTCGCCCGGTCCCGGCTCCGGGTGGGGGACGTCCTCCAGCGCCAGGATGAGTTCTTTCTGATCGGGAGACGGAGTCAGCAAATATCGGCGAGGCATCATCCAGCGTAGGGCGCGCCGGGGGGGAAGGCAAATTTCCGGCAAAGAAGCGCAATCCCGAGCCACACTTTTCTTTTGATTACCCGGCTCTCCCGCTCCTACAGTAGGGCTGATGTCGCACCCCACCACAACCGAGGCGCCCATCCAGACTGACGATCCCGACCGCGGGCGCGAGCGTTTCGTGTCGGCCTTCCGGTGGATGCTCCTGGCGCGGACGTTCGAGGACAAGATCGCCGCGCTCTACCGGGCCGGGAAGATCGTGGGCGGAGTCTATCTCGGCCGCGGGCAGGAGGCGTTCAGCGCCGCGCTGGGGATGCAGTTGAACCAGAAGCAGGGCGACATTTTTGCCGGGCTCATCCGCGACCAGGCAGGACGGATGGCTTTTGGCGAGCCGTTGATCGACTCGGCCCGGACCTATCTGGGCTCGGTGGAGGGTCCGATGAGGGGCCGCGACGGCAACATCCATCGCGGGCGACCGCTGAAAGGCATGCCGGCGATGATCAGCCACCTCGGCGCGATGATCTCGGTGGTCAACGGCATGCTGATGGCCCGGAGATTCCGCGGACAGGCCGATGTGGTGGGCGGGGTCACCATCGGGGACGGCGGCACCTCGACCGGGGCTTTTCACGAGGCGCTCAATCAGGCGGCGGTGGAAAAGCTGCCGCTGGTGGTGGCGGTGGGCGACAACCAGTTCGCCTACTCCACCCCGACGGCGCGACAGTACGCGTGCGAAAATCTGGCTGACCGCGCGGTGGGCTACGGCATACGCGGCCATCAACTCGACGGCACGGATCTCGACGCCTGCCTGCATACTTTCGCGGAGGCGATTGATCGCGCCCGCAAGGGAGAAGGGCCTCAGATGGTGGTGGGAAAACTACTGCGTCTGGCGGGTCACGGAGAGCATGATGACGCCCGCTACATCCCCGCCGAGCTGCGCGAGCTGCCGCACGGTGGCGACTGCCTCGCGATCTCGCGAGAGCGCCTGGTGACGCGCGACTGGATGACGGAAGCGGAGATCGACGCGCTGACACAGGAGACTTGGCAACGAGTCGAGGAAGCCGTGGCCCGAGCCCAGAGCGAGCCGGATCCGAATCCTTTTCGGGAGAGCTGGCACGCCCTGGCGACGAAACATCTCGCGGAGGGGACGCTTTCGCCGGACTGACTCACCCGCTCGTCGGGGCGACGTCTTTCCCCTTGCGCCAGTCGGCGGCTTGTTGAAAAGAAGGGTCGAGACACCGCGGCGATTCCATCCTCCCCCCCACCCCGCCCATTTTTCCAATGGCCATCACCTACCTCGACGCCATCCGCGAAGCGCAGGCCCGTGCGCTGGAGGAGGATGAGAGCGTCTATATCTATGGGCAGGATGTGGCCGGATTCGGCGGAGCGTTCAAGGCGACCAAAGGCTTGGCCGAGCGTTTTCCCGGACGCGTGCTCGATGCCCCGATCTCCGAGGACGCCATAGTCGGTTCCGCCATCGGAGCGGCCATCGAGGGGATGCGGCCCATCGTGGAGATGCAGTTCGCGGATTTCTCCTCGCTGGCTTTCAACCAGATCATCAACCAGAGCGCGACCCACTACTGGCGCACCGGAGTCCCCTGCCCCATCACCATCCGCCTGCCCTCGGGCGGCACGGAAGGCAGCGGCCCCTTTCACAGCCAGAGTCTGGAGGCAATCTACGCCCACTATCCCGGCCTCATCGTGATGACGCCGGCCACTGTGGAAGACGCCTACGGGATGATGCTGGAAGCCATCCGCATCGACGACCCCGTGATCTTCTGCGAGCACAAGTTGCTCTACTACCACCTCAAGGCCGAGGCCCTGCCCGCCTCCGTGCTGCCTGTCGGCAAAGCCCGCATCGCGAGGGCCGGCCGCCACGCCACGGTGGTCGCCGCTTCCGCGATGGTTCACGAGGCGCTCCGGGCGGCGCGGGAACTGGCCGAGGAAGGCTGGCAGATCGAAGTCGTGGACATTCGCTCCGCCAAACCGATCGACACCGACACCATCCTCGCCTCGGTCGCGCGCACCGGTCGTCTCCTGGCGGTGGGAGAGAGCTTCCCCTGGGGTGGACTCACCGCGGAGATCGTCTCCCGTGTGGCCAGCGAGGGCTTTCACCTGTTCGATGCTCCGCCGCAACGACTCAACTCCAAAGACACACCCATCCCCTACCATCCCAATCTCTGGCGGGCACATCGGCCCACCTGGCAGAGCATCGCCTCATCGGTCAGAAATCTGATCCACCTCTGAGGCAACACGCCGGGGGAGATTCCCCTTTGCCCGCCATATTCATTCGTGCTATTCGTTTCCCTATGGCGCGGTTTTTCACGGCATCCCTGCTCGCCCTGTTGATGGCGAACCCGCTGTGTTGTTGCGCGGATCTGTTGGCGGATGTCGCTCCGTCGAAGTCCGCTCGTCACGCCTGTTGTGCCGATGCCGCCGACAATACGCCCACCGCGCCGCCCGCCTCGTCCCCCTGCCCGTGCACGAAACTGCCGCGCATCCTCGTCGGGCAATCGACGGTGGAACCTCCCGCGCCAACCCCGCATCCCAAGGACCCGGCACCATGGCTGGTCGCCTCATTCCTTGATCTTTCCGATCAGCGATTCCCCGCGACACGCATACTCCAGCACTCGGGGACGCATCCTCCTCCCGCCGCGGCCCCCTCGTTGATGGTGCTCTACGGCGTGTTCCGTTGTTGAGAAAACCGGGCAATCCGGTTCGATCCTCCACGGCTGGTCTCACGTGGCCGCGTCGATCCGGGTTCATCAGCCCGATCCACTCAGGGACCAGATTCGGTCGGCGATGTTCCGACCGACGCACTTGTGCGAAACCATCAAATCAAACAACCACATACTAACTTGAAATCTATGAAACACCTTACCGCTTCCCTCATCGCCGCCGCCATGGCCTTCACCGTTGTCTCCGCCCAAGCGGAGGAAAAGACACTCGAAGGCGTGATGAGCTGTGAGAAATGCAACCTCAAACAAGCCGATGCCTGCGCCGACGCCCTCCAAGTGGGCGACGTCCTCTACCATCTGGAAGAGAACGGCAAGCGCAAGACCAAGTCCCACCAGTGCAGCGGCACCGCCAACGCCAAGGTGACTGGAACGGTCGAGGATCGCGATGGCAAGAAGTTCGTCGTCGTCTCCAAGATCGAGAAAGAGGAGTGATGCCTCGCGCTTTCCCGTCAGAGAGGCCGACTCATCGGAGACGGTCTCGATGACAGGAAAGCCCCCTGGAGCGCCGCCCCGGATTTCCGGGGCGGCGCATTTCTTTTTTGCCCGATTCACCGGGCTACTTCCGGTGGACAAATCCCGGGGCAAAGCCGACCAATCCGGCACATCCCCACATCATGCGAGCGTCAACCCTCACCCTCTTCACCCTCCTCATCACCGGCCCCGTCATCGCTTCCGCGGAGACGGAGCTCGAATTCGACGACCCCGCTCCGGGGCGTCATCAGTTCGAAGCCCGCGCCAGTGAGATCGATCCACGCGCCTCGGAACATCCCGAGATCGACTTCGTTTTTGAAAAGGATGGCAAACCCCAGGATCTCCAGCACGCCTCCGTGGATACCAGCGTGGCGCCGCGGGGTAAGCTTGTCATTTGGATGATGGGTCACAATGACGCCCTCTTTCAGCGTCTGAACTCCTATGGCATCCACGCCATCCAACCCCACTACGCCAACCGCTGGTTCTCCAAAGTCTGCACCGAGACACCCGTGAGCGAAACCTGCCGGGGCAATGTCCGCCTCGAGGCAGCCACCGGCGAGGATTTCAGTGACGCGGTCACCATTCCCAAACCCGATGGCATGATGGAGCGCGCTTTTCAGTTTGTGAAATGGCTCGCCAAAGAGCATCCCGCCGGAAAGTGGGATCATTTCATCAACGAATCCGGCGATGGATTGCGGTGGGAACGAGTGATCATGTCCGGCAGTTCCCACGGATCCACCACCTCTGCCCGCTTCGCCAAGCATCAGCGCGTGGACCGTGTCGTCATGCTCTGCGGTCCCCGCGACCAGTACCAGAACTGGCAGGCCCTGCCCTCCGCCACCCCGGCGAATCGATTCTTCGGGTTCAGCCATGTGCTCGACGGAGGCTGGACCGCCGATCACTACTGCCGCAGTTGGGAATTGCTCGGACTCCACGCCTTCGGCCCCATCGTGAACATCGACGACTCCCCGCCACCCTACGGCAACAGCCGTCGTCTCATCTCCGCCGCGAATGTGGGAGGAGACGACAAGCGCGCCCATTCTTCGGTAACGCCCGGAGGAGCTTCGCCCAAAAACGCCGCGGGAGAGTATCTCTACGAGTCGGTCTGGCGCTATCTATTCACCCATCCCGTCGAAGCCGTGGGAGACCCGGTGCCGATGGATGACAGCTGCGTCAAGGACCAGCGGTAGGGCCGGGGTTACAAAGGCGTTGCCTGATTGTAATGGATGCCGTTGCGTGCGGATCGAGAGTGGGGCATAACAATTTCCCCCTCTCCCATGAACTCCATGACTACCGCCATCGAACCGCGTCAGGGTGGCACCGCGGAAAACCCCACCCACGAATCCACCCACAGCAAAGCCATTGGCTACATCCTGTGGATCATCGGATTCACCGGCTCCCACCGTTTTTACTACGGCAAACCCATCACCGGAGCCCTCTGGCTATTCACTGGCGGATTGCTCGGAATCGGTTGGCTGGTTGACCTTTTTTTGATTCCCGGCATGGATCGCAAGGCCGACCTCCGCTTCAGCCGCGGGCGATACGATTACTCCACCGCCTGGTTGCTTCAGACCTTTGGCGGCGTACTCGGCCTGCATCGGATGTATCTGGGCAAATGGCTCACCGGTATCCTGTATCTCTGCACCGCCGGTCTTGTCGGAGTCGGCTGGGTTTACGATTTCTGCACCTTGAACCGGCAGATCGATGAGAGGAACCGTGGAGTCGCTTGAGCGCACCTGAATCCGCAGCCGGAAAATTTGCGCCGCGCCGCGCATTCCCGCTTGGAAAGTCCCGCCCGGTGTGTCACTTTCCCGCTCGCTCGATTTCCGGGCGTTTGGTCTACGGGGTGTAGCGCAGCTTGGTAGCGCGCTTCGTTCGGGACGAAGAGGTCGCAGGTTCGAATCCTGTCACCCCGACCATCTCCGCCGCGGGCGGAGCTATCTGACATAGGACAGGATGAGAACCTGCGCAGCAGGTCGAGCGGCCTGGCGCGCAAGCGCTCAGTGAAACGCGAGCGCAGCGAAGCCCCTCCCCCCAGCCGGAGGCAATCCTGTCACCCCGACCATCTCCGCCACGGGCGGAGCTACCTGACATAGGACAGGATGAGAACCTGCGCAGCAGGTCGAGCGGCCTGGCGCGCAAGCGCTCAGTGAAACGCGAGCGCAGCGAAGCCCCTCCCCCCAGCCGGAGGCAATCCTGTCACCCCGACCATCTCCGCCACGGGCGGTGCGGCTCAGCGGGCCGCGAGCCAGGCGCGCCAGCCGCCGTATGGGGTGATCTCCTCGGCTTCGCGGGTGGCCCAGGACTCACAGAGGAATCCGCCGACCTCGCGCCCATCGCCGAGCAGCAGTTTCCCGATACCAAGAGGCGAGGCGATGCCATCGACAAAAGTCCCGAACGCGCTCGCGGGCAGGGACCAGATCTCCACCTCGATCGCGGCGCCATCCTTCTCGTCCCGCACCAGCCCCGGGCGCGGCGGCAAGGCGCCCACAGCCGGAAGCGCGAACATTCGATAGCAGGGAGCCGTCCGCGTGACCTCCACCAGGTGCGCACCCCGGGTGGTGAGTTGGGAATTCAACGGCAATCCCGACAAATGCGCGCCGCACACCGCCACTTCGACACGGGGAATGTCTGAAAGTCCGAAAGGACGCATCACCGTTCCCGTGTCACCCCCATCGCTCTCAAAACGGCGGGCAAGATCGATGAGAAAGGCATCCTGAAACGCGGGACCAAACAGGGTAATGCCCCAGGGCATACCCTGTTGAGTCAGAAACCCCGCCGGCAAAGCGATGGCGGCGTAGTCGAGCAGATTCATGAAGTTGGTGTAGTAGCCGAGATTCGAATTCAGTCGCACCGGGTCCGCCTCGACTTCGGCCACGGTATAGGGAGTGCCCAGGGTCGGGGTCATGATGGCGTCGACCAACGACCACACCGCATCGGCGCGACGCTTCAACTCCCGTCTCCGGTACTCTGCCCGAAAGGTTTCCACCGCGCCCAGCGCGCTACCGCCCTGGATGATTCCACGGGTCACGGGATGGACGCCCTCGGGTCGGGACGCGAGAAAACTCTCGATCTCCGCGAGTCGCTCCGCCACCCAGGGACCTTCGTAGAGCAGCAGCGCGGCTTCGATGAAAGGCGAGAAATCGATCTCCACCACTTCCGAACCCAACTCGCCAGCCCGGGCCATCGCCCCCGCGAACAACTGTTCCGCTTCAGTGTTGCCGAAAAATTTCAACTGACCGGGTTCCGGCACGCCGATACGCGCCCGAGCCGCCACGGGTCCCGGCGTCACCACCGTGTCCGGTCGCCTGCAGTAGGGATCGGCGGCGTCGAACCCCGCCATCACTTCCAGCACCCGCGCCGTCTCCCCGACCGTGCGGGCAAAGACCGTGACGCAATCCAGAGAGCGACACGCGGGCACCACACCGGAGCAACTGACCAACCCACGCGTGGGCTTGAGTCCGACGAGGTGGTTCAGGGAAGCGGGCACGCGACCCGATCCAGCCGTGTCGGTGCCAAGGGCGAAGCTGACCAGTCCGGCGCTGACCGCAACGGCGGAGCCGGAACTCGAGCCCCCGGGAATGTATTCGGCGTTGAAGGGATTGTCGGGATGACCATACGGTGACCGGACACCAACAAGACCGGTGGCGAACTGGTCCAGATTGGTCTTGCCAATGGGAATGGCCCCGGCATCGATGAGACGTTGGACTGCGAATGCCGATCTCTCGGGCAAGTAGGCATAGTCCGGACAGCCGGCGGTGGTGGGCGCCCCGGCGAGATCAATATTGTCCTTGATGGCGAAAGGCACTCCGTAGAGAGGCAAGGTGTCGGGCGTCGCGCTCGCCAAACGATCCACATAAGCCATGACCGCCCCGCGGTCGAGCCGGGTGATCCAGATCTTGGGATCTGCGGCGTCGCATGCCGCGAGTACCTCCTCGATCACCTCGCGGGGATGCCGACCGCCTTCGCGATAGGAGGCAAGCAGGCGGGGCAGGGCGAGGTCGCTGTGACTGGGCGCGGACATGGGAACTCAGGCGTCGGAGGGTTTCAGATAGAGCAGCGGCTGCCCCGGCCGCACGGCGGCGCTTTCGGTGACCGTGACTTTGCAGACCACGCCGGTCAGATGCGCGCAGATGGTGAACTCGGTCTTCATTGCCTCGAGGATGGCGACTTTTTCCCCGGCCTCCACTAGATCGCCCTCGTTTTTGAACAGCTTCCAGACATTGGCGGCGAGGAAGCTTTCGACGGCTTCAACCCCGGCGGGCAGGATTTCCTCAGAGTCGGCGGCCCCGCCTTCCGGGGGATCGGCGGATTCCGTCACCGACACACCGGTGGCGGCCCAACGCTCACGCTCCTCGTCGAACGCGGCCTGCTGCCTCCGTTTGAAGGCGGCGATGGATTCGGCGTTCTCCTCGAGAAATCGCGCGTATTCCCCCAGCGAGAAGGTGCCGTGCTCGACGCGCGGGTTGAAACGTCCCTGGATGAAATCACGACGCAGTTCACTCAATTCGTCAGCGTCAACCGGGTACCAGCGCACTTGATCGAAGAAGCGCAACAGCCAGGGTTTGCCTTCGCGAAAGGAATCGGTCTGCTGGTAGCGATTCCACATCTGGATGGTGCGACCGACAAATTGATAGCCACCCGGTCCCTCCATCCCGTAGATGCAGAGATAGGCTCCGCCAATGCCGACGGCATTCTCCGGTGTCCAGGTGCGGGCGGGATTGTATTTGGTGGTGACCAGCCTGTGCCGCGGATCGATGGGTGTGGCGACGGGGGCTCCCAGATAAACATCGCCCAATCCGAGGACGAGATAGCTGGCGCCGAAGACGATGTCTTTCACTTCCTCGACGGACGAGAGACCGTTGATGCGCCGGATGAACTCGATGTTGCTGGGGCACCAGGGCGCGTCCTGGCGAACTGATTGGGTATACTTTGCGATGGCTTCGCGGGTGGAGGGATCGTCCCAGGAGAGAGGCAGGTGAACAATGCGGGAAGGCACCTCGATCTCCTCCAACGGTGGCAGGGCGGTCTCGATGGACTCGATTTTCGCGATGAGATCGCCCCGGGAAACCACATCGCTATCATAGTGCACCTGCAACGAGCGTATCCCCGGGGTGAGATCGATGATTCCCGGCACGGCCTCGCGCCGGAGGGCTTCATAAATGATGTGGACCCTGAGCCGCAGATCGAGATCCAGTATCAAGGGGCCAAACTCCACCAGCAGATAGCGGTCGCCGGATTGGCGATAGACCACCCGTTTCTCCGCCTCGCCATGCTCATAAATGATGGCGGACGCGGGAATCTCGACCGTGGGCGAGATCTCTGGATTTCCAAAATCGGCCGTGGCCCAGTTCGCGAGGCGGTCCTCCTGACAACGGTCAAGACGCAAAGCCTCATCCAGGGAAACCGGGGCGAATCTCACGGTGTCGCCGGCGCGGAGCTGGCCCATCATCCACAGATCCGCGTTGATGATGGTGGCCGGGCAAACGAAGCCCCCGAGGCTGGGGCCGTCGGGTCCGAGGATCACGGGCATGTCGCCGGTGAAGTCCACCGTGCCGATGCCGTAGGCGTTGTCGTGAATATTCGAGGGATGCAAGCCCGCCTCGCCGCCGTCGGAACGCGCCCATCGCGGCTTGGGTCCGATGAGACGGATGCCGGTGCGATCCGAGTTGTAGTGAATCTCCCAGTCCGTGGAAAAGAAGGTGACGATATCCTCGTGAGTGAAGAAGTCCGGCGCACCATGGGGGCCATAGAGCACCCGGATGCGCCACTGATGGCCATAGCCCGGCGGTGAGGTCATCCTCGTCGACGGGAGGGGCGTTTCGACCTCGCCGAAATGCAGCACATCGCCGGGGCGCAGGGCGCGTCCTCCATGACCACCGAACTGGCCGAGAATGAATGTGGCGCGACTTCCCAGGTATTCGGGCACCCGCAGGCCGCCGGCCACGGCGAGATAGGCCCGGGTGCCGAGGGCATCCGCGCGACCTATGACCAGAGTCTGCCCCCGTCTGACGGGATGGGATTGCCAGGGAACGAGGGGCTCACCCTCCAGCGTGGCGGGCATGGGAGCACCGGTGATCGCGATGACCGTGTCATGGTTGAAACGTAATGTCGCGCCCGCGAGCGTCATCTCGAACGCGGCGGCATTCTCCGGATTTCCGACCAGTCGATTGGCGAGACGAAAGGCGAGACTGTCCATCGGACCGGATGGCGGGACACCCACGTCCCAGTATCCGAGCCGACCGGGAAAATCCTGCACCGTCGTTTGCGGGCCGGCGGCGATCACATCAATGCTGCGCGGGCGATAGTCGAAATCGGCCAGCCAGCGAGTGGTCATCTCCCCGGCGCGAAACACCGGCGCGTCCACCACTTGGCGAAGGTATTCCAGATTGGTCTCGATGCCCGCCACCCAGGTCTGGTCCAGCATCGTGAGCAGATTGTCGATCGCGTCGCCACGATGATCGCCGACCGCCATGAGCTTGGCGAGCAGTGGATCGTAGAAACCGGTGATTTCGGTCCCGGCGGCGATCCAGTGGTCGATGCGTCCCGTCTCCGGGAAGGCGACATGCGTCAGCAGCCCGGGCGATGGCTGGAAATTCTTGTTCCCGTCCTCGGCGTAGAGCCGGACCTCGATGGCGTGGCCATGGCGCTTGAGAGAACCCGGCGCCGGCAGGGTGAAATCCCCGGCGGCGCAGCGAATCATCCACTCGACCAGATCGACGCCGTAAACCAACTCGGTGACTCCGTGTTCGACCTGGAGACGGGTGTTGACCTCTAGGAAGTAGTGGGCACCCGCGTCCACGTCGTAGAGAAACTCAACCGTGCCGGCGGATCGATAGTTCACCCGCTCCGCCAAAGCCACCGCCGAAGCGTGAATGGCCTGACGCACCTCCTCGGATATCCCGGGCGCGGGTGTCTCCTCGACCACTTTCTGATTCCGCCTCTGGGCCGAGCAATCCCGCTCGCCCAGCGCGATGACATTGCCGAGTCCGTCACCGAATACCTGGACCTCGATGTGGCGCGCGCGGGCGATGAATTTTTCGAGAAACACCCCACCCTCGCCAAAGTTCGCCGAACTCAACCGTCGCACCGACTCGAAGGCTTCGGCCAGTTCCCGAGCATCCCGGCAGACCTGGATGCCGATGCCACCACCACCCGCGGAGCTTTTCAACATCACCGGGTAGCCGATCCGCTCCGCGTGCGCTTTTGCTTCGTCGAGGCTTTCCAGCAACCCGCTTCCACGGAGCAGTGGCACCCCGCCGCGTTCGGCCAGCTCCCGCGCCTCGTGCTTCAAACCGAATGTCCGGATCTGCTCGGAAGTCGGCCCGATGAACGCCACCCCCATCGCTTCGCATCGCCCGGAGAACTCCGTGCTCTCGCTCAACAAACCATAACCGGGATGCACGGCCTCGGCGCAGGAACCGGAGACAATCTCGAGCAATCGTTCCTGATTCAGGTAACTGTCCCTCACCGGTGCGGGACCCAGATGCCAGGCCTCGTCCGCGAGAGCGACATGCGGCGATTCCCGATCAGCATCCGAATACACCGCCACCGAGGCGATCCCCATGCGGCGCAGGGTCTTGAGGATGCGGCAGGCGATTTCCCCGCGGTTGGCGACGAGTATTTTGGAAAACATGCGAGGTGGGAAAATGTTGGGGACTCAGTCCCAGATCAGAACCCGAATCGGAGTCGGGTTGTAGGCGTTGCACGGATTGTTCAACTGGGGACAGTTGCTGATGAGGGCGATGACATCCCGCTCCGCTCGCATCTCCACGTAGCGACCGGGCGCTGAGATCCCGTCCTCGAAGGTGAGCCCGCCCTCGGGGGTGACGGGGACATTCATGAAGAAGTTGATGTTGCAGGTGATGTCCCGCTTTCCCATGCCGTGGCCCCAGGCGGTGACACCGTTGATGAAGCTGTCGCGGCAGGCGTGCATGTGCTCTTTCTCGAGCGCATAGCGCATGGTGTTGCTCTCTCGCGAACAGGCGCCACCGAGAGTGTCGTGTCGGCCGCAGGTATCGGCCACGATGGTGAGCAGTACATCGCCACCGCTGGACATCAGCCGCGTGCCGGTTCCGAGATAAAGATTCCGCTGCGCCCGGATAGTGTCGGAAGCGCTGTAGCGATTGTCGTGATCCCGCGCGTCGTAGAACAGGGTATCCGCCGCCTGATTGCCCTCCAGATCGACGATGCGGAAAGTCTGCCCGGCGCGGATCTCCCGCATCCAGTGATCTCCCGCCAGCACGGTGTGCTCATAGATCGCCTCGGAGGGATTGAGTTTGCTCTCGGTAGTCATGGCACGATGGGGTCAGTCTCGGAGACGGTAATAGTCTTCCGTGTTGAGGAAGGCCCGCTCGTTCTCGGGCCGGGACACGCGGCAGGGATCATCCGCCGACACCGCTTCCCCGGCCGCGAAGACCTCCAGTCGCGCGGGTTTCGGCGCCCAGACCTCGGCGGGATCGAAGGGATGCGGACAGGTGTTGAGGACCACCAGGGTATTCATCTCGAAGCGCAGCTCGACCATATCCCCGGCTCCCGAGTCGCCGCCAACGAAGCTCAGATTCCCCTCAGCGTCCGCTACCACCCTGCTGAACCAGTTCAGGTTGGGGACCAGGTCCCGGGGACCCAGCCCCCACTTGGCCAGTTCGATGAGAAAACACTCGCGTCCATCCCGTACGAAGTCATTGCGGCAGACCTGATAGTTCCCCCCGTCGCCATATTTCTCCCGAGTCTGGGCTGCGTCGGTGCAACCGCAGACAGTGTCGTGCCAGCCACGGGTGTCACGGGTGATGGAACAGAAGATCCGGCCCATGTCGGAATGGACGCAGAGTGGCGATGTGAGATAGAACACGTGCTGCCCCTTCAGCGTGTCTGGCATGTTGTACCGCTCCACCGGTTGGTCGGCGTTGTAGAGCAGCATGGAGACATTGGTCCCGCCCTCGATATCGGTGAGGCGCAGGGTCTTTCCTCGGCCAATGACCCGCGACCACATGCCTCCGCCGCGGATGGTGCTCTCGTAGATGGGTGGGGATGAACAGGCGCTCATGTCGTGAATTGGGAAATCGGTCAGCGCCGCTTCTCGTCAGGCAACGGATGGATGGGGGGAAGCAGCATGGACATCATCACCAGCCGCCCGGACTTCACGCCTTTGCAGGTGATGAGTTTGTCGGCGATCAATTTGAGCCGTCGCGCCGGCCCCTGCGCGAGGATGACCTCCATGGTGTGATTTTCCTCCAGCAGGATGTGCTGGGAGCTGATAACCTCGTTGATGTGATCCCGTTCGATGGATGCCAGTTGCTGAAGCAGGCCGGGCTTCGATTCATCGTAGAAAAGCGTGATCGTCCCGGCCATCATCTCGCCTCCCCGCTGCTTGTAATGTTCGATGAGGCTGGCATTGATCATCTCGGCGACCGCCTGAGAACGATTGGTGAAGCCGCGGGCCTTCACGAGATTGTCCAACTCCCGGTAGACTTCCGCCGGGAGAGAAACACTGATACGCTTGACGCCTTTTTCCACGATGCTGGGAGGGGTTGGGGATTCGCCTCCATTCCCTAGCAGCGAGCGTGCCGGAAAGTAATACGTTTTTCTCATTTCGTATTACGCACGACCGCCATTCGTCACACACTGGCCGCGCGGAACCATTCCCGGAGCCTTCCTCCCATCCATCGGTTCACCTCCCAGAGATCGGCGACCGGACGTCGCGTGTGCGGCTCCAGGTGCAGGTAACCATCGGTGCCGAACTCCGGCGTCATGGTCATGATGACCTCCCCTCTTGCGGATCTTTGCCGCCAGATGCTCTCCCACCAGGCGCGATGACGGGCGACCGGCACCGCGTACTCGGGAGCCCGCGGATCGGGCACCTGGGGACCCTGATCGTAGCCGACGCGGGCGTGAATATGACGACAGTGATCAGCCATCAACTCCAGCAGCGCCGGGTCATCATCCATCACCAGGCGTTCGGCGACGCAGCACCAGTGACTGAAATCACAGGTGATCATGAGGTCGGGCACCTCTTCGAGGAGAGCGCGAGTCACCCACGGATGAAACGTGGATCGGCTCCGGTGCGTTTCCACCGCGATGTCGATCCCATACTCCGTGGCGAATCCGACGATCTTCTGGTGAAACTCCACCTGGGTGGAGAAATCCCAGGCATCGAGACCGGCCTGGGTGTTCACAAAATTCGGTCTCAGCGGCAGAGAGCGTTCCATGCCCCGGCGCAGATCGTCGAGGTGTCGCTGCGACGTGGCCCGCGGATCCGGCACGTACCCTCCTCCGGTGGTGACTTCGGCGATGAGGTTCAGCCCGCTGTCACGGAGCCTCTCCTCGAAGTCGCGCCGCCTGGCTGCCTCCTCCGGCACTGGTCCCTCGATTCCATCAAATCCCGACTCCACGGCCTGACTCACCGCCGCCGCCATGTCTCCCTCGTGTCCCCAGAGGGGCTTGTAGATTTCCAGTTTCATCGGTTGTCACATCGCGCAACGGCATTCCGTGACCACACGAAAGCCGAGATTGTCCCGTCTGGTTCCCGGCTCCAGAGCGTCGCGCCAGGAGCTTCTCAACATGCGCGGCAAATAATCCCAGGCTCCGCCCCGCACCGCGCGTCGCCCGGTGTCGGAGGGCGCGTCGTCCGCCAGCGTGGGGCGCCAGGGATCGCCGGTCCACTCGCAGACATTGCCATGCATGTCGTGAAGGCCGAAGGCGTTGGCCTCATAGCAGCCCACCGGCAGCATCTCCCCCACCCCCACCCGGCTTCCGTCCTCGGCGTATAGAAAATTCGCCTGGGTAACTTCGATCATCTCCCCCGTGAAGAAGGGCGTGTCCGTGCCCGCGCGACAGGCATACTCCCACTCGCTCTCGGTCGGTAGGCGCCAGGTCTTGCCGCTGCGCTGACTCAACCATTCACAATAGGCGTTCGCCTCGTGCCAGGAAATGCGCGTCACCGGGAGATCGGGATTGCAATCTCCCCGCCCATTGCGTTTCCACGCCTGCCAATCTCCCACGGTGATGGGACAGATCGACATGCGAAACGGGCGTCCGATCACGATCTCCCCGCGCGGCAACTCCGTGGCATTGACGAATTTATCATTGGGGCCGCCGCCTCGCGCGCAACGCCCCGCCGGAATTTCAATGCACGGCGGTATCATGCCGAAACCGATTCCTCCCCTCCTGGATCGAAATCCAATTCCCGCCGGGCGCCTGGATTCGTCCGCACCCAGTCGGCGATTTCCGCCCCAGTGGCGATCCAGGCGTCGTCCGTCTCGAGGATGCCGTTGATAAGCCTCTCAAGCAGTTGCACCCGCGACGGCCGACCGCTCAACCAGGGATGCAGTGTGAGCACGAAACAGCAGCCGTAGTCGCGCATCGCCTCGAATTCCCTCCACCAGAGACGAAAGACCTTGTCGCAATCCTCGGGCACAAATCCCCAGGCAGGCTCGGCGTTGAAGGCAAACTGCTCCCAGTCTTCCAGCAGCCATTGGCCGGGTATCTCCACCAGGCCGTTGGGATGCAGATAGGGCACATCATCCCCCATCAGACTGGCATTGTAGGAAAATCCGCGACTCGCCAGCAGATCGACCGTGCCGGGATTGATCTCAAACCATGGCGCCCGATAGCCCGATGGATCGCCCCCCAGATGGCGCCGGAGAATCTTGAGACTCTGATCCAGCACCGCCGCTTCCTCATCGGGCGAGAGCGTGGCCAATTTTTCGTGCAGATGTCCGTGAGCCCCCACCTCGTGCCCGGCGTCGAGCACGGCATCCGTCATCTTCGGATGGCGCTCCACGATCCAACTCGGGATGAAAAATGTCCCCCTGACTTCCAGGTGTTCGAGCAGTCCCAGGATGCGGGGCACGCCCACCCTCGGTCCGTAGGCGCACTGCGACATCGTGGTGATTCTGCTTGCCAGGCCGACATCCTCCGAGAGCGCCGTCGTTTCCCCGTCCACATCGAAACACAGCATCACCGCGCAGCGTTTGCCATTGGGCCAGACGTGCCGGGGCTCCGGCAAGTAGGGAAAGACGGGCGCGAAACGATCCAGATTCATGGCTCATCCCTCCAGTAGCCGTCCACCACATTCGCGGGCGGCACGGTATCGTATCGCTCCCAACCGGCGGAGATGCCCCCATCGACCGAGAGTATCGCGCCCGTGAGGTAGGACGCTTCCGGCGAAGCGAGAAAGTGAAACGCCGCCGCGATCTCATCCGGCGTCGCCAGCCTGCCCAGCGGCGTGCGGCCTTCGATGAAGGGTATCTCTGGATTGTCGGGGATATCCGTCACCGCCGGAGTGCTCACGGTGCCGGGACACACGCAGTTCACCGTGATGCCCCGCGGCGCCAGCTCGATCGCGCCCAATCGGGTCAGGTGGACCACGGCGGCCTTCGAAGTGGCGTAGACCGCGCCGCCCGGCACGCCGAGCAAGCCCACAAATGAACCCGTGTTCACGATACGGCCTCCCTTCGACATGAGACGACCGGCATGCTTGATTCCATAAGCCACGCCGTTGACATTGACCGCGAAGGTCTTCTCCAACAACGCGGCGCCGATATCATCAAAGCCGACACCGAGCGGTTGGATGCCGGCGTTGTTTACCAGAATGTCCAACCCGCCTCGCTTCGAAGCCACCTCCCGCAGTGCCTCCGCCAAGGCCGCCTCATCCGAGACATCGACCCGGTGAAAATCCACCCCCTCCGGCAATGGGCCGGGACATCGGTCGAGCACCGACACCGACGCCCCGGCCGCCAGAAAGCGCTCCACGACGGCTCGCCCGATACCGGAGCAGCCGCCCGTGACGACTGCCGTCCGATCATCCAGACTGAACATCGCGGCTCTCATCCCCGGCTCAGGCGGACAGGGAAAACTCCAGTTCCGGTCGTTGCGATTCCGAAACCTCGCGATCCTTCGTCGGCCAGGTGCCGCGCGACCGCGCCGCGAGATAGCGCTGTATCAGCCAGATCGGCTTTTCGAGATGGCTCAATCGCCCGCGCTGATAGCCCGACGAATAGTAGCCCCGCTGCACCGCCATGCAGACTTCCATGTCCTCCAGATGGAACGACACCGCCTGCTCCATCCCCTTCTCCAGCATCGCGTCGAAGTCAGCGTGTTTCACCGTCGATTTCGGCACCAGCATCGTGGTGGTCAGCTTGATCCGATCCGGCCCCAGCGGCTGGGTGCGATACCAGATGGCGCAGTCGGCGGTCACCAGAAACTTGAAGGTCGGATATCCGAGGAACAGTCCCCACTCGAACCGGTCCTCACCCCCCACCTCCGGGATCGGAGGAAAGGTGTCCCAGCGCCCGCCAGCGGCTTCCGTGGCCGCGATCTCCTCACGGATCGCCGCTTTCAGCGGCAGGTGACAACGGATGTAGTGCGCCTTCTCCCGCTCCGTCCAGGTGTCCCTCGCCGGCATCATGGGTTGCAACGTTTTCTGGTGAGCGCCGGCGTGGTGATAGGATTCCATGAAGTTCTCGGTCAGCACCTTCCAGTTGAAGGGACAGTCCCACTCGCGGGCGAAAACCAGCTCCATGTCCGAGAGATTCCACCGCTCAAGATGCTCCCCCAGCCCGGCGTATTGATCCGCCACCGAGATCGGGGCGTCGCCCGACAAGTTCACAAAGATGAAGCCGTTCCAGACCTCGGTTCGGTAACCTTTCAATCCCCATTCGTCACGATTGAAACCGCGCGCCTCCTGCATCTCCGCGCATGCCTTGAGTCGGCCGTCCAACTCAAAGGTCCACGAATGATAGGGACAAAGCAGCAGTCGCGTGTTGCCGCAATCCGATTTACCGTCGCGGGCCTCCGCCGGATGATGCCCGTCGTGGCCGAAACCCGGAGGCATGATGTCCATCCCCCGATGCGGGCAGACCCGGGAATGCGCGCGCACCACGCCGCTCTTGTCGCGTATCACCAGCAGCGGCTCGCCGAGCAGATCCACATTGAGGAAGTCGCCAATCTCGGGAATCTGGGACACGTGGGCGAGACAGAGCCACTCCTTGCGGAAGACGTTCTCGACTTCCCAGTCGAAAAAGTCATGTGAAGTGTAGGCCTGGGCGGGTAGCGTGACGCTGTCCTCGAAGCGGAGGTCGGCGGCACGCTGGATTTCAGCCAGGATGTCGTCGACCGACATCTCCGGTTGGCCGCCCCGGGTGCTGGCACGGCGCGAGTATTGCAGGGGATCCGTCGGCCCCTGACAGGCCTCCCGGATCTCGGATTCGGTGAGTTTGAGCATGATCGTAAATGGGTGGGTGAATGGAAAAAGGAGCAGAACAGACTGGCAAAAATGCCCGCGCCCGGGGCGCGATCCATTGGGACCGCGAATACTACAACTCGGGGCGCGGACACGCGGACGGCTCACCGTTGACAACCCAGAAACACGAAGCAACAGAGCACGATCCCCAGGGCGCGCAGAGCCTCGCGGCGATCTTCGCCGCGTGTCGGATCCTTGCGGTGAGACAGCACATTCATCCGATACATACACACCACCTCACTTTCCGTATCCGGTATCGGAGAGGACCTTCATCGGTTCCAGCGAGACACCCGATTCCATCGGGTGGACGCTCTTCACCACACCGAACTTCATCCACCACTCATTGGTCAGTTTCCAATGCTCGGCGATCTGGCCATTCACACCAAAAGGCGGAGTTCCCTCCGTCAGGCCCATGAACTGTGAGGATTCCTCCCAGTTGAATGGGTAAATCCCCCCGTCGGTGGAACTGCCGTCCTTTCCAATGACCAACTCCACATCCTCGATCGGAAATTGAAGCCCCTCCGCGATGATCCGGTTCCCCTCGGCCGGATTTTCCTTCCAATACTTCACCGCCTCAAAGTAGGCTTTCACCGCGAGAGCGGCCGCGCTCGGGTTTTCCAGAAACCCGCCGCTCATGTACATCCCGTCCGCCAACAACGCGGTCTTCTTGAAATACGGATCCTTCGAGGTCGCGGCCACTTTCGCCTCCGGCAAAGCCTTCAGCACGTTGCTCCCGAACGGCTCCCAGAACTCGCCCGCCGCCACCTTTCCGCTGACCATCGCGGCCACGGCATCATCCACGATGAGATTGGTGTACTTCACCTGGTCAAACGCCACCCCGTTCTCCTCCAGCCAGATGCCCATGTAGATCTGCGTCAGACCTCCCTCCAGCACCGCCACCTCCTTGCCCACCAGATCCAGAGCACTGGTGATCCCGGGAGCAAGGATGATCTTGTCCGTACCGTAGGAGGGATTTGTGAACGCGACCAACTTCACCGGCACTCCCTCCTCGGCGGCGATGGGTCCATACTCGACCGTGGAGGACGTCACATCCAGTTTGCCCGCCGCCATCTGCCCGAAGCTCTCGTAGGGATCCTCAATGATCTGAATGTCGAGCGCGATCTCCGGGACCAGATTCTTTTCCCTGGCAATGAACCAGAAGCCGTAGCCCGGCCAGGAAAAAAGCGAAACCCGCACCGGCACGGGCTCGGAGGCGACTGAATCACTGTCCGCCTCCGGCTCGGGGTCGGAGCAATGGGTGAAAAGCAGGACGGGCGCAAGCGCCAAACTCAGCGCGAGAGCCAGACGACGAAACGAGATTTCAGATGACTTCATTCGCATCAGGTAAGCTTCTGGGGGCTTCCTTGCCCCCACATCACAGCTAGTGCCGTGCCAGCCCATCACGCTTCCATCGCAACGAGATTACCCGCGCAGCCGATCCGTAATACCACCTCACCAAGCGTCGTCTTCCATCCATTCACTCCAGAGAGGGTTAAGTCCGCGACCTGACAGGGTATGGTCGGGCGAATTCTTCAGTGGGCGCCCACCGCCAATCTCCCAACATGGAATATCGGTAGAATACCCATCCCCTATTGGTGATGGATAACAAAGGGAATCGGTCCCCCCGAACCGATCATCGCCGCCCCTCGCGCGCATAGGCGAAACAACCCCAACGAACTGCCCGCAGGATGACGTCGGACAGCAGCCCGAGTAAACCGATGACGAGTATTCCCGCCATGATCTCGTCCACGCGCATCAGCCTCTTCGCCCGCATCATCATCGCGCCAATGCCGTCGGTGGCGGCGACGATTTCCGCGATGACCAGATAGGTCCAACTCACCGCCAGCATCTGTCGGGTGGTGTCCACATAGCCGGGCAAGGCGGACCGAAAGATCACCTGGAAAAGCGCCCGCCCTCGGTTGGCTCCCAGGGTTTGCGCCGTCTCCACCAGATCCCGGGGCACGGCGCGAGTGTTGTCCATGAACAGAGTGACCAGGAACCAGATAACCCCGAGGAAAAGCAGCGAAAGTTTCTGAGTCTCTCCGGTGCCCAACCACATCAGCAACAATGGGACAAATGACGGAGCCGGCAGATAGCGAAAGGGCGAGACCAGGGGATTGAGCAAATGCTCCGGCAGCGCGAAAGCGCCCATCAGCAATCCCAGGGGCAATGCCTCCGCCACCGCCGTCACGAAACTCAGCAGTATCCTGCGCAAGCTAACCACCATATCCGCGCCGAATTCCCTCTCGATAAACAAGCGCGCCAGAGCGCCCATCACCTGACCCGGCGTCGGCATCAGTTTCGGGTTGGCGAGTCCGCTCGTGGCCAGCCACTGCCAGCCCAGCACAAACAGGCACCAGGCCAGCATCCCGAGTCCGAGGCGTCCCTTCCAGCCAATGGGCTCGTAAAAACGGCAACCTGGGATGCGCGGTCGGGGACCTGTCATGGCCTACGCTGCGGTTATGCCCAGACCAGCGACGCGACCTCGGAATCCAGCGGCGTGTGGGCGATGCCGTTCGTGTAATTGCTGATCAGCTTGGTCGCCAGGCCGAGCACGATCTCCAGTCCGTGGATCGGCCCGTAGCTGACCGCGGTGAACGCCGACCAGGCGGCCTCCGGGGGATGCCCCCGATGATGGATCAGCTGCCGGGTAAACACCCGCAGGGCCTCGAGTTTTTCATCGTCGATCTCCGTGCCCGCCCGCAACGCCTCGATCATCCCGGACGCCATTCCCGCCTTTCGGCTCAGCAGCGTGTGCCAGGGCACGCAGTAGTCGCAGGCGTTCTCGAAGTTGGCGGTCTGATAGACCACCTGCCGCTCGACGGGTGTCAGGGAAGTCTGATCGAACAGTGCCCAGAGCCGGACATATGCCTCCAGAGTCGGCGGTGAGGCCGCCAGCACCCTTTCCAGATTTGGGATCATTCGGAAGTCGGCCATCACCTCCTCCAACAACGGCACCGACGCGGCGGGCGCGGTATCGAGATCATGGAGCGGAAACTGGCCCGGATCGTGGACGGTGGCGCTCATGGGTCAGAGAAAGGTGAGCATCCGGTCTAGTTGACCGTCGTGAATGGTGTAGAAATCCCGCTCCCACTCTGCGGTTTTCTGTTTGAGGTAAATGTCCTTCATCTCGCCGAAAACGTCGTCCGCCAAGGAATCCTCCTCGAAGGCCTCCAGCGCGTGGCACAGGGTGGCGGGCAGGAAGTCTATGCCGGACTGACGGATCTCGCGCTTGTTCATGCTATAGAGATTGTCGTTGAGCGGTTCGCCGGGATCCAGTTCCTGTTCGATGCCCTCCAGGCCGGCGGCGAGATGAAACGCGGCGGCGAGATAGGGATTCACACTCATGTCGGGAGCGCGATTCTCGACGCAGTATCGGTTCTTCGGCAGGCGCATCATGGCGCTGCGATTGTTGCTGCCGTATGCGATGAGAACCGGTGCCCAACTGACGTCGCGCATTTCCCCCTGGGCGATGAAGCCCTGGTAGCTGTTGTAGGTGGGCGAGGTGATCGCGGTGAGGGCGGCGGCGTGCTTGAGAATTCCCGCGGTGAAATGATAGCCGACCTTGGAAAGCGGTATGCCGTACTTCTCGATGAAAGGATTTCCACCGGGCTCGGGAATGAAAATGTTGGCATCTTCGGCGTCGCTTTTCAGCGACATGTTGAAGTGACAACCTGAGCGGAAATCATCGGCGAAAGGCTTGGGCAGGAAAGTGGCCACGCAGCCGATCTCCTCGGCGATCTTCTTTGCCATGAGACGCAGAAACACCAGCCTGTCGGACATGGTGAGCGCGTCCGCGTAGTCGCAGTCGAATTCGAACTGGCTGTGCCCCCCCTCCTGATCGAAGGAGTAAAGCCCCCAGCCAAGCTCCTGCAGGGCTTTGGCGAAGGGCTCGAGGAAGTCCATCGAGCCGAGCGCCTGATTCACATCATAAGCTGGACAAACGCCGCGGTAACGCCGTGTGGCCAACTGGCGGCGCTCGCCGGTCTCTGGATCGACGCGGAAGACGTAGAACTCCGGCTCCACCCCGAGATTGAATGTCAGCCCCATCGCCCCGGCCCTTTCCATCTGACGTTTCAGGATCCGGCGACTGTCATTGGGATAAGGCGCCCCGTGGTGGTAGAGATCGCCGAAAAAGTAGGCGAACCGCCTGTCCCAGGGACAATGGATGAAGGTGTCGAGATCCGGCACGGCCGCGCACTCGTCCTCCTGCGGCCCCACCAGTCCCATCCCCTCCATGGCCCCCACGGTGAACAGCTCCGACCCTCGCGCCATCTTCTCCAGGGCGTCGGCGGGGGTGATCTTGGCCTTGGGCGAGCCATGGACATCGACGTAGGTGGACAACAGAAAGGGTATGCCATCGGCGTCGAGGCGGGCCCGCACGGCGGCGAGTTTGGCGGGATCGACGTCGAAAGATTCCGGGACAGCGAAGGTGGGCGCGGACTTGCTCATGGGTTGGGTGGAGGTGAGTGATGAAAGGGATCGGAGACTCAGAGTCGGGGCAGCCGGGAACACCCGTCCCACTCGGCGCGGGGCAGTGGCGGTTCCTCGACGAGACCGAGCTTGACTTTTTCGGTCAGGGCGGCGGCCATTTCGGCGAACAATTCCGCGCCGCGCACCGCGCAACCCCGGCTGGGCGTGCCGGTGACGCCATTGAGACTGGTCTGGGAGACGGGGTGGGAGAACACGGTGCCTCCCGTGCGATCCGGATCGTCCTCGACCACGCTCATGTCCACGGTATCCGGCGCCAGATGCAGCATGAGATCGGTCTCGGCGCGATTGGCGTGCAAGTCCCCGGCGTCGCTGAAAAAGTGGTCGCGTACGGATTGGCTTAGCAAAAAAGTATTGACCAGTCCGAGTTGCAGTCGTCCCAGGTGGCGCAGCCGCGATTGATCCACCGCGACCCGCAGCGCCGCGTCGTTGCCGAAGTGGGAGTTCACGATCAAGAGCCGCTCCCATCCGGTGGCCGCCATCCAGTCGACGAGATCATCCACCGCGTGAATGAAGGTCTCGTGTCTGAGCGAGAGCGTCCCCGGCCATTTCCCGGTGTGCCCGGCGGAGACGGTATAGACCAGGGGCGGCAGCATGGGCACGCCGGTGGCGGCGGAGGCGGCAGCGACGAGGTGTTCGGCGATGACGCTGTCGGTGTTCACCGGCAGGTGTGGACCGTGCTGCTCGGTCGCGCCGGCGGGCAGCAGCAGCATCCGCATGCCGGCGGCTTGCAGATCGGCGATCCGCCGCCATGACAATCGATCCAGTCTTGTCGCCCCAGAAGTCGGCTGGTCCATGATCTATGCGACGGCGTCGATATCACTCCACCTCGTCACCCGCCAGGGTCATGCGCGGGATGGAGACGAGCTCTGTCCTGCGGCTTTCACGGGGATGGATGAGTTCGCTGATCCGGTGTTTGGTGGCGAGATATTCCGGATTGATAGCCTGATCGAGATTGCGCGGCCGCGGCACCGGTACTTCGATGATCTCGTCGATGCGTCCGGGTTTCGCCTTCAGCACCAGAATGCGATCCGCGAGAAAGACCGCCTCATCAAGGTCGTGGGTGATGAACAGGATGGTGACATCGATGTTTTTCCAGATCTGCAGCAGATACTCCTGCATCTGGGCGCGCGTCTGGGCATCGAGCGCCCCAAAGGGCTCGTCCATCAGCAGGATGCGCGGCTGATTCGCCAGCGCCCGAGCGATGGCGACCCGTTGTTTCATCCCGCCGGACAACTGAAAAGGATAGCAGTTCTCGAAGTCGGAAAGGCCCACCATCTCGATCCACTGGCGCGCCTCCTGCTCGACGGCGGTACCGGACCGCCCCGCCATTTTCGGCCCGAACATCACGTTCTCTTTGACCGACAACCAGGGAAAGAGCGTGTAGCTCTGGAACACCATTCCACGATCCGGACCGGGACCATGCACGGGGTTCCCGTCGAGCAGTAACTCACCCGAGGTCGGCTGCTCCAGTCCGGACAGTATGCGGATGAGGGTCGATTTTCCGCAACCCGACTGGCCGATGACGCACATGAATTCTCGGCGAAACACCTCGAACTCCAGTCCCTCGAGAGCGGTGACCGTGCCCTCGGGGGACTCGAAAGTTTTCCCCAGCCCGCGCACGGAGAGTACCACGGGCCGCCGCTTTATTTTCTGAAAGCGCTCAGCCACGGCGGGCGACTGCTCCCGATAGTCGGGCAATTGGGTGGTGGCGGTCATGAGGGTAGCTTGTCCAGGGCGACGCTTTTTCCGCTCGTGTCGGCGGCGGGCTTGCCCGAGCGCGATGCGGTGAAGCCCAGATCCGGGGGCAGGCGATCATTGGCGGCCGAGACGATCCAGCGGGGCAGCCAGGTGATTGCCCTCGCCACGAGACCGGGGGGGCGGTTCTGGTTGCCCTCGGCGTAGGGAAAGAACTGGCGATGCAAGAGGGCGAGGATCTGATCGGTGAAGAAGCCCATCATCCCGATGAGGATGATGACCGGAAACACCCGGTCAAAATTCCGCCACCGTCCCTGGGTCTCGATCAATTCCGTGAGACCGCTTTTCACCCCGATGAGTTCGGCGATGACCAGCCAGGTCCACGCCCACCCGAGGAGGATGCGCAGGTCGTTGTAGAGATTGGGCATGATGCCCGGTATGACCACCCGGGTGACCAGTTGCCGCTGGCTGGCGCCGAGCGTCTGGGCGGCCTCCAGCAGCGATATATCAAGCAGGCGGGTGGTCTTGGCGATGACGAGGACCATTTGAAACATGGTTCCGATGACCACAAGGGCGATCTTGGGGGCGTCGTTGGCCGCGAACAGCGCCACCAGCAGCGTGCTGAAGGCGGGCGCCGGCATGTAGCGGAAAAAATCGATGAACGGCTCGAACAGTTTGGAGAAAAACTGGTAGGTGCCACAGAGGACACCGAGGGGCAGTCCGATGAGACAGCAGATGAAAAATCCGCCAAACACTATCTTCACCGAGTGAGCCAGCCGCTGCGTCATCGATGGCTGATTTTCGCCCACCTCCCGCCGGAACTCGCGGATGCCCATCACCACCACTTCATGCGGCGCGGGGAGATAGTCGGGATTCGACGGCGCCCCCTGGGGAATCATCTGCAACAGGGGCGCGGTGGGGAAACTCTCGGCGTCGTATGTCTCGGATGACGCGGCCATGATCGCCCAGTTCTCCCGGGCGATGGCGAGATTCTCCTCGCTGAGCTCGGGTTTTTTGGACAGCCGTTTTCCGGTCGCCAGATCGCCCCATAAGTCGTAGATGAGGGCATCGTCCTTCTCCTCCGCCTCGGTCATCCACCCGTTGGCGAGGGCGAGGGGGGAAATCTGACGCAGTGTTTTCTTGTTTTCCCGTGAGGAGATCGTCCCACCCTCCCGCGCCCGAGAGCGCATGAGATCATTCTGCGCGCGAACCGCCTCTTGAAATTCGGGATAAAAGTCGCGGCTGACGCGATCTCCGGCGGTGAAGGTGGTATTCACATCCTCCCGATTGGCGGCGATCTGCAGCTTGATGTCGGGATGCCAGATGAAAGGCGTGTAGCTGACCAGACACCAGATCGCAACCGGGAGCAGGAACGAGGCAGCGGTGAGCAGAGTCGTCCGCCTGGGCCCAAGATCACGTCCGACCGCGAGCCACGGGACTCGGGAGGGATCGGGCTTGCGACGGAAGAGCATCGATGGGTGGCGCTGGGGTGTGCGAATGACGCGAGAGTCTGGGATCGGCGGGGATTCCGGGGGAGACGCGGCCTACCTGGTATGCAGACCGCTCCCCCTCGTGATGAATCTCCCTTCCATGCGAGCCTCTTATTTGCCCGCGGCGATCTCCTTGGTGATGGAGGGGTCGAAGTACTTGTCGATCGCCTCCGGCTTCTCATAGACGCCGTATTTCACATTGAACTCGTCCACCACCGCGGAGGAGCCGTAGACGGATCCCAAGCCCTCGGCTTTTTCCCATTTTTCGAGCGCCTCTTCGATGGTGAGTATGTAGGTGCCTTTCAGCAAGGGTTCATACTCGTCCGGCGTCAGATTCACACGGGCGGCCATGATCTCGAGCGCCTCGTCGAGATTGTCCTCGTCTTTCAGGAAATCGACGACCTGATACCAGACCTTGACCACCTTCTTCCAATCCTCGCGACGTTTTTCGAGACTTTCGGGATCGACATAGAGAATGTCGTAGATGATGCCGGGGGCATCGGCGGAGGTGAAAATGGTCTTGGATCCATCGACCAGTTTCAGGGCCTGGCCGGAACTCGGCTGCCACGCGGAGATGGCGCTCACCGCTCCGGATTTGAGCACCTGGGGCGTCTCACCGTTCGGGGTGTTGACGATCTCGACATCGTCCTCGCTCATCCCATTGGCCTCCAATGCCGTGAGAACGAGGAGATGGCTGACGAAGCCCTCCTCCACACCGACTTTCTTGCCCTTCATGTCCTTGACCGACTCAACCCCGGGCGAGGCCACGAACATGTCGTTGCCATTGGAGTAGTCGTTGATGAGGATGGCGACCGCGGGCTTGCCTGTGGCTCCGGTCACGAGAGCGTCCCCGTTGGTCATGTGGACGCCGTCGAGTCCCCCGGCGGCATAGGTTTCCATGGATTTCACGTAGTCGATCCACTGAAAATCAACCTCGACACCGGCTTCCTTGAACCAGCCTTTCTTGATCGCGATCTCCCACGGCACCCATCCGGGCCAGTCGTTGTAGGCGATTTTCAGAGGTTCAGCCTTGGCGGTGGCGGCGAATACCGCGCAGCACAGTGCGATTGCCGTCGCCAATCGGCGGGTCGGCATGGGGAGAGGACATTGGGTCTTCATGATTCTGGTGATGCAGGATTGGCGAGCGCGGGAAAAGAGTGACCGCGCGCTTCACCCACCCTCCCTGAGCATCCGCCATGCCAGCCGGGAGAACACGTCATCCACACCAGCGCCAGCCTCTCGAATTCGAGATAACCAGAGTCCGATAAACTACTGATTGTAAGCGGATTATAGCGATCCTACCAATCGGGTCCGGGGGTAATATCCCCGCCGCCGGACAAGCGTGGGCGCCCGCCGCGGACGCCAAATGAACCGATCCGGCGCACGGCGCGGAAGGGCTCCGTCTGGTTCAGATCGGATCCGGACCGGGCAAACGACGTTCCGGGAGAGTGGACTCGGGTTGATTCTCCGACAGCCTGGCGACAGACGCCGTCGCTCCCGCGGTCTCGTCATCATCATCGCTTCCCACCGTTTCCTCCGTCGCAGCTTCGGGGATCGCGAGGAAGCCTTCCAGTCGGGTGTTGCCGGCCGCGATCTGCTCGGCGAAAAGCCCGAGGTGAAAGTCGGCGAGAAAGGCCCGGGACGCCTTGGCGATGAAATCCACCTCGTCGGCCAGCATGTGCATCACCACGAGACGGAATTCATCATCCTCCACCACGCACACGCAACCCCCGTCGAAGCCGAAGCTCATCTGATCCACTTGACGGCCGTGCTCGCGAAAGAAGCGCTGAATGTCATCGACGGCGCTCATCATGTCGTTGATTCGCGCCTCCGAGTAGGGGAACAGATTGACGAGAACCTCGGCGCCCCGCGCCAGACAGACGCCACAGACCGTCCCCGCGTTGCGAAGAGCGGACAGAGGGCCCTGAATGCTTTCCTTGCTCATGAGATCCGGTCCGGCTCGCGGGCTATTCGTTCATATAGTCGTTGAGGCCATTGAGCAGCTCACGCATGGGCATGCGCCGGTTCACCAGGGCGCCGACCAATTCGGGAGACTGGGGATCGGAACTCGGATCATAGCGAAACGCGGACGTTTCCTCTCCGTCATAGATCACTCCGAAGGCGATAGCGTTCATCTCCAGTCTTTCCCCAATGATTTGGGCGCACTCCTGCAGATTCACCAACTCATCGGCGAAGCGCTCCGTGTCCTTCCGCCCGGAGCGCCCCCGGGCGGAACCGCCAGCCGCCCGAAAATAACGCGGCCTCTGCCGCTCCAACGCGTCGGTAAGTACGGCGTTCGCCTCTCCTCCCGTATTCGGGGAACGCTCCTCGCTGTGCTGGGTTTCCTCGGTCATTCAGTCTCTGTCACGCTCGGTGTGAAGCCCAATCTCCGGGAAAAGGGAAAAATGTCGACTCGGAAATCCCGCCGCCCCTCCATAGCCCTATGACCCTGAATGACTTTCTCAAATATGAATGTCATTGATGGATTCGGAAATCATTTAAAACTCGTTTTATTATTGTAATTTTGGTTTTTATATCGTATCCTGTCAATAACCTTGCCCACCCTTCTTCATCGTCGGATGAAATCCCGCGCCTTCTCATTGATCGAAGTCCTGGTCACCGTGTCGGTGATCGGGATCATGGCGTCTGTGGCCCATGTGATTATGGGGGAACTGGCCACCTCGGCCAGGGAACAGAGGATGGAATCCGATCTCGATACCCTCAATCGGGCGGTGAAGGTGTATCTTGCCAATGGCGGCGACCTCAGCCACGCCGAATCAGTCGGGGATGTGGTGGCGCAACTGAAGACCAGAGTCGCCAGCGACAAGACAAACCAATCTGTCGGTCTCACTTCCACCCTTGTGGATCCCCGCCTTTCAGTTCGCACTCGCCAGAGATCCGGCGGAGATCGCTCGGTGAGCTGGAACGACGCGACCCAGAGTTTCGAAATCACTGCCTCGGAGAACGGCACGGTCACCGAGTTTTTTCTCGATGACGAGATCGCCGAGGTGGCACCGGGAACTGATGACAGAAAACAGACGGTCGCCTACTCCGAAGAATCGTCCTGGATCTGGGATTACGAAGACCGCATGCCAGTGTCGGGGGTCACCGGGGCCACTCCCATCACCCTCGCACCGCCTTCCGTCTCCCCTCCATCCACCCCCGGACCGACACCTTCGCCCGGCCCCGGCGGCCCCACTTCCGGCCCCTCCGGCCCGCCAGTGATCGGAACTCTGGAGCCTCCCCGGACCTCGGTTCCTCCGGGCGTCTATCCTATTTTCAATTACGATCTCAGTGTCAGTCTCATCGATCCCAATCCCGTCGGCAGCGCCAAGCTGGTTTACGCGATCGACTACGGGTCCTGGATCGACTACTCGGGCAGCATCATCGTGCCGGCGGGCTCCACCCTGAGCGTGCAGGCTCTGGCCTTGAGTGAGGATTGGAGCGACAGCCGGAAGGACGACTACGGCTACCAGGCCTCACCGGCCAAACTGGCTCCGCCCATCATCTCCCCCAATCGCAACAATTTTGGCTATCTGTTTGGCCGAACCATCAACGTGTCGCTCACCAATCCGAACCCGCCGGGATCATCCGAGCTTTATTATCGGCTGAACGGCGGCCCCTGGCTGGCCTACTCTCATCCTTTCACTCTGAAACGGGACGACTATCCCGGAGGCGTCACCATCGAGTCCCGCGCCGAGTCTCCGAGTTCCCCCTATTGGTCCCCGAGTTCCACCTCATCCCGCTCGTTGACACTCTCGGCGCTCGACCTGGCCGGCAGCACGGACGGAGCCTTCCATGATCCCTTGGGCGAGCCGGCCATGGTGACGAACCTTTCGGGCGCGGGGCTTGCCTCCTCCTATTTTGAATGGGGCGACATTGCCCGCAGGGAGGGCGATACCAAACCTCTCGCTCGCAGTTCCATGGATTTCAGCGGTCTCGATTTCAGCGCCATCAAGGAAGGCGAGCGCTTCCGGGTCGGCACGCTCGACTACTTCAACGGCTCCGCCTACGCCTTTGACCCCACCGGGATGGTATCGGCGGCGGTCACCGGGGTCTCTTTCGGTATCAATGTCGATTTCATCGCCGACGGCGTCAGCCTGGCCACGACCTTCAACTTCGACTTCGAGTTGGTGAACACCGTCAACGCCGAAGACCCTCTCAATCCCTGGCCCGACGCCGACTTCGTCCGCATCGGAAACCCGACCGCCAGCGAGCGCCTTTTCATCGATGGTCGTGAATACGAATTCCGTCTCGAGTTTGGTGACGCCACCGCATCGGGATTCGCCAACTTCGACGAGTTCCACATTCTCGAATGGGAGAGTGCCGCCTCAAGCCTCTACGGCACCTTCAGCGCGCTCCCGACCGCTCCTTGACGGCGCGGGGAGAGAGTTCTCACCCGAACAACGCCTCCCGAATCCGCCGCGTCGCCTCGCGCCTCTCTTCTCCCTCGGGGATGGCCACTGGAGCCTTCACCCTCAGGCGTATCTTCCGCCCGCGCGCCCGGAGCAGTTCCCGCCCCAGCCAGGCGGTGCGCAACAGCGGGTGTACGACCCCGAGTATCTGGAAAAAGACCGAGTTCCGCCCCGGCACGAACACCGGAATCACCACGGCACGATGCCGGATCGCCAGCGCGGCGGCGTGATCCGACCAGGGCGGCTCCTCGACGCGAGCACTCGCCCATTGCCAGCTCGCGACCTCTCCGGCGGGAAAGACCACCAGGCATCCGCCGGTGGCCAAATGACGCGACGCGGCCCTCATTCCACCGAGATTACGACCGGCGGCCTCCCCTCCCCCGTAGACATCGACCCCGATGAGCCAGGGTGTCAGCGGCTCCACCGAAGCGAGAAATCGATTGGCCAAAATGCGGGTGTCGCGTCTTTGACCAACGATGAAGTCCCCCACCGTGATGGAGTCGGCTCCACCGAACGGGTGATTGGCCACCACGATCACGGGTCCACTTTCCGGTATCACAGAAGCGCCATCAATCTCGACGTGAAAGCTGAAACGACGAGAGAGCTTATGCAGATAGGTGGTCTCGGCATCCTCGACGTGCGCCGCCCGGAACAGTCTGTCCAGTCGATCATAGCCGAGCAATCTCTCCACCAGAGTGAATGCGACGCGCGGAAACCATCCAGTCCCGGAAAACCATTTCGGTAGTCCCGCCCGCAAATCGAGCAGACGCCCGCTTCTCTCGGAACGCGCGTTCATGTCATACCCGACTTGGGAGGCGCCTCGAACCATTCATGCCGACGGTGATCCCGTATCGTCCGCCAGATTTCTGAAAAATCGGGCACTCTCACCCCGTCATCCCGATGAGCGGCTCCAATCTCGAAAGCGATCCGCCACTGTTCCCCCAAATCCCGCCAGGCCCGCGCGAGCGGATAACCCGGTGAGTAGATATGGGTCGACTCCGATGTCACACCGTTCAGTTCCAGGATCTTCCAGTTCCGTCCCGCTTCGAGATCTTCGACGCTGGGCACCTTGAGGTCATAGCGACCGAAATGGAACCCCTCAAACTCCCGGCTGAGCCGGTCCACCGCCTCGCGCAACGCCTCCGTGGCATGCCCGCGCCCGTCGCGAAAGATCGCCCCCCGGCAATGCGTGCCCAACTCACTCAACCGTATCACCTCGCCCTCACCGGGAATCTCATCAAGATGATGCGCCCATTTTCCCAGGAAGAACTCGGCCATCCTCACGGCGCGCTCGTCATCGAGAATGAGATGCTCCATGCTACGGACACCATCCCCGATCACTTCCGGCAACGACTTCTCCGTGATCGACAGCAGCCTGCCCGACTCCTCGCGGGGATGTCGCACATAGAACACCCCGAACTCCAGACCCGGGACATACTCCTGGACAATGACCGGATGCATACAGGATCCAAGGTAGGCCTCCGCCTCCGCCTCCGTGTTCACCACTGCCACCCCTTGACCCCGCTCCCCGACATCAGGCTTGATGACGACGGGATAATCGAGTGAATTCCCGGCCAGGAAAGCCCGCAGCGCCGTCATCCGGATCTCCACTCCGGCGGGATCGAGCCGCAACCAACGCGCGATCCGCTCCCGCGCGATCTCTCCGTCTCCAAAAGCGCCCAGGATCTCGCTCTTCGACTCCAACGCCAGGCCACCCAGAGGCATGCCCGGATTGGCCAGGGTGCACACGGAGAGACTCCGATGACGGATGGCCAATTGTAGAATGCGTAGAAACACCGGCGGGTAAAACGCCCACATCGGCCAGAATTCCCACTCGCACAGCCGACGCCACTTGGCGTGGAGAAGTCGGCGCCCCCGATGGGTGAGACCGAACTCCAGGATACGGGCAATCACCCAGACAACGACAATGACACCTACGAATACCAGCCAGGCGGCTTTCTCGTAAATGGCCAACCAGCCTAGCAAGGCGTCCCCGACCTTCATCGCAAAACCCACCAGAAGCGGCGTCCATAGCAGACAGGCCAGGGCCATGTATCCCGCGAAAGGCAAGAACGGATATCGCACCGCTCCCGCCGCCACATAGATCGGCAATCGCGAGCCGGGGAAAAAACGCGAGGTGAACACCAGCTTTCCCCCGTGACGCTCGAAAAGCCGCCGCCCCCGCTCGACCCGCTCCCGGCTGATGAACCAGCGTACGGGTGCCCGATCCAGCAATCCCGCCCGACCCCATCGTCCCAATCCGTAGAGCCCCAGATCACCCAGCCAGATACCCAGCAGACATCCCATCACCGCCAGCGGATAGGACACCAGGTTTCGCGCCGCCAGCACCCCGCCACTCACACAGGCGAGATCCTCGCTGACCAAAGTCGCGAAGCCCAGCAACACCGCGATCTCCACCGGCCCGGCCCGTTCCGCGACCTTCAAACGCTCTTCAAGAAATGTCCGCGGCTCACATCCCGCCATCGTCATCACAACGATCAAACCCACACCCAAACCCACCCATGTCAGCGACCGCCTCATCTCCCCACCTCGCGCCGCCTCCTCGGCAAACTCGCACGCGTCACAATCCCCGGCTCGCCCAAGCCCGGCGACTCCGCTTCATAGAGAAAATTCACCGCCTCCGGCCCCACCGACACGCGGCTGATGCTCCAGGTCTGGGCGTCGGACCTGTCCATCCTCACGCTCCAGGCGGAGGGCACCTCGACCCCGGCCTCCGGATTCTCGCCGTGATGGTAGCGCCACAGCTCATCCGGGGACAACTCGCCAGATGATTGCATCGCCCACGCCTCCAAACGAGCCCGGCGTCCCCCGATCACTGGTCCCGTTTCATAGGAGGATGAGCAGAGCGGGCGTTCCAGCGGCTGTATCGGAAGCAAACACCCGCCCCGGCTCCACTCCCAGGCGAACGCGTGAAAGCCTCCCGCCTCATCGAGAGCGAATCCCGCCACCCGAAACGGAGGGTAACTCCCCGCATCTATCCGGGAAATCCGCTCCGCCAATTCCTCCGCCGATCCCGCGTCCGCCAGATCGGTGACCAGTCGCCCCCGACTGCGCCAGCCCGCTTTTGGCGCCTCGCCCGGCTCCTCTTCATACCAGTTCAGCAAGGCGATGGTCACCCCCGCCTCGTTCACCGCCAACCAGGTCCCCCCGCCGCGGGGATCGATGGGCGCCAGCAACCGCACATCCTCCCCACACCGCAGCTCACGCGGCGGCAGCGCCGCTTCGCGCGTCTTTCGCTCATCACGATTGAAGAAGACTTCGTAGCGGCCTTGATAGTCGCTCCACCAGGTCAGGGTACACATGGTCGCGCCTCATTTCGAGTCGGCGAACTCCCGCGTCAAGCGATGAGACCGCCATCCTCCCCCATCATCACAACAGGTGCAGCCTGCCCGGCCTCAGGGACGAGGGCCGCAGCCTCCGAAGGGTGAGAAAGGTCATGGCCAGCGGATTCTCCTCGTCGGCCGGGAGGAACTCCTCCTCGAGGGTCTCCCATTCGATGCCGTCCACATAGTCGGGAAAAACCGGCAACGACTCCGGATCCCGTCCCGCGACGTCGGTTTCCACCCGCGTGAGCATGAGCTCATCGGCGTAGGGCAGCGCGGCGGCGAATGTCTTCGCCCCACCCACCACCACCAGCTCCCTCGCCCCCGCCTCAAACGCCTCCGTCACCGCCTCCTCCACATTGTGGGCGATTCTTCCCTCGCCGGATAAGGCAAAGTCCCGATCATGGGTCAGCACAATCGGGGTATGGGTGGAAAACCAACCCGCCATCTCCTGATAGGTCCGTCTCCCGAGCAGCAGGTGCTTGCCCTCGGTGTGCGCCCGAAAGCGCCGCACATCCGCGGGCAAGCGCCAGGGGAGCCCCCCCTCGGCATTTCCAATCACCCGGCGGCGATCCATGGCCGCGATCATCGATACTTTCATGCGCGTCTGTGTCCCTTCTCTGGCTATCATTCTCCCCGACGGGCCGCCACTTGGCCACGCGGAATTTGCGGAATCTCCTCTTCCCGGGTATTCTCGCTCTGTGGTTTCCACCATTCTCATCCTGGCGCTTTTCGGAGTCATCGCCATCAGCCTCGAACTGGTGCTGCCCGGCGGCATCCTCGGTGTGGCGGGCGGCCTCTTTCTCCTCACCTCCGCCGTCCTCTGCTTCGTGGAGTTCGGTTTTCTCGCCGGATTCCTCGCCTCCCTCGCCATCGGTCTCTTCGCCTTCGGCATGTTCTGGCTGTGGATGAGGCACTTTCACCAACTCCCCGGCGCGAGGGAGCTGATACTCACCGACCACAGCGCTTCGGGCGACAGCCTGGATAGCGGGGAATCGCACACGTCGGGTCACACCGGTACCGCACTCACCGACATCGCCCCCTCGGGCAAGGCGCTCCTCGATGATCGGAAAATCGACGTCATCACCGAGTCCACGGCCATCGCAAAAGGCAGCCCCGTCCGGTTCATCCGACGCAGCGGCGCCTCATGGGTCGTGCGGGCCGCGCCTCTCAGCTGAGCGACCGCAGGTACTCCTCGATCTCAAACTGGGAGCGCACCACCGGCTCGCTCTTGTTTCGATGACGGAAACGGTTGGCCAGATCCTTGTCCAACACTCGCGCTTTGGAGTTGTCCCGCCACTGAATCTCGAAATACTCGATCAACTGGGCGGCCAGCCCCTTGTCCAGCACCGGGAACATCGTCTCCACCCGCGTGTCGAAATTCCTCGGCAGAAAATCCGCCGACGACAGATAGACTTCGGGTTTGCCCTCATTGTGAAAAATCAGCACCCGGGAATGTTCCAGATAACGATCCACCATCCCGATCGCCTCGATGCCGGCCCCGGGTCCCTCCGGATCCGTGACCACCGAGAACATGCTCCGGGCGATGATGCGCACCTTCACCCCCGCCTGCGCCGCGTGATAGAGCAACTCCACCGTCTCCACATCGGAAATGTTGTTGACCTTGATCGAGAGAGCACCCTCGCCACCCGCCTTCGTGATGCCGATCTCCCGCTCGATCTTTTCCCGCAGAAAATTCCGCAGATCGAACGGGGCCGCCTTCAGATGCTTCAACTGCGGACGCCGGTAGGTATGCTCGAAAAACTTGAAGATCGATGCCACATCCTGGCCGATCTCCTCATTGCTGGTCAGCAACAGGTGATCCGCAAAAATTGAAGCCGTGTCCTCGTTGAAATTCCCCGTGCCCAGGGCGGAGTAATACCGATCCGCACCGTGCTCGCGACGACGGATCAACAGCAGCTTGGCGTGCACCTTCAGCCCCGGCACCCCCAGCACCACCCGCACGCCGGCGGCACGATAGGCGTTCGCCCACGAGATGTTGGCCTTCTCGTCAAATCGCGCCGTCGGCTCCACCAGCACCGTCACCTTCTTGCCGTTCTGCGCCGCCGCCATCAGCGCCTTGGCCACGAAGGATTTCTTCGCCAGCCGATACTGCGTCATCGAGATCTCCTGGACCAGCGGATCGATGCTCGCTTCCCGCAACAGCTCGATGTAGCGGCGGAACATGTGGTAGGGAAAATGCAGCAGCACATCCTGCTTCCGCAGAATATTGAAGAATCCCAGCTTCTCCCTCCGCTTCAACGCGCGATTGAAAACCGGCGGCGACTTGGGATAGCAGAGATCGTCTCGCCCCAGCTTCGGAAAACTGATCAGGTCCTTCCGGTTGTGATACCGGGCACCGGGATAGAGCGTGTCCGACTTCGCCAGACTCAGCTTGCGCAGCACCAGATTCAGAAAAGGCTTCGGAAAAGCCGCGTCGTAGTTGGCCCGCACCGGCAGTCCCTCCTCCCGCGCCCGCAGCCCCTCGGTCAGCTTTTCATAAAAACTCTCCGTGAAATCATCATCATACTGGATCTCCGCGTCGCGGGTGAACTTCACCGCGTAACTCTCGTAGTGATCATAGGGCAGGTGCCCGAACAGATCGCCCAGGCCGAAGCGGATGATGTCGTCCAGATACATCACCAACTGCTTCTTGCCGATCTTGGGCAACACCACGAAGCGCGGCAGATCCCCGGGAATCTCCAGAAACGCGTGGGCCGGACGACCGCGTCCCGTCTTCTTGCTCAGCCGGATCGCCAGATACATCGGGTGATCCTTCAACTGGGGCAGCGCCACACTCGCCTTGAGCATGATCGGCATCAGATGGGGACTCACCTCGTTGCGGAAAAAATCCACCAGCCAACCGTGCAGCTTCACCGGCACATGATTGTCGTTCACCAGTTCGATGCCGTTCGCGGACAGATCCGCCAGCGCGCGGTCGTAGGCCACGTTGAAATCCCGCGCCTGATCCGCCACCATCGCGTTCACCTCCCGGAGCGTGATGTTGGGGTCGGGGATGTTCAGCTCCCTCCACCGACTACCCAACATCGTCAGACGCTTCAGTGTCGCCACCCGCACCCGGAAAAACTCGTCCATGTTCGACGAGTAGATTCCCAGAAACTTCACCCGCTCCAACAGCGGCACCTCGGGGTTCGTTCCCTCCTGGAGAACGCGCGCGTTGAACGCCAGCCAACTGGTCTCTTTACTGTGAAACGGGATCTTCATGTGGGGCTAGACGGAAAAATTCGCGGCGCGACCCGCCCCCCTCGCCTTGGGGAGGAGCGACCGGCAGACGACACGACGGAAAAGTCGTCCATCCTACGTTCACCGCCATCACGCCGCCAGCCGTTTTGTTGTGAATATTCCGTCCCACTAAAAAACAGAAACGTCCGCGCCTCGCCAGAGGGAAACGCGGACGTTTTCGGCTGTGTGTGTTTCGTTGATCGTGGTCGCGATCACAGGCCGGAACGGCTGACGCCGATCAGACCTGGCCAAAAAGACTCTTGCCGACGCAGAGCAGATCGTCGCAGGCGGCGGCGATGCGGGCCGCCATGGCCTCCTCGCCCTTCTTCAGATAGCCGCGCGGATCGTAGGCTTTCTTGTCGCCGATCTCGCCGTCGATCTTCAGCACCCCTTCGATGTTCTGGCACATGTGGGTCACGATGGGACGGGTGAAGGCGTATTGCGTGTCGGTGTCGATGTTCATCTTCACCACCCCGTACTCCAGCGTTTCTCGGATCTCTTCCAAAGTGCTCCCCGAGCCGCCGTGGAACACGAGGTCGAACTCGGCGACCGCCCCGTATTTCTCTTTCACCACCGTCTGGCCATCGCGCAAGATCTGCGGCTTCAGCTTCACCGCGCCCGGCTTGTAGTGGCCGTGCACATTGCCAAAAGTCGCCGCGAAGGTGAATCGTCCGATGCCACTGAGAGCCTCGTGCACCGCCAGCATGTCCTCCGGCGTGGTGTAGAGATCCTCATGCGGCGTGTCCTCGCTGCCCGCCGCGCCATCCTCCTCGCCGCCGACCACGCCGGCCTCGACCTCGAGGATGATCTCCAACTCCGCGCACTTCGTCAGATACTCCTTCGAGATGGCCATGTTCTCCGCCAGAGGCAGGATGGAGGCGTCGAGCATGTGATTCTGGAACAGGTTGTTCTCTCCCTTCGCCCGGCGCTTTGCCGTGGCTTCCAGAAGCGGATCCAGGAAACTCGCGGCCTTCTCGGGCTGACAGTGGTCCGTGTTCAGCGCCACCAGCACATCATACTGCTCGGCGAGCCGGTGCGCGGCTTCCGCCAGCACGATGGTGCCAAAGGCGGCGTCCTTGTGATTCAGACCCGAAGCAAACTGGCCCGCGCCGGTCGAAAACTGGATGATGCCGTCCGATTTCTGATCGGCAAACGCCTTGAACGCGGCATTGAGGGTGATGATGCTGGTGCAGTTGATCGCGGGATACGCGTAGCCTCCCTGCTGGGCGGCGTCCAACATCTGGGCGAATTGTTTCGGTGTCGCTATGGGCATAGGTCGGGACGTTTAGGCCTTGATGGCGCCATTGCAAGCAGGGATTTTGCCACCCGGCCTCGGGGAATTGCGCGTTCTTCCTCACCCGGCGGCGCCCTCCAGCAGATCCACCAGCACCGGCACATATTCCCGGCTCAGTTCTTCGATGGAAAGTCTCGGAAACTCCCAGGTGATCCATGGCAAGCCCCGCTCCGCCGCCCAACTGCCCATCGATCCCGGCACCGGATAGCCGATGTCGCGCACCAGAGGCAGCCGTGTGCGCTCCGCCAACCAACGCCCCAGCGGCGACTCGTCCGGATCATCCACACAAGCCAGCGGCGCGTGCAGCGTCAACACCCGCTCGGGACGCAGGCGCTCGATCAGATCCAACAGCGCCCGGCTCTCCGGCTCCGAGGCCGGCGCCTCGCCGGTCGATATCGCCACCGGCTCCGCGGCGGGCTCATCCACATGCCAGCGATACCCCACCGGCTCCGGCCGCCAGTTCGATGCCGGAAAATTCCGATTCAAATCAACCCCCCGCGCGTTTCCCCGGGTGCCCAGCACCAGCCCGTCGGGATTTCCCGCCAGCACGCAGGCGACCGATTCCGGTCGCGCCCGCAGACATCGCAGCGCCCGGGACAGGATCACCGTCGTCTCCGGCTCCTCGCCATGGATTCCGGCCACGATCAGGAGCCGGCATTCCCCGCCACCGGGCGGCAGGCATTCCAAAGGAGCGCCGTTCACCGACACCCCGAATCGCTCGGTGGAAAAAAACAGCGCGGCACGACGATTCATCAGGCATCGGACTCGAATTCGATCCCCCCATACCCGAAAACCCCACCTCGTTCAACCCTGCCATGGGCCCGAGGGAATTCCATTGATGCGCCTCTGTATGATTGTTTCGCGATGAGGGATCGGCGATAGGGGGAGCGGAATCGTGGTGAATCAAGCGAGCGCTCTCGGGTTGGAAAAGCTGCGTCCAGGCGCGTTTGTCAATAATTTTGACCGACCTCCAGCGGTAGCGTCTTGTTGGCGTTCTCTTGGTCAACGCGGCGCTCCGCCGTACCCATCGAAGGCGAATAGCGCCTCCGAATCGTAAGCGGAGTAAACGCACCCCTTGGTGAATGCTGGCCGGTTGGTCGAATCGGGCCACGTTCTGGGAATGCCCAAGAAGACCAAATCCATGCCGTGGCGGGTTGCCGAAGTGACCTTCGTCGAGATCGAGATCTCCCACCCCACCGATAGACAACTGCGTGTCGAGTTCGAGTGCGGTCTGCGCATTGTCATTGCCAGCGAGGGGCAGATCCCGTTGGCCGCCCGCCTTATCGAAACTCTTCGCGCCGGGAAGGAGGGGCTGCGATGATCGGATTCCCCTCCGGCGTGCGCGT
>CAYTNL010000058.1:0-39738 GCA_964439145.1 uncultured Verrucomicrobiales bacterium
GGTTACCTTTTCACCTGCAATTGTCACTCGCCTAAGTCCGACAGGCTGCTAGATATTGGGCTTTCTTGGGGACGCTGCACCGGCCCTTGCCCATGGGCAAAGAGTGGACGGAGCGCGAAAGAGTATGAAATCGGCACAACGTGCCGAAAAGGAGAACGGCACAACGTGCCGAAGAATGATAGGGCTCAGGCCGAGTGAAATCGGCCAGCGGAAATCGAGTTCCCGCGAGTCCAAAGCACGAGTAACTCGAATCACTTAACCCGCAGAAAAGTCTTCCCCGGCCCGCTTGGTGCCGGGACGAACTGACATCGCCCGCCACGTCCGGCGGCGGTGGCGGAGATTGGTCATGAAGTGATTCGGCGTCCTGTCGGCCCTCGGCATCACCTATCTCTGTTCCACTCACCCGGCGAATGGCGGCTCCCTCTGCGGCACAAGAGATACCGGCTCGCCATCGAGGCCCCCCCGCGCCGCGACACCCGAGCCATGTTGAAGAAAGCGGGTCGAAATAATGAAAATAATAGAGCGCGACGAGAACGTCGCCCGAAAAGACGGGTCCATGGACCCGAACAGACCGGAGGATTCCTCCGGAAGAAATGAAGAGAGAGTCCAGCAACTCGAAGAGCACATCCGCGAGCTGGATGGCCATATCGACGAGCTTGCCGTGATCATCGGCGAGCTGCAGATCAAGGTCGCCGGCGTGCAGCGAATGATCGGTGCTGGCCCCGGAGATCCAACCATCGCTCGACTCGAAGAACACTTCGACGACTCCGAATTGTAACCCCTGAACCGCCCGGCGGCCCGGTTCTGGGTCGCCGGGCTCATCTTTCTCAAAATGGAACAAATGAAAATGTTCGAGGACGAAGTTCCTTCCCAAGATCCAATGCCCACGTTGGCACAAGGTCGCGACAACAACGAGTCGCTCACACCGAATGCGGAGATTCCCCCGCCTCCAAGGCGCGTGAAATCGAATGCGGAGATTCCCCCGCCCCCGAAGCGCGTGGAAACAAAAAGTGCGGAAACGAATGCCCTGGACGAAGAGAGTTCATCCGAGGACGAGCCAGAGCTTCCTTTCGAAGTCTATTACAACGAGAAACGAAAAGAATACCTGATCCAGAAACCCGACGGCAGCTGGCAATCGCAAACTTCCAGCCAGCTCAAGATGCGCCTCCGAAAGGCGGGCCTCACGACCACACAACAGCAGGAGACCGCGATTCTCCACGTTTGCGATCACTTCGGAGTCCAACACGCGGCACCCCTCGCGGGAAAAAGGGCCGGGTTCTACCGGGAGAACGGAATTCCCTTCCTCGTCACGGAATCACCTCGTCTCATCGAGCCCGCCGAAGGGAAGTGGCCGACTTTGCGCGCCGTGATCGAGGGGCTCCTCGTCAACGGCGAATCTGACGGCCACGGCAATACCCAGTGGAACACCCTCATGGGATGGCTGCAGGCCGGAATCAAAGCTCTCCGGAGCGGCAGGCACCAGCAGGCCCAAGTTCTGGCGATTGCTGGAGAACGGGACAGCGGAAAGTCCCTCCTGCAAGGCCTCATCACCGAGCTGCTGGGAGGCAGGTCCGCCAAGCCGTTCCGCTACATGATGGGAAAGACCCAGTTCAACGGAGAATTGTTCGGAGCCGAGCACCTGATGCTGGAAGACGAGGTTGGGAGCGGATCGCAAGCTGATCGAGCAAAGTTCGGGGAAGCGATCAAGAACTTCACGGTCTCCACCCGGGTCCAGAGTCTCCATTCCAAAGGCCGCGATGCCGTGAATCTCCCCGCATTCTGGCGGGTATCGGTCACCCTCAACGACGAACCGCAAGCTCTCCTGACCCTTCCGCCCCTCGAGAACGGCATCGAAGACAAGATCATCCTGCTCCGTGGCACTCGCGCTCCCATGCCCATGCCCACCGACGACGGCGAGCAACAGGCGAAATTCCGGGAGACCTTGCTCAGCGAACTCCCTGCATTCCTCGACTGGCTGCTGAACGACTACGAGATTCCCGCCGAATTCCGGGATTCGCGATTCGTCGTGAAGACGTGGCATCACCCGGAGATCCGGGCAGAACTGGAGAAGCTATCTCCCGAAGCCCAACTCCTTGAGATGATCGACGAGATTCTCTGGGACGAGCCGAAGAGGAAGAACTGGACCGGCACCGCCAAAGCGCTTCGGCAGCGCCTCCAAAACGACACCCGCACGAAATCGGAAGCGAACAAGCTGCTCAACACGAACATCTCCACCGGGATGCTGCTGGGCAACCTCGCGAAAAAGAGTCCGAATCGCGTGGAGAAATTGCGAACCGAAAAAGACCGGCAGTGGACCATCCATCGGTCCGTTGACGCGTGAACCCTCCCACCTGACACCCTGACACCCTGCTGGCCAGTTTCGGGCTCATGCACCTCCGGAGAGAGAAGCCAATCCCACGGCGAACTCACGGGAAAGGTGTCAGGGTGTCAGGCTCCATCGCGGGCTTTCGGAGGCTTGCTCCGAGGCCCATGTATCCGAACCGACGGCTTGGCGCTACCAGTGCTCGAACCGCTTCGCAGGGCAGCATAGGGATTGGAGCCTCCAGAGCGGGCATTATTGGTGATCGCAACAGCAGCGTGGATGGAATCAGGTTTTTCTTGCATGCCCATAGATACAGGCGTCGCCGGAATGCTCCGCCACGCTTGTCGCAGCCCCCCCTCAAGCGAGGTTGGCTGAGTCGGAAAGCCGTCCCCCTCCCCCTTGTTTGCGGGAAAAGAGCGGGTGCATGACCTCGGCCAGACCTGTCGTCAAGTATTCCACCCTCACCCAAATCCCCTCCCGAACTGCTCAGCGAAGATCGACTTCGAGCCCTCGGGAGATCCGTAACCGCGAGTCCAGCGCAAAGACTCGGGAGAAGATCCAATCAGGTTCACACCCGGAGACCACGAATCGATGTTTCAAACCAAACCGACTGACGATTTCTCCGCAATTGCGCGCTTGATGCAATCGAGTCGTTTTGGGTAAAAGTCGCTATCAACCTCGGAGCCGCTGACTGATTCAGCCCCTCCGTGAAGACTTGGTCCATCGAAGCAGATCATGCTCAGCTCACTACGGAGACGCATTGGCGAATTCGTGTCGCGAATCACCGCGAGGCGAGGGATTCTGTCCCCGTTTTCAGCCCCCCAATCTGAGGCACCAGCGGTAGTCTCACCGTCCTCCCAGCCCCGGGAGACGGACCAGATGCTCCTGTTCCTCGTGGATTTGATCGACGAAATCGATGCTCTCCCCGCCTCCTCGAAATCAGGCTCGGAAGCTTTGAGCCTGGTCCGCAGTCGCTTGGAAGATCGGCTTCATCTATCCGATGCGGAGATCATTCGGGACGAAGCCTGGACTCCGGAGCGACAACGCGCCGTCGAGGCCGAGGACGGAGCCCTCGATACCGGCAGTCCCAGGATTTCAAAATCTCACGCTTCCGGACTCAGCGTCGCCGGGAGAATCGTGAGAAAGCAGGAAGTGACGCTGACCCGCCCCTGATTTCCACTCAACTCCCTTGCCTCATGGAATTTCATATCGGAGACCCGGATTTTCAGCAAGACTACTGGGAACTGCAGAACATGCCGGACAACTGCGCCATCGCCGCGCAGACCAGCATTCTCAACCAGTTCGGAATCGACGTGTCGATGGATGAGGCCAACTACGTGGCTGTCTCCAATGGCTGGTATTCCCCCGGCTTCGGCACCTCACCCGATGATCTCGGAAACATCCTCGAAGCCTACGGCATACCCACCCACGCCGTGGAGAATGCTTCCGTGCAACAACTCGCCAACGAACTCCAGCAGGGGCATCGAGTGCTCGTTGGAGTGAACAGCGACGACCTGTGGGACACAGGCCCCATGTCCGAGTTCTGGAACTGGGTGGGTGAGATCTTCGGCTTGGACACCTCGACGTTCACCCCGGCAGACCACGCCATCGCCGTGACGGGCCTGGATCTCAGCGACATCGACAACCCCCAGGTCATCATCAATGACCCGGGACATCCCGAGGGAGCGGGCCACTCCTATCCCCTCGACCAATTCATGGACGCCTGGGAGAACAGTGACTTTCACTATGTCTCCACCTCTCTAGCTCCGGGAGGCGCCAGTCCCCTCGATTTCGATATCGCAGACTACCTGGGATGGGGGACCACGGTGGCAGGCGTCGCCCTCGGACTCGATCCCATCTCCGCCAATGCCGCCGGCCAATTCGTCAATTCCCTGGTCGAAAATACCGACTGGGACACAGTGCTCGCCAGTATCTGATCCGCCCCATGTCCGACGAACCCAAACAACTGCCGAACCTGGAAGCGGTGGCCAACCTGATGACCCGGGTGGGTCTCCTGGACGAGCAGGTCCATCTGCGGCGGGACGAGGACTATTTCGCCAGTATCCAACCGGTGGCGCTCGGGCTGTTTCGACTCGTCGTGATCGGAGAGATCAAGAAAGGGAAGTCCTCTTTCATCAATGCCCTGTGCGGCATTCCCGACTTGGTTCCCGTTCACGACGATGTGGCCACCTCCACCGTCTTCAAGATCCATCACGGATCTGAGCGGGGATACGTGGTCCATTTTCAGCCTGAGACAGGCAAGGAGAAGCGGGAGATTTCCGAGGCGGAATTGTCGGCCTATGGCACCGAAGACGGCAATCCCGACAACGAGAAGAAGGTCGATTTCATCGCCGTGCGAGCCCCGGCTCCCATCCTTCGGGACGGCCTGGTCGTGGTGGATACGCCTGGCGTCGGAGGCCTGTTCAAGAAGCATCGGGAAATCACGTTTCGACACGCCCCGAAGGCCGACGCCGTCTTTTTCGTGACTGACAGTGTCGAATCCCCTATCGGAGCCGCCGAGGTCGATTTCCTCAAGGAGCTGCGCCGCATCACTCCATTGATCTACTTCGTGCAGACCAAGGCCGCCCAGGCCGATGCCGAGGCGCGCCGAAAGCGGATGGAGAACAATCTCGCCATCCTGACCGAAAAGGTCGGACTCAAGAAGGAGGAGATCCGATATTTCGTCGTGGACTCGAATCTCAAGTCCGAAGGCGACGAAGACAGGAATCTCGAAGATTTGGAGGACAGCGGCTTTCCTCCTCTCATGTCCTACCTGCAACACTCGCTCAAGGCGTCGCGGGACCGGAACATCGCCACGGTGGGCCTCCGCCGGGCTTGGAGCAAGTTCGCCGAGATTCGAGCCTCCATCGATCAGCAGAAATCCGTCCTCGCCGCCGACACCGCCGAGAAGCAAGCGGCCTTGGCCGACGAACTCCGCTCCACGGAGGAGAAACTGAAGCAGTGGAATGAGGAGGTCAGGGTCCAACTGATCCGAGAGTTCCAGACGGAGGCGCAGCACATCCAGAATGACATCTTCGCCGAGGTCGCCGACAAGCTGCGTCCCGGTGGGGAGATCTCGGAACAGGTGGGCGTCCTCCTGTCCCAGGCAAGAGAAGCGACTCCCGAGCAGATCTATGGCCTGGTGGAGCCGCTTGCCGCCGAAACCAGAGCGCAGGTCTCTCAAGTGCTGCTCGAATGCAGCAAGGAACTGGAGACCCGATTCTCCGGCCTCCTCGGTGCGCTTGCCAGCAAGGCCGAGGCAAGCATCGCCACCACCGCCCTGAGCAAGGAACTGATTTCGGATGCCACACTGATCCGCTTCTCCGATTCCCAACTCAGGGAATTGGCCGCGAAAGCCGACGATTCGCGCTGGTTCGACAAGGCCAGAACCGGTCTCTACGGGGGAGCTGCCGGGGTGGGAATCGCCATGGGAGTCGGGGCCGTTGTCGGTTCGGTCATCCCAGTCGTTGGAACGATTCTCGGCAGCGCGGCGGGAATGGCAATAGCAGGGATATGGGGAGGAATGCAGGCAACCGAGATTTCGCGAGTCAAGGAATCAGCCGTCGCGCGACAACAGGTCCAGGGAGCCATTGATCGGGATCTCCAAGGATGTCTCGCCCAGGCGCAGACGGGGTTCCAGAAAGCCTTTGGCTCTCTCAGATCCAAAGCGGAAAACGCCCTGGGAGACATGGTCAAGTCAAGCATGGACCAACTGGCGGCGGCCCGGAAAGAACTCCAGCAACGCAGTCGTGCCACGGCAGAGGAGGTCCAGCAGGCCACGCAAAAGATCAAGGCCAGAGACCAGCAGCTCGACGCCCTGCGTGACGAACTGAAAGCGATGGAAAAGATCCTGCGGTAGACCGATGGAAACTGACGGTGCGCTTCCCGACTTCCTCCGATCTGCCGCGGATTTCCTGGGAGAATCCGAAGCGTATCGGGACCAGTCGCTGGCTCTCGCCGCCATCGCGGACTCGGCCACGCAACCCTTCAATCTCGCCGTGGTTGGACGAATGAAGGCCGGGAAATCCACGCTGATCAATGGACTGATTGGTCGCCCCCTGGCCATCAGCGATGTCGAGGAAGCAACCGCAACCCTCAACCGGATCTGCCATGGCGAGAAAAGCCAGGAAGACGAATTCCTCGTTCACTGGAAAGATGGCAGCTCGGAATCACGCCCCCTGGAGGATCTTTCTCAATGGACCGGAAAATCCCCTGAAGTGTTGGATCGGATCGGAAGGACAAATTTCCTGCGGCTCTTCGCGAACATCCCGAAGTTGGCCGAAGTCCAGATCATCGATACTCCCGGCACCGGCAGCGCTGTCGAAGAACACGAGATCGCCCAAGACTTCCTCAATCCCGAGATGATCTCGCGCTCCATCGAGGAAGGCGGCAAGGCCGACGCGATCCTCTACGTGATTCCCCCGGTGGGACGGGAGCAGGACGAGGAGACGCTCCAAGCCTTCTCGGGCAGTCGCCTACCCAATTCCGGCCCCTACAACAGCCTCGCCATTCTGCACAAGTGGGACGGGCTCGAAGTGGACGACCCGCGCTCACGCGCCCGGGAAAAAGGGCAGCGCCTCCTGCAACAACTCCAGGGAATGGTCGCTGATGTCATTCCAGTCAGCGGCCCCCTTGCACTCACCGCCCGATCCGCTCCTGATGCCTTCTTTGAAAAACTGCTCAAGGCGATAGCCGTCGAAGAAAAGGATCTGCGGCGAATGCTCCGGATGGCTGAGCGCTGGGATTCCGACCCACTTCGAGCCGAGATCCGATCCAGTCATCCCATGCCCTGGGCGAGTTTCCGGCTTCTGGTGCGATTGCTGAATCGAGCAGGGGCGACCACTCCCGAGACCGCTCGGCAGATTTGCCTGGAAGAGAGTGGCATCGTCGAACTCGAAAATGCGCTCCAGGAACGCTTTTTCTCGCGACAAGCCATTCTCAAGCAATGCCAGGTGCTCACCCGGGCCGCACTGATCCTCGATCCCGCGCTTCGAAACTTGGATCAGGACGCCAGGAACCAGGACTGTCTCTCGGAGGCTGAGCGGAATTCCCTTTCCGATCAGATCATCGCCTGTGATCGACAGTGGCAAGGTTTCCGGGGAAATCTCGAAGCTCTCCACATGGACATTCGGGTCATCGACGAACTCCCGGATCGTCCCGACCTCTTCCCTGCCGAAGACCACGCTCCTCTTCTCTCGACCTGCAATCACCTCGCTTCCCTGCATCGCCGGCGAGACCTGGGAACGGGACGGATGGTTTCCCTGTTCGAGGTTGAAGAACTGATTGGCAAATACCGTGGACGGGAAAACCTGGCGAGAAATCGGGATCGCCCCCTGCTCACTCACGTGGTCTCGCGCCTCGAAGAGATTCACCAGACTCTGAACGAGAATTGATGCTTCCCCTATCATGAAAACTGTCGGAATCGATTTCGGGACCACCAAGACGCTGGTCGCCTACCTTGACGAGTCTTCGGGCCGGACCGAGTTGGTGCACTTGGGGCGCTCAGGCCCGGAACTCCCCACCACCGTTCACGTGGACAAGGAGCGCCAGCTTCTCTTCGGCGACGATGCCGACGATCAACTCGCCATCGATCCAGGAGGTTACCTGCGGCGCATCAAGCTCGGGATCGGCACCAGTCGCAAGTTCCTGCTCAACGGGCACGAATTCTCCGCCATCGATCTTTGTGCCAAGTTTCTGGAGCACATCCGCACCCGAATCGAGACCGAGCATTTCCATGGCAAGCTGGATCGAACCGTGATCACCGTGCCGGCCAAGTTCGGCCCTGCCGCGCGGAAAGATCTGGAAACTGCCGCCAAGCAGGCCGGGTTCGAAAACTTCGAGCTACTCGACGAACCCATCGCGGCGGGGATCGCTTTTCTCGAGGAGAAAAAGGGTAGCGAACTGGGATCGGAGATCCTCGTTTTCGATTGGGGTGGCGGAACTCTCGATATCGCCTTGGTGGAGCGAAAGGAAAGTGGCGATTGGGTCCTGAACCACGATCACCTGGAAGGCGACCCGGCTCTGGGAGGGGAAGATATCGACGACGCCCTCTTCGACGCGGTGAACGACCAGCTGGAACAGTCAGGCCAGCAAGCCGTGACTCCCGCCCAGACCGGGGATTACCCACAACTCCATCGCCGTGTCGTCGAGACCAAGAAACTGCTTTCCAAGAAAGAGAGCCATTCCTTCAGCCATGCCACCGATCACTGCCAGCTGAACTTTTCGTGTTCGCGGGAAGATTTCGAACAACTGATCGCGGAACAAACCACCAGGGCCATGCAGTGTGTGGCGCGCTGGAGAGAGAGAGCTGGCGCAAGAGATCAGCCCAATCGAAATGTCCTGCTGGTGGGCGGCAGCAGCCAGATTCCAATAGTGGGGGAGAACCTAAAATCGCTCGGACTGAATCCGATTCCTTGGACGCGAGGAATGCACGCCGTGGCCATGGGGGCGGCGCTCAAGGCGGCCAACCGGACCGAGACTCCTGATTCCAACGCGCTTCTAGAAGAAGCCTTGGCGATTCTCGAGACAAATGAAAGCAGCCGTGAGAATGAAGAAAAGGCGTTCCAACTGTTCCTGAGAAGCGCGGAATTGGGGAACGCCATCGCTATGAACTGGGTAGGCCTCTGCTACCGAGATTATCGGGGGGTGGCAGGAGGCCAAAAAAATGAGCTTCACGAAGCTGGCAAGTGGTTTCGGAATTCAGCGGAAGCTGGCGATCCTGACGGAATGTTCAACTATGGAGAATGCCTTCTCTTCGGAAAATGCGGCGTCAGATCCGATTCAAGACAGGCATTTCTCCAGTTCCTGGAGAGTGCCGAAAAGAAACACACAGATGCCATGGTTCGAGTGGGACTCTGTTACAAGCAAGGCACTGGAACGCCTCGGGACGAGACCAAGGCTCAGGAATTCCTAAGGGCGGCATCAGAATTCGGGAGTCTGGAAGGGAAATTTCAATACGGACAACTTCTGCTCAATCTGGGACCTTTTCGAAAGAATGAAGCCATGAATCTGATTAGGAAGGCGGCTAGCCTTGGACACCCGGGGGCAAAGGAAACTCTGAACAGAGAAGAAGATCGCGACAAAAGACAAAAAAAAGCGAATTCGCCAACCCAAGAGCAAACAGGCAGGGATACCAAGTCCGCCAGTCGGCCCAGCAGCACCATAACATCACCTACGACTAAGACCAAAGAACCCACGCAAACTCAACCATCTTCGCCACCGCAAAACTTGCGTGCATTATCACCAACCGTCGATCAGTCACCCAAGAAAGCGATAGCAGTCAAATCTGACAACGATCTCGGAACCAAGATCGCCATTTGGGCCGCGTTTCTGGCCGGAACCGTGATCCTCTGGGCGATTGTCGTGGGCACATTCGGCCTCGCAACCCCTGTTGGTATAGTTGGAACAATCTGGCTTGGCAGAGGCCTATTTGGGATGTGGCCCAAGTCGAAGGAATAGGCTTTCTCCGACCATCGTGAGATTATCTTCGAGCCGTTTCATAAGCATCATCAGCACCCAGAGATCGAAAGGGATTGGACACCTAAAAGAAAAGCCCCACCTTTACGCAGGCAGAGCTTTTCTCCCGGGGGTCAGCTCAGGCCGACCAAACCGTCGAAGAGGCCATGCAAGGCCTGAGAGCGCGCCACCAGGGTGTTGGCGTTGGCTCCCTTCATCACCTCGGTAGCCGCATTGAAGAGGCTCCACGCGTTCCTCGGCGCGAACTCGTCATGCCTCGGGTGCCGCCATTCCTGCAATACCTGCGGTATCTGGCTGCACGTCAGTGCCCGGCAGTCCATGGCACGGATGACGGTATCATGCGCCAACCGGTCCGAGATCCGGTGATCCCGATAGGCCGCGATTCGTTGATCCAGTCGTTGGAAGCGATCTCCCAGCTGTCCCACGGCTCGGGCCGTCAGGTGCCGGAGATCCCGCACCGCAAAGCGGGTATGCTTCCGGCTGATGCGAACCTCTCCGCAAAAGCTGAGATTGTCGCAGACCAGCACACGGGTTCCCGCCACCAGGCCTGCGGGATAGGTCTTGTCGTGGCTGTTCCTCAGTCCCACGGTCCAGGTGTATCCTTCCCGGAGGGAACCCGGGACCTCGACTTCGAGAAGTCCGAAGTAGCGGGCTCCATCATGGCTCAAGGCATGATGATCAGCCGTGACATGGAAGCCAGCCGATTTCAGCTGGGTCTCGACCTCATCGACGAGGCTGGTGTGCGCCAGCGGATACCAGGTATCCGTCCCATCTGGGGTGGGCACACCCGACACCTCCTCGCGGGTGACGGTTTCAGCGCCACAATGCAGCAGCATTCCCGGCGGATTGGCGCCTCTGGGAGGTGCCGGGGGTTCAAGCAGTTCGTTCATGAGTAGCAGTTCCTTTCTGTGTTTGGTTTCAGGTTCAGGGTTCGTTGGGAGTGGAAAATGAAAGACCCGGCAAGCCCCTCCGCTCCGGGAGAGACTGCCGGGTCCTGTTGCTTTCAAGCAGTGCCCGTTGGATCAGTCTGGTAGGTAGGCAGCCTCGATCACAGCTCCACTTTCTGAAGACTCCGCAAGGTGGTTCGCACCTGTCGGAATTCCTTTTCGGTGGCTTTCTTCTCGGCTTTCAGCTGCTTGAGGCTGCTCCCGAGTTCGCCCAGCTCGATGAGGGCCTGACGCAGGAGACTCTTGGTCTGCAGCAACTGGGAGGTGACGGCTTCCATCGGCGAAGGTTCTTCCTCGGCAGGGTGGTGGCCGTTGTCTCCTCCATTCGATTGAGCGGCGCTCTCGATGGGCGGTTTCTTCTTCATGGTCGGCTGTTGGGGTTGGGTTGTTTTCCGGGGAGAGTCCCGGCTGGGTTCGGGTGCTGTGACCCGGATGGGCATGACAATGAGATCCCGGTGATTCGACGGCTCGGCCCGCAGTCGCAGGGGCGAGGATTCGTCGATGATCTCGATGTGGTTCAATCCGAAGCTCAGGGCTTTGGCCAGGTAATCCCGGTTCACAAAGACGGTGGCGGCGGGGCCAGTGACACGGGCTTCCTCCACCGGGATCTCCCCGAAGGCGGCGCCCTCCTCTCCCCGCGCGAGCAGGGTGAGTCGCTGATCTTTCAGGCGCAGACCTACCGGCTTGTTCGACAACTTCTCTCCGGGCAGGCTCCGCACCGCGGATGCGAGATCAGCCAGGCGCGATTCGCTGATGATCACCGCCGTCTTGAAGTCCTGATCCGGCGGCAGCACCTGCTTCCAGTTGGGATAGGTTCCCTCGATCAGGTTGCCAGTGAGGTTCCAGTGATCGCCGGACAACTGGAAGCGCCCCAGGTCGTAGGCAAGCCACCACGAATCGGCGTCACGAACTGGTTTCCAATTCAGCACTCGATGATGAGGCAGGATCACGGTCTGTTTCACCGGCAGGTTCATCGAGTTCGCGCGATACAGATGCCGTCCATCGGTGCCGATGAAGGAGTGACCTCCTTCCATGCACGCACCACGCAGCACCTGCCGCGCGGGGTCGCTGGACGCGCAGGCCATCGCCTGCTGCAGGGCTTCCTTGGCGGCGGACTCGAGCCTGAACCGTGTGGAATCAAGCACGGGGTTCTCCGGAAACTCGGAGATCGGCGGGATTTTCCATGTCTGAGGAATGGTAGCGGAACCGGTCTCGCGGATCAGGGTGAGACTGCCCTCATCCTCCGATTGAAGCCGAAGGACATCACGCGGGGCACATTCCCTGAGAGCATCACGCATCGCACCCAAAGGCACGAGGAATGGCTCGAAGGTGTCGGGCACTTCTTCGGCGGCCAGCACCAGTTCGAGGAAGGTCTCCCCATCGGTGCCGGTGAGGGTGAGAGTGTCGGGTTCGGGTCCGGCTCCGATGCGAAGGCATTCGAGTGCGGGCCTCGACGGTTGGCGGGGAACCACCTTGCTCAGCCCGGCAAGGGCTGTCTTCAGTGATTTCCCAAGAAGAGAAAGAGTGGATTTCATAGGTTCGTCAGTTGGAAGGATGAGAAAATGGGGAAAGGAAACGGCCCGAAGGACGGTTGGAACGTCCTCCGGGCCGATTCGAGGTTCAGGATGGGATGCCTGTCAGAAGGCAGGCGGCGGGGTGTGGCTCGATACGTGGAGGATCACCACCAGTTCGAGTGCCAGGGCGACGAGGGCGATCTCCATCATGGTTGGGGACCTCCGTTCCACTGGCGGCACTGCTGGAAGTAATCGCAGTAGCTGCACTGCAGGCCGGGTGAAGGAGTGAAGTCCTCCGCCTCGATCCCGGACACGTAGGATTCCATGATGGCCACCAGGCGCCGGATCTGGTCTCGCGACATCGGCTCCATCGGCGTGATCACCAGCTTGGGAGATTTCGTCTTCACCAGCGAATGGATCTCGAAGCCACCCTCCGTGGTGGTGGTGGCCTCACGATAGAGCAGGGCGTAACAGGCCAGCTGGATCTCGTTCTGGTGCTCGACCATCGCGAGATCGGGAGTGCGTGCCGTGGTCTTGAAGTCCACGATGCGTCCCCCGCCCCGCACCAGGTCGATGATACCGACCAAGGGCGGCAGCCCGTGGGCATCGAGATCACGCTCCACGCGCACCTCGACAGCTTCGGGGCGTTCTTCCAGCGGGATCGGGGAATGCCGCAGGTAGTGATCGAGGATCGACCAGGCCTTGGTCTTCTCCTTGGCTTCCTGCTCGGTGCCTTCCCAGATCATGCCTTCCTCGTCGCAGCCATGCAGCCAACTGCTCTGGAACTCCTGTTCCATGCACTCGACGGAGGCATCTTCACCCCGCCAACGGGCAAGGTTCCACGCCTGGAGCACGGCATGCACCACCTTGCCCACCAGCAGCGCCGGCGAGGCGACGGTGGGGATCTGCTCGATGTAGCGGAAATACCATTTCAGGCGGCATTCCTGCCAGGTCTTGAGCCGGGAGGCGCTGAGGTATTCCAGCGGATCCTTGGCCTCGTGCTCGGGAACGGCGGGGGCCGGAAACGGGATCAGGTTGGTTGCGGTCGTATTCATCGACCACCTCCCTTCCGTCCATTGCCATTGTGGGCCTGGCGCTTCCCGTTGGTGCCCCCGCAGGTCTCCAGCAGCTCGCCGATGAGCCCGGAAGCCTGCAGCTTGTTGAGCTGGTGCACCCCGGCACCGAAGCGGTCCCGGGCAATCTGCTCCACGGTATCGCGGTCAAGGTCATTCTCGGTGACAAGCTTCTGGATCAGCTCCCGCTGCTTGTCGCTGCAGGACCAGTGATCGTTCCCGTTGGTGCCGGGGGTCATTCCCCGGTGGCCGTTGCCGCCGTTGGCCTTGAACGAGACATGACCATGGCCATTCCCGTTCTGGGGGACTTCGCCGTAGTCATGGCCCGGCACGAAGCCGGTGTGCTGGATCTCGCGATCCACGGCATCCTGCAGGAGTTCGTAGAGCCGGCTCACCTCTCCCTGCACTTGGCCGAGGTCGGTGAGTTCCGTTTCCATCGAAACGGCGAATTGATGCGAGCTGTAACCGGGTAGGCCCAGCCGCTTTGCGTAGTTGCTGACAAGTTTGATTGCCATGGTGTTGGTTTCCTTTCTGTGTGGGTTCGTAGTGGGTGTGGTTGGTGTCTTGGAAATGCGAAAGGGCCAGCCGCCGCACTGGTGGTGCAGCCACTGGCCCCTGGGGTTCGTGGGTCGTCGTTTCTTCTCTGAGGAGGGATCAGGGCTGATTCATCAGCCGAGCAAATTCACGGCGGATATGTTCCTGCCTTTTGCGCTCGATCATGGCTGCGGAGAAACCGCCGAAGACAGCTCCGGCAGCTCCCATAGCGATCACTACCGGCCAACTGATGGCCGTGGAGGTCCCGATGGTGAGGAGGCCAAGCACCTTCACCGGAGTTGTTGCCATGGCGATGCCACTGGTGATCGAGGCAGCGGAGGCAAGCAGACCTCCCTTGGTGGCTCCCTCAAAGCTCTCCGCCGCAATCTTCCGATCGTCCGAGTTCATCAGATCGCGTAGTGCGCGGAGAATTCCTCCTTGATGATCCGCCGCACCTGCTGCTCGGTCGCATCGGCGTTCAGATCGCGATCAAGTCCGAAAAGCCCTCCCGCCAAAAGGCCCGGAAGCCCCGCAGGAAAGCCGGTGATCGCATCGACAACTTGCCCCACGCAGAATCCCGCGCAGCCAAACACAAGTGTTCGAGGGTATGTCAGCGCCAAGTCTTCCAGTCGATGGACCACGGAGCGGAGGAAGCTGCCACGGTGGCAGGGGTTCAGGTAGCCGGCTAAAACCAGCAGACGTTGTTTCAAGGGGATCGGGATCATGGTTTATGATGGATTGTGGTTTCAGGGTGAGGTTCGGGTTCGCACCTGCACGCAAAACGGCCCGATCACCGCAAAGGCAATCGGGCCGCTCCAAGTCGTCAGGCGATGTCGGGTTAGTATCAGCCAGATCTAGACTGATCTCCTTGTTTTGGAGCCGCCAGTTCGGGCCAGTCTCTGGCTGCACGCATCCACCCCGGAGATCCCACGAGGGAATCCCGGAGCAGTCGATCCACAAGCCGAGTCATCGGAATGTGATGACGACGAGCTTCATGGAAAAGCGCGCAGACCAAAGGCCGCGAGATCGACGGTACATAGTGCGCAGTTCGTGCCATACAAGATTGTATAACACAAAAACTGTCACCTTTTCATCTCGCAATCCATTGTTAATAAAAACTTCTTGAACCCGAAAAATCTTCCATCGCATCTATGCCCCTACACCTCACTAGACAGGAGCTTTGTCTCGGAGAGACTAAAATAGCGTTTGGGAAACTCTTCTTAAAATCCCTCAAATCGCTCAAACGTCTTTTCATTTGGTTTTTCGGAAAAACATGAATCAAGAAGCAGTATGATTGGATATACACGGCACGAACCAACCTCCCGTAGCCAGACTTCGTCACGTAACCCCTATGGCCGCAACGTAGGCAATCAGGCTCAAACCAGTCCCTTCCCTCCACCACCCCGGCAACTTTCCTCATCTCCTCCGTTATCCTCGTTGGGGAAATCAATTGGAGATGAATATCGACTCCCTTTGGAACTGTTGCTTCCTCTCCGAGAATATAGCCAGCAAATCCACGGAAATGAACTTCGTCACTACCGTGGACCCGGGCACTATTATAACACATTTTCAGAAGCCATCTCGCCAACAATTGAAATTCGTAGTTAAAGACTACTCTTTCATCTCTGGCGACTATCGTCTTAAACTGCCTATCCCAAAGCTGGCAAATATATGAATCCAAGATGGACAGCGGCCCATTATTGCATGTAGCACAGACATCTTTCACCTGAGGTTCTGATGGGATGTCCTTACCCAATTTTTTCAGCCAAAAATTCTGCTTCTGCCCCGTCTTCTTCAAGTTTTGCTCTTCAATGCGCTTGTGCAACGAAGCAGGGAACACATGCTCCCGCGTCAGCTTAAGATCCGAACTCCCACAAAAGGCACATTTTTTCATTTCTTGAGCAACTTGAAATTCAATCCCTCTCCACGGCAATAGCTAGCCTAAGAACTGGGAGAAAAAAACACGATTTTTCCAATCAACAACGGCACAGTTGGGCTGGGATATAAGCCACAACCCGGACCTACCACAATAGGCCCAGCCAACTCTCCCTCCACTAGATTCATCGCACCATCAGCGATCCGCTCCACGAACGCCTCCAGATCCTTTTGATTCTCCTCCTGCAGTGCACGGTCAGTTTTTTCTGTCTTGAACTCGTGGATCAACATTACGGCATATTCCGCCCCCTGAGCATGGGCATTCGCAAGCGTGCCAGCCATCGCAGTGAGCAACTGGTACCTGAGATCACCAACCTTTGATTGCCCCTTTTTCCAAGGCCTCAGCATCGTTTGAGGAAGAGCGACGACCCTGTCCAAGGCCCTGCTCCTCGGATTGCCAAGTCTGGTCTCGACCGCAGCCTCGAACGTCTTCGCCACGGTCTCACCGAACGACTCATCGCCCTTCGCTTCTATCGTGACCGCGATCTTTCTTTCACCTGAACGCCCAACAAAGGCGATGTCGGAAACACGATCGTTCCCGCCGCAGTCATCAAACCTGAGTTTGATCTCGGGAAAGACGATATCCACCTCCATATTTGAGGTGAGCTCTGAGGAATCCAATAGAGCCTTGATTTCTTCGGGCATTCTTGGCTCCCCGTGACGAAGCCAAGCCTTTGCGCATTCACAGGCGCTTTTTCCGCTCTGCCACTGGTATTCCCTCGTCGGCCCCGCGTGCTGCCTCCAGTCTTCCAGTGTTCGTATCTCGCGACCGCTTTTCTCGATTTTCATCCTTATCCCTAATGGCTAGTTGAAATTCTGCCGACCTCCCGCGACAGGCCATCTTCGGCAGAAGGCCCCCGCCTCCCGATGACGAATCCTCCCGAGGCAGCTTTTTCGGCAACAAAGAACCTTGGAAGACGAAGGGCACGTTTGAACTCCCTTTCGGCCATGTCGATCATGGCTCGGTGGGCAGCCTCTCTGGTCGGGTAAATCATCAAAATCGCTTCTGAAGCCTACCGCAACTGTCAAGTTGAGTCGTCAGGGCACACCCAGACTTCGATCTCAGCAGCCTCGCAAAGGCGCTCCATCTCAACATCCCCTTTGCCGCAGATGGCCACCGTGTGGATCTTCGCGGGCTGGTAGCGCCGCATGATTTCCCGGGAGAAGTAGGCTTGGCCCATCAGATACATCCCCAGTCTGCCCCGCTTCGTCTGGATCACGGTGATCTCAGCATCCGAAATTTCTTTTGGCGTGATCGGGCCGATTTCCGGTGCGGCGCCGTGGAGTATGAGCCCATCCAACAACCGCTTTCCAGATCCTCTGTCTCCTGAGACCGCCAGAAACTCCTCGTGCAACCTTCCCACTTGCTGTTGCTCGCTCCAAAACTTCCGCGTGCGCCATGTCTCGTGTTTGCTCATGTAGACACGAGCCTACCGTCGACGCAGCCCCTCAGCAATCGCGTCTCCCAGAGCAACTTCTAGATCAGCCTCCGGCACCTTCATCTTCCTCGCCAACTCAAGCAGACCCACCACCGGATCATCTCTTCGAGCTCCCACCACTGGTGCCGGCTTCTCACCTTTCGGGTTCAGGTTCCACATCTGCGTCAGCTCGTCTGAGCTAGTATCAACCTGCACGAGCAACTTCTGTCCAGCGAGCCTGATCTCACGGTGCTCCTGAGCGGGATCGAAGAAGTTCCGGCGCTTGTCGTCCGGGATCATAGTCTTGGCCTGCCCAGCCGGAACAACAGTCCCGGCATTGACGGCTGGCTCCAGACAGGATTTCCAGACCTGATCAAAGAGGACCTCGGCGTCAGGTCCTGACAGAAGCTTTCTATCTTCCCAATCAAATCCGAAGATAGGAGATGGCCCGGTCCGAGCCCAGTAACGTTTCGTAGCGGTGTTGACTTTCATATTGATGGTTCATTTGGAGTTTCCGCATACGTTATTAGGTCATCCGGTAGGTAATGTAGGCGCACCACCTCGGCAGTACAAGGGCAAATTCCGAGTTTCTTTCACCCCACCGCCAAATACCTCCCCTCCTCTTCCCGAATCAGGCCCGACTCCTGTGCCAGTTCCAGCAGGGGTTTCAGCGAGGACACCTTCATCCGGCTGTACGAACGAACCAGCTCACGTACGGTCGCACCACCCTTCATCTTTACCTTGGTCACCAGCACCTCCAGCTGGCTCTCCAGCTTGGCCTCTTGTTCCAGCCCGTCCCTTCTAAGGCGTGCCAGCAGGTCCATCCCACCCCCTCCTACCCGAGCAAAAATTGCACTGGCCCGTTCCATCGCTTCCCGGGGAATCTCGATGATGTCCAGACCTCCACTTCCCAAGTGAATCAAGAGGGCCAGCTTCGACACCAATTGGTGCCAGTGGCTGAGGTAGGCAGCCAGTTCTGGACATCCACTCTGGACAGCTTCCACCTCTCCGACGAATGCCTGCAACACCTCCACGGCCCCGGGAGACAGAACATGCTCTGTTGCAGCCTGTCGAAAACGCTGGTCGTACAGTTTGATCAGCAACTCATCGAACTCTTCGCAACGGTTCCATGCCTCTTCGAGGTTCATTGAATTCGTGGCACTCGTATCCAAGTCCACAAAGAGGCACCGGGAGAGGAAGCCTGATCGACCCACATGGCCGTCGTTCAACAACTCCAGCAGCAGGGCCTCATCGATCATCGCCAGTTCTGAGACGGAAGGTGCTGGCACTGCCTGCTTCTGTTTCACACGCACGGAGTGGTCGAACGATCGCACGAAGACATCCATGACACCGCGTCGAGTACGACCGTGCGCATGGAGGATCTCCCTCAGGCTCCGCCCATCGGTATCAAGATTGCAAACAGCACCACCAGATCCCAGATCCCTGTGGTTCAGGATCTGCTCCGGTCCCAGCGCCTTCGCCACTACCATGGGAGCAGTACGTCTGGCGATCTCCGCCATCTCCCTAGCAGCCTTCTCCCGTTCATGATCCCAGTGGTCCACCTGCAGGACAACCTGCTCACGTGCTCCAGCTGGAAACGTCCAGCCCTGATCCCGCTTCTGCAGAGTCTCCCGGTAGAATCGCGTCCTTTGTTGCGAGGTACCACCAACATCCTCAAACGCAGCGCAGGCGTGCTGATACTGCTGCCGTGCCTCCCTGAACCTTTTCCTCGCCTTCTCTCCCAGAACCTTGAGGTCCAAGCCAGAGGCATTCTTGCTGACGTCTGCCTCTACGATCTCAAGCAGTGGTGCCAACGACCACGAGAGCAGTACCCGGTTGCTCATACGAGCCGAACTCGCCACTGCCTGCGTGTGGAAGAGACCGGAGACACAGGCGCCCTCTGGCATCCGCACCAACCGCGAAGGCCCGACAGCAGCGCTTACAGCGGCAAGAGCAGGCACCAGAGCAAGATCATGAGGAACACCCGTGATCTGGGCCAGTCTGCCTGCTGCAAGCCCGAGGGGTGATCCTGAAACTGGTGCATCCCACGGGAACTGCTTTGCCAAAGACTGAAGTTCCGATGGTGGTGAGGAAAGGTCCACAGTATCCGCAGGAGTCAGCTCGTGAGCGTGGTGTCTTCTCAATGGGTGGCACTGGTCGTACTTTTCCAGTGATTCAGCAGGTACGTTCACCATGTTGGTCATCCGGAAACGTACTTCAGCAGATCTCCAGTACAAGCAGAATCCCAACACCTGACACCGCAGACACTGACAGGTGCCTACGACCACTGAATCCTGTTACCCGTGTTGTTCTCGTGTGTACACATGTTTGTGCAGGTGTACACGTTCTCGATGCAGGTGTACCCACCTCTGGTGCAGGTAATCATGCAGGTATGGACTTCCGGTATCTGGTTTCGTATGCAATGGTGGTAGTATCTGGTTCATGCACACGGTATCTGGCAGTGCTGGTGTATCCAGAGGCACTACCAGTGCAGTAGGTGGAGGTACGACCGGCGGGGTATGGTTCGAGTGGGTGGACTCGGCCTCGATCTTGTTCCGCTACGCTACACAGATCTCACCCTCACCCCTCCACTCTCCCAACCCCTACCGGAGAAAATGACACATCACGTTGAACCGATTCAATTCCAACGCCTTACGCAGTGACACGGCGTGGTATAAACCTACGAATTCTTGGGATTTCTCGTAGGTTTCCGATTCCGGATTCTGGACGAATTCTTCGTGATCCGGCGCGAGAAGGTCCTCGGGTGGGAAGCCGGGGAACAACTTCCGCATCTCTTCCATGAACTGCTTGGCACGAGGTGTACGCGAAACACTATGGGGTGCCACCTGCGAGGTTGCCCTTCCTGCCCGACCAAGGTCGTTCGAAGCCACCTTGATGCGCTTGCCAAGAGAGCTGGCTTGGAGCGCATCGTCGATTTCCTTGGCCATTGTCTGGTGAGTTTTGCCATTCATGCACCCGGCGAGACCGCACTCCCCTTTCTTCAATGCACGAAGAAATTGCGTCTTCGCTCGTTCGAGTGCCCCGTCAATCGTGGAGACTCCGTCGACCGATGGATTTCTGACTGCCGAACGCTTGGCCTCGATCAACTCGTTCAAATCGTCGAGATCCCCCAGCGTTTTAAGGCAACGTTTCCGCTGGAATTCATCCAAGGCTTCCGCCGCAGCATGATAATCTTCCTTGGTTTGCCATGGCCGCGTGTTGAACGATACATGCGGTCTTCCCTTAAATTCCCTTTCTCTCGGACAGGCCGGCCTGCGGTCGAAATCGAAGTCCAGAGATACCTTGCGCACGCTTTCGGCTCCTCCGCTGAATCCTTTCTGCTGGATCAGCTTCCCCGGCACACGGTCGAGGAACTGGTCGATCAGCCACCGATTTTTCTCGTCGTCAGTCCTTCTATTGCCCGGAGTGATGATCCCTGAACGGCTGAGGATGAGATCTTCACCTCCTGACGCCTTCTTTAAGGTCGCCATGACCCGGTTTCTTACGCACAGGAGCTGGCTTGCGCGCTTCTTCGTCCTCAGAATCGTCGGATCACCGCAGAGCCTCTCACGGCTCTTTGCGAATGCCTGACACAATGGACCTGAAGTCGCTGACTCGATCTCAGCCTCCGTCGCATTACTGACGAACCCATCCGTGGTCACCGAAAGCACTTTTACCTGATCTGGCAGCCCGTTCAGGATCTCTCCCATGATCGCACGTACCGTCCCGGTGACGTGCCCAGCGAGGAAAGGCTGGGTGAGTTCGCATTCGTCAACAGTCGCCTTTTTCTGAAGGCTGTCTCGCTTCTGTGGCAATCCCTGCCCCATCTTTCCGGGAATCGAGTTGGCGACGCGCTTCGCCATTTTCTCATTAAAGTGGTTGCCTTCGAAATGGGTCTTCTCTCGCAATCTCACGAGTTCAGTAATCATGGCCTCGAAGGGCCGCTTCGATTGATCCAGTGGCACAACGAATCCTTTCTTGATCGCAATCGTCGCTCCAAGTCTGCGGGCAAGCGAGATCTCGGGTGCGGTCGCGTAGGACTGGCCTTCCGAGGGAAAAATGAGCTTCTCATCCACCCTGACTGACAAGGTTGGAAACCGCACACCCTTCGGGAACCTGAAGTCGACACGAGCAACCCCGATCACATCTCCCTCAAAGTCGTCGGCATCGGTGGTCTGGAAGCCACGCTCCCAGAGTGGACGCCCGATAGCACCCAAGACAGTGGGATAGGCGGAACAGAGGTCATCATCGCGCCATTCAGCTTCATCGCTGATGCCGAAATAGAACGATTCGTTTCGCCCCCCCGCGTACGCCTCGCTTGCGAGAACTGATTCCTCGAAGAGGTTGACGATGAGCTTCGCCGTCTGCTTCGACACTCCACTAGTTCCGGGTTTCAGAACTTCCTTCCCGAGAAGTGCGAGATGGCCGTTCGCGCCATCACCCAACCGCTGGAGAGCGAAATCCTCGGCCAGTTTTCCAACGGTCAAAGGAAGCGTGTATCTCCCGCTGAGAATTCCGGAGAATCGTGCGAACTGGCATGCGTATTCAGCAGTGGTTATCGCAGCTCTTACGGCCAGTGAATCGAAAACCTCAGAATCCTCGTCGTGCAGTTTTTTCCACCTCCCGAACTCGGGAATCCTTGTTGGCACCTCTTCCATCTGCTTCGACAGCTCGTCGATCTGGTCTTTCTCCACACCGAGGAGCCTTGTATCGACCAACCAGACATCCACGTCCCGCACGTTCTTGTTCTGGTCAGTGATTCGCACGCGGAGAGGGGCTCCAACCGAAATCGGAGATGCCTTGATCTTGCGAAGGTGCCCCTCCCACTCCGCGGCATCGGCCAAGTGTTCAAGCAATCTCCGGACGTCATGAACCGCTAGAAACAGCTCTTTTGGGTAACGATTTGATTTCTCGACGAAGAACATTCCATCGGCTTTCGCGAATCGAAAGGCCTCTGCGATCACATGGGACAATTTCGGCGGTTTACCGGAGCAACGGAGGATTCCGTGGCTGGATTTTCCTTTCCAGCGAACGCAGTACGAAATCGCGAGCAGTTGGCTCGATTTCTCTGGTCCGTCTTGGTCTTGAACTGCCACGCCTACGATGCACAGGTCGTCGGCGCTGGTCTTGCTGGAAGGGCGCGTTGCACCCTTGGTTTTTGAAGTTTGTTTCTTGGTCAACGTCGGCAGGCGGGCAATCCCTCCCGGCACCCAACCTGAGGGTCAGCCGGGAGAGCGCCGCGCAATGGCTGGTGGCTAGGATTCGCTCTCGGCCTCCAAGGCCGGGACTTCGAACCGTTTGACGTCTTGTATTACTTGATCGGGGTCGAAAAGGTTGACCCCTCCAATTCGGATCACTGAGACCCGACGGTTCTGAATCCAATTCTCAAGCGTTCGAACCGAAACGCTCAAGCGGCGAGCCATCTCGTCTATCCTGACAAGGCTCGCCGGAGGTGGTTTTGGCATCTTTTCCAGAAATCGTTTACACGAAAATTTCTGGCGTAGTATCTCGCCCACAGGCTCTTCAATGCCGAGATGGGGCGACAGTAGAGTCCGGAATCATGCCGAACTGGTACGCATCGTACGGCACCTTTTCGGACGCGCAACTCACCGAGCGAAATTTTTTCGTTCTTCTCCGAGAGACTTCTTCAGGAGGTGTAACGCATTCGTAACGGATCAAACTCCCGAATTCTTCCGTAGCCCTCCACAAAACTCCGCGGACACCCTCAGAATTCCATAACGCACTGAATATCATAGCATTAAAATCGGGTTTACACCCAGTTGGTCGGCGGTTCGATCCCGTCCCCGTGCACCACTCCCTTCCTCAGCGGGATTTCATCGGCTCCGGAAACGGCGCCCAATCGGACGCCTCGGGATCGCGCAGTTCCTTGGCGGAGCCGTTCCAGCCGCGCAGCAATGGGATGGAATCGCCACCGGTCTCGCCGAGCAATTCGAAAAGACGCTGGTCCATCTCCATCGCTCGCTTCCGGTGCTCGGGATCGGGGTACAGATTGTTCAACTCGTCGGGATCGCTCCGCAGGTCGTAGAGTTCGTGCAGGTCCCAGAGGCCGTAGGCGCGGACGAATTTCCATTCGGGCGTCACCAGCGCGTGGATCGTCGGCGTCGAGGGCGCCCAGCGCTCCCAGAAATACTCGTAGACCAGCTCGGTTCGCCAGTCCTCGGGCTTCTCTCCTTTTGCCAGAGGCAGCAGGCTGGCGCCCTGGTAGTGCGCGGGCGCCTCGATGCCGGCCGCGTCGAGCACGGTGGGGGCGATGTCGAGATTGGCGGCGATTTCCTCGATCACCCGCCCGCCGTCGAACAGCTCTGGACAACGCATCAGCAGCGGCACCCGGATCGATGCCTCGTAGGCGGTGCGCTTGTCGATCAATCCCTGTTCTCCCCAGAGATGCCCGTTGTCGGCCATGTAGATGACCAGGGTCGATTCGTCCGCGCCGATCTCCCGCAGAACCTCGAGCACCCGACCGGTGCTCTCGTCGACCGACAGCATCGCTTCGCAGTAGCGGCGGTAGATGTCCTCCGTTTTGCCCAGCGTATCATGGAAGGGAAACTCGGCCCCGTGCCAGGAATTGCGCTGGTTGCGCGCCCACATGGGCTTGCGGTCGTCGGCTGGAGTGCCCTGGGTGCTTGGAAAGGGAGGAATCTCGATGTTGTCGAACTTCCCGAGGTGGCGGGGGGCCGGGGAGAAATCGTGGTGCACCGCCTTGTGGGAAAGATAGAGCATCCACGGTTTCCCGGATTCCTTCCGCTCCCGCAGCCAATCGACCGCGTAGTCGGTCAGTTCGTCGGTGATGTATTTGGTCTGATCGACGCGCTCGCCATCGACGTTGAGCTGGGCGGTCTTCCCGTTCGGCAGTTCGGGAAAATAGTTCCCCTGCCCCGTGAAACTGACCCAGTGTCCCCAGCCCGGGCGCGGCTCGTCGCTGGCGTGTCCCATGTGCCACTTGCCGATGAAGGCGGTGTCGTAACCGGCCCGCTGCAGATACTCGCCGAAGAAGACGAGCCCCTCCGGCGTGCCCGACTGGTTGTCGACAACGCGGTGGCTGTGGGCGTAGAGCCCGGTCAGGATGGTCGCCCGGCTCGGCGAACAGAGGGACGTGGTCACGTAGGCATTGCGAAAACGCACCCCGTCCGCGGCGATGGAATCGGCGGCGGGCGTCTTCAGGAACGGATGACCGGCGCAGCTCAGCGCGTCGTGGCGCTGATCATCGACGAGGAGGAAAACGATGTTGCGGGGTTTCTCTTCGGCGGCATTGGCAAGACCGCAGAGGAGGAAGAAACCGCAGATGAACGCGGGTGAACGCAGATGATTGAGGAGAAGAAAGGGGAATTGTTTCAGATTGAAGTTCATCAGTGTCTATCTGTGTCTATTGATGGCTGAAATTCTGATTGGCGCGGGAGATGGCTTCGATCGCCTCGGTGTCGGGCGTCTCGTCGGCGGCGCGGAGAGCGCGTTTCCGGGTCTCGTTGCGCAGGTAGGCGCCGCAGAGGTGGTAGCCGACGCAACCGGGCAGGCGGACGAGTGTTTCCAGCATCGCGGCGTAGCCGGCGCCATCGTGCCGGCGCGAGCCGTCGGGTTTTCGGATGGCGGCGGCATGATCGGCAAGCAGCGTCGGCTTGCCGGTTTTCTCGTGCCAATGCGCGAGGTTGGCGGCGACCTGGTCCGGCGACGCAAAATGCTGGAAGCTCAGCACGTCGACATAAGGCAAGGCCGCTTCGATGACTTCCTCCGCGATGGGACGACCCGCCTCGTAGCGGTCGCCGAGGATCAGGTGATGCGGATCGTAGCGGCGGATCGCGACGTGCGTAGTGCGGTAGTAGGCGGTGGCCAGATCGCGCAGTTCCTTTCGACCGGCTTCGGTCTTGAGCTTCTCCGGATCGAAGACCGGGCCTTTCCATTCGTTCTCCGGCCGCGTGTGAATCCAGGTCGGACAATCGAGGTAGAAATAGCCAATCAGCTTCGGATCGTCCTTCATCCGCGCGCAATGCTCGCGGGCCACGTAGTCGCACCAGTCCATCCACTCCGGCGCGGCGAAGTCGGCGTGCCGCACCTCGGCATCCCATTGATGGAAATCGGCGAACGGCAACTGATGGCAGTACGGCAAACCGAGCCATTGATACTCCTCGAACGTGAAGCCACGGGAATGACGGTGATTGGTCAGACCGCGCGTCACCACCTCCTGCGTCCAGCCGACCGAGTTGAAACCCCAGGCTTCCAGATCCGGCTTTACCGCCTCCTTCAGCCACCGCTCCATCGAGTTTCCGTATTTGTGGTGCCAGAGATCGCCATTCGACGCGTATCGCAGCGGCGAAGGATCGATGTGATTCAACCCGATGGAGAAAAACGGCTCACCGCTCGGTGCAACGAAGCGCCAGAGATCATTCCGTTTCACCACGGAGAAGAATTTCGAATCATTCGTATCTGCACGGGCGAGGTCGAGTTCACCGGCCAAAGCAGAGACACCGACAGGGAGCAACTTGAGCGCAAAACGTCGATTCATGATTACACTGAGGCCGATCCTCCTGTTTGCTTCGCCACAAACCATTCCACTGTAGCGGACATCACCACGACCTCATTGGCGTCGCAGATGTCCACCTCGATCTGCAAGACCGCTTTCCCTCGACTTCGAAGACGAGTAAAAAAAGCTTCCCTGGAATTGTCCGATACTCGGGCCACGGAAAAAACCCTTCCGCGAGCAGGCTTGCGAAATTTTGCTTCCAACGTTCTCACCACAGGCAAGACTTCGAACTCAGCTTCAGCAAATTCGTGAATCAAAAAGTCGCCACTGGCTGCTTCCGCAAGTGCAAGCAACGCGCTGGCATGGACGGTTCCGAGATGATTTGTATATCGACGGTCGTCTGGAAGGGATAGTGAACCTTCGTTTTCAGGCCCACGAATGATTCCCACAAAGGAGTTGAAAGGTAATTCGAGAATTTCCATTTGTTTTCTTATTCAATCTCGGGGAGGAAAACCTTCTCCGAAACCACCTTGTCCGGCATCGGGACTGGCGATCCCGTGGCCTTCACCAAAGGCATCGGTGCGTCATGACTACGAAGAATTCCTGACAATTCCGCCGCAAGTTTTTCCACCCTTTGCGGTTCCTGTTCTGCGAGGTTAGTGGTCTCGGGGAGGTCGTTTTCCAGATTATACAACTCGAAGCTCTGGTCACCGTGGTAATAGATCAGCTTCCAGTCGCCCCGGAGGATCGTACTGCTCGGCCCCATTCCGGGACCTTCGACAGGTCCTGGCGCGGAGAGCGGTCCCCAGAAATTGGGAAAATGCCAGACGATTGGCCGCTCGAACTGTTCCGGCTTCCCGCCCTTCAAGAGGGGTGTGAGATCGAGACCATCGATCGCTTCCGGCATATCAACTCCCGCTAATCCGAGAAAGGTTGGAAACCAATCATGGATCACGACCGGAGTGTCATTCACGCTCTCCGGTTCCGTCACTCCCGGCAAGCGCACCAGCAAGGGAACGCGGATGCCACCCTCGTGATGCGCACCCTTGCCACTGCTAAGCGGTGCGTTGTGCGTGTGCGGCGGGTCCATGGTGCGGTATTGGTGGCTCACCGCGCCGTTGTCGCTGGTGAAAACGACGAGCGTGTTTTCCGCGATGCCTAGTTCGTCGAGCAGGTCGAGGAGATCGCCGACGCTCTTGTCCATGCCCTCGAGCAGCGAAGCGTAGGCGGCCTCGGTTTCATCGAGACCGGCGGCGCGATATTTCGGCGCGAAGCGTTCGTCCGGTTCGATCGGCGTGTGCGGCGCGTAGTGGGCGAAGTAGCAGAAGAAGGGCTGCTTGGATTCAACGGCGGAACGAATCTCGCGTTTCGCCTCCAGGGTCAGTGCCTCGGTGAGATGGATGTCCTGCCCAAAGTAGTGATCCAGATCCCACGCACGCCACGGTCCCTCCGGATTCGCTTTGGCCCCAAAGTTTTTCAGGCCCGAATAGCTCCCGCAACCGCCCGCGTCACGTCCCCCGATGCGCACGTCGAAACCAAAGACCTTCGGGTCGGCCCCCGGCGTACCCGCCGCGCCGAAGTGACCTTTGCCGAAGTGCATCGTACGATAACCGGCCTCCTTCAGCAACGCGGGCAGCGTGGGCGCCTCGACCGAGTGCGGCAGGCCAGTGCCGGCGGGTTGGAGGCCGTTCCAGTTCCACGCCGCATGGCTCAAAGTCGGATGCGGCAGGTCGGGCGTCGGTTTGTCTCCCGTGATATGCGTCCACTGCGTCACATGGTGCCGCGTCTGGTTTTGTCCGGTGAGAAAACTCACTCGCGTCGGCGAACAGACCGCGCAGGAGTAGGCCTGGGTGAACTTCATGCCCTCGCGAGCCAACCGCCCCAGCGCGGGCGTGTGGAAGCGGTCGTTGAAATTTGTGCGCTCCTTCGCAAAAGCCACGCTCGTGTCCTGCCAACCCATGTCATCAGCGAGGATGAAGAGGAGGCTCGGGTGCTCCGCCGCAGTTGCGGTCAGACCTGACAGGACAACGAATAGCGCGAGACGTGGAATCATGGCTTGGCGTTCGAAAGCTCCGCGTGAATGATGCGGGTGACACCGGCTGGTGCGGGTAGAGTGGCGCTTTTCCAGGACTTTCCGCCATCGGTGGAATACTGGAGGTTCTCTGTGGGCTTCCAGTATGTCTCGAAGGAATAAAGCAGATCGGGACGCACGGCGGCGAGGGTGCCGGGCAGGGTGACGTCTTTGAGTTCCTTCCATTCGATGCCGTCCGCGGATTCGTAGCCCGTGTCCTTGCGTGTGTTCACGAGGTAGCGAGCGCCATCGAAAACGAGGCTGCCGAACTTCGTGCCCTCGGGCAGATCGGGCGTCACGTTTTCCCATTCCAATCCATCGGTGGAGTGATGCAGCGTCGCTTCGCCCACGACAACAAATCCGCTGCCATCGGTGGCGATGTAGAGGCGCGAACGGGGTTCGAGGCGCGGCGGATAGTCCCACTTCTGGAAATCGGTGGTGGTGATGAGAAAGCCGTTGTCGCCCGAGCCGACGAAGCGTCCGTTGGCAAAACGCCAGTCGCGGATGTTCGACTTGATGGGTGCGGCCTCGCCGAGTTTCTGGGCTTCGGCGGCGAGGTAATCCTTGGTCTTGGCATCGCCGACGACCTCCCATTCCAAGCCGTCGGTGGAGCGGATCACCTTGCCGCTTTCGCCGAAGGCGTGGAAGGCGTCGTTCACAAAAATCACGCCGCTGAGCACGCCGGCGTTGAAGTCGTTGATGTGCCATTCCACGCCGTCGCGGGTGGTGAGGATGTTGGATTTCGAAAACCCGCCGACCGCCACCGCCACGCCATTGCCGCTGGCGAGGGATTTGAGGTCGTTCTGATCATGCCCGGGTTTGTCGGCGAACTGATGATGGCTCCAGGTGATGCCGTCCGTCGAGGAGAGGCGATGCAGCCCGTTGCCCACGGCGAGGTAGATGCCTTCCTCGCCCTGAGAGGCCGGTTTCCAGGCGCGGACGTGTTCCTGATCCGCCTTCGAAAGCAAGGCGATGTCGAAAGTGACGACGCGACCGTCCACGAGTTTCAGCGTGATCTGGGTACCCTGCACCTTCCGGATTTCACCCTCGATGCGCACGCCCTGCGCATTGGTGAACGTGCGGGCGTGGAGCGGGAGGCAGACGAGGAGGAGCAGAAGGACGACTGGGAGTGTTTTCATGGTTGGGATGGAGACAGAGGGACTTGGACGGGATGCATGAGGTAGGCGATGAGATCGCGGACTTGTTCGTCGGAGAGCGCTTGCAACAGCCCTTCGGGCATCATGGAGACGGTCGAGATTTCCTGTTTCGCGATCTCGGCATGATCGAGGGTGAGCGATTCGGTCAGGGTGCGGAGGGTGAGGGTGCGGTCGTTCTGCGCGGCGACGACGCCGGTGAGGACGCGACCGTCCTTCATCGTGAGCAGGCTCATGCGGTAATCGGGCGAAACGACGCCGCTGGGGTCGAGGATGTTTTCGAGGAGGTAGTCGAGGTTGCTCCGGCCGCTGCCGGTGAGGTCGGGCCCGATGGCGCCGCCTTCGCCGTAGAGCTTGTGGCAGGCGGCGCAGAGCTGGTAGAGCGCGCGCCCCTGGCCGAGGTCGGCTTTCGCAAGCCTGTCGGGAGTGAGCTTGGCCTTCCACTCGGCGATGAGCTTCGATTTGTCGCCGCCGGTGTCGTGCAGCTCGCCCCAAACCTCGGTGAGCTTGGCGGTCAGGTCCGCGTCGTCGAACGCCCGGATCTGGCGAGCGTGAAAGGCGGTGATGTCGGTGCGGGGAATCTTGGTGGGATCGACGCGGTCGAGCAGTGCCTTTGCAAACGCGGGACGCGAGACGAGGGTGTCGATGACGGCCTTGCGCGCTTCCACGGAGAAGCGCTTGTAGTTCGTTGCGAGCTTCACCCCGATGGCGGGATCGTCGAAGAGGGCGAGCCCGCGCGCGGCGAGGGCGTTGAGATGGCGGACCTCGATGAGCTGTTCGCAGAGGGCGCGCAGGTCGTCGGGACGGGACTCGATCAGGGTGGCGAGCGCGGCTTCGCGAGCGGCGAGTTCGGCCTCGTTGTCGAGCGCGATCGTTTTCATCTCGTCGAGGGCGCGGCCATCGCCAAAAAGGGCGCTGAGTTCGCGCACCCAACCGCTGAGCGACGCATCGGACGCGGCGGCGGCAAAGCCTTCCCAATTCTTCGGTTTGGGCGCCTTGCGCCAGCCGGCGAGGGCCTCGCTCATGCCTCGCAGGGTGTCCCTGGCAACCTCGGGCGAGCCTTGGGAGGCGAGCGTGAGCAGTTTCTCCAACGGCACGGGATTCGTGTTCAGGTCCTCGGCGAGTCGTCGTGCGATGTAGCGGCGCAGATCGGGCCACGCTGTGACTTCGGCGATGGGCAGGAGCGCCGACGTGTCCGCCTCGGCCACGGAAATGAGGGCGAACCACAGCATCGCGGGCAGGTTGTGATCGGCGGCATCCTCGGCGCGCGAGGCCAACCTGTGCACCAGTTCGCCCCGGTCGGAAACGGGAAGACGCTGGAGGGTGGAAGCGAGAGCGAGTCGGACGAGGCCCGACTCGTCCTCGGAAGCGAGTCGATGAAACTCCGCCAACAAGGTCGAATCAGGTTTGACCTCGTCCGTTCGGGGACGCGTCGCGTCGCGGAGGTCGAGCGGCCATTCGTCGGTGAGCAGGCGGATCGCCCAAGTGCGGAGGTGTTCGTTCTCGTCGCGCAGCAGTTCACGCAGGGTCGCGTCGTCGCACGCGCCAACGAGCCGCAGGGTCCACAGCGCGCGGAGACGCTGCACCGGGTCCAGTTCTTCCATCTGTACCAGCAACGAAGAAATGGCGGCGGCGAGGTCTTCACCGGCGAGCGCTTTCTCGTGAAGCAACCGGCGAGCGGTGCGCACCTGCCATTCGTTCGGATGCCGATGCCATTCCGCAAGCGCCACGGGATCGAGCGCGGCGAGATTGGCCCGCTTCGGATCCAAGGCACTACCCTCCCGGTGCGTGATCTTGAAGATGCGCCCGCTCTCGCGATGCACGCCGGTATTCTCGTGGCACTCGCCGGTGTCGCTCCAGTCGATCAGGAACACGCCTCCATCCGGCCCGGTGCTCAAGTCGAGCCCGCGGAACCAGGGGTCGGCGGCGAGCAGGAAATCGGGTTCGTGTTTGCCGACATAGCCGCTGCCGTATCGCTCCAGACGCTCGGTGTTGATCCGGCGGCCGTGCATGTTCACGGTGAAAAGTTTGTCGCGGTATTCGGCGGGCCAGTTGTCGCCCTGGTAGATCATCATCCCGATGTGGGCGTGGCCGCCGCCGAGGTCGTTGCTGGCGCCGTCGCGCGACGCCATCCAGCCCGCGCCGGTGTCGAAATGATAGTGATCGGCGTGCTGATCGATGTGGGTGTAGAGGTGCGGATTCGGACTCAGCGAAAACGGGCTGACGTAGTGGGCTCCGGGAATGCTGTGCCAGAGATGGCCGTTGACGGTGTTGATGAAGAACAGCTCGCCATGCCGATCCCAGTCCTGTCCCCAGGGATTGGTGGTGCCGGAGTTGAGCGCCTCGAAGACCCGGCGCTCGGGATGGTAGCGCCACATCGCGCCCTCGAGCGGCGCACGCTCCGCTTCGGGCGTTCCCGGCACACCGACACGGCCCGGGCAGGAGTGGCCGACCCGTCCGTAGAGCCATCCGTCCGGCCCCCACTTCAGCCCGTTGGCGAAGTTGTGGTAGTTCTCCCGCGCCACGGTGAAGCCGTCGAGCACCACCTGCGGCGCGCCATCCGGAACGTCATCGCCGTCGGCATCGGCGATGAACAGCAACTGCGGCGGGCACATCAGCCACACGCCGCCGCGACCGATCGCGAGGCCGGTGAGCATCTGCACGTCGTCGGTGAAGACGGTCCGCGCTTCCGCCTTTCCATCGCCATCGCGATCCTCGAAGATCAGCACCCGATCCCGCAGCGAGAGGTCGAAGCGCTGGGTCCGCTCCGCGTAGGTGAAATTTTCCGCGATCCAGAGACGGCCGCGCGCATCCCAGTTCATCGCCACCGGGTTCATGACCTCTGGCTCGGAAGCAAAGACCGTCACGGCGAATCCCTCGGGCACCTGCATGCCCTTCCCCGCCTCCGCGGCGGACACGAGCGGCACCGAGAGGTCCGTTTCCGTGTTGGGCAACTCGGGGAAGTCCGCGGCGAAACCGGCGATGGGAAGCCCGGCGGCGAGCAGGAGGGGGAACCGTTTCTTCATCTTCGCTTGAGAGAGAGGGGTAATGGGCAACGACTCGGGGCAACAGATCCCGACACCGGATTGGGATCACCAGTTCGCAAAAAGCCGGGATGCGTTGTCGAAACTCTGCCGGTGCGCGGCGACGACCTCCATCGTGTCCGGCGAACCGCCCTCGACGGCCTGCTCCAGCACGAGCCGCGGCGTGCTGTCACGCGCGTCGAACCACGCCTTCAGCCGACCATGATCGATGTCGCCTTCGGCGGTGAACACTTCGCCCCACTTGCCGTCGTGAGACTGCCGCAGGTGCAGTTCGACGACGCGGTCGCCGTAGTGCTCGAGTGCATCGAACAACGCCACCTGCGAATCGCCGCAACCGCGGAAGATCCAGTGCGAGTCGAGGCAGAATTTCACCGCCCCCGGATCGGTCGCGGTGAGCATGTGATGAAATTCCCGCGCGCCTTGGCGAAGTTCGCTGTCGTGATTGTGGTAGGCGAGCGCGATGCCCAGCTTCTTCAGTTCCCCGCCGAGCCGGTTCAGCGAATCCGCCTGGACGAGGAGTTGCGCGTCGTCCTTGTCCTCCGGACCGCCCCAGCGGATCGGTGCGGGATTGGTGACGAGAATCCTCACCCCCGCCTCCACCGCACGCCGCGCGACCTCCAGCACCGCGGCGATGCTGTCGGCCGCCTGCTCCGGATCGTGGAGCGTGCTGTTGACGTAGATCGATCCCATCTCGAGTCCGTGCGCCGCCAGACGGGCGGCCAGCCCGTCGAACTCGTCCGGACTCTTGATGTTCGGCTCGTAGCCGGTGATCCCGGTGGAGGCGATGGCGGCGAGCAGTTCGTCGGTATGCTGCACGAACGCTTCGCCGCGCCGCTTCGCGAAGGTGCCCCACGGATAGGTGTTCGTGACCAGGCGCGGTTTTCCGGCTTCGTCGGCAACGGCACCGGCGGCCGTGGCGAGCACGGTGGTTTGGAGAAAGGTTCTTCGTTTCATCTCAGGATCGGCAGATCTCGGGGTCGGCGGCGAGGGCGAGACCGCCCCAGGTACCGGCGCGGTCGTCGAGTTGAGAGGGCTCGATGCGCACCTCGTCGGGCGGAAACATGCGCACCCGTTCACGAACCGTTTCGCGCACGGTGTCGAAAAGAAGTGGCCCCATCTTCGCCACCCCGCCACCGAGCACGACGAGGTCGGGATGGAGCGCGGTGACGAGATTGGCGACGCCGATGCCCAGGTAGCGCGCCGCCTCGACGATCACCTGACGAACGGCCTCATCCCCCTCCTCCGCCGCCGCGACCATGGCGAAGGGCGTGATCCGATTGAGATCGCCCTCGATCCGTTCCCGCAATTTCGGAGCCCGCCCGCAGCGCACCAGCCACGCGCCCTTGCCGATGAGAGCGGGACCACTCGCCAGCGTCTCGAGGCAACCGCGGCTGCCGCAGCCGCACAGGGGGCCGTCCGGTACGATGGTCTGGTGCCCCAGTTCGGCCGCCGCCCCGAGCGGGCCGAGCCTCAGCTTTCCGTCGATGGCCACGCCGCCCCCGACACCGGTGCCGAGGGTGAAGAAGGCGAAGGTCAGATTCGGATCCGCCTTTCCGGCGCCGAATTTCAGCTCACCCAGCGCCGCCATGCGGGCGTCGTTGAGCAGCGAAACCGGACAACCCAGGCGCTCCGAAAGCGGAGCGGCCACCGCCACCTCGCGCCACTGGGTCGGCAGGTTGGGCAGGAAAAGGGTACGCCCCTCGCGGACGTCGGCCAGCCCTGGAACGCCCACGCCGAGGCCGGCGGGCTTCACTCCCTGCTCCGCGCAGAGCGCCTCGACGGCGTCGCCGATCCGATCGATCACGCCCTCGGGTCCGAGATGCGATTCGGTCGGCGTGCTCGATTCCCCGAGCAGGTTCATGTCGGCATCCGCCACCGCGCAGGCGATGTTGGTGCCGCCGAGATCGACGCTGACGTAGGCTTTCATGGCAGGAAACGGGTTCGACGATTTCGCGACATCTCAGTGGGTCGCGCCATCCTCGTGCAGGAAGTTCCGCAGGAAGCGCGCGCTCTGCCTCAGGGCGCCGTGTCGTTTTTCCAGGCTTCCCTCGTAGGCCCGATCCTCGACCTCGATGCAGACGGAACCGACGTAGCCAGCCTCGGTCAGCCAGGCGAAGAATTTCCCGAAATCCACCTCGCCCAGCCCGGGAAGCTTCGGCGTGTGATACTCCAGCGGTGTCGCGAGGATGCCGACGCGGTCGAGCTTGTCGCGATCGAGAAAGACGTCCTTGGCGTGAATGTGAAAGAGTTTTTCGGCGAAATCGCGGAGCGGTTTCAGGTAGTCGATCCCCTGCCAGACGAGGTGCGAGGGATCGTAGTTGAGCCCGAAGTGATCGCTGGGAATGGCGTCGAACATCCGCTCCCAGATCGCCGGGCTGATGGCGAGATTCTTTCCGCCGGGCCATTCGTCGCCGGTGTAGAGCATGGGACAGTTCTCGATGGCGATGCGGACGCCGTGATCCTCGGCCAGCCTCACCAACGGTTTCCAGACCTCGAGAAACCGCGGCCAGTTATCGTCGATCGACTTCGCCGGATCGCGACCGATGAAGGTGGTCACGGTATCGACCCCGAGCTTCGGCGCAGCGGCGATCACCTTGCCGAGATGCTCGATGCAAGTTTCCGCTTCCTCGCGGTCCGCCGCCAGCGGGTTCGGGTAGTAGCCGAGCGCGCTGATGGCGACGCCCTTGTCGATGAGCTTTCCCCTGATCTCGTCCGTCTGTCCGTCCGAGAGATCCAAGACATCGACATGGGTCACGCCCGCGTAGCGCCGCTCCGCCTTGCCGACGGGCCAGCACATGAGTTCGACGCAGCCGAAGTTTTCCGACGCCGCGAAGTCGAGGACTTCATCGAGGGATCGATCGGCGAGAATGGCACTGACGAATCCTAGTTTCATATTGTTGGTGCGTGGTTAGATCGCGACAGGAACCGGTGCTCGCGTGCGAGCGCTGGCGACGACGGCCTCGCAGACGGCGATCTCGCGATGGCCTTCGGCGAAGGTGGCGAACTCGGGAGCGTCGGGCATTGATCCCGCCATCACCGCGTCGTAGAAAGCGCGAAAGCCCATCTTGAAGGTGTCGGGGAAACCCTCGGCGTGACCCCCGGGGTAGTCGGTGAAATGCCGGGCCGCCTCGCCGTTGAGGCCGGGGTCCTTGAAAAGAATCTCGTTGGCCTTTTCGCGAAAGCCGCGCCAGACCTGGTTGGGTTCCTCGCTGTTGAACTCGATCGCCCCCTTCGACCCGGCGATCTCGTAGCGGAGACAGTTCTTCCGGCCCGGGGTGACCTGGGAGACGAACAGGGTTCCCCGCGCTCCGCCGTCGAAGCGCAGCAGGAGACAGCCGATGTCATCGGTTGTGACGTCGATCGGCTCCGTGGCCGCGTCCGAGCCGAGCTTGCCGGAGAAGGTTTCCACCTCGCCCTTCGGTCGACGACGGACCGGATGGAGAGTGTGGATGTCGGCGAAGACGGAGACCACCTTCTGCCCGGTGACATGCTGGACCAGGTCGATCCAGTGCGTTCCGATGTCGGCGACGGCGCGGAGTTCGCCCTGCTCCTCGGCGAGGACCCGCCAGTTGTAGTCGGTTTCGTGGAGCAGCCAGTCCTGCTGGTAGCTGCCAAAGATGCCGTGGATCGATCCCAGTTCACCCGCCGCGATCCGGGTGCGGGCCTCGATGTTGATGGGGTAGAAGCGGATGTTGTAGTTCACTCCGCAGACCTTTCCCGATTCCGCCGCCAGCCGGACGAGTTCCGACGATTCCGCCGTGGTCATGGCGAGCGGCTTCTCGCACATCACGTGTTTCCCGGCCTTCAGCGCGTCGACGGTCTGGGGAAAGTGGAGCCGATTGGGCGTGGTGATGTGAACCGCGTCGATCTCCTCGTCGGCGACGAGATCCTCCCAGGTGTCGTAAGCCTTGCGCAGTTCGAGCCGCTCGGCGGCGGCCCGCGATTTCTCCGGCGTCGATCCCTGGATACCCACAATCTCGACGCCGCGCAGGCGCTTGAGGGCCTCCGCGTGCACGGTGCCCATGAATCCGGTTCCGGTGATGGCGACTTTGATCATGAGAGGTTTCGAGATTGCAGAAATCGGGAACCATTTCCCGCGCCGCCGAGGATGGTCATGCGCTCGACGACCCGCGGAACGTAGCGCTCGGAGACGAAGGACTGCACGCCGTGATCCATGGCGGTCGCCTTCCACTCCGGATGCCCTTTCTCGAGACGCTCGCCGGCGGAAACGTAGAAATCGCGGGCGGCAGTGGACCGGATCAGGAGCGATTCGCTGGACCAGTTGACCTTGCTCACCCCGGCGTCGACGGCGGCGCGAAGCTGGTCTTCGGAAAGGCCGGAGGAGCCGTGCAGGGCGATCCCGATGGGACGCCCGGCCAGTTCGGAGGCCAGCTCGCGATGGGCGCGGACCGCCTCCGGGCTGAAGCCGCCGAGATCGTTGCCGAGCCCGTGCTTCGTTCCCACCCCCGGCGCCCAGAGCGCGAGATAGCCGGGGTGTCGGGATTCGACCGCGCCGAAAAGCGCCCGCGTTTCCTCCAACTCGGTGACGCCATCATCGACACCCGCTTCCATCTCCAGGGTCGCGGGCAGATCGTGCTCCTCCGCGAAGCGGCAGAGCCGACTCAGGGTGGCGATGTTTTCCTCCGCGCTCATCTCCGAGGAATCCAGCGAGAGGCTCGAGGCCCCGGCGCGCATCGCGTGCCGGAGAATGGTCTCGGTATTCGCGCCCTTGATGTGGTCGGTGTGGTAGACCACGGGCACGTTTCGAAAACGGTCCGACTCGGCCAGGATGCGCAGTTCCCCCAGGTAGCGATCCATTCCCAGCAACGCGTCCCCCGCCCCGAAGCTGTGACCCGTGAGCTGCCAAAGGCTGGTCTCGATGATGACCGGCGCATCGCATTCCCGGGCCGCGATGAGGCAATCGACCACCGCCGCCGGGCTGTCGGCATTCACCGCGAGGATGGCGTAGCCGCTGTCCACGGCGTCCGCGTAAAGGGCGCGGGATTGTGACGGGGTCAGGAGCATGTCAGAGCGCCAGCTTGAGGTGCTTGGTTTTCAGGTATTCGAAGATCGCCTTGCGGGACAGTTCGAGTCCGTAGCCGCTGTCGCCCCAGCCTTCGTAAGGCGCGTAGGGGGTATTCACCGCGCCGTGATTGACGCAGACGGTGCCGGCTTCGAGGGCTTCGCCGACTTCGAAGATCGTCTTCGTGTCGTTGGCGAACAGGTAGGAAACGAGGCCCCAAGGGGTGTCGTTGGCCTGGGCCACCGCGTCGTCGAGGTCGTCGAAGGCGACGAAGGGAACCACCGGGCCGAAGGTTTCCTCGCGCATCATCCGCATCCCGGGCGCGGCATCGGTGAGGATGGTGGGAAGGTAGTAGTTCCCCTTCGCGAATTTCTCGCCTTCCGGTCGTCGTCCTCCACAGATCAGGGCTGCGCCTCTCTCGATGGCGTCGGCCACGTGTTCCTCGACGTGAGCGCGGGCTTCCGGCGTGCACATCGGCCCGTTGTCGACGGCGGGATCGGCGAGTCCGTCGCCGAAGGTCATGCCCTCGGCGATCACCTTGAGCTTCTCGACCAGTTCATCATGGATCGATCGATGGGCGTAGACGCGGTTCACGGTGCTGCACGATTGCCCTCCGTTGCGGAATCCCTTGTAGGCGATGACCTGCGCGGCGATCTCGAGATCGGCATCCTCGCAGACGATGGCCGGACAATGACCGCCCAACTCCAGCGACACCCGTTTCAACTGCGGGGCACAGCTTTCGAGGATCCTTTTCCCGACGGCGGTCGAACCGGTCATGGCGACCTTCTTCACGTCGGGATGGGTCACCAGGGCTTCGCCGAGATCGGCACTGGGACCCGTGATCACGTTGATGACTCCCGGCGGAATTCCGCCCTCGGTCAGGGCCTCGCAGAAGGCGGTCGCGCAGAGCGGAGTCACCGGCGTCGGTTTCACCACCACGGTGCAGCCGGCCGCGAGCGCGGGCCCGAGTTTCCAGGCCAGCAGGGCCACCGGGTAGTTCCACGGGGTGATCGCCGCGCAGACCCCGACCGGCTGGTAGGTGACGAAGGAACGGTAGTTCGCTTTCTCGGCCGGGTGAATCGTTCCCTCGACGCGGACGCCCTCGGCGGCGTAGTAATCGATCATGTCGCAGGACGAGGCCGCCTCGCCCACGGACTGGTTCAGCGGCTTTCCCTGTTCCAGGGCCATGAGGCGACCGATCCGATCGGCCTTCGTCTTCGCGTGCGCGGTGGCCTTCCGGATGGTCTTCTCGCGTTCCCAGGCGGTTCTCTTCGACCAATCGGCGAAGGCCCTCTTCGCCGAAGCCACGGCTCGCTCGACATCCTCCGTCGTCGCGCTCGCGGCCTGACCGATGATCTCACCCGTCGCCGGCGAGGGAATGTCGTAGGTGGCGCCGCCCGAGGCGGGAACGCTTTCGCCGTGAAGGAGCAGTTGGGAAATTTCCATGCGATTCAACAGGGTTGCGTGCGCGACCTTACCCTCTTGGGTCGATGCAGACCTTGAGTGCTTCGCCGCTTTCCATGAGCGGAAAGGCCTCCTCGATGCGGTCGAGCGGGAGGTGGTGGGTGATGATGCGGTCGGCCGGGAAACGTCCGCTGTGGAGCAGGGCGAAGGCGGCCTGGAAATCGCTCTTCTTTTCCGAGTAGCTGCCGCTGACCTCGAGTTCCTTGTAATGGATGGTGTTCACGTCGAGCGGAGCGACCGGGTTCGATTTCGGGAGACCGGCGAAGAAGTTCACCCGCCCCGCCTTGCCCGCGATCTCGAGGGCGTCGTTCTGGGCGGAGGCGGCGCTGACCGCGACGATGACGACATCGGGTCCGAAGCCGTCGGTCAGCTCACGAACCGTCTCGCGATGGGAGCCGTCCGCCTCGACGAGGACGGCCGCATCGATGTCGAAGCTCTTCGCCATTTCCAGGCGGGCGGGGTTGTTGTCGAGCACGATCACCTTCTGCGCGCCCTGGAGCCGGGCGAGGCTGGCGTGCATGATCCCGATGGGCCCGGCCCCGATCACCGCGACGGTGTCCTTCAAGCCGATCCCGAGCCGCGAGTGGGCGTTCATGCAGCAACCGAGCGGTTCCGCCAGCGACATCTGGTCGTCGGGAATATCCGAGGTGACGCGGAACAGGTTCCCGAGCCGCACCGCGGTCGCCGGGACCTTCATCAGCGGAGCGAAGGCGCCGTCGTGGTGATAGCTCATCGTGGTCCGGTGGCCGGTCAGGTTTTCCCGCCCCATCTCCACGTAGCGATCGCGCTCGCTGACGATGACGATGTACATGACGACCCGGTCGCCGACGGAGACGTTCGCCTCCGGAGCCGCCGACTCCACCACCGTGGCGCAGAACTCGTGCCCGAGAATACGCGGCGGCTCGATCTTCTTGTCGCCGTGCCGATAGGTCCGCAGGTCCGTCCCACAAACCGAGCAGGCATGGATCTTCAGGAGCACCTCGCCGTCGTCCAGCGTCGGGTCGGCATGCTCGATGACCCTGAGGTCTTCCTTTCCGAAATAGGTAGCGGCCCTCATGAGCACGAATGGACACGAATTTTTGAGGCACGAATAGACACGAATGTGATCGAGCGAGCCGTTATCGATTGAAGCGTTCCCATTGTAATTTCGGGTAGTATGGAATTAGCACGAATGGACATGAATTTCTTAAGGCACAAATGGACACGAATGCGATCGAGGAAACCGTTATAGAACGTAAGCGTCTCATACGCAGCATCTATCGAAGCGATGGGTGATCGCTACACTT
>CAYTNL010000059.1:0-39499 GCA_964439145.1 uncultured Verrucomicrobiales bacterium
ACGTAGGCGTTGTGGTGCTTGCCGTGGTGGATCTCCATGGTGCGCGCGTCGACGTGGGGCTCGAGCGCGTCGTGGGCATAGGGTAGTGCGGGGAGTTCGTGTGCCATGATATGGTGTGGGGAATAAGTTCGAGAGAGATGGATGGAAACAGGCCCGCGCTCCGCGCTTCGGCGGACGTGATCGGGACCTCTTTCACCCTAGAATGGCGTGGCGGAAAAATCAAAGGACGATCCCGTCAAGTCCGTCACGGGCGGGCTCCCTGTCACAAAAGACACGGGGGGTCACGGTCGCCCCTTTCCTCCCAAGAGCAGGGAAATCTTTGCCATCCGCCGGTTTTCTCCGGTATGCTCATCGACACCTCCGCACTCTCCCCTTTTCATGTTCCGCCGTTTTTTTCTCGCCTACCTGGCCGTCATCATACCCTCTTCAGTCCCGGGCCAAACCCTGTCTGATGCCGACATCCTGGTCTCCACACCGCTGGAGAGTCCCCTCCATCCGCCCATGGCCGACGGCGGCGAGCGATGGTTCGAAAAAATGCCGCCGGAGCGCACCGGGGTCACCCTGTCTCAGCCCATCGATCCCTCCCACCCGCTGGCGCGGCTCTACCCCTTCGGCTGGGCGGCGGGCGGTGTGGCCATTGGGGATGTGAACGGCGACGGCAAGGCGGATCTGTTCCTCTCCGGCGGCTCCGTCCCCAATCGTCTCTATTTGCAGGTGGGAGATTTTCAGTTCCGCGACGTCACCGCTCTCGCGGGAGTGGCGGCGGCCGACCGCTGGTGCGCGGGAGCCGCCATGGCCGATGTGGACAACGACGGCGATCTCGATCTCTACATCACCTGCTACGCGGAGCCGAACCTGCTGTTCCTCAACCAATCGAAGGGCAACCAGATCGTCTTCGAGGAGAAGGCCGCCGCCGTCGGGGTCGAGGTCAGCGATGGCTCGATCAACGCGGCCTTCGCCGATTTCGACCGCGACGGGGCGCTGGATCTCTACGTCCAGACCTATCATCTCGAGCCGGATAAAGGGCGCCCGCTCGAGGCGCCGGAGATCAAGATCGAGGATGGCATTCCCCGGCTGCCGACTGAATGGGAGCCCTACTACCTGGCCTCCGTGACACCGGAGGGAAAAACATCGTGGACTGAAGGGGGGCGACCCGATTTCCTCCTCAGAAACCGCGGCATCAGCCTTTTCGACGATTTCACCGGTCCGGCGGGCATCGCCCTCGGTCGCGCCTACGGCACCTCGGTGACGTGGGGCGATTTCGATCAGGATGGCAATCCGGATCTTTACGTGGGGCATGATTTCGCTGATCCCGATCTGTTCTACCGCAACTCCGGTCGTCGAAATTTCACCCAGGGCGCCCGACAGACCCTGCCCCACACTCCGTGGTTCAGCCGCGGCGCGGCGGCGGCGGATTTCAACAACGATCTCCTCATCGATCTCCTGGTAGCCAACGCCGGAGGACGCTCGGGCGCCGAGGACCTGGCGATCGGCTTTCCCCGGGTCGGCGACCGCGTCGCGATGATGAACTCCGGCGGCGCGCCGCAGGTATTCCGCAACACCCTGCACATCAACACCGGCGCCGCCAGATTCATCGACACCGCCTGGATGTCGGGACTGGCCCACGCCGGCGCCGCCTGGAGTGTGAAGGCGGGCGATTTCGACAACGACGGCTGGATCGATGTCTTTTTCGCCAACGGCGCGGTCCGGGACCCCTGGCAAGCGGCGGATGGGGCGCTAGCGGGTGATCGTCTCGCGGGGAAAACCCGCTGGGATCTGCTCCGGGATCTGCCCGAACGCCGGGAGAGCAACTTCCTGTTTCGCAACCGGGGAGAACTGCTATTCGATGATGTGAGCGTCGCCTCGGGCGTGGCCGACGTGCCGACACTCTCCCACGCCTCGGCGGCGGGCGACCTCGACGGCGATGGCGATCTGGATCTGGTGGTGACCAATGCCGGAGGCGAGGTGGATCTTTTTCGCAATCGCTCGACCTCCAACCGCATCCAACTGCGCCTCCAGGGAAGCCGCTCCAACAGTTGGGGCGTTGGCGCCGAGGTCATCGTATCGATCAAGGGCCGCGCCCAGATGCGTCAACTTTACCCGCAGACCGGATTCGCCGGATCCGACGAGCCGATCATTCACTTCGGACTCGGCGACGCCGACCAGGTGGATCGTCTCACGATTCGCTGGCCCAGTGGAGCGGTGGAGACACTGGAAAATCTCGCCGCGAACCACCGGCACCACGTCACCGAAGCCGTCAGCACCCTGCCTCCGTTGCGGCGAGCCCGACGGGCGGTACCCATGCTGGTGGGCACGGCGGTATTCCCCGGCACCGCCCAACGCGATCTGCCCCCCGCCTCCCCGCCCCAGCCTCTGGCGCCCAACACCCTCACCCGCCTCGGCCCCGCCCAAGCCTGGGCCGATCTCGACGACGACGGCAAACCGGAACTCTACCTCGGCGGTTCCCGGGGCCATGCCGGACGTCTGCTGACCCAATCAACCGCGTTTGCCCGACTGCCGCAGCCTTTCAATGACGCGGTGGACCGGGACGACCAGGGCGCGGTGTTTTTTGACGCCGACAACGACGGCGATCTCGATCTCTACGTGGTCAGCGGCGGCACTGAAGCGGGAGACAATGGCTTGAATTTTCGTGACCGACTCTATTTCAATGACAAACTACGCTTTTTACCCGCTTCGGAGAAACATCTACCGGCGCTCACGGACAGTGGTGGACCGGTCGCGGCGGCGGATGTTGATCGCGACGGCGATCTCGATCTCTTCGTGGGCGGCCGCCTGACTCCCGGCGCCTACCCCACGGCGCCCAAGAGCCGACTGCTCATCAATCAAGGCGACGGACGTTTCGAACTGGCGCCGACATCGGTCGCTCCGGGCCTCGAGGACAGCGGCATGGTCAGCGGCGCGATCTGGACCGACTTTGACAACGATGGCTGGCAGGACCTCATCCTGGTATGCGACTGGGGAAGCATCGGGGTGTGGAAAAACCAGGAAGGTCGGCTCGTGGATATCAGCGTCCAGGCCGGCACCAGCGAACTGCTCGGTCGGTGGAACGGCATCGCCGGTGGTGACATCGATCAGGATGGCGATATCGACTACGTGGTGACCAACCTGGGATTGAACACCGGACAAACCGCCAGCCGCGAGGCCCCGCTCTCCCTTTTCTATGGCACTTGGGCCGAGGGCGCTCCCCCCATGCTGCTGGAAACCACCCGGGACGCCGCTTCGGGTAAGCTGCTCCCCGCACAGGGTCACGAAATCTGGCTCGCGGATCTGCCCGCTCTCGGAGAGCGCTATCCCACCAGCCGGGACTTTGCCCGTGCCGCCACCGGCCTGGATGGCCTGTTTCCCGCCGAACGCCGGGCCAGCGCGCTGGAATTGTCGGTCAACACCCTCGAAACGGGGATGCTGATCAATGACGGGAGCGGAAAATTTACTTTCACCCCCCTGCCCCGCCTCGCGCAGGTATCCCCGAGCTACGGCGTGGTGCTCACCGACATCAACGCCGATGGCCGCGTCGATTGCTGCCTGGCGCAGAACCGGGAACTCGCCAATCTCGCCGCCGATCCCGCGGATTCCGGAGTCGGCCTCGTCCTGCTGGGCACCGGCCGACCCGAGCAACCGCTCCAACCGGTATGGCCGGACGAGAGCGGCTACCTGGTCTTTGGGCCATCACGCAGCCTGGTGGCGATCGATCTCAATCAGGACGAACGGGTCGATCTCAGTGTGGGACTTCGCGAGACAGATCCCGCCGTATTCATCAATCGGGTGGAAGCCCTCGACACCCGGCCCCTGCGAGTGGATTTGAAATCGTCCCAACCACAGCAACACGCCGCCGGTGCGCGCGTGACGGTGCGCGGCGCGGGGATGCCCGATCAGGTGGCGGAGTATCACGCCGGCGGCGGCTACCTTTCCCAATCCCCTCCCACCCTTTTCTTCGCGGCGTCCACCAGCCCGGGCACCACCGCCAAGGTCTCCATCCGCTGGTCAAACGGCGCGGTCACCGAGCGCACCGTCTACTTCGACTGATCCCTCCTCGATCTCGACGGAAATCTTGAGCTCATTCCGCATCGCCGCGCCCATGGCGAGATTGCGGATGGCGCTGATCGTGGCCCCGCCGCGCCCGATGACCCGGCCCACATCGTCCGGATGCAGCCGGATGCGAAAGTCATGCCGATCACCTCGCAAATCGTGCAGCACGCTGGCCGACTCTGGGTGATCGATCAACTGGGCGACCACATATTCGATGAATTCCTGAATCGCGAGCGGCGCTTCCATTGGTGAGGGACAAGTCAACATTCGGGGCGGAAATGCCCGGGCCCAAAGTCGATCAAAAATCCACCCACCTGGCAAGAGCAACTCGCCATCACATCCGTACACGCAGAAGGCCGGACAACCCGTGCCCGGCCATAACTGCTGCATGGGAGTCCCGCTACCGCGGAAAACCTCAGCTCTTCGCGGTGGTCGCGCGAGCCTTGCGGATGATGGCGTTCACCGTCTCGGAGGGCTGGGCGCCTTTTCCGATCCAGGCATCGACCTTCTCCAGGTCGATCTTGTAGCTATCATCACCCGCCATCGGATCGTAGTTACCCACGATCTCAATGAAACGACCTTCTTTGCGCGCGCGGCTGTCGGCCACCACGATTCGATAATAAGGGCGATCCTTGGTGCCCTCGCGTCTGAGTCTGATCTTAACCATCGGCTTGTTTTTGCTGCCGCCATTCGGGGCGGGGGCAGACTTACTACCCTCCTTTTCCATAAAATCAAGGGGTCAAACACCCCCTTTCCTCATCATTTCGCCCCTTCACCGCATCTTTTCCAGGCCACCAGCCGAAAATGACTTGCGTGGTCGCGTTTCGTGGATTTCTGTCAAAACAGAAATTCGAGAAATGGACAAGCTTCCTCCCATCACCCGCAAGTTCATCCTTCACTGGGGAGAGATGGGCACGCGTTGGGGCATCAACCGCACTGTCGCACAAATTCACGCGCTGCTGTTCACCTCGGACCGTCCCCTCAATGCCGAAGAAATCTGCGAGGCCCTCGTGGTGGCGAGATCCAATGTCAGCAACAGCCTCAAGGAACTCCAGAACTGGGGCATCGTGCGCATCGTCCACCTGGCCGGCGACCGGCGGGATCATTTCGAGTCGATCCAGGATGTCTGGGAAATGTTCCGCGTCATCGCCGCCGAGCGCAAGCGTCGTGAGATCGATCCCACCCTCGCCCTCTTGCGCGAATGCCTCGCCGATTCGGAAAGCGCGTCCCCCTCGCCGGAATCCCACACCCGGGAGCGCATCGGCGATCTCCTGGAGTTCTTCGAACTGGCCACCCAGTTCTATGAACAGATGAACCGCCTGCCCACGAAAACCGCCGTCAAAGCGCTCCGCATGGGAGACAAATTGATCAAGACCGTCAGCCTGACATCCCCGGACACCACCGCGCCCGTGACCTCGTCAGACTGAGACCTGCCTCGTTTTTTTTTGCCCGCAACATTTCTCTCCTTACTGAAATGATCGAAACAAACGACAACCAAAGCATTCAAGGCCAACTTTTCTATGACGGCACTTGTCGGTTTTGCCTCGCCTCGATCCAGCGTCTCGCGCCCGTGCTCCGGCGCTGTCGGGTCGAGGCTGTTCCTTTCGCCCACGGGGCCACCGAGCCGGAAATGCGACTCCGCTGGCGGGACGGCCGTGAATGGGGAGGCGCCGAGGCCTTTCTCTTTCTCGCCGGATGCCTCTGGTGGACCCGGCCCCTCCATTGGCTTGGCTGTTTGCCCGGCATCGTTCCCCTGGCGCGGTGGCTCTACCGCCGGATCGCTTCACGACGCCACTGCTTCAACGGCACCTGCCGACTCACCTGAACCCCCAACCTCCTCGATCCATGCCCCGGATGAATACCATCGTCATCGCCGGAGGCGGCGGCTTCATCGGTCGCCACCTCGCCGAGGCACTCGAGCGACAAGGCGTCCGCGCCGTGATCCTGACTCGCTCGCCTGAGAATCATCGCGGTCCCGGCACGCCTCTCCACTGGGATGGTCGCACCGCCGATCCCGCCTGGGTCCAGAGCCTCGATGGCGCCCAGGCATTGGTGAATCTCGCCGGAAAAAACGTCAATTGCCGCCCCACGGCGCGGAACCGACGGGAGATACTCGATTCCCGCGTCGAGTCCACCAGGGCGCTCGGTCAGGCGCTGCGACAGATCGCCCGCCCACCGTCGATCTGGGTTCAGGCCAGCTCGCTGGCCATCTATGGGAATGCGGGAGATCGCCTCTGCGACGAAGCCGCCCGCGTCGATCCCGGCTACCCCGCCAATGTCTGCACCGCCTGGGAGGCCGCCCTCGGCGAAGCCCTGCTCCCCGGCACCCGGGCCGCGGTGTTGCGCATGGGTTTCGTGCTCGATGCCGAATGCGGCGCCCTGCCCCTGCTGGCCCGACTCACCCGTTGCGGGCTGGGCGGTTCGATCGGGAACGGTCGCCAATGGATCAGCTGGCTGCATCGCGATGATCTTGTCGCCATGATATTGCGGGCGATCAACGATCCGGATTTCCCCGTCATCTGCAATGCCACCGGCCCACACCCGGTCACCAATAGCGAGTTCATGCGCGCGCTTCGCGAAACCTTGCGCCGTCCCTGGAGTCCCCCCGCCCCGGCCTTCGCCGTTCACCTCGGAGCTTGCGCGCTCGGCAGCGATCCGGCCATAGCTCTCACCGGACGGCGATGCGTCCCCGCGGCGCTCGACGCGCTCGGCTTCACCTGTCGGCATCCGAATCTCGTCCCCGCTCTCCACCAACTGCTTCACCCATGATCACCACCCTGCTCATCGCCGCCGCCATCGGACAACTCATCCTCGTCCTCGTCAATTTCCGCCTCGTCGAGCTGCTCGGCTGGCGGGATGAGATCGCCGACATGCCCTTGCTGCTCCGGGAAATCTTCACGGTTCACAAGTGGTTCGTCTCCGTCACTCTCCTGATATTCGGCGTCATCACCCTCAGGTTCGCGGACGAGTTCGCCCATGGCGGCAACCCGGTCGCCACCTGGCTCGCGGTCGCCATCGGGCTATTCTGGTCGCTCCGCGTCGCCATCCAGTGGCTCTACTATTCCCACTCGCACTGGCGCGGACGGCCCGGCCGCACCGCCATCCACTGGTTTCTCACCGCCGCCTACGGTGGCTGCGCCGCGGTCTATCTCCTCGCCGCCTTTGGCTGATCCCATGAAACCAACCCCCGCACAACAGGGTCAGGTCATCGACCCAACCCTCTTCACTCCGGGCGCGCTGCGCCGCCTGAAACTCGTCTGCCGCTGGTCGCTCGGCCTGGTCTGGATCTGGGAGGGGCTGGTGCCCAAAATTCTCACCCCCACGGAAACCCAGCGCCAGATCGTGATGTCCTCGGGCCTCTATTGGCCGGATCCGGATCGCTTCCTCATCGGACTTGGCGCCGCCATGATCCTCGCCGGTGTCATCCTCTGCTCGGGCTGGCGCGAGCGGGCCGCCGTGCTCACCGCTTCGGTCTCGATGACGCTGCTCATCGTGCTCGTGGTCGGCTTTCACCCGGATTCGCTCAAGGATCTCCACGGCGGCATCGCCAAGGACGCCTGCCTCTACGCGGTTGCCTGGGTGGTCTGGGTGCTGGGACGCAAAGTGTGAATGGCGTCGCCGGCCAATTGCGTCAATTGGTATCGACCATCAATGCCGGAATACCGCGAGATCTCACACCAGAGCGCCGAATACTCCGAGGCGGTCGCCTTGCGGTTACGCGTCCTCCGCGCCCCGCTGGGCATGACTTTCTCCCGGGATGAGTTGGAAAAGGAAGCCGACGACTGGCATCTGGCGGCATTCGATGGCGAACTCATCGCCTGCCTGGTGCTCAGCCCGCTGCCCGACGCGCGGGCCAGAATGCGTCAGGTCGCCGTCCTGGAATCCCGCCGCGGCCTTGGCATCGGTCGATCACTGGTGCGCCACGCCGAGGATTTCGCCCGCGCCCGGAGGCTGCGCGGCATCCTCCTGCACGCCCGCGAGCCGGTGGTGCCGTTCTACGAGGCTCTGGGCTACGTCGTCGAAGGCGAGCCTTTCATCGAGATCACTCTCCCCCACCGCGTGATGACCCGGCGACTGGGGTGACCGTCACTCCGCGATGGCTTCCCGCGCTTCGAGGAAAGCGCGCTTCAACTCGTCGTAGTCCCGCGTCACCGGAAACTGGGGAAACTCGTCGATCACGTTCTGCGGAGGGCGGAACAGTATGCCCCGGTCGGCCTCGCCCAGCATGGTGGTGTCGTTGTAGGAATCGCCGGCGGCGATCACCTTGAAATTCAGCCGATGAAACGCCCGCACCGATTCCCGTTTCTGGTCGGCCTGGCGGAGGTGGTAGTCGGCGATGCGTCCGTTTTCCTCGATGCTGAGCTTGTGACAGAACAGCGTGGGGTAATCCAGCCGCCGCATCAGGGGCGTGGCGAACTCGTAGAAAGTATCGGACAGGATGACCACCTGAAAACGCTCTTTCAGCCAGAGCAGAAAGTCCCGCGCCCCCTCCAGCGGCCGCATCTCGCCGATCACCGCCTGAAACTGGTCGATCCCGATGCCGTGCTCGTCGAGGATGCGGAGCCGTTGACGCATCAGCACATCATAGTCGGGTATCTCACGGGTAGTGGCGCGGAGGTCGTCGATGCCGGTCCGCTCGGCGACGCCGATCCAGATTTCCGGGATGAGGACTCCTTCAAGGTCGAGACAGGCGAGTTGCATGGTATCGGGACGCCTTTGGCGTCGTAAAAAAGTGCGAAGGTTAAAAGGAAAACGGCTGAAAGCAAAAACTGATGAAACCGGCGCTCGAAGAAAGTGGGAACTTTGACTTTCCCACCGGCTACGACGCCGAGGGCGTCTCGTAGATCGTCACATCCTCCAACCCCGCCAGAGCAAATGCCTCCCGGCGCTCCACACAGGTCCCGCATTTGCCACAGTGGATTTCCCCCCCCTGGTAGCAGGACCAGGTCCGGGAAAAATCCACCCCCAACTCGGCCCCGCGCGCCGCGATGCCTTCTTTCCTCAGATGAATGAAGGGACGCAGCAGGGCGATCTCCGCGTAGGTGCCCAGCCGAATGGCGTCTCCCATGGCCCGCATGAAATCCTCGCGACAGTCGGGATAGATGGCGTGATCCCCGGCGTGGGCCGCGATCACCAGCCCCTCGGCGCCGCCGCTTTCGGCCCAACCCGCCGCGATGGATAGCAGGATGCCGTTGCGAAACGGCACCACGGTCTGTCGCATGCTCTCCTCCTCGTAGTGCCCCTCGGGAATAGCTCCTCCCGACTTCAGCAGGTGGGAATCGAAGACACCGTCCATGAAATCCAGGGTGATCACCCGATGAGCCACCCCGTAATGCGCCGCCTGCCACGCGGCCATGGGCAGTTCGCGGTGATTGTGCTTCGATCCGTAGTCGAAACTCAGCGCCGCCACCACCTCGTGCTCGCGGGTCGCGTCCGCCAGGGCGCACACCGAGTCCATTCCACCACTGACCAGCACCACCACTTTCATTGGGTGTCCAATCTGGCCGGTCTGCTTCCGAAATCAAACGGGGATCACAATTCCCTCAGCCACGCAGCCGGAACGGCTCCTCTTCCTGACCAGCATCGGGGAGCAGTTCCAGAGCGGCCTGGCGCGGCTCGCGCGGCACCGGCCTCAGGCCCTCCTTCCAGACGCTCTCCACCTCGTGACGGAACCAGGCCCGCAGCCGCTTGGCCGCGCGGGTGCCGAGAGGAATTTTTCGCTGGGATTCCAGTTGTTTGAGGGAGCTGAGATTCAGGATGGAAAGCGGCACGCTCAGCGAAGTGGAGCGCCGGACCAGGTGGCGGTAATCGGCGCCGAGAATGGCGGCGGTCGACTCGTTGGTGTCGGGATCGCGATAGGCGACCAGGTGCAGGTCCACATTGGCGCCTGTCTGTTCGCAGCGGGGCATCACCCCCATGCTGTCCAGTTCGGCGAAGCGCCACTCGCTCTGTTCCGGCTCCGCTGAGGCGATGGACTTCACCGGCGAGGCTTTGGCGCGTCTGGATTTCGGCTTTCCCTTCATCAACACGCGAAGTTAACCCGGAAACTCCGTCCAGCCAAGCACGTTTCCCATCCGGCGCCCTTCACTCCTCGCCGAACGCGCCCGGTGCGGCGACCATCTTCCCGTGGACGTAGCTCCAAATCGGGCTCCCCACACAAGCGAAGTATCTCAACGGTTCCTCAAGTTTTTCCCAATCCCTGACGGGCCAACTCCGATATCACCGTGGCCACCACTTCCTCCACGCAGAGTTCGGAACTGTCCACCACGATGGCGTCGTCGGCGATGGTCAGCGGCGCTGCCGCCCGGGTCGAGTCTTTGCGATCACGCTCCGCGATGGAGTCGCCCAGCCCCTGAGCGCGCCGCCGAGCTTCGCGAATCTCCGGAGCGGCGTCGATGTAGAATTTATGCGGCGTCTCGGGAAACACCACCGACCCTATGTCGCGCCCCTCCATCACCACATCCCGGTGGCGGGGAAAGGCGTGCAACACCTCGAAAATGCGATCCCGCACTTCGGGACAGGCGGCGATCTGGGAAACATGGGCATTGACCTCAGCCCCGTGCACCTCGTCACCGGCGACATGGCCGTTCAAACCGACCACTCCGGAGCCGTCGCGCTCCTCGCAAGTGAAGGCGGTCTCGCCGAGCAGGGCTCGCACCGCGTCACCGTCGGCGCAATCGACACCCCGCTCCAGCGCCAGCCAGGTGAATGCCCGATACATGGCCCCGGAGTTCACATAGAGAAAGCCCAGCTCGTCGGCCACCCGGCGCGCCACGGTGCTCTTTCCGGAGGCCGCCGGTCCGTCGATCGCCACCACCCGCAACATCGGGCTCGCCGCGCTGTCATATTCCCCGGTCATGGCTTCCTAACCCATCACTTGTTTCAACTCGCGCTCGAATCCGGGATAGGAGGTGTTCACACATTCGACATCCTTCACGATGGTCTCGCCCTCGGCGTAGAGACCGGCGATGGCGAAGGCCATGGCGATGCGGTGATCCCCGAGACTCTCCACCGTGGCCCCGCGCAAGGTGGCGCCGCCGGTGATCTCCATCCCGTCGGCGAACTCCTGCACCTCCACCCCCATGCGCCGCAAGTTCTCGGCCACGGCGGAGATACGGTCGCTCTCTTTCACCCGCAATTCGTGCGCGTCGCGAATGATCGTCTTCCCCTCGGCCAACGCGCCCGCCACCGCGAGGATGGGGATCTCGTCGATCAGTTTGGGAATTTCGTCGCCCGCGATCTCGATGCCCCGCAGGGAACCTCCGATGACCTCCAGGGAGCCGACCGGCTCGCCGTTTTCCTCGTCGATGTTCTCGTTGAGCCGGGCGCCCATGCGACTGAGGGCGTTGAGGATGCCGGTCCGGGTGGGGTTCAGGCCGACATTGCGGACGCGCAGTTGGGACTTGGGCCGCGCGGCCGCAGCCACGATCCAGAACGCGGCGCTGGAAATGTCTCCCGGCACCCGGATATCGCGCGACTCGGGGGTCTGCCCGCCCCAGATCGAGACAGTGTTCCCCTGGCGCACGGTTTTCACGAGGAGGTATTTGAGCATCCGCTCGGTGTGATCCCGCGAAAGGTAGGGCTCGGTGACGGAGGTCTTCCCGTTCGCGAACATCCCGGCCAGCAAGACCGCGCTTTTTACCTGGGCGCTGGCCACCGGCGACTCGTAATGCAGCGCCTGGATGTCCCTGGTGCCCCGCACACGAATGGGCGGGGTGCAGCGATCTCCCCGGCCCTCGATCTCGGCCCCCATCTGACGCAGCGGGATCGCGATCCTGTCCATCGGTCGACGGGAAAGCGAGTCGTCGCCGAACAATTCCGTCTCGAAAGGCTGGGCCGCGAGGATCCCCGAAAGCAAGCGCATGGTGGTGCCGCTGTTACCGCAGTTCACCGGTCCCGACGGCGCCTCGAATCGCCGGCCATTGCCGCGCACCCGCAGTCGCGTTGGCCCGAATTCTCCCTCCTCCATCACCTCCACCTCCACTCCCAGCGCGCGCATGGCCTCCACCGTGCACCAGCAATCCGCGCTCGGCAGGAAGCCCTCGATCTCACACACCCCGTTGGAGAGTCCGCCGAACATGACGGCTCGGTGCGAGATGCTCTTGTCTCCGGGGACCTCGAGTTCCGCGGAGAACGCGCCGGCTGGCTTGACCTTGTATTGGGACGGGATGGATGAGGGTGACGAAGCGCTCATGGCGAGGGGAAGCGGGAAATGAACGGCCCGCGATCAGATGAGGGTATCTCGGCGGGCCTTGGCATTGGCCAGCAGGCGGTGCAGGTCTTCTTTCTTCAAATCATCGAGAAACGCAAGCGATTCGCCCGCCAGGGACAGAAATTGCGCCAGCGCCTCGCGGACCGCCCCGCGATTCTCGAGCAGGATCTCCGTCCACATGTCCGGCGCCCCGGAGGCGATACGCGTGGAATCCCGAAAACCGCCACCGGCGAAAGCTCCCGCCTCAGGGGTCGATCCCAACACCGACTCCACCAGCAGGGCGGCGAGCAGATGCGGCAGGTGACTGATCAACGCCACCGCCCTGTCGTGGGCCTCGGGGGTCAAGCGGGTGGTGCGGGCGCCCAGCCATTTCCAGAAAGTCTCCACCCGCTCCAGAGCGCGCGGGTCCGTGGCCCCGGTCGGTGTCAGCAGGCAGGCCGCGTCCTCGAACAAATCCGCCGCGGCGTATTCGAGGCCGGTTTTCTCCGAACCCGCCATCGGATGGCTACCCACAAAGTGGGCGCCGCTCCGCGTCACCTTAGATTCCAGGGCTCTCACCACCGGCGCCTTGACACTGCCCACATCGGTCACCACCACCCCCTCGCCCAGTGTCCCGAGACGTATCATCTCATCGACGCTCGACTCCATTACCCCGATCGGGGTGGCCAGAATGATGAGATCCGCCCCGCGGGTTGCCTCACCGAGATCCGTTGACGCCAGCGAGGCCTCACCATCGCGTCTCAGTCGCTCCACCGGCTCCTCCCGTCGTCCCCAGACCCGGATTTCGAGATCCGGGGAGCGGCGACGGGCGGCCTTGACCAGAGAGCCGCCCAACAGGCCGGGGCCGATCACGGCGATGCGCTGAAAATCCATCGAATCGGTATGACGACTTGCTGACGGCATTGGTTAAGCCGGGCGCCCGCGGCGCCAGCCCTACCGCCGGCGTGCCGCAGTCCCGATCAGGGAACCTTGAAATAGATCTTTTTGCCGGGATTGCCCGGGTCGGGGATCTCCACCGGAGTTCCCGGAGGCAGCGGTTTGCCCGTCGGCTTGCCGCCCTCGAACTGTTCGATGGAAATCTCGCCCAAACCCGCGTGTGGAGGCGGCAGAGTAACCGACAGGGGCTTGCCCGGCACCCCTTTGGCGAAGGGCATCTCCGCCACCGAGGGCGGGCCGGATTTCTTTTCCTCCTTCGGTTTTTCCGCCGGTTTCTCCTCGGCGACAGGATCTGTCGGCGTGTCGCGATCCCGATCCCGGGGCGCCGCCTCGGCATCCGAGGGGGTATCCTCCGGCCGCTCATCGTCGCCGCCCGCATAGCCGAAACGGCTGCCCCCATCCCGTCCCTCGTTCGGGCGGGCATCGCCCGGTTTCGGTTTGGGCTTGGGAGAGTCGGTGCCTCCATGGCCATATCGGGGCGGCTGCTGCCAGATCGACGATTCGCTCCCCGGAGGAGGCTCGACGCAGGAGGGCAGCAGCGTCAGCAGAATAGCCGCGACGAAGAGGGTGAAAATACGCGTGTGCATGATTCGGAAAACGGAAACCGAGGTGTCATCCATCGCTCGGCATCGGGGAGGCTGTCCCACCGCGCCGATCCAGATTACGCCACGGAACGGACTTGGCTTTCAGGAAAGCTGAAATTAGAAACGGGTCGGGGTAAACTCAAGCGCTATTCCACCGCTGTCGAGGGTTTCTTCCGCGCCCCTCATCCGGGGAGAGTCAGGGAGATTTCAGTACGCTGATCTCGCCACCCGTTCTCCGGAGGATGCGCCGCCACTCCTTCACATCGTCCTCGTCGGGGGCGAACCCCAGCAGATGGATGGGCGCCTTCTCCTGGAGCGCACCGCCCAATTCATCGATCCTCTTCCGGAGTTCGTCGTAGGGGATATCGCTGATTCCGCCGCCTTCCCGCCACTGAAAGCTGGCGTCACTGATCAGAAATATCAGGTTGGGCCTCATCTCGAAGGCCTTCTCCAGCACCGTCATGAGGCCCCGGGGATTGGACACAACCTTCCCGCCGCTCATGGTGCCGCTCTCCACCCACTCGTTCTCCACCCAGTCGCGGGCCGCCCGCTTGTTGGAATCGGTGGCCGCCATCAGCTCGTCGCTGAACGGCTTGTAATTCTGCGTGAACTGGATCATCGAAAACTTCGCGCTCGGCGCCAAGCCCTCGATCAACTTCAAGGTCTCCTCGCGAATCCGTTCCAGCGGCACCCCCGCCTCCGCCGCCGCGTTGACCACACTACTGGACACATCGAACAGCAGCACGATCCGATCCCCCTCCGCCTGAATCCCGAAAAAGCTCATCCCCTCGCCCGTTCCTCCGCCCCCGCTGAATCCACTCCCCAGACCCGACCCCAGCGCGGCGGAACCCACCAGACCATTCACCTGATCGGATATCAGCTCCGACGGATCGAGCGGCAGCATCTGGCTCATGTCCACCTCCGGCAGTTCCGGGAGAGCAAAGTCGATAGGCCGGGTGCTCACCAGTTTGTCGTTGAAGGTCGGCTTCGGCGCCATGGCCTCGTGTTTGGCCACGTTCATCTTGTGCTCCGGTGTCTTGGCCGGAATTTTGACCGTTTTCTTCATCTCGAAGCGCGCCTCCGGCCGGGTGAAATAACTCGCCACCTGCCAGGCGGCGAAGACCACCAGGATGAGCGCGTGCACCACGATACTGCCGACAATGATGGACCCGATCATCGCGCGCCGGTTCGCCCGGGCACGCTCCGCCTTCGTCGCCTTGGCCGGTTTCGGCGGGGGCGCGGGAGCGGCGGGTTGATCGAGTTTGACAGAGATCATGGGCGGTTAGCGGTTGCCGCTTCTTTATTCACTTCCCTCCCCAGTTCCATCCGCGAGGCTGACGCCTGAGATTCCCGCCTCCGCGCAAGCATTCAATACGTCCACCAGGCGTTGGTGAGCGACTTCATCGTGGGGAGCCACAGTGACGAGAGCTTCGGATCTGGCGTTGTCGGCGGCTTTCTTGAAGCGATCAAGCACCGCGACAAGCTCCGGCATCTGGCGGGAGGCGGGGTCGTCGAGGACCTGCTCGTTGAGCACCACGTTGCCGTCGGCGCGGATCAGGACGCGAGCCTCGTCGGGAATGTCCACCACCTCCTCCTGCGCCACCTGGCCCGGTAAACCGATCGGGATATCCGTCTCCGGGCGGATGGGTTTCGCCGAGACCATGAAAAAGACCAGCAGCAGGAAAACCATGTCGATCATGGGCCCCATCTGCATCTCCACCAGGGAGGTCTTCCTCTTCTTTCGTCGTCTCATCGTCTCATCCGCTGTTCGTTCTTCGTCATCCCGGACCCAACCCTGTACGCTCGCCGACCCAACCCTGTTGAGTCCACGTTCATCCTAATCATTTCTGGTAGGTTCCCACGATCACGTCGATGGCTCCCGCCTCGGCCGCCATGTCGATGATCTCCCGCACTTTCTTCGCGGGCGTGTTCTTGTCCGCCCGCAGGTAGACCTGTAAGGGAGGGAAATCCGCGAAGCGTTCCTCCAGATGCGCCTTCAATTCCTCCTTCGTCGCCAGCCTGTCGCCGATGTAGTAGTTTCCCTCGCCATCGAGATTGACGATGTCGCGCTCGGCCTTGCCAGGCGCCACCGCGCTGATCGCGACCGGCAGATCCACCGGCACGCTCATCTGCTGATCGGTCAGCTTCGAGGTCACCATGAAAAAGATGAGCAACAGGAAGGTCATGTCGATCATGGGGGTGATCTGAAAGCTCACCTCTCCGGCGTCAGCTTTGCGGCGGCGGGTCATGGGAAGTATTCAGTCTTCAGTTTTCAGCGGCTTCGGCTTCCGCGGCCGCTTCGACCGCCTGCTCGACGGCGCCCTCGAGCCGGATTTCGCCGCTGAGGATGTCGATGGCGAAGCTGGCGTGCTTCTGGATGGTGGTCATGACGCCGGCCAGCTTGTCCCGGAAAAAGAAATAGAAGAACATCGCCGGTATGCCGACAATGAGCCCCCCGGCGGTGGTGCCCATGGCTTTCTTGATTCCTCCGGCCAGGTCCTGCGGCTGGGCGTTGCCGGCGGCGAGCTGGTCGAAGCTCTCGATCATCCCCCACACCGTGCCCAGCAGACCGATCATCGGCGCCAGGGTGGCGAAAACGTTGAGATAGTTCACCCAGACCATCTGCTTGTGCTCCTCCTCGTCGAGTGATTCCGCCGCCGCCTCGACCATGCTTACCTTGTTGGCCAGGTCGCGCTCGAAGTTCACTTTCAGCAGCGCGGTGGAAATCACGTTGGCGTAGGGGTTCGAATTTGACTGGCACAGTTGGTAGGCCGTCCCCACATCCTTCCCCGCCATGCAGCCGTTCACCTGATCGACGAGGCTCTTGGGCGCCATCTTCTTCGGGGTGATCTGGACGAAGCTGTAGACCACCACGGCGATGGTCCCGATGGAGCAGACCAGCAGCACATGCATGAACCAGCCGCCTTCCTTGTAGATGTCGAAGGCCGACTTGCTCTGCACCTCCGCCGCGGGTGGCGGCGCGGCCTCGGCGATGTCCTGGGCCAACAGGCCGCCGCAGGACAGGATCGCGGCTAGGGCGAGGATGAGGAGATCAGTTCGTTTCCGTTTTCGGTGGGCTTGCATGCGCGCTTTCTGGTTCGGTGAGGGATTTCAGCAATGTCCGGGCCGGCTCGGCAGCGGACGTGTCGGGATAGAGTGTCAGCACATCCTGGAGACAGGCCCGGGCCTCGGAAGGCTTGCCCGCGAAACGGTGAGCCTCGGCCGCGGCCATGAGGCCGCGCGCGGCGAGTGCCTCCTCGGTGCCGTGAAACAGGTAAGGCCAGAGAAACTCGTCGATGACTCCATGGTAGAGCCGTTCCCGCTCGGGACGGACGGTGTCATCCTCCGCCCACTTCGGGTGGTCCGATTCGAGTTGTTTGAGCTTTTCAAAATCGGCCAGGGCGATGGCGTGGCGCGCCTCGATCAACATTCTCGGATCGTCCGATTCCCCGGCCAGTTGGCGCGCCTCGATGATCGCGGTGTCGAGCCTGCCCAACTGAATCAAGGCCCGCAGTCGCCCGGTTCTGGCGGCGAGACGATGATCCGGACTCCAGTCGCGCTCGATGATGCGGTCGAACACCGAGAGCGCGAAATCCCATTGGAAACTTTCCGGCTCGCCCAGGAGCTTGTCACCATACAACAGGCCCAGTTCCCCGGCATTGGAACGCGGCCGATGCAGGTGCCGCGATTTCTCATCCCAGAGTTGGCGGATGGTGTCCAGAGCGGTTGCCACGGGATCGGCCAAGGCCGCCGCCTCGCCCGGCAAGGGGCCGAACTCGATGTAGTCGACCACCGCGGGCGAGATGGTCGGCTCGGCACTGGCGGTGCGACCGTTGCCCAGATCGATGCTGGTCCGGTAGGTGAGGACGTTATCGGTCAGGGCCGTGATCTCGCATCGGATCACTTTCCCGTCTTTCAAATACAGCACATCCTCCGCCGAGCTGACGGAAACGACGGTCATCCACCCCAGCATGGCAATCAGCCATCTCATGAGCCGCCTCCTTCCGTGGCCGCGGCTGCCGAATCCGGCTCGGGGGGAAACCGCGCTTCGAGCATGCGCACCTTCTCGGCGGCCAGTCCGGCCTCCTCGTACGTCTCCAGATCCCTCCTGCCGGCCAGTTCGCGATAGACTTCCAGCGCCTCGCGCTCCAAGCCCAGCGATTCCAGCGCCTCGCCGCGCCGGGTGTAGGCGCGGGCGTTGAGTTCGCCAAACTTCCCGTAGGCCACGTAGACCCGCTCGAAGTACGGCAAGGCCTCTTTTTTCTCACCCGCGCGGAGCTTCCACTCGCCCAGCGACATCAGCGCGGCGGCTTTTTGCGAAGCGGCGACCGTGTCCGAGCTCAGCAGGGATTCCCACGTCGTGATCGCCTCTTTTCCGTGACCCTTATCCGCGAGCAGGCGTCCCTTCGCCAGTTGGATTTCCCCCAGGCGACTCGAAGCGGCCGTCTCTTTTTCGAAACGCTCGTAGAAGGCGATGGCTTCGTCGATCTCTCCCTCGCTCTCCGCGATCCGGCCGAGTCCGGCGTAGATGCGGTCTTTTTGTATGGCGCGCGGATGCCAGCGCCGCGCCTCGGTGTAGAGTTCTTTCGCCAGGAGCAGGTTGCCGGCCTCCCGCTGGGCGTCGGCGCAATCGACGGTGATCATCGGATGGTGCGTCCTGGGATCCACCAACGGGGCGGTCGACAACAGGGCGGCACGCGAGCGCTCGGGATCGATCCGCTCCAGCACCTTCGCCCGTCCCCAGGCGCAGCGCAGTGCCAGGGTGTCGCGTTTTCCAGACTCGGCCAGTTGGCGGATCTCCTCCAACTTTTGCAGCAAGGCCTCGCGACCGGACTCTCCGTCCGGCTGATACACTTTCGGCAGGGCGAGAAACAAATCTTCCATCGAGGTCAGTTCCGGGCGGTTGCCATGCAGGGTGATGGTGTCCCAGTAGCGGGTCCGCGCCCCGGCGAGATCCTCGTCCCGCGTCTCCAGCCATCCCAGCCAATAGACCGCCTCGGGCATGCGGCCGCTGTCGGGATAGAGCTGCACGAATCGCTCGAAATGCCGCTCCATCGCGTCGAAATCCTCCGTCAACTGGTGGGCTTTCCCGATCTTGAACCAGGCATCCTCGTAAAAACGTGTCGCCTCGGGCCGGATCGCTTCGTAGACCGCGATGCCGCGCTCGATCTCTCCCTCGGCGAACAGGGCGTCGCCCGTCAGCAGGCGCGCCTCGTCCACCAGCGCGTCTCCGGCATACTCAGCGATGAAATCCTCGAACATCGTGATCGAGTCCACATACTCGCCAAGCGAAAAGGTGCAGACGGCGATCCGGAAAACGGCCTCCTTGCGGTATTTTGGTGTTTCATACCTCTCAAGATAAGCCCTCATGTGTTCCCGCGCGTCCTCGTAGTCCTTGGAAAACGCCTTCGCCTGGCCGCTCCAGTAGTCGGCGTCATCGACGAGCGAGGAATCGGGGTGTTTCTTGGCCAGTTGATCGAACTGGAACAGGGCCCCCTCGTTGTCATCCTGCTGCAGGTAGAGGAAGCCCTGCATGAAGGTGGCCTTCGGCGCCACGGGATCGTCGGGAAAGCGCTCCACCAGATCGCCATAGGCCAACTGGGCCAATCCCCATTGCTGGTCCTCGCGCAGGGCTTCGGCCTTCAAAAACAGCACCGTCGCCAGGTGACGTCCGCTGTCGCCGAAGCTCTCCGCGTAGAGATCGGCGGCCTCGACCGCCTTCGGCCAGCGCCCGATCTGCATCCAACACTGGATCAGGGCCAGACTGGCGGAATCGACGACCGGATCTGGCGGCATCGTGCGCAGCATGTCCTCCATCACCAGCGCCGCCTCGCGGTAGCGCTCCATTCCCTGGAATGCCGACGCCACGCGCAGTCGGAGCGCCGAATCGAAGTTCTCGATTTTTTCGAAATTGGCGATCTCCCGATCCACGCGCTTCAACAGCGCCTTGAGTTGAAAGACGATGGACTGCGCGTTGGGATTGTCCTGAAAGCGTTCGATCCGCGATTCGATGTCGGCTTTTCGCACTCGCTGGATTTCGAGAAGACGCTCCCTCGGGGCGATGCGTTGCAGGCAGGCGATGGCGTCGAGCCAGCGCTTTTCCTCCAGCAGCTTTGATCCCAGTCGCAGGGCAAGCGTCTGAAAGCTGATCACCTGCGTCATGTCCCCGAGACGCGGATACTGGGCCCGCACCAGCGCCAGTGAGCGATCCAGCTCCCCGGCCTCGAGCAGGGAGTAGAGTTGCAGCACCACCGCGCGGCTGGCCGCCTCCGGGGCGTCGTCGGCGATCTTGGGTATCTGGTCGGCGAGGAAATCGGCCGCCTCCAGGGGAAATCCCTGCTGGAGATAGAGCGTGGCAAAGAGCACCAGCGACTCGTAGCGTTTCACCGGCTGATGCGATTCGTCAGCCCAGTAGGCGCCGAAAGCGTGCTGCGCCTCGACCAGATCGCCACGCGTCATCAGGGCGATCCCTTTCCAGAAGCTCAATTCGTCCGCCACCGTCGGCGGCAGTTCGGGATCAGTGAAAGCCTTGTCGATCCAGACCAGGGCCTCGTCGAATTTTCTCACCCCCACTTTGCAGATCGCGATCATGGGCGTGAAAACGCGCACCGCCTCCCTCGCCTCCTCGGCGGATCCGTATTCGTTGACAAAGGTTTCCAGGGCGAGTTCCGCCGCCGCGAATTCGTTCGCGGAAAACGCGGCCCGGCCGCGCTCGATCAGCTCCTGGGGACCGGCGGCGGAGACATCCGGCGCGACGGGAGCATCCTGAGCCGACAGCGGAGAGGGACAACACCAGAGCAAGGCCCAAAGCAGCATCCGCGCGGCCATTTCGCCACGAGTCCGGTGTTGCGCATCCTGTTTCATCCGACTGCTCGCTCCCGATCCCGGTCTCAGGGCAGCATTCAAGACAGGACTTGCCCGAAGTGCAAAGAAAAAAAGCGTCACCCGGGGCGCGGACTCCGCCCACGGTAACTCCGCGCCGCCAACCAGGACCGGGGGCGGGCGCAACGCCCCGCCCTCTTGGTTCGCCGACCTCCCCGCGGCCGGAAATGGATGCGAGCCGTGTTTGAGCCCGCTCAGATCAGGCCCATCTCTTTCACCGCGTCCCGCTCCTCGCGCAGTTCACCGACGGTGGCGTCGATCTTGCCGCGGCTGAAGTCATCGACCGGCACCTCTTGAACGATGCTCCAGTCGGCCCCACCCGAACTGATGATCGGGAAGGAGGAGATCAAGCCCTCGTCGGTCCCGTAGCTGCCGTCCGAACAGACGGCGACGCTGTTCCAATCACCCGCCGGGGTCGGGGTCACAAGACTGGCCACGGTGTCGACCACGGCATTGGCGGCCGAGGCGGCAGAGGACGCGCCACGGGCCTCGATGATGGCCGCGCCGCGCTTCTGCACGGTGGTGATGAACTCGCCCCGGAGCCAGTCGTGATCCGAAATTTTCTCCGTCACCGGCGCGCCGCCGATCTTCGCGTTGGTGAAGTCGGGATACTGAGTGGCGCTGTGATTTCCCCAGATGGCCAGATTGCTGACCTCGGTGACGTGGACCCCGGCCTTCTTGGCCAACTGGGTCTTGGCGCGATTTTCGTCGAGGCGGGTCATGGCGAACCAGCGGTCGCGCGGCACGTCGGGAGCGGCGTTCATCGCGATGAGGCAGTTGGTGTTGCAGGGATTGCCCACCACCAGGGTGCGCACATCGTCGGCGGCGTTGGCCTGGATGGCCTGGCCCTGGCCGGTGAAGATCTTGCCATTGATGCCGAGCAGGTCGCCCCGCTCCATGCCCGCTTTGCGCGGCACACTGCCGACGAGCAGCGCCCAGTTGACGCCGGCAAAGCCGACATTGAGATCCGAGGTCGCCTCGATGCCGTGCAGCAGTGGAAAAGCGCAGTCGTCGAGCTCCATCACCACGCCGGCGAGGGCTTTCATGCCGGGCTCGATCTCGATGAGACGGAGTTTCACCGGCTGGTCGGGGCCGAACATCGCGCCGCTGGCGATGCGAAAGAGGAGGGAATAGCCGATCTGGCCGGCCGCGCCGGTCACTGCCACATTGATGGGGTCGCTCATGGTTGTTGGGGAAGGTAGTGGATGCGTTTTCTCGAAGGCGGTCACTCTGCCGTCCGACCGCTCTCGATCAAGAGTTTTCTGGAGGCGGAGGTCATCGCCGTCCAGTGGGGATTGCGTGACAGCTCCGTCACGGTGGGTTCGAGGCGCCAGGCCCAATTCGCGCCCTGCATCACGCCGGGGACGTTCACCCGATCCGTGAGTCCGAATAGATCGGTGATCATTACCCCCGCGTGGCGGGATGGCGTCCGATAGAGAGCGCCGAGGAGTTTTTCACGCACCTCGTCGGAATAGGCGGGCGGCTGACCATCGACCAGGGCGATGCCGGCCCAGGCGCAGAGTTGGCGGAGGAATTGTCCGGCCTCCCACTGCTCGGAGCTGTCCCGGCGCGCGGGATCGAGCAGAGTGGCCCGCTGCTGATCCCACTGGGCTCGGATGGGGAAATGATCGTGGGTCGCGAAAGTCGCGAAAGCCAGCTCCGGATAGCGCTCGCCCCGGCGGATCTCCCCACCCTCGAACTCCCACTGCGGGACCAGCATGCCGGGTATGCCCAGCTCCGTCAGGCTCGGTCGCACATAATCCGGCACCACCCCGAGATCCTCCGCGATGATGGCCGCGCCGTTGGCGGCGTCGATGAGCATGCGGTAGATCGCCTCTCCCTCGGCCCGATTCGCCGCCTTGTTCTCGTCCGTGTCGTCGGGACGCGGACGAAATCCCGGGCGTCGTCCATCGCAGCGCGCCGCCGCCTCGTCCTCGCTCAGGGGGAAAAACTCGTCGTTGCGGACCGGATTCCACGGAAAGGCGTAGATCCGATAAAAACCCAGGGCGTGATCGATGCGGAACATGGAGAACATCTCCGTCACCTTCCCCACCCGCTGCCGCCACCAATCGTGGTCACGCCCTCTCAGCGCGTCCCAACGATAGAGCGGGATGCCCCAGTTCTGCCCCCATTTCTGGACAAAGGGATCGTCCTTGAACAACCTCTCCGGCGGCGCGCCGCCGTACCAGTCGAGATCGAAGATGTCGGGGTTGGCAAAGACATCCACACTACAGGCGCTGATGCCGTAGGGTATGTCGCCCATCAGGCGGACGCCGCGCGCGTCGGCATGCGCGCGGACCTCGCGCCATTGGGTGAAGGCGACCCATTGAATCCAGGCGTAGTGGACCAGTTGACGCTCGGTTTTCTCCGGTTCCGCGTCGAGCAGACCATCCACATGGGCGCGGGCTTTCTCGATGGTGTTGAAGGCCTCATCCCACCGCTGCCAAACCTGACTACCGCCCTCCAGATCCATGAGCAGGCGAAAAAGACAGTAGTCGCCGAGCCAATCGGCCTCCGATTCGCAGAAGGCGTGGAACGCCTCGTCCTCCGGCGTGTCCCGGCGGTAATGCTGTCGCAAAAAACCCGAAAACGCCTCCCAGAGCAGCGCCTGTTTGAGTCCCCGCACCGCCTCGTATTGTACCGCTCCCCGGCGCAGACGCTCCACCCCGTGCTCGCGGAGCAGTCGCCAGTAATCCGCCTCCGCCAAAGTCCCCAGAGCCTCGGGCGAGCAATCGATGGTCAGGGGCTCCAGCGCCACCGAACTGATGGAATTGTAGGGAGAATTGTCGGGTCCGGTTTCATTGATGGGCAGGAGTTGGACAAAGCCGAAACCCGCCTCCCCCGCCCAGTCGACGAAAGCCCTGAGCCCCGCCACATCGCCGATGCCCAGATCCCGCTCCGTGCGTATCGAAAACACCGGGATCAGTACCCCGGCGGAACGGGCTTCGGGATCGGGGGGCCGATGGTCGGATTCGGGGGCATTCATGAGAGGTCAGGATCGGGAGAAATGACGGCTTCCTTCACGGTCGCAGCAAGCATGCCAGCAAAGTGTCGGGTGACAAGTCGGCTTTCGCCAGCTCGCGAGCCAACAGGGTTGGGTCCCGGACTTGACAGGGTTGAGTGATAATTTCAGACCCAGCCCTCGAGCCGCAGCGCCCGCCGGATCGACTCCGCCCGCGACTCAGGCACTCCCGCCTCCGAGGCAAAGTGTGGCCAATCCATCACCGCGGCCCTCACTTCTTCAAAAATGGCCTTGGAGCGCCCCCGTTTCAGGCCCGCCATCTGGCCGAAAGCCGTTAAATCATCCAGCGTGAAATCATTGCGCTTTCCGTTGACACTCATTTGATGGCGGGCAGTCCATTTACCATCCGGCGCGTAGCTGTAGATGACATCGTAGGCCGGCGCCAGTTTCCAACGTCCGAGCTTATCCATGAGGAAGGCGATGTTCTTCACATGGTCGTCCTGGTTGCGGGCCACTAGGTTGAAGACCATGCGGCGGAACTGCTGCTCCACCTCGTCCATCGAGAGACCGAGTCGCTGCATCACCTGGGTGGCCTGCTCGTAGCTGTGGGCTCCGGCCTGGTTGAAATCATAGTGCGCCAGGGCGCCGAGCGACTGGAGATGGAGCTTCTCCCCCTGTAAACCGCGATCAAAGCGCCGGGTCATGAAGTGTCGACGCCCGTTTTCCTCCAGCAGTCGGCATTCGCTCATCTGTATCCCCGCCGCGAGCGCCATGCGGTGGTAGGCATACTCGATGACTCCGTAGCCCTCGGGATCGGCAAGAATTTCTTTGTCGCGATTCTCACTCACCCCGTCGAATTTCAAGAGCCAGTATTCGAATCCCTCACCGGCAGGGATCTGACCCGAGCGCACTTCGCCGGTCTCACGATGCCAGGCGATCACCGCCTTGGCACGCGCCCCGCCGGCCGAGGTGCCCACCCGGAGTATGTCCCGCAATGCTTTGGCTTTTTCCTCATCTTCGCCGAACCGACCGCGCAGGTGCGTCCGGTTGGCGAGCACGTCGGAAGCCAGCGCCACCAGATGATCGATCTCGATCCGGCCCGCGACCCGCGCCCGTGGACCGGTGGCCGGGGCGAACTCCAGCGCTCCCATCCCCCGCGCGCCGGTGTAGCAGAGGCGCTCCACGGCATTGAACGACTCTGGCGCACGCCCCTGGGTCGCCAACCAGGCATCGATCAAAGCATTCCCGAACTTGTCGGGCAAAGCGTCCGCCAACAGTCCAGGCAAGCCGTGAAACGACTCCCGCGCCAGGGCGGGAAAGCGATAGATCCGGTCACGGGCCAGGGGCATGACCAAAGGTGCCACCCGGATACCGCTCCCGGCGAAGTCGCGATCATACTCGAAGGTCGCCACCTCGCCACCATCGCCCAGAGCGACCGCCCCGATGGTGCGGCCCCAGAGCCTCACTTCGGCATAGTTCCTCATGAGCCGCCTTTCTCGTCTCCGACCTCGGGTTCATCCCCCCAGGTCCAGGGAACGCTCCCACTCTCCATCACCCGCCCACCGGCGTCGGGCGCCCCCGCCGAACCCGAGGCCCGGCGTCTTTGGCGACCCTTGAGCTTCAGCAACTCCATGGGGCGTGGCTCGGACTCCGGGAGCGCCTGCTCCAGACCATCAATCAGCCCCAGCACTCTCATCAGGCGGACAAAGGTCGAGAGCTGGATCGATCCCCCCGCCTCGATTCTCTCCACGGTCCGTTTGGCGACCCCCGCCTCGGTGGCAAGCACAGCCTGGGTGAGGTTCAGATCGAGCCGACGCCGTGCCAGGCGATTGCCGATCTCCATCAGCACGGCCTTGTCATGGTAGAAGGATTGAAGTTTCATAATTCGCTAAATTGGTTGAATTATGGCCGTATAATTCCACAACTTGCTTTTTTTAGCGAGTAAATTTTGTGTTTTATAAATCGTAAAATATGGCGCTAAAATGGCAAAATCTCCAGATATCCGCCTATTATTGCGAATAAAGCGAACCTCTCTTGCGGTCGTGGAGAATGACCGGTTTACCAGCCGATGCCAACGCGCCATTCCTCCATGAAGTCGGAGGGGATCTCCCCCAGAAAGCGGGAGGGGCGTTGCAGCACGTCCCCGTTCCGGGCTGCGGGCCAGACGAGCGGGTAGAGCAGGTAGAGTTCGTCTTTGGCGCGGGTCACGGAGACGTAGAAAAGACGGCGCTCTTCCTCCAAACCCCCGCCATCCTCGTCGTCCTCAATTACCCGGCTGTTGGGGAACATGCCCTCGGTCAGCCAGACCACGAACACTGCCCGCCACTCGAGTCCTTTCGCCTGATGGATGGAGCTGAGGGTAATGGACTCCTTGTCGGATTCCCGCCGCGCGGCGCCTACCGCGTCTTGCCCGGCCAGCAGGCTCAGTTGACTGAGAAACTCGTCGAGGTGATCGAATTTCTCGCTGTAGCGCTCCAGTTGGGCGAGGGCAATGCCAGCCTCTCGGGCAGTATGGTCGGCCCTGGTCGTCGGTGAGAATACTGCGGGCTTTTTCCGCCGTGGGAAGATCCGGATCGTTTTGGGCAGCAGCCCAGAAAAGTGAAGATGCCATGGCGGTGCACGCAATTCCCAAGAGACTGGAGAATGGAGTGGTTGGGGGTTTCACGAGAAGGACCACACACGATAGCCGCCGATTGCACGGTCTCGATGTTCCATCGATCCATCCACGGAATTCATTTGCGCGCCCTGTTCGGGGCCTGTTTGATGCGGCGCCCGCGGACCCCGCATTTTCGTGCGGACAGAGCCCGTTTTCCGACGTATCCCGCCCCAATGCCATTCGATATCATCAGTCCCGCCGTGGTGGTGGCGATCGCATTCCTCGGTGCGGCGATCGGCCCCGCAGTCTGCCGGCGCCTCGGGACGTCGGCGGGGCCGGTGCTGGCCTTGATTCCGCTGACCATCTTTGGCGTTTTCCTGGCCGGGAGCGGAGCCGCGTGGGCGGGAGAGATCTGGCGGAGTTCGATTCCGTGGGTGCCGGAATTGGGAATCAACTGGGATCTCTGGATCAGTCCGCTGAGTCTCCTGCTGGGCCTCCTGGTCTCGGGAATCGGCACGCTCATCGTGTTTTACGCGGGAGCCTATCTGGGCGATTCGCCGAAGGGACCGCGTTTCTTCGGCATCCTCTTTCTCTTCATGGGCGCGATGTTGGGACTCGCGGTCACGGAGAATCTCGTCGTGTTTTTCGTTTTCTGGGAGTTGACCAGCGTGGCCAGCTATCTCCTGATCGGGCATTACCAGGAGAAGTCCGAATCGCGAAAATCGGCTCTCGATGCCCTGCTGGTGACCGGCGGCGGCGGGTTGGCCTTTCTCGCCGGGGTGATCCTGCTGGGCGAAGTGGGAGGAAGCTATCTCCTCGGAGACCTGATTGTCGGGCGCGAAGCGGTCGTCAGTCATCCGCTCTATCCGGCCATCTTTCTCTGCATGCTGGCTGGAGCGGTGACCAAGTCCGCCCAGGTGCCCTTCCATTTCTGGCTGCCGGGCGCGATGGCGGCTCCCGCGCCGGTGAGCGCCTACCTCCATTCCGCCACCATGGTCAAGGCGGGCGTCTTTCTCCTGGCGATCCTGCACCCGCTCCTCGGTGGGACGGAATGGTGGCACTTCAGCCTGCTCGGGTTCGGCGCCCTGACCATGACCTGGGGCGCCGTGGTCGCGGTGATGCAGACCGATCTCAAGCGGCTGCTCGCCTACACCACGGTCAGCGCCCTCGGCACGCTGGTGATGCTGCTGGGGATCGAGAGCGAACTCGCCGCCAAGGCGGCGGTGGTCTTCTTCATCGTCCACGCTCTCTACAAGGGCGCCCTCTTCATGGTCGCCGGCATCCTCGAGAAAACGACCGGCACCCGCGAGGTGGAGGAACTGCGCGGCCTGATGCGGTCGATGCCTCTGCTGGGCCTGGCCGCGGTGATGGCGGCTGCCTCCATGTCGGGGATTCCGCCCTTCATCGGATTCATCGCCAAGGAGTTGCTCTACGAGGTCAAGCTGGAGACTCCCGTGGTCGGCTGGGGCCTCCTGATGCTGGGCATCGTGGCCAACGCCGCGAACATCATCGTCGCCCTCAAGGTCGGGGTGGCTCCCTTCATCGGGTCGGGAAAAGACGCCACGCCGCTCAGGAAAAAACCGGGCTTCTTCCTCGTGCTCGGCTCGCTGACGCTGGGCGGCGGCAGCCTGATGTTCGGAATCTTTCCGGATCCCCTGCTTGGCGACGCCATCGATGCCATGGTGGGACAGATCCGAGCGGAACCGGTTTCGCTGAAACTGAAACTCTGGCACGGCTTCAACCTGGTGCTGTTGCTGAGCGCCGTCACAATCGCGGCGGGCGTGGCAGGCTATCTGTGGCGGCGAAAAATCCGGAGCCTCGGGTTTCATCGGCCGCTCCCGGCGCTTGACGCCCGCGACCTCTTCCGGGCCGGGCTGGCCGGGACCTTGAGACTGGCCGGGGTGGTGACGAACTGCCTGCAATCGGGCAACCTGCGACAGTATTTCCTGGTGGTGCTGGTTGCCGGACTGGCGCTCACGGGGTGGGCCTTCGGTACAGCGGCCTACGATCTCTCGGGGCTGGGCGCGACCGCGTTTCGATTCGACGTGACCGTGGTGATCGCCCTGATCGTCGGCAGCACCGGGCTGCTGCTGCGAGCTTCTCGGCAGATGACCGCCATCCTCGCGCTCGGCTGCGTGGGCTTCGGAATCTCGGCGCTCTTCGCTCTCTATGGCGCGCCGGATCTGGCCATCACCCAGCTCCTCGTGGAAACGCTGACGCTCGTCCTGTTTTCCCTCGCGATCTACGGGCTGCCGGGCCTGGAAAGGACCAGGCTCAGGCGAGGCCAACGGATCACCTCGGTGGCGGTGGCGGCGGCGGTCGGTATCGCTTTCGCGCTTCTCACGCTCAAGGCTCTTTCGTTGGAACTCTCCGAACCGGTCTCGCGGGACATGGGCGCGAGGAGCCTGACCGAAGCCTTCGGTAGAAACGTGGTCAATGTCATCCTCGTCGATTTTCGGGCACTCGACACCCTCGGTGAGATCACGGTCCTTGCGATCGCGGCCCTCGGGGTGGCTGCCATGCTGGGGCAGACCGACCGCTTCAGTCCTCCTCGCGACCCGCGGGCGCCCTCGGCGGTCCTACTGGCCTCGGTGCGCTACACGGCTCCGGCAATGTTCGTTTTCTCCCTCTACTTGCTGCTGCGCGGACACAACGAGCCCGGGGGAGGGTTCATCGGCGGGCTCGTGGCCGCCCTGTCGTCGGTGCTGATTCACCTCGCCCGACCGGATCGCCCGCTGACCTTGTTTCGTCTTCTGCCGCGGCAACTGGCGGGGATCGGGCTTGCTCTCGCGGTACTCTCGGGCATTCCGGGGCTGCTGACACGGGAGAGTTTTCTCGCCGCCTTCTGGGGAGCAGAATTCTCGCTGCCGTTCGTGGGCAAGGTGAAACTGGGAACCCCGCTCGTTTTCGACATCGGCGTCTATGCGGTGGTCGCGGCCATCGTTCTCCTCCTCTACCAGCAGATGGAACGCTGGCACGCTTCCCGCTCGATTCCCGAATCGGCCGAACCCTGAACCCCTACGAACCATCCATGGAATTGACCATCGCCATTCTCGTCGGATTCCTGGCCGCGGCCGGGGTCTACCTGCTGCTGGACCGGAACCTGTTCCGGATCCTGATCGGTCTGGCGTTGCTTGCCCAGGCGGCCAACCTGCTCGTGTTCGTCGCGGCGGGACTGGGGGACGGCACTCACGCCATCATTCCCGAGAATGCGAGAACCCTTCCCGAGAATCATCCCGACCCGCTCGCGCAGGCGCTCGTCCTGACGGCGATCGTGATCAGCTTCGGCGTGCTGGCCTTCTGCCTGACCCTGCTGAAGAAAACCCATCGCCGCTCCGGTGATTCCGACATTCGCTCGTTGGACAAGCTCGACTCCTGAGATGACCGCCGCCCCGCTCATCGCCCTCCCGGTGCTGCTGCCGCTCATTTCGGCAATCGTGGTCGTGTTGCTACCACGCCGTCCCGCGATCCAGCGGAGCATGCTTTTCGGGGCGACCGGTCTCAACCTGATGGCGGCGCTGGCCCTGTTCGAGGCGGTCCGGCGGGCTCCCGATCCGATGACGGTGGCGTTCGGCGGGTGGGATGCGCCGGTGGGAATCAGCTTCTATGGGGACCTGATGACCGCGATGATGGTGCTGGTGGCCGGGCTGGTCGGCTTCTGTGGGGCATGGTATGCCTGCGGTGAAATCGGGCGGGTGCTCTGGCGAAAGCATTACGCCTTCTTCTTTCTGCTCCTGATCACCGGGATCAATGGCGCCTTCCTCACCGGCGACCTTTTCAATCTCTTCGTCTGGTTCGAGGTCATGCTGATGGCCTCCTTCGCCATGATGGTGATGGGGCGGAACGCCCACACCTTCGAGGGAGCCACCAAATACGTGGTACTCAACATGCTGTCGTCGTTCTTCTTTCTCTCGGGACTGGGTATACTCTACGGCAAGGTCGGGAGCCTCAATCTGAACGACGTCGCCCTGCGGCTCGCCGACAGCAATTCGGATCCCCTGATTCTCACGTCGGGCGCGCTCCTGTTGCTCGCATTCGGGATCAAGGCCGGGGTTTTCCCCCTATATTTCTGGCTCCCGGCCTCCTATCCCTACACCGGCTTCACCACCGCCGCCGTCTTCGGCGGCCTTCTCACCAAGGTGGGAGTCTACGCGTTGTTCCGGGTTTTCGGGGGCGCGCTGGACATCCTATCGGAAACCACCGCCGACCTGTTCCTCTGGGTGGGCGCCGCCACCATGGTGGTGGGTGTGCTGGGGGCCGCCAGCCAGTTTCATGTGCGGCGGATCCTTTCCTTCCACATCGTCAGTCAGATAGGCTACCTCGTGCTCGGCCTCGGGCTTTTCACCGAGGGCGCTTTCGCCGCCGCGATTTTCTACACGATTCATCACATCGTGGTGAAGACCAATCTCTTCTTCGCGGCCGGCCTCATCGCCGCGTCGGGACGCAGCGAACGACTCGAGCGACTGGGGGGGCTGTTCACTCGCATGCCGCTGCTGGCCTTTCTCTTTGCCATCCCCGCGCTGTCGCTGGGCGGCATCCCTCCGCTCTCCGGCTTTTTCGCGAAGTTCCTGGTGATTCGCGAGGCCCTGCGCGAGGAAGCCTGGGGTTTCGCCGCGGTGGCGCTCGGGGTCGGCGTGCTCACGCTCTTTTCCATGACCAAGATCTGGTCCGAGGCATTCTGGAAAGACAGCCCGCGAAAGACCGGGCTCTGCCGGGTTCGGCCGGGGCGACTCGCGCCGGTCGCCCTGCTGGCGGGCGTCACCGTGGCCATCGGCCTGGCCTGCGGGCCCGTCTATGATCTGGCCGCCCGCGCAGCCGCCCAACTGGATGCCCAGAATCCGGCCGCCGCGACAGCCGCCGCCCTGGCGACCGCCGAGGACGAACGGAATCCGCAATCCCCTGATTCGCCATGAAACTGCTCGCCCTCGTCATGCGCTACATCGCGGATTTCGTCCGCGCCAATTTCACCATTGCCCGGCAGGTGCTGTCGCCAAGACTGGAGATCGAACCGGAAACGATCGAGATCGAGACCGGCGTCGAGTCTCCGCTCGAGGTGTTGGCTCTCTCCAACCTGATCACCTTCACCCCCGGCACCCTGGCTCTCCAGGTGGAGCCGGGAAAAAGCCTGGTTGTTCATGTGCTCGACGACGCGCCCGCCGCGGCCGAAGCCATTCGCGATAGGCTGGAAAGGCCCCTGCTCGAAGTCACCCGTTCCGGGAGGAAAGTCCCTCCGCCCTCGGACCCATCCAAACCCTGACATGATCGCGACTGCCTACCTGCTCTTCTGCATCTTCGTGGCCGGGGCCATCGGCGGAGCGCTCTGGCGTCTCTGGCGGGGGCCGACCGTGGCCGACCGCATCAACGCCGCCGATGTGATCGCCATCTGCTGCGTTGGCCTGGCGGTGGGACACGGCTGGCAGCAGGGTGACGGCATCTGGCTCGATCTCGCCATGGTCGCTGGCCTGGTGCTCTTCGTCGGCACCACGGCGGTCTCGCTTTTCATCGATCCGGAACACCTTTCCCAATCGGAAGAATGACCGATCTTTTCTCCGCCATCCTCCTCGTCGGCGCCGGCTTTTTCACCTTCATCGCCGGTCTCGGCCTGGTCCGTTTCCGGGACCTGGCCTCCCGCATGCACGCCGCCACCAAGGCGTCGGGCGCGGCTTTCGCCCTCGTCCTCGGGGCCCTGCTCCTGCGGGTTCCCGGGTGGGAGGTTTTCGGAAAGTCGATCATCGCCCTCGGCTTCGCATTTCTCACCCTGCCGGTGGCGGCCCACCTGCTGGGTCGCGGAGCCATCGTGGGCGACGGTCGAACGAAAGCGGAGCCACCGCCGGCGCGGCCCTCCTCAGACGTGGCCGAGTGAATCCACGATGCCGCGCCGCGCGGCCCGCCGGGTCGGCAGGGTGGCGGCGAGAAAGGTAAACACCGCGAGCAGCACGAAACTCAGGAGCAGTTAGCCGTGCACCGGCTTGATCTGCCAGATCACCGCCCGGGTCGTCAGGGACGGGTTCCACAGGGGCTGGATCCGTCGACGATCAGCGAAAAGGCCACCGACTACTAGCAATTCGCGTTTTCACCCCCCCCACGCGCCGTCGCCCCACATTGCCCCGGCTAGGAGGGAGTGCAGCCGAAGGGCCGCCAGCCTCGACCGGGAAGCTTGCGCCGAGGCGGGAAACTGCGCGAGCTTGTCTGCTCGCTCGAACAGGATTTCCCCTTCGGCCCCGACGAGGCTGAAGCCGCTCGCGGCTCCCGCAAGTTCCGTGTTTTCCTCCATCGTAGCGAAGACCGCCTCCTGCGCGGCGAGTTGAGCGGGCGGCGCGGGCTCGTGCGGTTCCGCTGCCGTCGTCCTTTCACCCTCCCCGAACCTGTTCCCGATCGACCGCGACAGGTGGAATTCGAGGGAAACCGCCACGGCAAAGGCGAGCGGGCAGATGACGTGGTTCCTTGACATGGCGACTCTGCTCCGTGCGATCACGGATGGAATGAGATCTTCCGCCCACGCTGGGGATTACGCCGATGCAAATTCCTGGCTGTCGGCCGGGAACGCCGAATCATTTCTCCAACAGCTTCCCCCTCTCGTCGACATGACGGGTGCGCTCGATCTGCTTCAGCTTCAGATGCAAGGCCGCCTTGGCCATGAGATGGGCACTGACGGGCGCCGTGATGAAGAGAAACAAGGTGATGAGGATTTCATGCACGCTGATGCCCTCGTAGTGAATCGAGAAAAAGACGGCGGATGCGATCAGGATGGCGCCGGTTCCCAGTGTGGTCGCCTTGGTCGGGCCATGGAGGCGCATGAAGAAGTCGGGTAGCTTCAGCAGCCCGACGGAACCGAGCAGAATGAAGGAGGCCCCGGTGAGCAGGGCGATCGTCAGGAAGATGTCGAGCGTTTCCGTCATATCGAGGGTTCGGTTACTCCATGATGTCTCCGCGGAGCAGGTACTTGCTGAGAGCAACCGTTCCGATAAAGCCCATGATCGCGATGAGCAGGGCCGCCTCGAAGTAGAGCATGCTGCCCTGCTTGAGGCCGAAGAGTATGACCAGGGCGATCATGTTCACGTAGAGGGTGTCCAGGGCGAGGATGCGATCTGACATGCTCGGGCCGATCAGGAGGCGCACGAGCGAAAGCACGGAGGCGATTCCCACAATGAAAATCGAGATATCGAGGGCGACGTCGAGGTGGCTGCTGATGGGGACGTTCATGGGGACAAGGCTTCGATGAGGGGTTTCTCGTATCGTTGATTGATTTCCCGGATCACTTCCTCGGGATCATCGGCGTGGAGGCAGTGGATGAGGAGGAAGCGCCGATCCGAGCTCAGATCGCAGGACACAGTGCCGGGGGTTAGGGAAATGGTGTTGGCCAGCACGCTGATCCCAAGGGGAGATTTCAACTCCAACTCGTAGTTGATGAAGACCGGTTTCAGCTTCTGGTTTGGCTGGGTGATCCAGAGCGCCACCTGCAGATTGGCGGTGAAGATATCGAGGATCAATCGTCCCAGGTATTTGCTGATCAGGATCGGGTGAACGATGCGAATCGGCTCCGGGAAAAAGCGATCAGTGACGAAGGGAATTAGCAGGGACAGGAAACCTCCGAGAAGGATATGCCCCGGCGCGATGGAATTGTTTTCCAACAGCCAGATCGCCAGCAGTAGAAGGGAGAGCCCGGGATGTGGTATGAGCTTTTTCATCCGTCCTGCCCTCCCTCTTCGGTGGGTTTCGTGCCGATGACCTCTTCGATGTAGTCCGGCACCTGTTCCAGCTGGGCCGCCGTCTCGCGGGTAAACTCGATGAGGGGGGCGGCGAAAACGACCAGCAGGAACGCGGCGCTCAAGAGGCAGAGGCTGATGGCGTAGGCGGCCTGCTGGGAAGGTTCGCCGGAGGCTTCGGTTTCCTCGCCATCCTGCCTCGGGCGGAAGAAGAGAAAAGAGCCGCTTCTGACCAGGGCCAACAAAAGCAGCAGGCTCGCGATGAGAACCGTCGTCAGGATGGTGCCGACCCATTCGTGGTCCAGGGCGGCCCTCAGGATCATCAGTTTCCCGAGGAAACCGGACAAGGGCGGCAGCCCGGCCATGGCGATCGCGGCAAGGAAAAAGCCGATCCCCAGTGGGGTTTCCCCTTTCATGCGAGCGACGTTGTCGAGGCGATCCGAGGCCTGGCTGCGAGCGTTCTTGATGAGGTCCACCAACAGAAAAAAACCACCCGCCACCAGGGTCGAATGCGGAAGGTAATAGAGCGCGGCGGCGAGCGCGTCAGAACTGTTCAGTCCGATGGCGATCAGCAAGGTCGCCACGGACGAGAGGACAAGGTAGGCTACCTGTTCCCGCAAGCTTCGGGACGCCATCACGCCGAGGGCCGCCAGCAGTATGGTGATCAGTCCCCCGGCCAGTACCCAAGGCAGGTGAAGATCGGCGAGGTTGCCGGCCTGCTCGCCGAATATCGTTCCGTGTACCCGGATGATGGCGTAGATGCCGACCTTGGTCATCACGGCGAACAGCGCGGCCACGGGGGCCGAGGTGCCGGCATAGGCCCGAGGCAGCCAGAGATAGAGCGGAAACATGGCGGCCTTGAGCGAAAACACGATCAGCAACAACAACCCCGCCGCGGCAATCAATCCGCTTCGTTCCGGCGGCGCCGTGCTGATCTTCTGCGCGAGATCTGCAATGTTGAGCGAGCCGACCGCTCCGTAGAGCGCGCCGACGGCGAACAGGTAGAGGGTCGAGCCGAGGAGATTGACGACGACGTAATGAAGTCCCGCCTTGGTGCGCGCTTTGCCCGAGCCATGGAGAACCAATCCGTAGGATGCCAGCAACAGGACTTCGAAAAAGACGAAAAGGTTGAACACGTCGCCCGTGAGAAAGGCGCCGTTCAGTCCGAACAGCTGCAACTGGAAAAGGGGATGAAAGTGAACTCCGTTCTCGTCCTCCTTCCGGACGCAGGCATAGGCGAAGGCCGCACAGGCCAGCAAGGAGGTGACGAGAATCATCCATGCCGAAAGCCTGTCGAGGACGAGTACGATCCCGAACGGCGCAGGCCACGAGCCAACGCTGTAGACGAAGGTGTCACCCGTCCGGGCCAAGAGGAAAATCTGGACAGCGACTGCCAGCAGGGTCGCGACCGCAACCGCTCCGAGAGCCCGCTGAAAGGGAAACCCGCGCTTGCGGAACGCCAGTTGGAGGAGTCCGGCGATCAGCGGGAGCAGCAAGGGAATGATCGGCCAGTGTGTCATTGATCCGCCTCCCTGGTTCCGGTTAGTGGTTCGCCTTCCCCGTCGACGTGATCGTTCCCCAACTGATCGCGTGCTTTCAGGGACAGGACGACGATGAAAGCCGTCATGGCGAACGCGATGACAATCGCCGTCAGCACGAGCGCTTGCGGGAGCGGATCGGCGTACTCCGTCGCTTCCTTGCTGATGACCGCGGGCGCGCCGACTTTCAGCCGTCCCATCGAAAAGAGGAACACGTTGACCGCGTAGGAAAGCATCGTCAGTCCGACCACGACCGGAAAGGTGTGGGCCCGCAGGATCAGGAAGACCCCGCAACCGGTCAGGACGCCAATGCTCAGTGATAGAAGGATTTCCATCAGTGCTCCCCTCCTTCTCCGACAGCTTCGGGCGGCTCCTTGTGAACGTTGAATTTCCCCAGCTCCACCAGGATCATGACCGTGGCGCCGACCACGGCCAGGAACACACCGAGATCGAACACCATGGCGCTGGCGACCTCGAATTTCCCGACCACCGGCCAGTTCAGGTAGGTGAAGGCCGACGTCATGAAGGGGTGGCCGAGGAAGATGGAAACGAGCCCGGTGCCGATAGCGAAAAACAGTCCAACCGCGATGACCGTGTGCATGTCGGTCCGGATCCGTGAAGCCGTCCAGCTGATGCCATTGGCCAGGTACTGAACCACGATCGCCAGCGAGGCGATCAGGCCGGCGATGAAACCTCCGCCCGGCAGGTTGTGGCCGCGGAGGAACATGAACACGGCAAAGAGAAGCATCAGCGGGAAAAGCAGCCGAGCGACCACCTGCAGGATGATTGATCGAGATTCCGTGTACCACTCTCTGCCTTTCTGGTCAGTCAACGAAGCGTGGAGTTTCACTTTTTGAAGCATGGAAAAGACGCAGAGCCCCGCCAGGGAGAGCACAACGATTTCCCCGAGGGTATCGAACCCGCGGAAGTCGACCAGGATCACATTCACGACGTTTTTCCCCCCGCCACCGGGCACGCTGTTCTCGATGAAGTAATCCGAGATCGGCAGCAATTCACGGGTAAGCACAGCCATCGTCAACAGGGTTGCCCCGGCGCCGAGAACGGTCGCCCAGACCGCGTCCCGCCACCGATTGAGCTTCGAGGCCGTCTTCGGGGTCGTCTGCGGCAGGAAAAAGAGGGCCAGCATGATGAGTACCACGGTGACGATCTCCACGGAGAGCTGGGTAAGCGCTAGGTCGGGCGCCGAGAGTTTCACGAAGCCGAGCGAAATGAGCAGTCCGACCACTCCCAGCAGAATCACCGCCATCATCCGCCGGTGATGCATCACCACCGTCAGCACGGCGGCGAGCATGAGCCCGACAAAGGCGATCAGCGCCACGGGATCGAAGTTCATCAAGGGGCGCTGGCCAAACAGCGGCGCGCCGGTGCCAAGAAATCCCGCAAAGGTCACCACGCCGGCGGCGGCGAGTGTCCATAAGAGGGTATTTTGGAGGGACCCCTGATCGAATCGGATGGTCACTTCGGTCGCGAGGCGGCGGATACCGTTCTGGCACGAGTCGAAGAGGCGGCGGGCATCGATTTTCTCCAAGCGGTGTTCAAAGAGCGCAAACAGTCGGCTCCGGAACCGGTAGACAACCACCCCTCCCGCCAGCGCCAGGATGCTCATCACGAGGGGAATGTTGAAGCCGTGCCAGATGGCGAGGCTGTAGTAAGGGGGCTCGGCCTGCAGGCTCGCTTCGACCGCGACTTTCAGCAGGGGGCCCACCGTCAGAGCCGGAACAATGCCGACGCCCATGCAGATGATCACAAGGAAATCCACCGGAAAACGCATGTAATGGGGAGGCGAATGCGGGGTGCGGGGAAGGTCGGTCGGCTCGCCTCCAAAAAACACGTCGTAGGCGAAACGGATCGAGTAGGCCACGGAAAAGATGGCGGCGAAAATCGCCAGCCCAGGGATGGCGAGAGCCCACTTCGAGACGTTGGAGGCCACCACCGCCTGGTCGAAAAACATTTCCTTGCTGAGGAATCCGTTGAGCAGAGGAACACCGGCCATGGCCGAGGAGGAGATGATGGCGAGTACGGAGGTGTGGGGCATGTATTTCATCAGGCCGCTCAATTTCCGGATATCCCGGGTGCCCGTTTCGTGATCGATGATGCCCGCCACCATGAAGAGGGACGCCTTGAAGGTGGCGTGGTTCATGATGTGAAACAAGGCGGCCACTTCCGCGAGTGGAGTTCCCAAACCGAACAGCAGGGTGATCAGCCCGAGATGGCTGATGGTCGAGTAGGCGAGCAATCCCTTCAGGTCGTGCTTGAACAGGGCCACGAAGGCTCCGAAGACGAGCGTCAGCAGGCCCGCGGTTCCAACGATCCAGAACCATTCCGAGGTTTCCGAAAGCGCGGGAAACAACCGGGCGAGCATGAAGATACCCGCCTTGACCATGGTTGCGGAGTGGAGATAGGCCGAAACCGGAGTCGGAGCCGCCATCGCGTGGGGCAGCCAGAAGTGGAATGGAAACTGGGCCGACTTGGTGAAGACTCCGAGCAGGATGAGAACCAGGGCAGGCAGATACCACGGATGGGCGCGAATCTCGTCACCGGCCGCGAGAACCTCCGTCAGATTGAAGCTGCCGACGATGTGCCCGACGATCAGCACGCCGCCCAGCATGGCGAGTCCTCCCAGGCCCGTGACGGTCAGGGCCATCCTCGCCCCTTTGCGGGCATCTTCCCGATGCCTCCAAAAGCTGATCAGGAGGAAGGAACTGAGAGCGGTCAACTCCCAAAAAATCATGAGAAGAAGCAGGTTCTCCGAGAGGACGACCCCGAGCATGGAGCCCATGAAGAGGAGCAGATAGCTGAAAAAACGGGACTTCGAGTCCTTCGGCGACAGGTAGTAGCTGCCATAGAGAATGACCAGCAGGCCAATCACCAGGATCATGAGGAGGAAAAGCAGAGACAGTCCGTCCAATCGGAAGGCGATGTCCAATCCCACTTGCGGAATCCAGGGCCGGGATTGAATCACCGTTTCTCCACGAAACACTGCGGGAGCCAGTGGCAGGCTCGCCAGCAGCGCTGCTGCGGTCGCCAATGCCGCTATCCACGAGGGAGCGGCCCGAGGCAATCGGCACCCTGGCCAAGCCGCGAACAACGCGCCCAGGAAGGGGAACGCGACGGTGATGGCGAGGGCGAGATTCATTGCAGATGGAAGGGCTCTTCGTGCGAAAGTCCGGGAGGATCGAACGCCGGAACATCATCCTTGCCGCTTTCACTGGTTCGCATTCCTTCTCGCGTGGTCTAGCAAAAATCTAAAAATTCGGTGCTGAGTCGCGCCGAGTCGAGGCCGGAATTCATTGAAAAACGCATGTAGAGCCCGGCGTATTACGGGCAAGGAGGTTCCGGATCCTTGGCGGCATCGAATCCTCCCCGTGAGCGGCCCGCCGAATCGCACCCTCAGCGGCTCGGTGGCCACAACGTCTCCGTATCCTTCATCCAAGCACTTCCCTGACGTGATAGTCCCGCTCCGCAAGGCCCGCAGCGTTCCTCGCTTCGGCCTATCCCGAATCCGGCCCTCCGACTTGGGGCCCGACAGTCTCCTCGATCATCCGAACGTGGTCTCCGTCGAGCTTCAATGCCTTCGCGAAACACCTCAGGAACAGGGACTCCTCCAGAGTGTTGGCGTCGATCACTGCGAAAGTTGATCGGTCCGTCGCCTATTGAACGGTCGAGATGACCTCCCCCTTTGCGTTCAGTTTTCCGATCCATTCGAGCCGGTTGATCCTGAGTCGATTGGATGCGTCGAAAGACAGGCCGAACTTATAGATTCCGCCCCCGTCTGGCGTGGCGACCCGAATCTCGTTGCGCCCCAGCCACCACAGAACCCTGGCGGTGATCTCCAGATTTCCGTCGTCCGACTCGGCGAAATCCTATAGCGTGGTCACCCGGTAGTGACGCATGGGGTATCGTTCGCGCCATATCTCCTGCTCGTCCGAGATCATCTTCCGAGTGTAGCGCTGCGTGTATCCTAGTGTGCTGCGCGATAAATTCGCTTAATTAAAAGCGTCGGTAATTTTTTCGA
>CAYTNL010000060.1:0-38975 GCA_964439145.1 uncultured Verrucomicrobiales bacterium
AGGTTACCTTTTCACCTGCAATTGTCACTCGCCTAAGTCCGACAGGCTGCTAGGGGGTGGCACTACCTGGACGACGACCCGGACCTTGCGGCATTACCTCGAGAAGCACCACCAGTTTGATGTCTCCGGATCCCTTGGCATGGACGATGTCTACGGCGGGCGGGTCGAGGCCTTCCGCAAGCATCTCGAGACTCATCTCGGGCGCGGACTCTGGGCCCGGGTTCACTACCATGGTATCGGGGAAGGCGAGGGAGCGTCCGAGGCGAACTTCCGCGCCGTTCTTGCGATCGCGGAGGAGCATCGCGACCGGATCTGGAACGCGGGCATGGCCGAGATCCACCGGTATCAGTCGGCGCGAGACGGAGCCCGCCTCGTCCTCGTGGAATCGGGAGCGGAGGGGATGGAGTTCCGCGTCGAAACCTCGACGGATCCTGAACTCTACAATCGTCCTCTTGAGATCGAGACCCGCCTTCCCGAGGCCCGGCGGTCCGTGAGGGTCGAAACCAGCGAGGGGCGCGAGGTCGCGCCTTCCCTCGGAGTGAGAGACGGGACGCAATTCATCCGCTTCGAGATTCCTTCCGTGACCGCCACCTATCGCCTTTCCTATATTCCCTGACGCGACTACCCATGAGATTCTACTCGTTTGCTCTCATCTGTTTCTTCCTCCTTCCCGCTGCGGGCGCGGCCGCCGATTCCGCCCCGACGAAGCCGGCCCAAACCACGCTGACCTTCTACGTCGCCGGGGTTGAGTGCCCGGCCTGCGTGTTTTCGGTGAACGATTCGGTCCGCCGCCTCGACGGCGTCGAGGAGGTCATCGATGGGCAGAACAACGAGAACTTTATCAACGTCACCTTCGATCCTGAGAAGGTCAGTGCCCACCAGATCGCCCAGGCCGTGACCGATGCCTTTCCCCTCCATGGCGGGCCCTACCTGGCCACGATGCGACTTCTTGTCTCCGGATACGCCGAGGGCGAAAACGCGGAGAAAGTCTCAGGGGTTTTCGCGAAATGGAAGGATTGGATCGAAGTTGAAGCGGCCAAGCCGGGCAAGGGTGAGCTGGTCGTGAAATTTCATCCGCTGGCGAACGGGGACGAAAAGGCATCCGTCCGGGGATGGGATCATGTCGCGCTCTCCGCCGCGCTCGCGCAGGCAATACCTTCCGGGACGAAGGTGACTTGGATGAGCGAAAAGTGAGGGTCGCCGCCTCGTGGAAATCGATCAGAAAATAAAATAAAGGGCTCTTCCGAAACGGGTAAGGCAGCATTTCTTGACGCAAGCCAATCGTTTTCGGATTTTCTGGATTGTCTGAGAGGCGCGAGTCGACCCTCTCTGCTCGGACCAGAATGGCAGGACTTCCTCGTCGTTCCGGAAAATCTTGGAGGCGGTGGCCGATGGAATTCTGTTTTTCTTCGCCGGGGACGGGTCCGGCCACGACAAAGAGGGGGGGATTCGGGTGAAAGTGATCGTGAATCCGAAGCATGAGCCCGAAGGTCACTGCGAGAGCAGGGCGCTCGGGTCCGGTGGGGTGGTGGTGGGGTCGCGGAATTACGCCCGGATAGCCGTTGACTCGGGAAAGGCGCCACGTAAGTTCCGGCGCCGGGCCAGCCGGCGTCTTTTCCCGATGAATATCCACGAATACCAGGCCAAGGAACTTTTCGAAAAATTCAGCGTCCCCAGTCCCCGAGGCAAGGTCGCCGACACGGCGGAGGAGGCCCGGGAGGCGGCCGCGGAACTTGGCGGCACCAACCTGGTGGTCAAGGCCCAGGTCCACGCTGGGGGTCGCGGCAAAGGAACCTTCAAGAACGGTTTCAAGGGTGGCGTTCACCTCGTCAATTCGGCCGGGGAAGCGGGCGAGATCGCGGGCCAGATGATCGGCCAGGTCCTTGTGACCCATCAGACCGGCGAAGAGGGCCGGCTCGTCCGCAAGGTGCTGATCGCGGAGTCGGTGGACATTGCCAAGGAGTATTACCTCGCCATCCTCATGGACCGCGATAGCCGCGCGCCGGTGATCGTGGCCAGCACCGAGGGCGGGGTGAACATCGAGGAGGTGGCCGAGTCGACCCCGGAGAAGATTCTCAACGAAAAGGTCCACCCGCTGCTCGGACTGCAGGCCTACCAAGTCCGAAAGCTGGCTTCGAAGCTCGGCTTTGCCGGTGATCAGGGCAAGGCCTTCGGGAAACTGCTCGGCGCGCTCTACAAGCTGTTCATCAGCTGCGACTGCTCCATGGTGGAAATCAATCCGCTGGTGGTGACCACCGACGGCCAGGTGCTCGCGCTCGACGCGAAGTTCAATTTCGACGACAACGCGCTTTACCGTCATCCGGAGATCGCCGCGATGCGCGACCCGGAGGAGGAAGACCCCCGCGAGGTCGAGGCCTCGAAGTACGACCTCAACTACATTGGCTTGGACGGCAACATCGCCTGCCTCGTCAACGGCGCCGGCCTTGCCATGGCGACGATGGACATCATCAAGCACTACGGCGGCGAGCCGGCCAACTTCCTCGATGTGGGCGGCGGCGCTTCCAAGGAGCAGGTGACCAATGCCTTCAAGATCATCATGGGCGACCCCAAGGTGGAGGGCATCCTCGTCAACATTTTCGGCGGCATCATGGACTGCAACGTCATCGCCGAGGGCATCGTGGCAGCCTGCCAGGAAGTCGACCTGAGTTTGCCACTCGTCGTTCGTCTCGAGGGCAACAACGTCGAGGCCGGCAAGAAGACGTTGGCCGAGTCGGGCGTGGCGCTCATCACTGGCGACGACTTGGCCGATGCCGCCGAGAAGGTGGTGAAGGCGATAGCGGCTTGACCATCCCCTTGATGAGCGCCGGCGTGCATGGCTTCGTGCTAAGATTTTCGCGGCGCTACAGCATGGCCCACCGCCTCATCAGCGGCGTGGCTCCGAATTGCAGCATTCCGCACGGTCACGACGAGGTCGTGACCGTCGAGATTGGTAGCAAGGAGAATGCGGGGTTGGATCCGCAGACGAACATGCTGGTGGAGTTTTCCCGTATCAAGGGGCGGTGGTTCGAGTGGATCGATCGGTCGGTGGACCACAGTTTTCACCTTGGCGACGGTGACCCTCTAGTGAACTACTTCCGGGAAAACGAGCCGGTCCTTGTTCGCAAGCTGCTCATCACTCCGGGAGACCCCACCACGGAGATCCGCGCCGCCTGCTATGCTGCGAAGCTGGCCGCTTTCCTCGCTGAGGAACATCCCGATTTTCTCTGTCTCCGATTGTGCATCCAGGAGACCCCGACCAATGCGGTGGATTTCATGCCCTCAGCTGCCGGTTCGGTGCTGCCCGACGGACCGAACCACTGGTGGAATCGGACAGACACGACCATCAACGAATTCGGAGTGTAACGAATCGATCGCGGCGTCGTGGGAGGGAGCATCATGACGACTCCATTCCAAAGACCGATATCCTCCACCGCGTTCCTTTCACGATTTATCCCCGCCCTCTTCTGGGTGGCCGGGATCACCGCTGGAATCGCCGACGATACCTATCTCGTTTACCGCGAAACCACCATCTCCAATCAGGTTCAGACCGACGCGGACTCCGTCCAGCGCGAGAGACAAACCGAGCGCGCCCTCGTTGTTCTCAATACCGTGACGAGGAAGTATGTGCGCATCGAGTTGAACCCGGGAAAGGTCGCGACGACCGATGAGATCGAACGCGAATTTTCCCAATTCCTGGACGTTGATGAAACTTCGGGACGGAAAACCCGAGTGATCAGTTTCGATGGTCCGGGAATCGCCTGGGTCCGGTTGGATTCTGCCCTTGTAAACGGAGGCAATCACGAGACCCTGGTCGGGCCTGTGAGAAGACTCAGTTTCCCACAACCCAATGGGGCGGGACCGCTCTTCATCGAGGGGGCTCCTTACCTGCGCGGCAACCGTACTCAGGAATCCGCTTTTCCCAACCAAGATATCCGGATCACCAATTGGGGAAGACGGATTCTACGACTGTCCCGACCGTTCTCGGCGGTTGCCAACAAAGAGAACGGCAATGCGACGGGAGCGGTCTTGACCCGGTTGGAATCCCTGGGATGGAGCATTCCCGCCGTTTGATGGTGTAATCCTTATCCTCCGTCAATCCCGGACTGGAAGCTACCTCACGTCGCGCGTCACTCGCGCGACGTGATTTTTTTTGTAACGATCCGCGAACGCCGTCGTGGAAGGGGAGCATGGAAACCATGAATCAATTCCCAACCACCACTACCCCGCAGATCCGCCCCGAAAACGAAGGCGCCGCCGCCACCTGGAGTTCGGGTGGCGAAAATTACGAACGTATCAGCCGCCAGATCGCGGATGCTATCGAACACTGCGTCGAGAGCCTCCAACCGAAACCGGGAGAGAACGTTCTCGATATTGCCACCGGCACCGGGTGGACCGCTCGCCGTCTCGCAGAGAGTGGCGCGCGGGTGACCGGAATCGATTTCGGCGAGGAAGTGATCGCCGCCGCCAAACGCTTCGATCCCGAAGGGCGCATCGACTTCCAAGTCGCCGACGCCGAGGACCTTCCCTTTGAAGAAGGTGCCTTTGATGTTGTGACGTCCACGTTCGGTATCATGTTTTGCGGTAGCCCGGAACGGGCCGCCACTGAACTGGCCAGGGTCTGCCGTCCGGGCGGGCGCATCGCTCTGGCAACCTGGCTGCCCCGGGATGGCATCTTCGACATGTTCCAAGTGATCAAAAAGTATCTACCGGTCCCTCCGATCCCCAAGCCCTCCCCCTTCGATTGGGGCTTCAAGAAGCGGGTGGAGCACCTGCTCGGCAGCCAGTTCGATCTCGAGTTCGAAGAGCGCGTCTCTCTCTACTGTGACGAGAGTCCCGATGCTGCCTGGACCGCATTTGCCGAAGGATATGGTCCGGTGGTGACCCTGTTGCGCAACCTTGATGCAGCCAGGGCCGGTCAGTTTCAGGCTGAGTTCCTCGAGTTTCACGAACGCCATCGGTCGGGTGCCGGAATCGTCATGAAACGCCCCTACCTCGCCAGCTTTGGTGTCCGCAGGGGTTGAGGATCGAGCGGAGCATTGCGGTGAGGCGCCGACACCCCTTCCCAAAACTCCGCCACCCAACGCAGTCCTATGTATACCCTGGTTATCACTCGCACCGAGGCAAGTCCCCCCCCCCGCCGCTACCAGTCGATCCCTTCCTGGCTCGTTGCGATCTTTCTCGCCCTGGGGCCCCGCGGTTTCACCGCCGACCCGCTGTAGGGAACGGACCTTCATTCTCAAAAAGACTTACTCTCTAACTCTACTACCCATTCTGATGAACATTTCGATACCAAGCCACTCCTCCGCCCTGAGGCGATTTCTCCAAATTGTCCTGCTGGTGACGGCAATTGCCTTCCTACCATTAGCCGGACATGCCGACGATGTGCCAATCCTCGTTTACTCGGTTTCCGCGCTCAGGAAGCAGGTCGATTACGAACAAAACAGTATCACCAGAACGACCGAGCGATTGCGTGTTTACCTGCTGGTGGATGTGATTCAGGAACGCTACCTGATGATGGAATTCTATCCCAGGCAGAAGTACATTGATGCCTCCAACTCGGACGAACCCTTATCCCAGGTCATCCGCACCGAGACTCCGTCTCCCGCCCACAACGAATTCCTGCTCAGTCTCTTCGGTCCCGGACAGCAATGGCAGCAGCAGTATTCACCACCATCATACGCTTCTAGCTATGATACGCTTCGCGGGCGAACGAGGTCGCTGACGCTGAAGTTGGCCTCCGGCGTAAAGACTTTCGAGGCAGCGCCCGTGCTGCGCGGGATCGCAGGTCTCGAAGTAGCGGGACAGCCCGCCTATCGGCGCGTGGAACACTTCCCAATGACTCTCCGATTTTCGCGCATACTAACCGCCAAAGCCAATGATCTGGTGACTCTCAATACCCTGGAAAGGGCGCGAGACAATGTGGCCAACTATTTGGTGTCGAGGGGTTACTTCACCGATCTTTAAGGTTTTCCGGAACAACGATCGGATATTTCGTTCCGATGTAACGAATCGCGGGGGACGTCGTAAACGGGGGGTATCAGCAAACACCCTTTCGTCTCTTCTACCGCCCACCACTCCATGAAACCGAAAACTGTCTTCTTCCTTCTCTTTGGCATTCTCTCCGTTGCCGTCTTCGCCCTCGGAATATTCGCCGTTTCCCAAAACAGACGGACAACAGCGACGGTGGAGCCTGCGCCCACCGCCCAGACCGAAACAGGGATGCCGCTTCCACGGGAAACCAAATCAAGCGGGTCCCTGCGGTCCGGAAGTCCGAAACCGGTCACAATCATTGCCCCGGCTGAGCGGAAAAGTTCCGAGGATCCAACCTTGGATGAAATCCAGACACTGCTCGCTTCGCCTGATCCCAGAAATGAGATGCTGGCCCTGGATCTCCTGCACGATTTCGACGACGAGACAGCGCTTCCTTTTCTGCGCCTGGCCCTCGCGAGTGCGAACCCTCAGGTTCGCGCGACCGCCATCGAATTCGCCGCCAGCCTGCACAATGATCGGGAGAGAGGGAAAATCCTCGAACAGGGCATCATTGATCGGGAACCGTTTGTCGGACACACCGTGCTCGATCAGGTCGAATCATTGCCCAGCGCGGAACGGTCCGCTCTTTTCGCGATGGCGCTGGATCGTGCTCCAGCCGAGATCGGGTCCGCCGTTCTAGGGCTGTTGGAGGTCGAGTCAACCCACCCGTCTGTGGACCTGATGATCGCCGGACTTGAGTCCCGGGTCGAGGCGACGCGTCAGGGTGCGGCCGGAACTCTAGAGTTCCTGTTCGAACGGAACTTTGCCAATGCGACAGAAGCCCGCCAATGGTGGGAAACCCACCAAGGAAACTACGATCGGGATCTGGTAGAGAAATTCTGACGAGACGATCGTATGGTTCTCCGATCTGGAGAATTCCGGTGAGGTCATCTATCTTCGAAAACTGCGATGGAAAGCGAAAGCGAACTGGAGAGAGGTCAGTTTCCCGTTACCCGGTGGAGCTTGGTGATGGGCGCCCAGGAAGGGGACGAGCGGACGCGTTCCAAGGCGCTTGCTGAACTTTGCGAACTCTACTGGTATCCCCTCTACGCCTACGTCCGCCGCCGCGGTCTCGGTCCGGCGGATGCAGAGGACGCCACCCAGGGGTTTTTCTGTGAGCTGCTTTCCAAGGATCGCGTGCGGCTCTTTTCCGAGGAGAAAGGGAAACTCAGGGCCTATCTGCTCACGGCGATGAAGAACTATCTCCGCGATCTGTGGAAGGCGGCGAACCGGGAAAAACGCGGCGGAGGTCGCGCCCCTATCTCGTTCGAGGCCGAACTCGCGGAGGAGCGCTACGCCCATGAGCCAGCCGGGATAGAGACGCCGGAGCGCCTCTTCGAAGTACGCTGGGCACTGACTGTGCTAGAGCGGGTCTTCGAAAGAGTTCGCCATGAATACAAACGACTCGGTAAGGGGGAACTGTTCGAGGCCTTCAAAGGCCAACTGGCGGGAGAAAGGGAAGTGTCCTTTCGTGAGATCGGTGAACAATTGGGAATCAACGAAGGCAACGCCAGAGTGACGCTCTTTCGCATGAGAAAGCTCTATCGTCGCTACCTTGAAGAGGAGATTGCGGAAACCATTACCGAGAACGAGTCGATCGAGGAAGAGATTCGCTACCTGAATCGGGTGTTCGCCGGTTGAGACGCCCGTTGGTCCGGTGCCGGCGATGGGCTTTTCCATTTACAAACCTGCGGCGCCAAAGGAAGCTGGAGGCTCTCTAAGCAAGATGGCGGAACCGTCCGACATGTCCGGCCAGGTATGCGGTGTCTGCGGGAACGAGATTCCGCTGTGGGCGCCGTCGGGAAATTGCCCCGCCTGCCTCTTTCGGGGTCGGGAGTCGGGCGAGCGCCAGGGAAGGGACGGCAGCGTGGCCGAAGTTCCCCGCGAGCGGATCGGGGCCTGGGAACTTCAGGAGAAGATCGGGGCCGGGGCCTTCGGGGTCGTTTTCGCGGCGGAGCAGACGCGCCCGGTCCAACGGGCGGCGGCTATCAAGATCCTGCGCCCGGGAATGGCGTCGAAGGAGGTCCTGGCGAGGTTCGAAGCCGAGTCCCAGGCCTTGGCGATCCTGAACCATCCCGATATCGTCACCATCTACGACGCCGGGACCACGGAGGATGGCCGACCCTACTTCGCCATGGAGTTCGTGCCTGGGGTGCCGGTCACGGAATTTGCTTCCGGGCTGTCCGTTTCGGCGAGACTGGGACTCTTCGATCGCATTTGTGCGGTGGTAGAGCATGCCCACCGCCGTGGTATCATCCACCGCGACCTCAAGCCGGCGAACATCCTGGTCTACCGGGACGAGCGGGGACGGCCGGTACTCAAGTTGCTGGACTTCGGGATCGCCAAGGCCACCGATCACGTCCTCACGGAGGCCACCATCCTGACCGGCGAAGGCCATTTTCTCGGAACCCCGGAGTACATGAGCCCCGAGCAGACGGCGGACTGCGACGTCGATACGCGGGCCGACATCTACTCGCTCGGCGTCATTCTCTACGAACTATTGACCGGGGCGCCGCCCTTTCGTCTGAAATCCCAGACCCTCGATGCCGTCCTCGGCTTCATCGAGCGCGTTCGCGAGGAGACCGCCCCGATGCCCAGTCAACGGGCGCCCGAGGGTGAGGTGATCTCCACCGACCTGGACTGGATCACGTCCAAGGCAATCGAGAAGGACAGGGACCGGCGTTACCAGTCGGTGGGAGAGTTTCGCGAAGACCTGCGCCGTTTTCAGGAGAACGAGCCGGTCCGTGCGAGACCGCCCGACACGATCTATCTGGCGCGCAAATTCCTGCGCCGACATTGGAAACTGGCATCGGCGCTTGGAACCATCGCGCTTTCCATCATCGCAGCAGCTCTCATCAGCACGGCGATGGCCCTGAAAGCCCGCGACGCTGCCCGGGAGACGCAACGGGCATACTCACGCACCGATCTCCAATCGGGAATCGCGGAAATCGACCGGAGCAACATTGCCGCTGGGATTGGCTATCTGGTCCGCAGCCTACGCACGGATCCGGAGAATCGCGAAGCAGCGATGATGCTGCGCTCGACGCTAGACCAGTTTCCCCTCTCCCGCCTGGTCCTGGATAAGGACCTCTCCGACCGTGTGATCCGGAATGCCTTTTTCACCACTCCCGAAGGAGACTTCATAACCATCAACGAGATCGGAACGATCCGCTTCTTCAATTCCGGTGGCGATGAGGTGGGTGATCCAATTTCCTTCGAGGGGACGAACCAACGGGCCGCCATCAGCCCGGATCGGGGCTGGGTAGCCTTCACAAACGTACAGGGAATGGTGGGCTTGATCGACTTGGAACAGCGGACGGGGCGGGTCTTGGATCGTTTCAGTTTCGGCACCCAGTTCCAGGAAGTGGTTCCGGCGCCCGACGGAAAGAGCTTCTGCGTAGCGAGCACGGATGGCTACGTCCGCCTCTGGGATGCGGAAGAAGGGTCGATGCGGTGGTCCCGGCAACTGGATAGCCAGCCTCTCTCAATCGCCTATGCCCACCGCGGGGCGATCATCGCTGTGGCAACCCGGAATGGCCGACGCATCGAACTGCGGGTGAAGAATGGCCAACCCTCGGAGGGCATACCACAACAGACAGAGTCGATCCAAAAGATCGTTCCCTCAGGTTCCGGCCACCGGTTCTACACGGTTTCCGAGGGTGGAGAGATCGCGGCAGTCGATCAGGGGCGGCCGCCCCGGACTTTCACAACCAGTGAAGTGAAAGTTCCCGTTTTGCTCACTGCGGTGGACCCGGCGAAACGCCTTGTCGCCTACGCCTCTGAACGAGAGGTGAGCGTCTGGACCGTGGATGGGATCACCGTGATCCGGAGAATGCCGTTGCCCGACCGCCCTAGCGAACTGCACCTGGCGACAGAGGAAAATCTGCTCATCATCGGTATGGAAAAACGGGGTGTGCTGCTCTGGGATTTTGAGCACAACCGCCTCGCGGGAACCGAAATCGCCGTGGCCAAGAATTCCATGGCGCTCCAGTATGATTCCGAACTTGGAGTGATGCGCTGCTTAGCCCGGGACGGAGTATTGAGGCATTTTTCAGTTCCCCGTCTAATGAGCGATGAAGGAAAGGCATCGGCGGGCCTGGGCCTTCCTGTTTCCTGGCAAGGAGTTCCCCTGGAGCAACGCAACGATTCTTTGGTCCGGCGAGGGAGCTTCGAATCGCTACCCCCTCTTGAGAAAATGCCGGATTCTGCTCCCCGAGCCATCGGGTGCAGCCCTGATGGCGAGTTGCTCTTCGGTGCGTTCCGCGACCGGATGATCCGGGTGTGGAACACGGGCGACGGGACTCTGGTTCGTCAGATCCCCACAGAAACCACGAGCCCACGGACCGTCGACATGGCAGCGTCGGGCGATCGATTGATACACAATTCGAGATTCTGTTTCGTTGGAATGTCGAACCTCTCGGAACCAGACCGGAGCCGTTCCTTCCGGGTCCATCTGAGGAGGGATATCGCCAATATCGACTGTGCCCCCGAAGGCGATCGCTTCGCCATCGCATTTGACGACGGTTCCATCCGAATCTGGGGAACCGAAGAGAAGCCCTTGCCCACCGAGTCAATGGCTCACGACATTCGGGGCAACCTTCTGCCTCACTATTGCCGTTTCTCCAACCAGGGTCACCTGCTGGTTTCCTGGGGAGGGAGCGATCGCGCCTTTCGTCTGTGGGATATTCCAGACGGGAGACCCCGGGGAGATACGATCATTCCTGAGGAGGGCGTCCCGGCCTACGCTTACTTTCACCCTGGTGACCGGTTCCTCACCTTGGTCGTGCGCCACGCCGACGGCTCCGCCAGCCGACGGGTCTGGTCGGTGACCTCGCACCTCCCCGTTTCTCCTCGGATAGCGGTGGATCCGGAGACCTTCGACTTTTCCCGCATCGAACTGGCACCCGAAGGTCGGATTCCTCCAGAAGACCTGGATCGCATCGAGTCCGCGATCGGCGATGCCCGGAGAAGTTAACACTGGCAGCGTAGTACTCGCAGGTGGCAAAAAAACCCGCGAATCGCTTCTTGAAAAAGACCTTTCCCACTCGAAACTCCGGTTTCATGAGCATCGGGGTCAAAGAAATTGCATTCGTCGGGTATCCGGTCACGGATCTCCTGCGGGCACGTGATTTCTATGAGCGGATTCTCGGTCTGGAATGCACGCTCGATCACCCGATCGACGAGACTACCAGCTGGATCGAGTACGAGATCGGCGCCAGTGCGATCGCCATCTCCAACGCTTGGCCTCCGAGCGGTCAAAGCGGTCCCAGTGCGGCCTTGGAGGTGGAAGATCTCAATGCCGCGCTTGAGAGCCTTCTTGCCGAAGGTGTCACCCTCAAGACCGATGTGATGGCTTCTCCGTCGTGCCGGTTCTTTGTGATTGCCGATCCCGACGGAAACGACCTGACCATTCATCAGCACAACCCAGCCTGATTCGGGCTTGTTATTTATCAAACACTGAAAACCGAAAACGCTTCACCATGGCCATCCTCGTTGACGAAAATACCAAGGTCTTGATTCAGGGCATCACCGGCTCCTTTGGCGGTCGCCACGCCAAGCTGAGCCTCGACTACGGCACCCGAGTCGTTGCCGGTGTCACACCGGGCAAGGGCGGGCAGAAATTCGAGGACCAGGTCCCGATCTTCGATACCGTCTCGGAAGCCGCCGCCGAGACTGGCGCGACCGTGTCCGCCATCTTCGTGCCGCCGCCGTTCGCGGCCGACGCCATCCTCGAGGCGGTTGACGCCGGACTCGACCTGGTGGTCTGCATCACGGAAGGCATCCCGGTAATGGACATGATGAAGGTTCGTGCCGCGATGGAGGGCTCCAAAACGCGTCTCATCGGGCCCAACTGCCCCGGGCTCGTGACGCCCGGTCGTGGCGAGAATTCCCACGGCGGCTGCCGCATCGGCATCGCGCCCGGATACATTCATAAGCGCGGCAGCATCGGCGTGGTTTCCCGCTCCGGCACGCTGACCTACGAAGCCGTCTGGCAGCTTTCCGCCCTCGGCCTCGGCCAGAGCACCTGCGTCGGCATCGGGGGCGACCCCATCAATGGCACCTCGCACCTGGATGTCCTGAAAATGTTCAACGACGACCCGGAGACGGAAGGTATCATCATGATCGGTGAAATCGGCGGCACCGCCGAGGAGGAGGCCGCCGAGTGGGTGAAGGACAACTGCAAGAAGCCGGTCGCGGGTTTCATCGCCGGTGCCACCGCGCCTCCCGGACGCCGCATGGGTCATGCAGGAGCCATCATTTCCGGCGGCAAGGGCACCGCGGAGGCCAAGAAAGCGGCCATGCGCGACGCCGGGATCGCCGTTGCCGAGACGCCGGCCGAAATGGGGCGGACTTTGAAAGAGGCTTTGGGTTGAGCCTTGGCCGGTATCGTGCATAATCATCACCCCGCCATGTCAGAAGCACCGAAATACGCCAAGGGCCTCGAAGGGGTCATCGCCAACGAATCGAAACTGTCCGATGTCCAGGGCCAGGCCGGCGTGCTGCGCTACCTCGGTTACAACATCGACGATCTCGTCGAGAACACCACCTTCGAGGAGTGCGTCTACCTGCTTCACCGGCAGAAACTGCCCACCCAGTCGGAACTGGATGAGCTGACGAAGAACCTGCGCTCCTACCGCGGCCTCCCGTCCGGAGTCGTCGATTTCATCAAATCCGCCCCCAAGGACGCCAACCCGATGGACGTGTTGCGCACCGGGGTCAGCATGCTCGGTCTCTACGACACCCGGGGGGACAATCAGAACCGCGACCTTAACGAGCAGCGTTCCCTCGCCATCTGCGCCCAGATGCCGTTGATTGTGGCCGCCTTCCATCGTGCCCGCCAGGGACTGGAGATACTGGAGCCGCGTGATGACCTCTCGGAAGCCGCGCATTTTCTTTACCTCGTCAACGGCGAGGTGCCGAGCGCCGACGCCGCCCGCACTCTCGATGTGGCCTACATCCTGCACGCCGATCACGGGATGAACGCCTCCACCTTCAGCGCCCGAGTCACCATCGCGACGTTGTCGGATCTCTACTCGGCCATCACCTCGGCCATCGGCACCTTGAAAGGTCCTCTTCACGGTGGCGCCAACGAGGGTGTGATCCAGATGCTCGAGGAAATCGGCAGCGAGGACAAGGTCGATGCCTACGTGGAGGATTGCCTCGCCAACAAGAAGAAGATCATGGGCATCGGCCACCGCGTCTACAAGGTGCTCGACCCGCGCGCGCCGCACCTCCAGAAGATGGCCATCAAGCTGACCGAGGAACTCGGCGAGCCGAAATGGATCCGCATGTCCGAGCGCATCGCCGAGATCATGCGCGAGCGGAAGGGGCTCAACGCCAACGTCGATTTCTATTCGGCCACCGTCTACTACTCGCTCGGCATTCCCACCGACCTGTTCACTCCCATTTTCGCGATTTCCCGCGCCGCCGGATGGACCGCCCAGGTGTTGGAGCAGCTCGACGACAATCGCCTCTACCGTCCGCTGACCCTCTACACCGGCCCGACGACCGACCAGCCCATCGGGCCTATCTCCAGCCGCGGGTGAACTCCCCGGGAGGCCTCCGACTGCGCGTTGGGCGCTATTTCCGCCTCCAGCCGGATAACAGCCCGGAGAGGGCGACGCCGAGTCCGCCGACAACGAACAGGCCGGGAAACCAGAGCGAATAGATCGACGCCTTGGTGTCACGCGACAGCACCGCCTCTTCGGGAGCGTCGGGGTTCACGTGACAGACGGCCTCCTGACCGGTCTGGTAGCGCCGTTGCCATTTTTCCAGCTTCTTGGGCACGCCGGACACCACCGGCTTGCTCTTGACCCGCTCGCCGAGATAGGTCCGCCCGCCAAATTCGTAGCGGTAGCTGACCTGAAACTCGTACTTGGTCTCGAAATGCTGGTCGATCTGCGAATCGTCCAGCGTGGCGGCGAGAATCGTGCAGGGAGTTTCCACCCAGTGATCCATCTCCTGGGCGACGTCGAAATTCTTCCACAGGAACCACATGAAAAAAGCCCCCGCGGCGGCGATGGACAGGCCCATGCCCGCCAGCCAGAGACGACCTCCCCAATTGGCGGCGGGGCGGGATATGGGGGTGGGTGGGCTGGGTGGGGTGGACATCAGAGGAGGGCGGAAAAGCTGAGGCTCGCCAAATGGCGAGAGTCTCTTACAGTAGGCGCATGAGCGATCTATCCCAGCAAATTACGGAGGACATGAAGTCGGCGATGCGTGAAAAAAACACCGTCGCCCTGAACACCATTCGCATGCTCAAATCGGCGATCAAGAATGCCGCCATCGAAAAGGGGGGCGCCGACGCCGAACTCAACGACTCCGAGATCGTCAGCGTGATCCGCAAGCAGGTGAAAACCCGCCAGGATTCCATCACCCAATACGAGGACGCCGGGCGCCAGGAGCTGGCCGACAAAGAAAAGGAGGAGATCGTCGTGCTGGAGCGCTACCTGCCCCAGGCCATGAGCGAGGCCGAGATCGCCGGCTTGATCGACGCGGCCATCGCGGAAGTGGGTGCCACCTCGAAAAAAGAGATGGGCCAGGTGATGAAACTGGTGCAGGAACGCGCGGCGGGACGGGCCGACGGGAAGGCCCTTTCCCAAGCGGTGATGGCGAAGCTGTCGTGAGTGTCGCCGCCGTGATCGTGGCCGCCGGCGGCAGTCGGCGGATGGGTTTCGACAAACTCGCGGTCGATCTGGGCGGGGTGCCGGTGCTGGCGCGCGCCGTCGAGTCCTTCGAAGCCGCGGACGGGATCGATGATCTCGTGTTGGTGACCACCGCGGATCGGTTTCCCTGGCTGGAGAGACTGTGCTCGGCCCGCGGATGGGGGAAAGTGCGCGCCCTCGTCGAGGGGGCCGGGGAACGGCATCTCTCCGTTTTTCGCGGTCTCGACGCCGTGCCCGAAGGGACGGAGTTGGTCGCGGTCCACGATGGCGCCCGACCGCTGGTGACTCCGGCAGCCATCGGACGCTGTCTCACGGCGGCGCGCGAATGCGGCGCGGCGGCGTTGGCGCATCGGGTAACAGACACTCTCAAGCGCGCGACCGAACAGGGTCGGGTGACGGAGAGCGTCTCTCGCGATCAGCTTTGGGCGATGGAGACGCCGCAAGTGTTCGACCTGGCTCGGCTGAGGAGCGCCTACGACAGGGTGATGGCGAGCGGTGGGCTCGTCACCGATGAGGTATCCGCGATGCGGGAGTCCGGTGAGGAGGTGATGTTGGTGGAAAACGACAGTCCCAATCCCAAGATCACCTATCCCGCCGATCTCCTGCTGGCGGAGGCGCTTCTGGCCCTTTGAGGGAAAAGCCGTCTTTCCTTTCTTGCCAGCCGGCTGAGGGCTTGTTTAGAACAGGGCATCTCCAAGATGTTCATCGAAGTCCGCTACGATACCAAGAGGCGCCTGGTGTACGGCAAAGCCGATGCCGGAGTCAGTGGTGAGCAGATGCTGAGACTGTTTCAGGAGTTCGGCGCGCATCCCGATTATGAGTCGGGGTTTGACGAGTTGTGGGACCTCTCGGAACTGAGGGAGTTGGATCTGCCCGCCAGCAGTCTGCGCAAAGAGGTCGCGAAAGAGGCCAGGAGGCGCGTGGACGCGCTGACTCAGCGAGCCGCCATCGTGGTGACCAGTCCGCTGTTGTTTGGCCTGGCGCGGATGTACCAGACCTTCAGCGAGCTGGAAGGCAATCGCCTGGATATCGAACTGTTTCAGAGCCTGGAGCTCGCGAAGGGCTGGCTCGGTCTGCCTGCCGACTACGACCTGGCGCAATTGCCCGAGGGCATCCGCATCGGGGCCGAGCCGGATTCTTAGAGTGCGCGGTAGACGTGCTCCAGGGCCAGCAGCGCGTAGGCGGTGACCAGAGCGGGGTCGTCCTCCATCCAGCGGTTCGATCCCTGATTGATCCAGGATCCGTCGGGCTGCTGCTGATCGAACAATTTCACCGCCAGTTCCTCGCGCCAGTCCGCCATCCTGCCGTCGGCAAGGCTCAGTTTGCCGGTGCGACTGCTCGCCAGGGCCTTGGCCATGGTGTGGTAGTAGTAGAAAAGGCCCTGCGCCTCCATACCCGGGTTCTCCTCCAGGGTGTAGTTGCGGCTCAGCCAGTCGCGGACCGCGACCACGCGGGGATCGTCATCCGAGACCTCGGCGTAGATGAAGCTGAGCAATCCGGCGTAGCTCATGCTGCCGTAGGAACGCAACGCGGTACGGCCGTCTTTGAGCTCAATCTCCTCGCTCTTGGTGTCTCCGGGGAAGTAGACAAAGCCGCCCCGGTCCTCATCGCGCAGGCCGGCCCAATCGCCGAGCGACTTCACCGACGCCTCGCTGTTCTGGCAGCGGGAGACGAAGGCGATGGCGCCATCCCAATCAAGGTCGAACTCCCCCGACTCGTCGTGATCGGTGTCGGCGAGGGCTTTTTTCGAGTAGTAGAGCGCCTCGAGCGCGAGGTGGGTGTTGGACAGATCCGAATGCGCGTAGGTCCCGCCGTAGCCGATGCCCCCGTCGAACGGGTTGTCGTTCTCGCCACGCTTGTCGAAGTCCTGCTGCTGATTGATGAGCAATCGGCGGGCGCGGGCGATGACCGGGAGATGCTCTTTTTTCCCCGAAAGAGTCAGCGCGGTGACGGAGAGCGCGGTGTTGTAGGTGGCGAGCCCCTTGCCGTAGATGCCGCCGTCGCCCTTTTGTTTGTCGACGATGTAGGTGTAGGCTTTTTCCACAGAATCCGGCAGCGGAGCGCGGGGATCGCGGTTCGGATCGCCGAGGATGGCCATCACGGGCAGGGCGGTGAGGGCCGGGTGGGTGGCATCACTCCAGGCGCCGGTTTCGGGGTTCTGCTGGTCCCGCAACCAGGTCACGCCGCGTTCGATGGCGCGCTCGATCTCGAGTTTGAGGGAAATATGGCGGTTGGCGCCCGGCGTTTCGGGACGGGTGTCCTGAGCCTGTAGCGGGAGTAACGTGGAAGTGGCGATGCCGAGGCAGAAGAGGAAGCGGGGGGAGACGGTCTTCATGATGATTCGGTGGGAGGATGCGTGAGGTCGTTGGAGATCGCGGGAAAAACTGTGACGGTTTATTTCTTCGCGGCGGGCCGGAGGATGAGAGTCACTTTCTGGCCGACCTCGGGGGTGAGCGCGGGGTTGGCGCCCCAGCGCTCGTCGTTTTCCGCCCCGGGCCGGCTCATGTTCAGCAGGGCTACCTGATCGAGGTAGACGCCGATCAGCGAGCCTTCGGTGTCGGCGAGAAAGTGGTTGTCCATGAAATGCGATCCCGTCAGGATCCACGGCTCGTCAGTCATGGCTTTGCCGGTCTCGGCATCGAGGATCCACTCTGCGACCGGCCGCTCCCGGGTCTGGCCATCGACTTCCCAGGAGACGACCAGAGAGATGGCGTCGCCTCGCTCGGTTTTTTCCTCTTGTTCGATTTTCTGGCGACGCTCTTCATCGGGCAGGAAGCGGTCGAAAAGGTCGCCTTCCCCGTCCCGGTAGCGCAGCAGTTTGAGCGCGATCTGCAGATGCAGGCCGCGTGCCGCGGTGGTCAGAAGTGCCTCGTGGACGGCCCCGTTTTCATGCACCAGTAGGTACTCGATGGGACCGCCCTCGCGAAGATTCATCACCGTCGGCAGCCGTAGTTCCCGACTTTTCGCGTCAAAGGTGATCTCGCCCAGTCGATACTGGTGTTCACCGATCTTGACCACCTTGGGCGCCTCGGGCGTGATGGCAGGCTCTTCGGATCTGGTGATCGGGGCGAGAAGGCCGAAGATCAGGGTCTGGGCGAGAAAGTGGAGAAAGAGGGCGCGCATGAGGAGGAAGAATTATACGCCGAACCCGCTCTTTCTCCAAGGGGGGGCTAGGGCCCTCACCCCGCCAGCATCGCCTTCATCCGCTCGAAATAATCGTCGGCGATATCCTCGCTGGCGGGCTGGGCGGCGATATCCTCGTAGCTCATCACTTCCAGATAGGTCTCGTCCAGCTCATTGAAAAACGAACTCCGCTGGCAGGGCATGCGATCCCCATAGCGCTTGCGGCTCTGACACCAGGTGATGGTCAGCATCTCCATGGCGCGGGTGATGCCGACGTAGAGCAGGCGGCGCTCCTCATCGCGGGTGCCCTCCTCAACCGAGCGGGAATGCGGCAGCACCCCCTCCTCCACGCCCACGATGAAACACACGGGGAACTCCAGCCCCTTCGCGGCGTGCATGGTGATGAGCGACACGCCCCAGCCTTTCTCCTTTTCGTCATCCTCCCGGTCCTGCATCAGGGCGACGCTGTCGAGAAAACCGCGCAGGCCGCCGGGCTTGCGCTTTTCCAGGTAGCTGTGCATGCCCTCGATCATCTCGCGGACGTTGCGGATGCGTGCGTTGGACTCGTCGGCGTTCTTGCAGGTGCGCTTGAGGTATTCGTAGTAGTCGATCTCCTCTACCAGAGCCTCGGTCATGGCCGCGTAGTTGCAGGATTCATTCGCGGCCGAGCCGTGGTAGCGGTCGATAAAGTCCACGAAACGCTCCACCGCCCCGCGCGCCCGGGTGGACAGGGTCGAGAGAAACTCCAGATCGCACATCGCCTCGTGGACGCTGATTTTTTTCTCGATGCTGAACTCCGTCGCCGCCGTCACCGTGCCCTCGCCGATGCCGCGCGGCGGCGAGTTGATGACACGCAGCAGGCTGACATCGTCCCCCGGTTGGGTGAACAGCGACAGGTAGGCGAGCAGATCCTTCACCTCCCGGCGTTCGTAAAAACTCTGGCCACCGATGATCTTGTAGGGCACCTCCTGGGCGCGGAGCAGCTCCTCGAACACCCGCGACTGGGTGTTCATGCGGAACAGGATGGCGAACTCGTCCCATTCGCGGCCGTCGATGCGTTTGGTGTCGACGATTTCATTGACGATCATCTCCGCTTCGGTCTCCGCGTCGGGCATGGTGACGAAGCGCACCTTTCCGCCCTCGCCTTTTCCGCTCCAGAGAGTTTTTTCCCGGCGGTTCCGGTTGTGGCGGATGAGGCTGTTCGCCAGGTTGAGGATGGTGTTGTTGGAGCGGTAGTTTTCCTCCAGTTTCACCACCTTCGGATTGGGGAAAAAGCGTTCGAAATCGAGGATGTTCGAGATCTCCGCGCCGCGCCAGCCGTAGATGCTCTGGTCATCATCGCCCACCACACAGACGTTCTGCTCCGGTCCGGTGAGCAGACGCAGCAGGTTCATCTGGAGGTGGTTGGTGTCCTGAAACTCGTCGACCATGAGGTAGCGGAAGCGGCGCTGCCAGAATTTGCGGGCGTCCGGATGCTCCTCCAGCACCTTCACCGCCAGCAGCATGAGGTCGTCGAAATCCACCGCGTTGAGCTGCTTGAGTTCCCGCTGGTAGGCGCGGTAGATCTCGGCGATGAGCGCGTCCTCGCGGTCGGCGATGGGCAGGCCCTTGTTCTTGGCGGTGCTGATCATCATCTGGGCCGCCTTGGCGTCCAAGTTCTCGTTCTTACCCGCCTTGCGCACGATGATCTTGCGTAGCAGCCCGACCTGGTCGGATTGGGTGTAGATGGCGAAGTTCTTCTTGTAGCCGAGTTTGTCGATGCAGGTGCGCAGGATGCGGACGCAGAGTGAGTGGAAAGTCGAGATGGTCAGCTCCTTGGCCGCCGATTTCGGGACCATGGTGGAGACCCGCTCCCGCATTTCCGTGGCGGCCTTGTTGGTGAAGGTCACCGCGAGGATCTGGCTGGCCGGGATCCGGCTGGCCACCATGTGGGCGATGCGGGTGGTGACCACCCGCGTCTTGCCCGTGCCTGCGCCGGCGAGGATGAGGACCGGGCCGTCAATCTGGGCGGCCGCCTCGCGTTGAGCGGGATTCAGGCCCGCGAGGGCCGATTTTCGGGGCATCGTGCTGGGAAGGCGGAGCGGGAGTGAGATCGGTGCGATGCCCGCAGAATCAAGTGATGATCCTGATGTTGAAAGGATAACGATAGGCGGTGCCTTCGTTGGCTTTCATCGTTCCCATGATACCAAACACCAACGAGAGTATGATCAATACAGGGTAGGTGATGCAGCCGATCAGAAATGCGGTCAAGAAACTGGAAATCACATAGCCGATGGTCATCACGATCTGGAAGTTGAGCGCTTCCTTGGCCTGATCGTTGACGAAGGGACTCTCGTCCTTCTTGATCAACCAAATGACCAGGGGACCCACGAAGGCGGTGAAGACTCCGAGCAAGTGGGCCAGCATCCCAAAAGTCTTGTCATCTTTTTCTGAGAGCTTGCCCTGGCCCGGAATCGGCAGTGAGGAACCGTCAAAAGCGGGCGGGGGCGTCTCCATCGGGGGAGGGGTGTCCGCGGGCGGCGGGGTGGAGGCGTTGTCGTCCATCGGCGGCGGGGTGGGGTCGGATTCCTCTGGCATGGGTCTTGAATACTAAATGTCTGCCCATACCTCAAGCAACTTTCGTTCCCGAAGTCCGATTTGGTTCGGACTCAACAGGGTTGGGTCACGGATCCAACCCTGTTGGGTGGTCACTGGAACTGATACTTTCCCTCGGGTGTCAGGCTCACGTCGGGCGGGCGATGGAGGAACTCGAAGTAGTCGTAGCCTTCTTTCAAATTCGACCAGAAGTCGAACCACTTCGCGTCCTCCTTGAGGGTGTCCATCTTCTCATCGGTCATCCGGAAGGGAAAGGCGTGCACCCGGAAAAAGGCCTGCCCGCCGTCCAGGGCGGCGGCGGCGAGGGTGTAGATTTCCTCGATGGCGGGATCAGTCATGGCGTAGCAGCCGATGGAGACGCAGTCGCCGTGCACCATGAGGTAGCTGCCGGTGCGTCCGTGGTGTTGGTCGTATTCGTTGGGAAAGCCGAGATCGAAGGACAGGTGGAACTGGCTCTGGGGATTCATCCGGGCGGGAGGCACGTAGTAGAAGCCTTCGGGCGACTGGCCGTCGCCCTCCTTGAGCTTGGGGCCGAGTTCCCCGGACCAGGCGCAGATGGGCCAGGTCTTGAAATGGACGTATTCGGCGCCGGGCTTCGGCTCCAGCCAGATCTCGAGTTCGCTGGATTCCTTGAACACGCGAAGAAACACCGGGCTGCCCGGCGACAGACCTTTGGCGGCCAATTCGGCCTCCAGTGTCGGCAGCACGCGCGCGGCGGCGGCGCGGGAGCGGTCGGAGTGGGGCGAGGTGGTGCGGATCTCGTCATGGAGGCCCCGCACTCCCAGCCAGGTTTCGCGGAGGAAATCGGACACTTTCGCCGCCGTCGAGCGCTCCGGCAATGCGCTGACCGGCGGGGCTTCGACCGCGATCACCGGCGCGGGCGCCTCCGCCTCCGGCTCGGGGGTGGTCGGGGGACGCTCCTCGCGCAGCATCCAGTCGCGCACCAGCCAGGGCAGGATCGCCGCGAAGGCGATGATCACGATCCAGGCGAGCCATTGGAGGGATCTCACGAAATCGACGGGACGGGGTATCGGTGGAAGGAGTGAGGGCGTGTGCCGCTCTGGAATCATGCCATCGATTACGGTCCGTTGCCGTTGAAAATATCACCGGATCTGTCCACACTAGCGGCCACATGGCGACATCCACCCACCACGACGACACTCTCGCCCCGGCCATCGGCATCATCGGCGGCTCGGGACTTTATGAAATCGACGGCTTCGAGCAGGGCGCGGAAGTGATGGTGGAGACGCCTTTTGGTCCGCCGTCGGACGCCATCGTGACGGGGAGTTTCGCGGGCCGGCGGGTTTGTTTCCTCCCGCGTCATGGCCGTGGCCACCGCATCCTGCCGTCGGAGCTGAATCACCGGGCCAATCTCTGGGCGCTGAAATCGCTGGGGGTGCGCTGGATCATCGCGGTCACGGCGGTGGGCTCTCTGCGGGAGGAATATCGGCCGCGCGACATCCTGTTGCCGGATCAGTTTTTCGACCGCACGAGCCAGCGGGCGGATCACACTTTCTTTGGGGAGGGCATCGTGGCCCATATCGCGTTCGCCGACCCCATTGCCGGGGAGCTGCGTCGCCTGCTCGCCGAGACGGCGCGGGAGCTGGGTCTGCCGCTGCATGACGGGGGCACTTATGTGAACATGGACGGTCCCGCGTTTTCCACCCGGGCGGAGTCCGAGACGAACCGGAGGCTGGGTTTCGATGTCATCGGCATGACCAATCTGCCGGAGGCCAAGCTGGCGCGCGAGGCCGAGATAGCCCTGGCGACGATGGCGATGATCACCGACTACGATTGCTGGAAAGTCGAGGAGGAGGCCGTCACCGCCCATTCGGTGATCGAGCATGTCCAGGCCAACGCTGCCAACGCGAAGCGGGTGCTGGCGGCGGTGATCCCGAAGATACCGACCGAGGCGGACTGGCCCGAGCATCGGGCGCTGGACAGCGCGCTGTTCACGGCTCGCGAGATCTGGCCCCCGGCCACGGTGGAGCGCTTGCGGCCCATCCTGGCCCGCTTCCTGGAGTGACGGGGGGCACGGATTTCCGGCCACAGGCCGGGCTGGACCTGGGCGCGGTTTTGAGGCAATGCTGGGGACATGAAAACTCCCCGATTGGTTGGTCTGACTCTCGCGCTCGCGCTGTCCGCGGCGGTGGCGCAGGAATCCGAATCTCTGTTCAATGGCAAGGACCTCGACGGCTGGCGGGGCTTGCCCCAGTTCTGGAAAGTCGCCGACGGGGTGATCGTCGGTGAGACCACGGCGGAGAACCCGACCCAGGGTAACACCTTTCTCATCTGGCAGGGGGACGAGCTGGCGGACTTCGACATCACCTGTCAGGTGCGCTTTCGGGGCAACAACTCCGGTCTTCAGTATCGCAGTTCGGTGGTGGACGCGGATAAATTCGTGCTGGCCGGCTACCAGGCGGATCTGCATCCCAAGGCCGAGTATTTCGGCATGCTCTACGGGGAAAAACTCGGGAAGCGAGGCATCATCGCCCAGCGCGGGCAGCGGGTGGAGGTCGGCGGGGATGGCGCGGCCATAGTCGTGGGGGAGGTCGGCGACGGCGCGGTCTTGACTGATTGGGAATGGAACACGCTGCGGGTGATCGCGGTGGGCAACCGCCTGGTGCACCAGATCAACGGCGTCACCACGGTCGACATCACGGATCGTCACCCCGAGGCGCTCGCCAAGGGGGTGATCGGCCTGCAACTGCACGCCGGCCCGCCGATGCGGGTGGAGTTCAAGGACATCCGCCTGACCCGTCTCACCGGCGAGGCGGCCGGGGCGGCCATGGAGAAAGCCGTCGCCGACGGGGCCGCCAAGGCCAAACCGCGAAAAAGCGCCGCGGCGCCGACCGGGGCGGCCGGCTATGACTGGGTGAAGGCGGAGCCGGTGCCGCAATGGATCTGGCGGACGGAGAAAAACGACAACGAGCCGATCTACCTTCGCAAGAGTTTCGATCTCGCGGCCAAGCCCGCCGTCGCGAAGCTCTACGCGACCTGCGACAACCACGCCGAGATCTGGATCAACGGCCAACGTGTCGGCGAGGCTCCCGATTGGGGCGATCCGATCCTGCGCGACGATGTGGCGAAATTCCTGAAACCGGGGAAGAACGTCATCGCCGCGAGCGCCCGGAATCGTGGCGGAGTGGCGGCATTTGTCCTCAAACTGGAGGTCGAGGGCGGCGCCACGGTGGTCAGCGACGTTTCGTGGCGGATGTCGCTCTCACGGGTCGATGGCTGGGAGCGGGAGGCTTTTGACGACTCCGGCTGGGATGGGAAACTGCTGTCTCGCGGCGGATTCGGCGTCGCTCCCTGGGGCATCGCGGGCCTTCAGGGGCCGGGCGGGGCCGAGCCGACGAAGAAGTCGCCGCTCGGGCCGGGCGACATCTCGGTGGCGGAGGGCTTTCAGGTGGAGCTGCTGTACACGGTGCCGCGCGAGGAGCAGGGGTCCTGGGTGGCGTTGGCGAAGCTGCCCGGTGGCAAGCTGATCGCCTCGGATCAGGGCGGGGCGGGTTTTTTTGAAATCGAGATCAGCGATGGCGCGACACCGGGCGTGCGGGTCGAGAAGATCCCCGCCGAGGTCTCCGGCGCCATGGGCATGACCTGGGCTTTCGACAGTCTCTACGCTCATTTGAGTGGGAAGACCCTGGTGCGGGTGCGTGACAGCGATGGCGACGGCGCCCTCGACGCGGTGGAGGAGTTGCCCGGCGCCAACGGGGGCGGAGAGCACGGCAATCACGCCGTCATTCCGACGCCGGACGGCAAGCGCCTTTTTGTCGACGCGGGAAATCACACCAACCTGATGGAACTGGCCTCGTCCCGGGTGACGACCTGGGATGAGGATCTGCTGCTGCCGCGCCAATGGGACGCGCGCGGCCATGCCCGCGGGCGGTTGGCGCCGGGCGGCTGGGTGTCCACCTTCGATCCCGAGACGAAGGCCTACGAGCTGGTGGCCATCGGTTTTCGCAATCAGTATGACATCGCCCTGAACAAGCACGGCGATCTCTTTACCTACGACGCCGACATGGAGTGGGACATGGGCATGCCGTGGTACCGACCGACCCGTATCTGCCAGGTGGTTAGCGGCGCGGATTTCGGGTGGCGATCCGGCACAGGCAAGTGGCCGAGCTATTACGAGGACAGCCTGCCGCCGGTGGTGGACATCGGCCCCGGATCGCCGACCGGCGTGGTGGGCGGCGTGGGGGCGGCTTTTCCACCGAAGTATCAGGACGCGATCTTTGCGCTGGATTGGACCTTCGGGACCATCTACGCGATCCATCTCGAGGAGCGAGGCGCCGGCTATGTCGGGAAAGCGGAGCCGTTCGTCTATGGCGCGCCGCTGCCGGTGACGGACGCCGTGGTCGGCGATGACGGGGCGCTCTATTTCACCATCGGCGGGCGCAACACGCAGAGCGCGCTGTATCGCGTGACCCATGAGGGCGGCGACGCGGGCGCGGCGCCCGACTCCGGGGATCCCGAAGCGGCGGCGGCCAGGGCGCGTCGGCGGGCGCTGGAAGCCTATCATGGCAAAGTGGTGGAGGGCGCCCTGGATGACGCCTGGCCCGCTCTCTCCAGCGCGGACCGCTACCTGCGGCACGCTGCGCGTGTCGCCGTGGAATCCCAACCAGTTGAGCAGTGGGCGGAACGGGTGTTGAAAGAGGCGGAGCCCCAGGCGCGTATCGCGGGAGCGGTGGCCCTGGCCCGGATCGGCGAAGCCGCCAAGCACCGCCAGCCGTTGCTGGACTCCCTCATCGATCTCGATCCCGCCACGCTGTCCGATTCCCAGCTCCTTGGTCTGCTCCGCGCCTACGCGTTGAACTTCATCCGCCTCGGCCGACCCACCATCGCGGAGCGCGAGCGGGTCGTCGCCGAACTCGACTCCCTGCTGCCTCACACCAACGCCGATGTGAATACCGAACTGGTGCGGGTGCTGGTCTACCTGGAGGCCCCGAGCGTGATTGGCAAGACCATGGACCTGATTGTGAATCGCGGGACTCCGGAGGTGCCGGACTGGATCGAACTGGCCGGCCGCAACGCGGGCTACGGGGGCAAGATCCTGGAAATGCTCCAGAATCACCCGCCCTCCCGCGAGATCGGCTACGCCTTCATGCTGCGGAATCTCAAGAACGGCTGGACCCTGAAGCAGCGGCGCCAGTATTTCGAGTTTCTCAACGGCGCGGCCAAGCACGTCGGTGGGGCCAGCTACGCGGGATTCCTCACCAATCTGCGGGACGAAGCCCTCGGAAACTGCACCAACGCCGAGCGCGCCGCGCTGGCCGATGTGACGGGGGAGAATTTCAATCCCGTGCCGGATTTCGAGATCGTCCCCCCCAAAGGCCCCGGGAAGAACTGGACCGTCGAGGACGCGGCGAGACACACCGGCGGCGGCGAGTTGAAAAAGGCTGACTACGAGAACGGGCGCGGCCTTTTCCACGCCATCGGCTGCGCGGCCTGTCATCGTTTCAACGGCCTCGGCGGAGACATTGGACCGGACATCACCAGCACGCGCAACAAATTCGACCCCGCCTACGTGCTGGAGTCCATCATCAAACCCAGCGAAGCCATCTCCGACCAGTACGGCTCTTTCTCCGTCACGATGACCAACGGTGACACCCACCTCGGCCTCGTGGTGGAGCGCGGTGAGACGGTCGACATCTATCCCCCGGTCAATGGGGCGGAGCCGATCACCGTGAAAGCCGCCGATGTGGCGAGGATCGAGCAGTCTCCGGTTTCACAGATGCCCCCCGGACTCATCAACGCGCTCAACGGCGACGAAATTCGCGATCTCATCGCCTACCTGATGTCGGGTGGCGATCCGAAAGACAAAGTCTACGGCAACTGAGCCGGTCCTTCGAAAGAACCCGCAAAAAAAGGGCGCCCGCGAAAGCCGGCGCCCTTTTTCGTGGAGATTGGGGATGCCGCCGCGAGGGCGGGGCCATCACATCGCCAGCGCGGTGGCGGGCTCGTGATCATCAAAGAAACCGTCGTCGTCGTCGTCGAATTCTCCGTCGCCTTTCGGTTTGCCGTCGCGAAGCGGACGCGGGCCGGGATCTTCCTTTTTCTGGAGGGCGCGGCGCAGTTTTTTCAGCGCGATGTTCTGGAGCTGGCGGATGCGCTCGCGGGTGACGCCGAATTCCTGGCCGACTTCCTCGAGCGTCTTGGGCTTCTGGCCGTTGAGACCGAAACGGGCGTCGATGATCTTGCGCTCGCGCTCGTCGAGGACCTCGAGGAGGTCGTCGAGCTGCATGTGCATGTTCTTGTGGCTCAGCAGCTCGAGCGGCGTCTGGGCCTTTTCATCGCCGATGATTTCGCCGAACTCCGTGGTGTCGTCGTCGCTGATGGGCGCGTCGAGCGAAGCCGGGCGGAGAGCCGCCGACTTCAGGTGCGAGAGCTTGGCGCGGTCGATGCCGATTTCCTCGGCCAGCTCCTCGTCGGTGGGTTCGCGGCCGAGTTCCTCACTGAGGACCATGGCGACGCGGCGCATTTTTGAAATCTTGTCCACCATGTGGACGGGCAGGCGGATGGTCTTGCTCTGGTTGGCGAGGGCGCGCTTGATGGACTGCTTGATCCACCACGCGGCGTAGGTGGAGAGCTTGCCACCCTTGTTGGGGTCGAAACGCTCCACCGCCTTCATCAGGCCGATGTTGCCCTCGGAAATCAGGTCCAGCAGCGGGAGACCGTAGTTGGCGTAGTCCTGGGCGATTTTCACCACCAGGCGGAGGTTCGCCTTGATCATGTGGGCGCGGGCCTCCTTGTCACCGTTCTTGATGCGGTCGGCGAGTTCGACCTCCTCCTCGCGGGTGAGCAAAGGGGTCTTGCCGATTTCCCGGAGGTAAATCTTGATGCCGCCGTCCATTTCGAGATTAGCCATGATCGTTGAGGGTCGAGGTGTTGAGGTGTGGGTCAGTCAGGGTCGGTCAGGAGAAGCTTCGCGGCAACAACAGAGGCGCTATCCCGCCTTCGCAGGGGGAATAACGCCGGGGCCTCGTTGCGCTTGGCACGATTTTCGAGAGGGCGAGGGAGACCGAACTTCTCAAGGGCACGATGATCGTGCGGAAGAGAGTGATGTCGGGTCGGTGAAATGATGCCTCAAGCCTTCTCTGGATCGCGTCTTCAGTGCGTAGACGCCCCGCGTGTTACATTCGTTCAAATATTTATCAAGAGAATTTTCCCTCTATTTACTTCGGAGATATGAAAATTCCACAAAAATAACAAGTTTTATTTACCGAAAAATCGCCGGCTTTTTTTCCCAGCCGCAAAAGCCGTGCCGATCCATCGGGAAAATGGGGCGGGTGTCCTTTGAGAAGGCAGTCTAGGAAATTCTCCCGCATCCGGCCAGCGGGAATTTCGCGGATTTTTTTCGCCGACCGGAATTCGATCAGAGAGGGTTGGGTCGCCGAGCCTACCCTGTTGAGTCGATATTCCGCTGTTTGAGGAATCCGGTGAATGGGGGCATGCTGTCCGCCATGCCACTGATCACGGGCGAGCATCTCATCGAGGCGGGTTGGCCGCCGGGGCCGCAGTATGCGGAGCTGCTGGCGGCGGCGCGCGCCTACGAGGAGCGCGGCATTGCCGACCCTGATTACATTTTGAAACTGCTGGATCGAGATTTCCAGCGGCCCGACCCCAAGCTGACGCCGCGTGAGTCGCCGCTGCCTTTCGGGGAAGCCATCGAGGCCACTTGCGAGGCGGACGAGGAGAATCTCGCGGGGGTGCGCCGTTTCATGAGGCAACTGATGCGCACCCCGGTGATCGAGGCGGGCGCGGTGATGCCCGACGCCTGTCCGGCGGGCGGGGCGGAGGCCACCATCCCGGTAGGCGGAGCCATCTCGGTGAGGAACGCGATTCTCCCCGCCGCGCACAGCGCGGACATCTGTTGTTCGATGTACGCGACGGTGTTTCGCTGCGATCAGGGCACGGGGGAAATGCTGGACGCGTTGACCGCCTCCACCCGCTTCGGGTTTGGCGGCCGCAAGCGGGAGGAGCGTCATTTCCATCCGGTGTTGGAGGAGAGCGTGTGGTCGAACAAGTTTCTCCACGGACTGGAGGAGCACGCCGCCATGCACCTGGCGGATCAGGGGGACGGGAATCATTTCGCCTATCTCGGGAAGCTGCGTTTGACGCGGGCTTTCATCGACGCGCTGACCGGGGCCGGGCACGAGGGCATCGCCCGGGAGTTGCATGACGCCGCCGGCGGGGCGGAGGCGTTGGCGGACACGGACGGGGTCACCTTTCACACCCTGGTGACGCATCATGGCTCGCGGGGACTGGGCGCCCAGGTCTACAAACGTGGTCAGAAGGCGGCACTGCGGGAGACGGCTAGGATCGCGAAGGGCATCCCCCCGGCGGCGGCCTGGCTCGACGCGGAGAGCGAGATCGGCGCGGAGTACTGGGAGGCGCTCCAATACGTGGGCCGCTGGACGCGGGCCAATCACCAGTCCATCCACGCCCGCTTTCTGGAGCGCTCGGGCGCGATGCGGGTGACGGAGTTCGGCAACGAGCACAATTTTGTCTGGAAACGTGGCGACCGGTTTCTCCATGGAAAAGGCGCCACTCCCGCCTGGACGGACGAGTCGGGCCGGCCGCTGCTGGGGCTGATCCCGCTGAACATGGCGTCGCCCATCCTCGTCACCCTGGGGCGGGACAACGCGGAGTTTCTGAGTTTCGCCCCGCACGGGGCGGGCCGGAATCAATCGCGCACCGCGACGCTGCGGCAGTTTCGCAAGGCCAACGGTGACCTGGATGAGGCATCGGTGGCGCGCGCCATCGCCGAGGCGACGCGGGGACTCGACATTCGCTGGTATTATGGAAAGGGCGATCTGAGCGAGAGTCCGATCGGTTACAAGCCGGCGGAGCAGGTGCGGGCCCAGATCGAGCAGTTCGGGCTGGCCGACATCGTGGCGGAGGTGACGCCGCTGGGCTGTATCATGGCCGGCGACGCCGGACCGGCGCCGTGGATGCGCCGCAAGGAGGAGAAGGAGCTGACGCCGAAGCAGAAGCGCCAGATCGAGCACCGGGCCGACCGCCGCAAGCTGCGGCAGAGGATGCGGGGCTGGGGTGAGGAGGAGGGGGAAAGTCCCGACTGAAACGGCTCAGCCGAACACGATGGTCCGGTTCTCGTAAGCCAGAATGCGGCGGTTTACGTGGAGCCAGACGGCGCGGGCGAGCACGATGGTTTCGAGATCCTTGCCTTTGCGGACAAAGTCCCGGACGGAATCGCGATGGGAGACGCGGGTGACGTCCTGGGCGATGATGGGCCCCTCGTCGAGGTCCTCGGTGACGTAATGGCTGGTGGCGCCGATGACTTTGACGCCTCGCTGGTGGGCCGAGTGGTAGGGCCGGGCGCCCGGAAATGCGGGCAGGAAGGAATGGTGGATGTTGATGATCCGGTTCGGGAAGGCGTCCACCATCTGCTGGCTGAGGATCTGCATGTAACGGGCCAGGACGATGGCGTTGACTCGGTGCTCGCGGAGCAGGGCGATCTCGGCGGCCTCCTGCTCGTGTTTGTTTTCCCTGGTGATGGGAAAGTGGTGAAAGGGGATCCCGAAGCGTTCGGCCACGCTCCGGAGGTCGGTGCGATTACTGACAATGAGGGGGATGTCCATCGCGAGTTCGCCGCTCTCGTGGCGCGAGAGCAGATCGTAGAGGCAGTGGTTGTCCTTGGTGACAAAGAGGGCGACCCGCGGGCGCACGTCGGAAAAGGCCAGGGACCAGTTCATCCCGAATCGGCCGGCCAGCGGGCCGAAGGCTTCGGCGATGCCGTCACGCTCGATGCGGAAGCCGTCGATCTCCCATTCCACGCGCATGAAAAAGGCGTTGGCCTCGGGATCGACGTGCTGCTCGAGGTGGAGGATGTTGCCGCGATTTTCGTGAATGAATCCGGAGATCGCGGCGACGATGCCGCTCTGGTCCGGGCAGGACATCAGGAGGATCGCGGTGGGGGAGGCCATCGGCTCGTGGGATTCGATCAACAAAAGGGGCGGAGTCTTCACTCCGCCCGGTAATCCGCCACGGAGAGCGTCTCCGCATTGGGAAAAAGTGCTCGAGGGGGGACTCGAACCCCCACGGGTTGCCCCACAGGATCCTTAATCCTGCGCGTCTACCAGTTCCGCCACCCGAGCAACGGCGACCACGTTCGGGCGAGGCCCGAATGTCGGCGAGCGGGACTTCTAATGTCGAAACCCATGGCCCGCAAGTGGGGATTTCAGCCCAATCGGGAACTTTTTTGGGGGTGGCGGGAGCGGGTGATTTCTCGTCCGGCGGATTGGTCACGAAGGATTTGCCGATCTCGGGCGCGGGTGGGTATTGAAATTGCTAGGGGAAGGCGCATGCGGTTCGCCGCCCGAAAGAAAGGGCGTGGGAGCCGCGATCTCCCATGGCCATTCATTGCGCTCTACATCATCGCACCACCTATCGCTACGCACGCGCCGTCACGCTCGGTCCCCAGATCGTTCGCCTGCGACCCGCGCCGCACAATCGCACCCCGATCCTGGCCTACTCGCTGAAGATCGGACCGCAACCCCATTTCCTGAACTGGCAGCAGGATCCGCAGGGAAATTTCCTCGCCCGCATCGTGTTTCCCAAACCGGTGACCCATTTCGACATCACGGTGGATCTGGTGGCGGATCTCACCTCGATCAATCCCTTCGACTTTTTCCTCGACGAGCCGGCGCGGACGGTGCCCTTCGACTACGATGAATGGTTGACGAATGAGCTGGCCCCTTTCCGTCGATTGCCCGACGGCGAGTGCGGTCCCCTGATGAAAGCCCTGGTCGAGGAGTGTCGGCCGACCGGGGACGAGGCGACCATCGACTTTCTGGTGCGGGTGAATCAGTTGTTGGAAAAGCGCGTCAGCTACCTCATCCGGATGGAGCCCGGGGTGCAATCGCCGGAGGAAACCCTGGAGAAGGCCTCGGGATCCTGCCGGGATTCAGCGTGGCTCCTGGTGCATCTGATGCGGCGGCTGGGCTTCGCGGCGCGATTCGTCTCCGGCTATCTCATCCAGTTGAAGCCCGCTGTGGAGGCCCTCGACGGTCCCTCCGGTGCGGAGGCGGACTTCACCGACCTGCATGCCTGGACCGATGTCTATCTGCCAGGGGCGGGCTGGGTGGGGATGGACCCCACCTCCGGCCTGATGGCGGGCGAGGGACACATCCCGTTGGCGGCGACGCCCGATCCGCCCTCGGCGGCGCCGGTCACCGGGTCAGTGGCGGAGGAGGTGGAGACGGAGTTCGCTTTCGACATGTCTGTGGAGCGCGTCCATGAGACCGCCCGCGTCACGGCTCCCTACACGGAGGAGGAGTGGCGGGCGATTGATCGGCTCGGTCAATCGGTGGAGGCGCGCCTGGAATCCTCCGATGTGCGTCTGACGATGGGAGGTGAGCCAACTTTTGTCTCCATCGATGACATGGAGGGCGACGAGTGGAACATCGCGGCAATGGGTCCGATGAAGCGCGGTCTCGGCGACACGCTGCTCCGGAGGCTGAAAAACCGTTTCGCTCCCGGGGCTTTTCTCCATCATGGTCAGGGGAAATGGTATCCGGGCGAGCAGTTGCCGCGCTGGGCTTTCAGCTGTCTCTGGCGACGCGACGGCGTGCCGGTGTGGGAGGACGAGGCGCTGATCGCAGACGAGCATCGGGACTACGGTCACACCACCAGGGAGAGCGGGGAATTCATCCGCCATCTCGCGAAGAGGCTCGGGGTGGGTGATGGGCATGTTCTGTCCGGCTACGAGGACGCCTGGTACTACCTCTGGAGGGAGCGACGGCTGCCGGCCAATGTGGATCCGTTCGATTCCAAGCTAGACGATGAGATCGAGCGGGCCCGCCTCGCCAGGGTCTTTGAGCGCAAGCTCGACAGCGAGGTAGGGCATGTGCTGCCGCTGTCGCGCGAGCCTTCGGACACGGCTTGGGTCTCAGGTCCGTGGTTCTTGCGGCCGGAGAGGCTTTACCTGATCCCCGGAGATTCCCCGATGGGCTACCGACTGCCGCTCGACAGCCTGCCGTGGACGGAGGAAGACCTCGGCTGGATGACGACCCCGCTCGATCCGACGGTCACGCGGGACCCCCTGCCACGGCGGCGGATGCGACCCGGGTGGCGGGAGGAATCGCCCGTGGAATCGTCGGCGACCACGATTCTCGGTCAGCGACGCGGGGACGCGGTCGATCCGGCTCGGCGGGGAAAACCGGGTGCCCCGGGGGGAATCGGGCGTCGCGGGGTGGATGCGGGCAATCTCGTCCGCACCGCATTGTGTGTGGAGCCGCGCGACGGCAAGCTGAGGGTTTTCATGCCGCCCCTGAGACGGTTGGAGGATTATCTGGAGCTCGTGGCCGCCATTGAGGACACCGCCGCCGAGCTGGGCGCGCCGGTGATGCTGGAGGGTTACCTGCCGCCGCGCGACCCGAGGCTGAATCATCTCAGCGTGACGCCTGACCCCGGAGTCATCGAGGTGAACATCCATCCCGCGGAGGACTGGCGGCAGCTCAAGCGCATCACCCGGGGATTGTACGAGGAGGCTCGGCTGACACGATTGGGCACGGAGAAATTCCGCGTCGACGGCTCCCACACCGGCACCGGCGGGGGCAACCACATCGTGGTCGGCGGGGCCACGCCTCTGGACAGTCCCTTCCTGCGTCGACCGGATCTGCTGCGCAGCCTGGTGGCGTATTGGCACAATCATCCCGCCCTATCCTACCTGTTTTCCGGAGCCTTCATCGGTCCTACCAGCCAGGCCCCGAGAGCCGATGAGGCCAGGGGCGATGCCGTGCATGAAATGGAGCTGGCTTTCCGTCAATTGCCCACCCGGGGAGAAGCCGGATCCTCCCCGCCCTGGCTGGTGGACCGGGTGATGCGAAATCTACTGGTGGACCTCACCGGCAACACACATCGGGCCGAGTTCTGCATCGACAAGCTCTACTCGCCCGAGGGCGCCTCCGGTCGTCTGGGCCTGGTGGAGATGCGCGGCTTCGAGATGCCGCCGCACGCCGACATGAGCCTGGCCCAGCAACTCCTCGTGCGGGCCGCCATCGCGCGATTCTGGGAGCACCCCTACCGTTCGGATCTGGTGCGCTGGGGCACGGGACTGCATGATCGCTTTCTCCTGCCGCACTTCATCTGGGAGGATTTCGTGGATGTGATCCATGAGTTTCAGCGCGACGGGTTTCATTTCGATCCCGCCTGGTACGAGCCGCATTTCGAATTCCGTTTTCCCGAGATCGGCGTCGTGTCGATGGCCGGCGTGCGAATGAAAGTGCGCCAAGCCATCGAGCCGTGGACCGTGCTGGGCGAGGAGCAATCCAGCGCCGGCACCGCGCGCTACGTCGATTCCTCCGTCGAGCGAGTGCAGGTGTGTGTGAGAAATCTCACCGATTCTCGGCACGTCGTCGCCTGCAACGGTCGCCGGGTGCCGCTCCATCCCACCGGGAAGAACGGGGAATATGTCGCCGGAGTCCGCTACCGCGCGTGGTCGCCGCCCTCCGCGATGCACCCGACCATTCCCGTGAGTTCGCCGCTGACCTTTGATCTCATCGACACTTGGAACGAGCGGTCGCTCGGAGGTTGTGAGTACCACGTCTCCCATCCCGGCGGCCGATCCTACGAAGATTTTCCGGTCAACTCCTACGCGGCGGAGAGTCGGCGGCGGACGCGGTTCGTGCCCTTCGGCCACACCCCGGGCCGGGTGGCTCCACCCACCGAGACGCGCTCCCCGGAATTTCCGCTAACGCTCGACCTCCAAATGCCGATAAGGTATGCGCAGTGAATCCGGGAAATGGCAACGCGGCGACAGGGGAGGCGATGAAGGCGGGCGGCCAGGCGGCGCCGTTTCAGCGTTGGTTGCGCGATTATCGTGGTGGCGAGGGGGTGCATGACGAGCTGCTGGGGCCGGGTGGGGAAGTCAGGCCGGAATGGGGGCGCTTTCTCACCCAGCTTTCCAAGCTGCGTCCCAAGGATTTTGCGGAACGCTGGGAGCAGGCCCTGAAACTGATCCAGGAAAACGGCGTCACTTACAACGTCTACGGCGACCCCCACGGGCAGGAGCGTCCCTGGGAGCTGGATCCACTACCTCTGGTGCTGTCCGCGGGCGAGTGGCATTCCCTGGAGGACGCCCTCATCCAACGGGCGACCCTTTTCGAGCGTCTCCTCTCCGATCTCTACGGGGATCGCCGTTTGCTCGACGGTTCCGGACTACCGCCGGAGATGGTCTACGCCACGGATCGTTTTCTCCGTCCCTGCGTCGGCCTCCCCGTATGGCGGGAGGGGCGTTGCCTGCCCTTCTACGCCGCCGACCTGGCCCGTTCTCCCGATGGTCGCTGGTGGGTGGTGTCGGATCGCACCCAGGCGCCCTCCGGCATGGGCTACGCGCTGGAAAACCGCATCGTTCTCGGGCGCATGCTCCCCGAGGTGGCGCGAGAATGTCAGCTCGTCCGGGTGGCGGGATTTTTCGAGCAACTCCGGGAATCCCTCGCCGCCGCCTCGCCGCGACCCGGCACCCAGCCGCATGTGGTTCTGCTCACCCCCGGACCCCGGAACGAGACCTACTTCGAACACGCCTACCTGGCGCGCTACCTGGGCATTACTTTGGCGGAGGGGGAAGACCTCACCGTGCGCGACGACCACGTCTATCTGAAGACACTCGACGGCCTCCGCCAGGTGGACGTGATCTGGCGCCGGGTGGACGAAAGCTTCGCCGATCCGCTGGAGCTGCGCTCCGACTCCCGGCTTGGGGTCTCCGGACTGCTCCAGGCGATACGCGCCGGCAATGTCGCGGTGTTCAATCCCCCCGGCAGCGGATTGGTCGAGGCCCCCGCGCTGATGGCCTTCCTCCCCGGACTGTGCCAGCGTCTGCTGGGTGAGTCCCTGAAAATACCCTCCGTGGCCACCTGGTGGTGCGGGCAGGAGCGTCCCCGGCGTCACGCTCTGGGTCAACTGGACCGGCTGGTGGTCAAGCACGCCTTTCACAAGGGCGCGCCCGTGCTATTCGGTCGCGGTATCGAGGCCGAAAACCGCGCCGATCTCGCCGCCGCGATTCTGCGCGATCCCGTCGCCCATGTCGCCCAGGAGGAGATCCCCTATTCGACGGCGCCGGTGTGGTCGGGCCATGGATTCCAGCCGCGGCAGGTGGTGTTGCGGGTGTTTCTCGTGGCCAGCGGAGACAGCTACGTGGTCATGCCGGGCGGCTTGACCCGGGTGGCGGGCGATGATCAGGAGCGGCCCGGGATTTCCATGCAGCAGGGCAGCGGCAGCAAGGATACCTGGGTGCTCGCGGATCAATCGCGCAAGACGCCTGTCCCGCCCATTCGCCATCGCTATCCCGTCGTGATCCGTCGCGCCGCGGCCCAGTATCCCAGCCGGGTGGCGGACAACCTTTTCTGGATCGGCCGTTACGCCGAGCGTTCCGAATTCGCCACCCGCATGCTGCGCGGGGTCATCTCGCGGGTTAGTGCCGAGGCCGGCTTCGGTGCCCTGGCGGAGGTGGGCCCGATCTGGGATTTTCTCGTCGACCAGCAGCATCTCGAGGCGCCCGCGAGCCGTTCCGAACCCACCGCCCAGGGTTTCGAGCCGCTGGAGCGGGCGCTCGGGGAAGCGATATTCGACGGGCGGCGCCTGGGCACGCTCAGTGAGATGAATGCCCGCCTCCACTGGCTCGGTCAGGTGTCGCGCGACTCGCTCTCCATGGATACCTGGCGCATCGTCCGCCGACTCGGAGAGTGTCTGAGATCCGCGCCACCCCCGCGGCTGGTGGGCCTGGTGCCGTTGCTGGATCTGCTGGTCAATCTTCACGCCGCCCTCAGCGGACTCTCCCAGGAAAACTCCACCCGCACTCCGGCCTGGGCCTTTCTCGACCTGGGACGCCGCCTCGAGCGCGGCCTCTACATTATTGGCGCCTGCTCCAGGCTCTTGGAGGCCCCGGAGGCTGTCCGTCGGGCCTCGCTCGAAACCATGCTGGAAGTCTTCGACAGTTCCATCACCTATCGCCAACGCTACTTCTTCGAGCCGCGGCTCCTGCCTGTGCTCGACACCGTACTCTGCGATCCCGCCAACCCCCGGTCGCTGGCGTTCCAGATGGATAGACTGGATCGGCACCTGGCCTCCCTGCCCGTCGAGACCCGCCTGCCCCACTCCACCCCCGGCCGCGAGACCGCCTCGGCCATCGCCCATCGCCTCAGAAACACCAGCCTCGCGGCGCGGGACGCCGAGGAAGAGCGCCACCTCACCGAGCATCTCCGCCATTTTCTCAACCATGCCGGATCCGCCGTGGCGGACATATCCAGTGACCTGAGCCACCAGTATTTCTCCCTGCTCCAGCCCGAGCAGTTCGCCGCCGAGACGCCGCCCGACCCATGAGCCCCGCCTCCCCCAGACAGCAGACCACGCCCCCGGCGTCGGTCCGGTCCGTGCGTTACCGCATCGAGCACCTCACCGCTTACGATTACAGCCAGGAGGTCGCCGTGTCCCATCACCTGGGTCGGCTCTGTCCGCTGGGCACATCCGGCCAGACGCTCCTCGACTTCCGATTGGAGGTCAGTCCCGCCCCCGCGATCATCGGCCATGACCACGACTACTACGGAAATCGGGTGGAACGTTTCTCCATCCAGGAAGCCCACGCCCGGCTCCGGGTGCTGGCCCGCGCCGATGTCGTGGTGAGCCGTTCCGCGCCCGATCTCGGCGGGGACGGACGATCCTGGGAAGAGGTGCGCGACAGCATCCGGGCAGATCGTGGCGCGGCGGGGCTTGCCGCCTACGAATGCAGCTTCCGCTCCGCCATCGTGCCCGTGGGCGAAGTCTACGCCGACTACATCCGGCCCAGTTTTCCCAAAGGTCGCCCCCTGCTGGAGGCCGTCATGGATCTGACGCGGAGGATCCACACCGACTTCACCTTTGACCCCGCCGCCACCACCGTGGCCACACCCGTCAGCGAGGTCCTTGCCCGGCGGCGCGGCGTGTGCCAGGATTTCGCCCACCTCCAGATCGCCTGCCTGCGGTCGCTCGGTCTGCCGGCTCGCTACGTGTCGGGTTACGTCCGCACCGAACCGCCGCCCGGAAAACCGCGCCTGGTGGGAGTGGACGCGACTCATGCCTGGGTCGCGGTCTTCAGTCCCGGTATCGGCTGGGTAGAATTCGATCCCACCAACCGTTGCCTCGCCCTGAACAACCACGTTCGCGTCGCCTACGGACGTGACTTCGAGGATGTCAGCCCGCTGCGCGGTACCGTGGTCGGTGGCGGATGGCAGAGACTCACCATCGGCGTGACCATGACCCCCTCGGACGAGGAGGAGGCGCCGCATTCCCAGTCGCAAAACCAGACGCTTTGAGCCAGACTTCTCCGCGATGCAACTGGCCACCCTCCGCAACGACTACGGCGACGAAGCGCTCTACTACTACCACGATCGGCACTTCATCGCCGTCGAGGATGTCGCGTCGGTGTTCGGCGCCTTTTTCCCCGCCGATTTCCAGACCCTGCTCGAAAGCGGCGAACTCCCCGACATGATCGCGTGGTGGAATGCCCAGGCCGACGAGCGACTGCCCCGACTGCCCGAGTTCTCGCTCTACCGGGATCATGCCCGCTTCGGGCCCCTCCACCGTCGACCGCGCAAGATCTGGGGCATCGGGCTGAACTATCGCGATCATGCCGCCGATCTTGATGAGATCGCGCCCGCGAGCGAGCCGGCCAGCTTCATGAAGCCCGACACCGCCATTATTGGCCATGGCGACCCCATCGTGCTGCCGACGATGTCCGAGCGCGTCACCGGCGAGGCCGAGCTGGCCATCATCATCGGCCGCGAATGCCGCGACGTGCCCGCCGGAGACTGGCTCTCCGTGGTGGCCGGGTTCACCACCGTGCTCGACATGACCGCCGAGGACATCCTCCGCCGCAATCCCCGCAACCTGACCCAGGCCAAGAGCTTCGACACCTTCTTCAGTTTCGGCCCGCTGTTCCTGACCCCCGACGAGCTGCCCGATGACATCGGCACCCTCACCGTGCGGACCGTGCTCAACGGTGAAGTCAAAGCCGAGAATCAAGTGGCCCACATGACCTTCTCCCCCGCCGAACTCGTCGCCTACCACAGCCGTCTCATGACCCTGCTGCCCGGCGACATCATCTCGACCGGCACCCCCGGAGCCGCCGTACTCAGCGACGGCGACACCCTGGAATGCCACATTGAGGGCGCGCCGTTTCTCCGTCTGGTGAATCCGGTGATAGCCGCATCGTCGCGATGAACGGTGAGAGAAGATCGGTGGGGGCACTCCGTCGCGCCCATCCCACGCAAGGTTCCCCAACCCGAAGGCCACTCCCAAAACCGGGAGCCACCCTCCCGACGTCCCGAAGGCCACTCCCAAAATCGGGAACCCATTTCGTGGACCCAAGAGGGTTGGGTCGTTGACTCAACAGGGTTGAATCGGGGATTGAAGGGGGGGTGGTCCGTTGGTCAACTCTGGGGTAGTGCCGGAGATGTCCAGGTCCCCAAGCGCCCGGCGCATTTTCTCGGCCACGCGATCCAGGATACTTCGTAAGCGGGGTAAACGCGGCCCCTGTTGAATTCTAGCGGGATTGGCGAATCG
>CAYTNL010000061.1:0-26309 GCA_964439145.1 uncultured Verrucomicrobiales bacterium
TCAGCACCGCGTCCATCAGGGCGCGGGTGGGATTCATGCCCGCGCGTTCGTTGAAGATGGTCTCGGTCAGCAGTCGCAGAGTTTGGGCGTTTCCCTCGAAGCCTCCCCAAGGTTTCATCAGCCGGTGCAGGGTGCGTTCCCCGGTGTGGCCGAAGGGCGGGTGGCCGATGTCATGGGCGAGGCAGGCGGCTTCCACCAGATCCGGATCGATGAAGCACTCGTCGCCCAACACCGGACTCGTGGCCCGGAGGCGCGCGCAAAGGCTGCGACCGATCTGGGCCACCTCGATGGAGTGGGTCAATCGGGTGCGGTAGAAGTCGTACTCGCCCGAGAGAAACACCTGTGTCTTGCTCTGGAGACGGCGAAAGGCGGAGGTGTGGATGATGCGGTCGCGGTCGATCTGGAAGGGCGAGCGATAGTCGTCCTCGTCCCGCCGGGCCCGATCCGTCGATCGGGTCGCGTGGTCGAAGTCGTGATAAAAGGCGTTCCGCATTTCAGCCGAGGGCTACCATGTTCCCGCCACCGGCGCAATCGCCAAAGCCGCCCCGACCGGGGAGGGGCCTCCTCCTCGATCACGTGCTTTCCTCGGCCCGCCGCTACTCTCTAGCCTCTCGGGTCATGAAGCGCGCTCTCATGATCCTCCTTGGCGTGGTCTTCGCTGTCGTGACCCCGGCGACGGCGGGCGAGCCGGTGCTGGTGATGTTTGGCGACTCCACCACCGCGCCCCGTCCGGGACAGGTCGGGAAAGTCTACCCGGCACGGATTCAAGAGGCCTTCGAGGCCGCCGGGACGAAAGTCCGGGTGATCAATCGCGGTGTCGGGGGCGACCATACGGCGCGGGCGCGGAAGCGATTCGCCGAGGCGGTGCTGGCGGAAAACCCCGCGCTGGTGGTGATCCAGTTCGGCATCAATGACGCCGCCGTCGATGTCTGGAAAGACCCGCCCGCGACCGCTCCGCGGGTCTCTCGCGAGGACTACGTGGCCAACCTGCGCTGGATGGCGGAAGAGGCGCGCCGGGCGGGGGTGGCGGTGGTCTTCATGACGCCGAATCCCCTGAGATGGACGGAAAAAATGGTCCAGCTTTACGGAAAGCCGCCCTACGACCCGACCGATCCGGAGGGCTTCGAGAAACCGCATCTCCTCGGTCACATCGAGGCCATGCGCGATCTGGCGGAGGAGCTGTCCCTGCCCCTGGTCGACATCCACGCCGCCTACGGCGAGAAAGCCGACGCCCTGCTGCTGGACGGTGTGCATCCCAATGATGCCGGGCACGCGCTCGTGGCGGAGCGTCTGTTGCCCGTGATCCGGAAAATCCTCGCCACCGGGGGCGGGATCAAAGCTCCTTGATCCGCAGATTCCGGAAGCGATAGGTGGCGCCCTTTTCTCCGTGATGCTGGATGCCGAGGTATCCCTTTGCGTCCGTGCTGTCCGTGTATTCCGTGGTCACCACGCCGTTGACCTCGATTTTGATCCGGTCGCCCCGGCAGGTGATGCGGTAGAGGTTCCAGTCGTTCCGCTTCAGCGCGTCGCGGACTTCCGGTTTTTTAAAATGGGCCTGCGACTCCGCCTCGTGGGCCAGCGCCGCTTCCACCTTGGTGCGGCCTTTCTGGCTGGGCCAGAGCCACTGGTTGCGGCCCTCGTCGTAGAGTCCGCCCGACCAACGGCGATCCGAGCCATCGACCTCGGCCTGGTAGCCGTAGACCTTGTTCGGCTCGACATGGCAGCGAAACATGAAGCCCGAGTTCGCCGGCCCCTCGGGCAGGTACACTTCGCCCTCAAACACGAAGTCGCTGTATTCCTTTTCCGTGACGAGGAAGAATTTCTTGTCCGCCGAGAGATGGATCTCGTCGCCCACCACCTCCGCCTTGCCCCAGTCGTAGGGATTGCTCCAGCCGGTGAGATCCTTGCCATTGAACAGGGCGGTAAAACCGGCCTCGTCGGCGAGAAGCAGGGCGGGCGCGGTCAGGAGCGCGAGGAGAGACAAACGGGCGGGGTGGATTTTCATGATGCCGTGGATTCTGCGCGGTCTCGATCAAAAGCGCAACCGATTCGACAACCGGAGTCAATCGCCCGCCTCATCGGTTTCTATCCAGACCGCGAACGCGAAGCTGCCGGGAGGAAACAGTTTGCCGGCAATGTGGGTCATGCTCTTGGCGCCATTGAGCCGGGTCTTGATGTCGCCGTAGTCCCGGCCCCACGCCACCCAGGTGCCATCCCGCCGCTTCGCCAGGCTGAGGGCGTTACCGATCGTCCTCACTTCCACGCAGGGGCCCAGGTCCGGCGGCACCGAACGCTGGCCCACGCTGTCATCCCCCCAGGCCACCACCGAGCCATCCACCAATAGTCCGACGCTGTGGCCCTCGGACATCGACACCTGACGATATTCCCGGCCCGCCAGGTCATCCGGTATTCGGCCCCGACGACGATCATCGTCGAACCGCCACTCCACCAGGCCACCGTCGGTTTTCACGGCGGTAAAGGTCCCGCGCTCGCTGGTCACGCTGGCCACTCCGGTGCGGGCGGCTTCCGGCGGCGGGATTGCGCCCGCTCGATCCGCCGCCGGCCCCCACCACACCAGGCTCCCGTCCCGCCGCACCGCGACCGCCGCCTCCTGATCGGAGCCGCCTTCGGTGCGTGTCAGGGCCACGCTCACGAGATCGACCAGTTCTTTTTCCTTCTCCGCCGACGGCTGGAAGCGGCAGAGACTCGAGTCCACCTTCCCGCTTTCCAATACCATGAGAATGCCCCCGCCTCGTGAGCAGTCGAAAGCCACGATGCGTTCCCGCCCCGCCGAGATGCGGCGCTCTTTGTCGGTGACCAGGGTGCCGTTGGCCCGCAGCGCCACCCAGCCGGCGTCGAAAGTGTCGCGCTCCCACAGGCGGATGGCCACGATGTCGTTGAAGCCCCTCGGCATCTCGCCCACGGGATCGGAGTGGCTCCCGAAGCCGATCCCTTTCATGGAGCCTCCTTCCTCCGGGTCGGCGGCCGCCGCGAGGGTGGTGGACATCTCGGTGCCCGACTCCAGCTCCCGGCGGATTTTCTCTGTCTCTCCACGCACGGCCAGCGCCTCCTCCAGACGCTCCAGCCGGGTCAGCTCTTTCTCCAGTTTGTCCAACTGATCAAGGTAGGATTTCAGATAGGTGGGGAGAACCTCAGCCACTTCCTTTGCTCTCCGGTCCCGCTCGCCCTCGTAGATCCGTCTCAGGCGCTGGAGTTCGGGAAAAGTTTGTTCGGGGCGGTAATCGGCGTCTCGATACCCGCGCAGCTCCTCGTCGATCATCAGCACTTGATCGAGATTGCCACCGCTCTTGGCCGTCTCCCGGAGTGTTTGGAGCTGCTTTTCGTAGAGCGGATACAGATCGGTGATCGGTTTGGAGAGCAGAGATCGCTGCTGATCGAACCGCGCCCGCAGCTCTTTGAGTGAAAGGTCGGCATCCTGCGAGTGGGCCGGGTGGCAGAGCATCAGCAATGCCCATAGCCATCCTGACCGCGAGATGACAGAGTGATGAGTCATGATGTCGCGACGCTAGCGAGTCCCAGCCCATGAGGCAACACCTTTGCCTGTCGCCGGGGAGGCGGACGCCGGTTACGGCGCCCCTTCGCGCAGGAAAGACGGCGGGAAAGGCGCCGCTTCGGGTCCGCTCGGGAGCCGCCAGGGATACACCGTTCCCCGGTCGCGGAGGAGCGGGAGATTTTCCCCGCCACTCTCCCCGAGCAGATCGAAAAGGCGCGCGTTCATTTCGCGGACACGATCCTGCTGGGCGGGATCGAGAAAAAGATTCCGCTCCTCGTGGGGATCGTTCTCCAGATCGTAGAGTTCCCCGAGATCCCAGATGCCGTGCGGGCGGATGTATTTCCACCGGCTGCCGACGAGGGCGTGCATCGTGGGTGTCTGGGGATAGTTCTGCTCCCAGTAATATTCGTAGAGAATCTCCTCCCGCCAGCCGACCGTCTCGCCGCGGAGCAGGGGGAGAAAACTGCGCCCGTGGAAACGCGTCGCCGCGTCGGCGGGCAGCGCTCCCGCGATGTCCAGGAGCGTCGGGGCGATGTCGATGTTGGCCACCGTCTCGCCGACTACCGTGCCCGCCTCGATCAGCTCGGGACAATGCATCAGCAGGGGCACGCGGATGGAGGTCTCGTAGGCGGTGCGCTTGTCGATCAGCCCGTGCTCGCCGAACTGGAATCCGTTGTCGCCCATGTAGACGATGAGAGTGCTCTCGAGGCGGCCCTTTTCCGCGAGCCAGTCGAGCACGCGGGTGACGTTTTCATCGACCGCGAGCAGCGCCTCCATATAGCGGCGGTAGTAGGCGGCCACATCGAAATCCGGCAGATTGTAGCCGAAGGCCGCGCCGTGTCGGGAGTTGCGCTGGTCCAGGATCCACCGCGGCCAGTTGCCGGGGTTACCCTCGGGCGCGGCGAGCGTCGGCGGCGCGGGAAAGGGCTTGTCCGTGTAGCGACCGCGATGGCGATCGTGCGGGACGAAGTCGGAATGCACCGCCTTGTGCGAGAGGTAGAGAAAGAGGGGCTTGTCGGTGTCGCGCGAGTCGAGCCATTCCAGCGCCATGTCCGTGAGTTCATCGGTGATGTAGCCCCGCTGCGGGCGACGCTCGCCGTTCACGTTGAATCCGTCGTAGGTTGTCTGGGGCACCACGCGCGACGTCCCGCTGCCGTCGGGCCAGTAGGTCCCCTGGCCCTTGAAGACCGCCCAGTGGTCGAAGCCGCGCTGCGGCTCGTCCGTCTCGCCCATGTGCCACTTGCCGAAAAAGGCGGTCTCGTAGCCAGCCGCCTGCAGCAGTTGGGGGAAAAAGACCAGATCCGGCGACACCGGGTTGTAGTTGTCCACGACCCGATGGCTGTGGGCGTAGAGGCCGGTGAGGATGCTGGCCCGGCTCGGCGAGCAGAGCGAAGTGGTCACCATCGCCTTGGGGAAATGGGCGCCATCATTCGCGAGTCGATCAAAGCCCGGCGTCTCCAGCCAGGGATGGCCGAGGAAGCCCATCGCGTCGTGACGGTGATCGTCGGCGAGGATGAAAAGGATGTCGCGGGGACGCTCGGCGGCGAAGGAGGTGCCGACAAGATACAGCAGGGAGGTCAGGAGAAACGCGCGCATGACAGGGTAGGGTCGCGGATCCTACCCTCTCGGGTCGGAGGGGAAAAGGCGAAAAGGCCCTTCGCCCCGCGCGCAAATCCCTCACTCCGGGGCGCCGCCCGTCGCGGTCACGGCTTTTTCCGTGCGGTGTAGCACTTCGCCGTGCTCGTCGTGCCAGGTGAAGGTCAACTTGCCGGGCAGGGCCTCGATCATGAGGAATCCGCCCGATCGGGGATCCTGGGAATAGGCCTGTCGGATGAGGCCCTCGGGATCGGTGGAGGCGGGATCGCCGGGTTTGCGACCGAGACGCGAATTCGCGTCGACCAGGGCGCCGCAGGAAAACTCCTCGATGCCGCTCGGGTCGATGGCGTGGTATTGCCAATGCCGGTCCCCGCAGACGAGGTAGAAATGCCGCCGGTCGAGACCCTGCTCCCGCACCCAGGCGAAAAAGGCGTACCGCTCGTGGCGGAAGCCGCCGTGGTTGGTGTGGTTGTCGGTCTTGCGAATATCGTCGGGGCCGACCATGGGCGTGGGGGAGATCAGCAGCTTGAAGGTGGCGTCACTCTCCCGCAGCGTGCGTTGCAGCCACTCTCTCTGTTCGGCGCCCCAGATGGACTTTTCCGGGCCGTCGGGCATGGCGTTGGGGCTGCGATACATCCGGTTTTCCGGGAACCACAGTTGCAGATGGCGGCTGACCCGATGGGTGCGGTAGGTCGGCGCCCCGTCGTCCTCCGCGGGCGCCACCGGGAGTTGCTCCAGCATCACCCGACGGGCCGTTTCCGGGCTGGGCAGGTAGTCGCCGGAATTGTCGCCGTCATCGATGCGGTAGTCATGGTCATCGATCATCCAATAGGTCGCGACTTTGGAAAAAAGCTCGCGATACCGCGGCTGGCGAAACTGTTCGTGCCATTTCTGCCGCATCTGGGGCACCGTCTCCGCGCGTCCCTGCTCGGGGGTGTCGTAGTAGACGTTGTCCCCGGTGCCGACGAAGAAATCGGGCGCCAGGCTGAGGATGGACGCCAGGGCCGGATATCCGAGCGCCTTGTCCGGACCGGAGTAGGGCCGGGGCAGGTCGGTGTTGTTCTCCACCAGATGCTGGGCGCGGTCGATGCGGTCGTCGCCGTGGAATTTGGCGTAGTTCATGCCGGTGACGACCACGAAGCGGGCGGCGTCGTCGCGGTCCGGGCCGGGCAGGGTGCGGAATTCCGCCACCGGCCCCTCGGCGAGTGATCCGGCATCGGCGCCGATGCGGGTGGCGCAGCGGTAGCGGACTCCGGGCTCCAGGCGGTCGAAAGCCGCGCGCGCGATGTAGTCCCGGTCGCCCTCGGCCGCCACGGAGATCTCGGTGACGGGTGAGCCGTCCGCTGTTTCGAGGCGAAATTCCACCAGACCCGGTAGGCCGGGGAGATCGCCCCCGACCAGCGCGTCGCCGCGTGTCAGTCTCACCTGCACCAGAGCCGTGGTGGGCGTCAGTTCCCCCACCATGATGCCCTGACCGGCGGATACCGGTTCCGAAGGCGGCTCCACCCGGCGGTCGCAGGCGGGCAGAGTCGCGGCCAGGGCCAGCAGGGGGCAGAGAAGTCGGTGGGGTTTCATGGGCTTGATATCAGCGTTTCTCATTTTCACGTTCCCAGAACGCGATCTCCGTGGACACCATCAAGGCCATGGCGCCCCCGCGGTCGTCGCGGCCGAGGATGGCGGTGCGGTCGAAGTAGTCGCGGAGCGATTTCATCTTGCCGGTGCCGGTACAGACATCGACGAGATGGCCCTCGGGACCGATGCGGCTCTTGATGGCGGTCCAGGCCTTCTCCACCACCGATTGCCATTCCGCCGCGTCGAGCCACCCGCGCCGCAGGCCGCGCACGATGGCGAAGGTTATCATGCAGGTGCTGGTGAACTCGCGATAGCTCTCCTCGTGATCGATGACCTGGTGCCAGGCGCCGGTCGGGTCCTGGTGCTTTCGCAGCGCTGTCAGGTGATTCCGATAGCTCTCGAGAAAGGCCGCGAACTCCTCGGAATCTTCCGGCAGCACGCTCAAGGAAAGCGCCATCCCGAGCGCGGGGAAGCCGTTGCCCCGTCCCCAGGCCGCCTCATCGAGCGGCGAATGGCGATAGATGCCATCCTCGCGCAGACAGAGCTTTTCCATGAAGCGGAGGTGCCGCAGGCATTGCGCGTAGTATTTCTGATCGCCCGTCAGTTGGCCGGCCTCCGCAAGGATGGCGCAGCCCATGAAGACCGAATCGCTCATCTCGCTGTGAAAGGGCATCGACTCCTTCGGCTTCCCGTTTTCATCGAAGCCGTAGTCGGCCGCCTTTTTCGCCAGCGCCGTCCAGCCCTCGTCACCGGTGCGGCGCGCGAGTTCGGAAAAGACGAGGTGACCCGAGAGCGTGCTGCCGTTGCCCTTCGGTGGCATCGATTCCTTTTCGTTTCGGAAGGGGGCGCAGATTATCTGCGCGTCCCGGAGCGCGGCGGAGTCGTCGGTCAATTCACCGAGCCGCATCCGCCCGACGATGGCGAGAGCCGGGATGTACATGACCGGGTCCATCTGGCGACCGTATACTTTGGCAAGTTCCCCGGCGACCTCGACGGGAGTGCGCGCGACGCGGCGAAGGATTTCTTCACGAGCCGGTGAAGGCCGGCGAGCTTGATCGGTGGGGATGGTTGCGGTGGGGGAAACCAGCGCCGGGATGGTCCCCACCGCGCTGGGGGAGGTCTCGCCCAACGCGGTGGCGAGCGAGGATGCGGAGGGATGGTCGGCGGGCGCCACGATGATGACCAAGTCTGGCGCATGCATCCCGATCCAGCGCCAGAGGTAGTGGGCGATATCGTTTTCCGGCTGGAGATAGGCGTTGCCCTCCGGGGGGAACGTCAGGGTCACCGAATCGTCCGTGTCCGGCAGGAAATCGGGCACGGCAGACAGCGCGACTCCCGCGATCCGGTTGACGGATCCGAGGGCGTCCATCACCGCGCGTGTGGAGTCCGGATTTCCATCCAAGCCGCACACGAGCAGGACGCGATATTTCTCCGTCTCGGGATCGAGATCGTCCTCGGTGAGGAAGCACGGGATCGGCGTGCCCTGACGAGTCACCCCGATGGCGGAGCGGATCATGCCGCTGATTGCGGGCAGTTCCTGGCCGGGGGTGAGTCCGGGGAGGAATACCAGCGAGGAAAGGGTGGCGAGCAGGAGAGGGAGGGGCAGTCGTCTCATGGGCGTGGCGAGGAGGGGGACTCTCCGCTTCTATCCGTCGGCGGGCGGGGAGTCAAGCGGGCCTCCGGTCGGGAATCCGCCAAGAGCGACGAGAGCAGCGCTGAAAGTTGATCGCGTCTGGAGGTGGCGGCCTCGCGGTAGAAATCGCCGACCGTGAGAATGTCCTCGACTCCCGGCCAGAGGTCCTCCCGCCGCAGTCTACGGGCCACGTCATTAGGCTCGCGCAGGATTCTTCGGGTTACAAGGAATGTGCTCTGCGTCACGATTCGCGAATTAGGCTTGGTCTCCCTTTCCGAGGAAGCCGAGTTTTCCCTCTGAGGCCAGGCGTTCAAAGAATTTCTTCTCTTCAACAGGACGATGGCCGTTGAGTGGATCGGGTGGAAGTTGTCCGTCGTTGAAATAGTGAATACGGGCGGGATTCCTCCACCAATCGAAGCCAACCAAATCGACCTTGCCAAAGCGCTCGATCATCAACCAAACGGCAATGGCTCCGGTGGAGAAGAATCGGTAGTCTGTACCGATAAACTTTCTCATCTCCTCGTAGGTGGATGCCGGCACTTCAACGATTCGTGCTGACCTGTCGATTTCTTCGAGTGCCCTCTGGAACGTAAGGGCTGCTTCATGTCGATCTCCCCAGGTGTGGACGTAGATTTCTGTATAGGACTCATGCCGAAGTACCCGAAATAGGGATGAATGATTCACGTTCCGATTGCAGAACCAGATGGAGGTTTTCCGCCCCACATCGGGCACAAATCCCTTCGTTTCGAAGCGGTTGAACCGTACTACAATCTCATGAGAGTCGATGATGCCACCCAAACCGTTTCCGAGAAGTGATGAGCCGTTTCCGACAATGACGATTTTTCCTTTGGATACTCCGGTCGCAGTCATGGGAGCGGGCGCGTATACCATCGTTCTAATATTCACCCAGTTGGAAATCCTTGGCGTAATACTCGCGGATCCAATGGATCTCGCATTCCCCAAGCCCCGAGTCATTTTCGCTCCAGTCTCTGGATTCGTTGATCTTCGGGAGTTTCACTTGTTGAATTCGCAGCACATTGGAAATTTCTTTCCATTCCGCCTCGATTCTTTCGAAACGGAACAATCGATCAACCATTAAGTCGCCCGATTTGTCGCATACAAATTTCCACTGAGGCCAGAAATGGATGATCCGATCCAGCAACTCGGGTTCGTCTCGCAGTCGATCCATCCACTCGCTTAATCCGGTGCATTCGTGAATCGTGGCGTTGTTGAGTGCGGGATGAACCGGCATTTTCCGGAGATAGCGCCAAGCGGAATGAAAACGCGACACCGGCTCTCGGATCACCGCGAACTTGAAGAAGATCGCGAACTCTTCGGGAAACTTTCGTTGATAGCCAATTGCGGTGGTGTGCCCACCCACGTTCAGCTGGGGGGACGCTTGAAGAGTCCGCTCGATCGCGGTGCCGGCGGTCTTGGGGATGTGAATGAAAATCGCTGCCAGGTGTGGGAAGATCTGGGGATTGGGATAGACCATAGGATGATCGGGGAAAAATCTCGACAGATCAACGCGTGGGAACAGGTGGGTGAATCGCCTTCGCTCGCTCGGGTTGAGCTTCCCAATCGAGGACAATGTCGGCAGGAGATGCGGGACTGGATGCGGCATCAGTAAAGAATAGGTCAACTCCGAGCTGTCCGATGAAGCGGTATCCTTCCCTGTCTAGCAGCGCAGTGATGTCCTTCTTTCTGCCATTGGCTTCGACAATAAGGCAGGCGAAATGGTAGCGCCGGAAATCGATGCCACTGAGAACATCGAGTTCATGGCCTTCCACATCAACACTCAGCAGCTCGATGAGGGATGGGACGTTTTCACGGTCGAGGATTTGGGTGAGAGTTTCCGTGGCGACGGGGCTTCCACCCGAGGCGACAATCTTGGAATTGCAGCCGCGATCCCCGAATTGAAAGCGAAGTGAATGACTTCGGCCGGAAACGACGGAGTTGACAAGACGTGCGTTCCTCGACTCCAACGGACCGCAAAGTCCGACATTGGGCTCGATCAACAGGCCCGTCCAATTCCTCTGCCGCTCCAGGGCGAGGGTGTTGCTCATGTAGCCGTTCGTCATGTGGTAGGCGCCCACATCCACGAAAAATCCCTCGCGAAGATCGGGGAACATGTGATTCAAAAGCCAATAATCCTGACCAAATTGGCTGAAATACTTCATGAAGAATTCGAGATGTGGAGTGACAGTCAGTTTACTCTTGTGGTGCCTTCAAGCTCGGAAGTTGGCGTGTTGCCACGTTGCCGTGCGCACATGATGCCCGTAGCGGCTTGCGCCGACTCCGGCCTCGCAATGTTCGTTGTCGAACTCGTCCGGACCGAAAATCCGGATGTGTGAACGCTCCTGAAGAGTTTCCCAGAATGCACCGATGGACTGCGGGCCGGTATGGTGGAGAACGGGGGTGTTGGCCGGAAGAGACAGTTGATACTCCACCAACTCGAGCCAAAAGGACTCGCCCGGCACGGCCATCATGAACGCGTTGCCAAGAAACTGCCAACCTTTGGCAATGGACTCGTGGGAGCGGTAGAAATAGAGGCGGTAGCGGCGGTCCAACAATTCCTCCAGAGGCTGCTTGAAGATGAAATCGAGGTCGGCGTAAATGCCCCCAAAACGATGAAGTAGAAAGCAGCGTGCCATGTCCACTCGTTTGATTGGCCGGTCAAGCGCCGACCAACGGGGGTGGTATTGAGGGTAATTGTCGCGTACCAGTCTTTCCAGGTCTTCGTCGGTCCAGAATCGGTAGTCCCATGCGCCGAGGTGTTCTCGAATTGAAGCTTGGGAACGCTTGAACACCCAATACTCGAATTCGGCGGTCTTCCAAGTCTGATGAACGATCTTTGGAATCACGGAATTTTGATAGGATTAGGTTCCATTGTAAAATTGCCCTTTCTTGCCTGGAATGATTTTCGTCTTACAAGGCATAGTCCGTCCGTTTCAACCAACCCCGAGACCGGCTCACGGGCCAGAGGACGAGCTTCGCGGGCTTGCTCTGCGCGTGCAGAGTGACTGTCTTGCTCTCGATGGTACCGGTGGCCTCGGGACTTTCCGGCGGGGCGTCATGTCGATGGAGTACCGTCCCGTTGGCGTCTTCGATGCCGAAATAGACGAATTGGAGGTCGTCGCAAGCCTCGATATCATCGGCACGCCATTTCAGAGGAACGCGGTGTTCGTGGGTGAATCCCGCCTCCCATTGGTCGGCGTCCACGTAGGTGCAGGGCGGGTTCTTGCCATCCACCGTCTCCCGCTGGAGCAGGCGTCTGGCAAAATCGATGCCAGCATAGCGCTCATAGTCGCCATGGCTCCGCACGGTGCCGAGTCCGTAGATGCCGATGTCTTCGTCGTTGTCCTCCTCCTGCAACATCTTCCGCAGCCGGCGTTTGCTGACAACATCCCGCTCGTGCCAAGGCATGGCGATCGCGGCTTCGGTTTGCTTGGCGTTGTGGTCGTCCCAGTGTTTCACCCGGCCGACACGGGTGTATTCGTGCCAGATCACGTTGCGGTGGGGATGGAAGAGGTCGTAGCCGAGCGTGTAGGAACGGATGCTTAGACTGATTTCATCCCCGGCAAAGTAGAGTTGGGGATCGTAGCGGTATTCTTCACAGTGTTGGCCAAGTGTGAAAAAGAAGTGTCCCGAGACAAAGCGGGCCGGAATTGGAGCCGTAAGGTCCTCCCAACCCGGAATGTGGTGAGGACGGAAGAGAATGGTGCCCGATGGGGTGAACCGATCCGCCACCATCTTGAACGGGCCCGAAGGCGGCGTTTCCGTCTTGCCGGGTTCGTAGACCCCCGCATAGGTGGTGAGAATGGGTTTGGCGCTGCCGCAGGTTTCGAGCGATTCGAGGAGGAATTTGTCCCAGCCCGGTGCGAAGCGATGGTGGGAATCGAGTTGCAAGGTGAACTCTTCGCCATCGTAGAGTTTCTGAATCTCCGAGCGTGCCCAGCAGAGGCCCTTGCTTTGATGCCAGGGGACGCGTTGGATCCGAAACTTGTCCGAGTCCAGAAAAGGAGCCAGACAGTCGTCCTGCTCATCTGTTTGCCAGCAGATCCCGAAGCGGAGATTGTCAGGATAAGCAGCCTTGGCGAGACAGTCGCGAATCGTGGGAATTAGTTCAGGATCCCGGTAGGCGGCGATTTGGATGAAGATCATGAAAAGAACTGGTGCATTACTGACTGGATAAAGTACGGATTTGAAAATCTAAAGATTCATTGTGAACTCAGGGCGATTTCCAGGTAGCTAACAGCGTCTGGGGAAGTACCCACTAACCTCGCCAGTTCTAGCGGCGTAGAAAAATTGTCAATCCGAGTCCTAGCGTTGAGATCGGCCCCTGCTTTTACCAGAATCTCCAGAGCATTTACGTCATTTCTCGCTGCAGCGAGGTGTGCGGGCGTCCAATCGTTAAAGCCTCGTTTGTTAACATCAGCGCCAAATTCGAGCAATTTTGCCATGATCTCGTATTTATTCGAGGACGTGCTTTCAATGGCTGAGTGGAGCACCGTGTATCCCATGCCGTCTTCAAAATCGATTTTTGTGCCTTTTGCCAACATCCAAAGCAAGCTCTCAAGGGATCCCAAGTCAATAGCGTAGGTGATCCAATGAGTTCCCAAAATTTGGTCTTCGATGCCGGACGGGAAGCTATCTATACATTCGGAAATAAATTCGAGAAAATGGATGTTCCCGTCTCGAATCGATTCCAATATTGTCTCCAAATCGTCTGCCATAACAACTAAACAGCTACCTAGCACCCCTTTTTGCTGCGCCACTTATCGCAATTCGCGATTGCACGATAGGCTTTGGTAGCTTCATCTCTGTGGACGCCGTCTCCACCTCTGAAGCATTCAAAGTTAATTTTTTCTCGAGCCATCGCGCACTCTAGGTTAAGCATTCTTCTTCTATCTAATTCTGGACAGCACATATCCCCTTTGCAGGCAGTGTCTTTCTTGCATTTGTCATCGACAATGTCTTGTAACTGCCTGTGTCTCCAGGAGCTGCAATCGCCCGGCGGTTGAAACTTCCATGGGCCAGGTGGCTTGCCGGGTGGGCCAATTTGTGGTTGGACAGGCAATCCCTTGTATCTGGGATTCCCTCTTGGATCACCGCCAGGCGGGGGGAAGCTTGGTGGTCTCGGCTGGCGTGGAGTTGGTCTTCCTCCAGTTGTTGGTCGCATTGGCGTCGGTCTCGGCACTACTCTCAAACCAAGGTGGTCTGTACTGTTTAAGGGATTGTTTTCAATGGCGGAATAGAGGTTCTGTCCTCCGGATTCCTCTATCGGATCCCGATTAATCCATCGTCCCAGTTCGGGCAAATAGAAGCGGTATCCGTAGTTGAGCCATCCCGTGGCTTTGTCGCGGAACTGCCCCTGGAATCCGAACTCCCAATCGTAGTCCGACCCGGTCTTTGGCGTGAAGTCCGCCGCCATCACCCGGCGCACGCCGAAGGCCGAATAGCCGTAGCGCTCCTGCACGGCTCCCGAGGCGTCCAGCACGGCCGTTCCATTGAAGTAGTCCATGGTCGCGTAGAGCCGCTCGTCGAGGGTGCCGTTCCCGTCAGTGTCACGATCCCGCAGAACGAGTTCGTCCCGGTGGCCGGGGCGCTCGCCCCACACATATTGCCGAGCGGCGGTGGTGCCGGAGTCGATCCGCTCCTCCAAGGGCTTCCAGCGGTCGCTCCAGTAGGTGTGGATGACTTCTCCGTCGGATTCCTGGGTGATGCGGCGGGTCAGACCGTCGTAGGCGTTCTTCTGGACGGTGGCGCCGTTTTCGTCCTTGACCTCCACGAGGCGATTCCAGGCGTCCCAGACAGGCTGGAAGCATTTCGACCAGTCCCCATCAGCGCCGGGTGCAGTCTTCGTGGCGTTGCCCGCCCGGTCGTAGGCCAGCAGGGCGCTGCTGCCGTCGAGTTGGGTCAGCTGGTTGTCTTGGTTGTTGGCGCGGGTCTGGTCGAGTGCCACCGCTCCGTCCTCGTCCTTGCGGTAGCCGAGCCAGTTGCCGGTGGGATCATAGCGAAAGGTTTCGGCCTCTCCGGGAATTCCCCCAATGGCGGTGCGGTTGGTGTTGAGGGTGCCCAAGGCGTCGCCGAGGACCTGATAGAGACCGTCGTAGCGGTAGGCCTCGTCCTGACCGGTGGAGGCGACGAGGTTCTTCTTCCAGGTCCGGTTGGAGGCTTGATTGTAGCCCCATTGCCAGCTGTCGATGACGGAGTTTTCGACAGTCTTTTCCCAGCGCATCTCTTGGACGCGTCCGAATCGATCATAGCCATCATAAGGATCTCCTGCGTCACCCTCGCTCCCGCCGCCGGGGCGGAGCATGGACATGGCCAAGGCGGGTTGCGGGTAGGTGATGGACACGTAGCGGCCCAGGCCGGCGCGGGTGTATGCAACCTTATCCCCGCTCTCCCCTTGGACAGCGACGGACTGCACGAGACTGAAGAGGTCGTCGATGCTGTCAGCGGCCCCGTAGCCGAGGGTGACGACCCGGCCGTTGGGGTAGGTGATCGATTCGCGTCGGGCGGTGTTCGCGCTCATGGGTTTTTACGGAAACTGATTCATTTGAAACTCATTACTGACCCAAGATAGCATCGATGTTCACGAGAATATCGTTTTTAAAAGTAAGCTTGTATCCTGATATGCGCATATCTGACATGGGATCTTGAAAAATAAAATCACATTCGGTTATGTCGGGTGAGGCCTGGCGTGCAAATGCTGGTTCTCCAAGGGTTTCGATGGCTTCCTTGATATTCATTCCGAGAGAAATCCGAGGGAGATGCGAGGAGGTTGGCTTAGCGGAATCACGACTCCGGTCGCAAGACGAAAGGAGAATTGAGAAGACCGATAGGATACAGAACAAATTGTTCATCTGTTATCGTTAGTTAATATTTTTTTTACATTTTACGATAGTAAACTTTCTTTTCCTGAACGGTTGACGGGCCGCCATAATAGGGGCCGATTGTGCCGTGGTTCTCGGAATCGTCTCCATCATCCGAACGTTGGGAGTCGCAATCTCCAGAGCGATAAAATCCGCTTCCCTGCACCCAAATGGTGTATTGAGTGCAGGGCGATTTGTAACCACTGATTGTGATGCGGCAACAACCACAGCCAGGCGGCTTTGCTTTCGGTTCGCAGTCGGCTACGCCTTTGGCGTACAACTGCTGAAAGACAAACGATGAGGCCCCTCTGGCAAGCATGTCCGCGAAACCCGCGATACCCGCCGCAAATGAACCAGCCGGGCTAGCTGGGCACTCTGGGCCAGGATTTAATGGTCCCTGATAGGGCGGACGTTGTGGGGGGGCTCCTTGAGGAAGTCCTTGGTTTGGAATTTGACTAGAAGGCGGTATCGGACCTGAATTTCTTGGAGCCAAACCCAAAAAGTCAATTACCCCAATAGGATGGTTCCTTGTGAAACAGTAAAGATTCAGACCGCCCAATTCCTCTCTAGGATCCCTATTGATCCACCGTCCCAGTTCCGGGACGTAGAAGCGGTATCCGTAGTTGAGCCATCCTGTTTCCAGGTCCCGGAACTGCCCCTGGAACCCGAACTCCCACACGTAGTCCGATCCCGATTTCGCCGTGAAGTTCGGAGCCATCAACCGGCGGACCCCGAAGGCCGAGTAGCCGTAGCGCTCCTGCACGGCTCCGGAGGCGTCCAGCACGGCCGAGCCATTGAAGTAGTCCATCGTCGCGTAGAGTCGCTCGTCGAGCTTGCCGTTCCCGTCGGTGTCGCGGTCCCGCAACACGAGTTCATCACGGTGACCGGGTCGCTCGCCCCAGAGATACTGCCTCGCGGCGGTGGTGCCGGCATCGATCCGCTCCTCTAGCGGTTTCCAGCGGTCGCTCCAGTAGGTATGGACGACCTCTCCGCCGGATTCACGGGTGATGCGGCGGGTCAGACCGTCGTAGGCGTTCTTCTGGAGGGTGGCGCCGTTCTCGTCCTTGACCTCCACGTGGCGATTCCAGGCGTCCCAGACAGGCTGGAAGCATTTCGACCAGTCCCCATCAGCGCCGGGTGCAGTCTTGGTGGCGTTGCCCGCCCGGTCATAGGCCAGCAGGGCGCTGCTGCCGTCGAGTTGGGTGAGCTGATTATCTTTGTTGTTTGCGCGGGACTGGTCTAGCGCCACCGAACCGTCTTCGTCCTTGCGGTAGCCCAGCCAGTTGCCCGTGGGGTCGTAGGTGAAGGTTTCGGCCTCTCCGGGAACGCCCCCGATGGCGGAGCGGTTGGTGTTGAGGGTGCCCAGGGCATCACCGAGAACCTGATAGAGGCCGTCGTAGCGGTAGGCCTCGTCCTGACCGGTGGCGGCGGCGAGGTTCTTCTTCCAGGTGCGGTTGGAGGCGCGGTCGTAGCCCCATTGCCAGCCATCGATGACGGAGTGGTCGGCGGTCTTCTCCCAGCGCATCTCCTGGACGCGCCCGAAGCGGTCGTAGCCATCGTAGGGATCTCCGGCGTCGCCCTCGCTCCCGCCGCCGGGGCGGAGCATGGACATCTCTACGGCAGGCTGCGGGTAGGTGATGGAGACGTAGCGGCCGAGGCCGACGCGGGTGTATTCGACTTTGTTGCCACTTTCCCCCTGAATGGCTACGGACTGCACGAGACTGAAGAGGTCGTCGATGCTGTCAGCGGCCCCGTAGCCGAGGGTGACGACCCGGCCGTTGGGGTAGGTGATCGATTCGCGGCGGGCGGTGTTCGTGATCATGAATGTATATAAGCAGGGCTATCGGAGATATTGTAACAAGCATTCATTTCGGATGCTCAGTTAAATCCCGCTCAATCTGCCTGTTCGAAATGAGGGTCCGAAGCGCATCTGCTGCAGCGGCGGACTCAAGGTACAACAAATCCGGGTTGCTCTCGCGAGATGAGAAATCAATCGTGGGCTGGGTATGATTATCTGAACATTTCCAAATATGGAAAATATTTGTTCCAGATATCAGATCCAAAATATAAATAGGCAACTCTCTTCCGCTTAAGGATTTTTTATAAAGAATAAATGAAAATTTTCCGCTCCAGGGTCCCGAGCTTACGGGAAAGCCATCGAACATACTTGCCAAGAACCTCTGGGTTTCTTCTTTGGTGTTAAATACGTATTCACCTCCGGAAAATCGCACTAATTCTGGAGAATCTGCCAGGGGCACTTCTGACGCAAATCTAATCGATTCTGTACTGTTTACAATATGCTCGCGTAGTTGATTTTGATGCGTTTCTTTAAATGCCTTCTCGGGATTGCCGGTTGGGTGGCAGCTGGATGCGAAATAAGCAAATGAAAATAAAATTGAGATGAATCCCGTTTTCATTATGTGATTAGTTATTCACTTAACGAAGCGCACCCCCTCTACTGGTGCAATCGCGTTCGCATTTCACCTTTTCAATTTTTTGAGGCGATCCAAAGGTCGCCAAGAGCCATGCCTTTCCGTCTGCGTCACTCCCAACTATAGTGATAATCACCTCTGTTTTGCAGCAGACGCATAGCCTTGCGGCTTCTGCTTTGGCTGCCTTCACTTCTGCATCGTATTCTTCACGGACGCTACGTTGGTTGCCTGTTGGTTTTGGGAAAATCAGTTCGTTGCCTCGATCCGGGTTCGGATAACCTTTGTCGCCTGCTTTTTGATTCTGAGTGGAGCTCCAGCAACTAACGCACCCAACTTTATCTTCCAAGGGATTTCTAAGCGCGTCTTCCAAACCTTTATCCATGGCGCCGAAATGTCCCAAGAAAATCTTTATCCTACATGGATCATTGAGATCAGTAATTGTGCCGCTTTTGCAGCATTTATGTTGAGGGTTGAATTCGTTACTGCCACAGCAGCATACCAATCCGATATAGTCGACAAAATTGAGAGTTGAATTCTTAGCGAATGCATATAGATTCATTCCGCCAGTTTCTTGAATGAGATCCCTATTGATCCACCTCCCGAGCAAGGGCACATAGAATCGGTACCCGTAGTTGAGCCATCCCGTTTCCTCGTCCCGGAACTGCCCCTGGAACCCGAACTCCCAATCGCAGTCCGATCCCGATTTGGGTGTGAAATCAGCGGCCGTCACCCGGCGTACCCCGAAGGCGGAATAGCCGTAGCGCTCCTGCACGGTTCCCGACGTGTCCAGCACAGAGGTTCCATTAAAGTAGTCCATCGTCGCATAGAGACGCTCGTCGAGCGTGCCGTTCCCGTCGGTGTTGCGGTCCCGCAACACCAGCTCGTCCCGGTGGCCGGGGCGCTCGCCCCACACATATTGCCGCGCGGCGGTGGCGGACGAATCGATTCTTTCCTCCAAGGGTTTCCAACGGTCGCTCCAGTAGGTGTGGATGACTTCGCCGCCGGTTTCCCGGGTGATGCGGCGGGTCAGTCCGTCGTAGGCGTTTTTCTGGACGGTGGTGCCGTTCTCGTCCTTTACCTCTACGATTCGGTTCCAGGCGTCCCAGATCGGTTGAAAGCTCTTCGACCAGTCGGCGCCGGGCGCGGTCTTCGTGGCGTTGCCCGCACGGTCATAGGCCAGTAGGGCGCTGCTGCCGTCGATCTGGGTGAGCTGATTATCTTTGTTGTTGGCGCGGGACTGGTCGAGGGCCACTGCGCCGTCCTCCTCCTTTCGATACCCCAGCCAATTGCCGGTGGGGTCGTAGGTGAAGGTTTCGGCCTCACCGGGGATTCCCCCAATGGCGGTGCGGTTGGTGTTGAGCGTGCCCAGGGCGTCGCCGAGTACCTGATAGAGCCCGTCGTAGCGGTAGGCCTCGTCCTGGCCGGTGGCGGCGGCGAGGTTTTTCTTCCAGGTGCGGTTGGCGGCGCGACTGTAACCCCATTGCCAGCCGTCGATGACGGAGTTGTCGGCGGTCTTCTCCCAGCGCATTTCTTGCACTCGCCCGAAGCGGTCGTAGCCATCGTAAGGATCTCCGGCGTCGCCCTGGCTCCCTCCGCCGGGGCGGAGCATGGACAGGGCCACGGCGGGTTGCGGGTAGGTGATGGAGACGTAGCGGCCGAGGCCGGCGCGGGTGTATTCGACTTTGTTGCCGCTTTCTCCCTGGATGGCGACGGACTGCACGAGACTGAACAGGTCGTCGATGCTGTCGGCGGCTCCGTAGCCGAGGGTGACGACACGACCGTTGGGGTAGGTGATCGATTCGCGTCGGGCGGTGTTCGTGCTCATGGGATTTCAGAAGGGAGTGGCGTGGGCGTAGGCAACCTCGGGCGTGGTGCCGGGATTGACCATGCGGTCTTCAAGGCAGATGTTGGTGCAAGATGGGTGGGCTATTCTGAAACTGACGTGTATTCACGGTGGTGAATTAGGATTCGAAAGGATTTACTGGATTCTATTTCCAGCGCACTCGCGGAAAAGCTCGAATAGATCAAAAGAATTCATTGTTGATCTTTGCTCAAGCGGTAGAGGGGTTATGAAATCCGCAAAATGAAAGTTCAGCTAATCAGTAACACTGGGTGGGCGATGCAGCGTCACTAATCTAAGTAGCTCCTCGCAGCCAATCACATTCCCATTGCGAAAAATCCCGGCCACTCCTGATCCACGAAAATCCAATGCTACGATTTCCGGCATGATACCCTGAATTTCGGGGCGATCAAAAACGTAGACTATTTCGCTATTGTTCCTTAATTGAGTTATTAATGGTTTATCAATGTAATTTTCTAAATCTTCTAAGGAAGGTTTCTCATTACTATTTTGTTCATAATCTTCTAAGAATGATTTCAGGCCTAATTGTATGAGGATTAGATCGTGCAACCTCGACTCTTCGCGGTGATTGCTGCAAGAGCAGAGAATAAAGCAAGTTGCGAATACGGAAATCACTCTCTCCATGGCCTTGGACATTTATTGTAAATGCAATTCTCATCAGCTAAATCGTCCTCTAGTTTTTCGATGTCTTGCAATATTGCTTGTTGCTTTTCCGCCAATTCTTTCATTTCTGGAAAATATATATTATCCACTTCTTTTTTCAGTTTCCTAAAACGTTCAATTTCAGCTGCGTTCCGTTCGGACGGATGTGGCAGGCCAGCTTCCGAAACTGCTCTCATTAGAGCATCTATGTGTTCATTGGCGAGAGTTTCTATTTCTGCTGCCTTCTTCCGAAGTTCAATGCATTGATTGTCATAACGTGCTTTCAATGAAGGGCATCGATCCCGTGAGCAGGAAGTGGGAAATAGCCCCAGGCGATCAATTTGATTGATCGGGTTCTGTGACGAAAATAAATACAAAATAAAGCCGCCGTATTCTCCTATGGGATCCCGTTTGATCCACCGACCCAATTCGGGCGCATAAAACCGATACCCGTAGTTGTACCACCCCGTCTCTCTATCCCGGAACTGCCCTTGAAACCCGAATTCCCAATCGTAGCCCGACCCTGTCTTCGGCGTGAAATCCGCCGCCATCACCCGGCGCACGCCGAAGGCCGAATAGCCGTAGCGCTCCTGCACGGCTCCCGAGGCGTCCAGCACGGCCGTTCCATTGAAGTAGTCCATGGTCGCGTAGAGCCGCTCGTCGAGGGTGCCGTTCCCGTCAGTGTCACGATCCCGCAGAACGAGTTCGTCCCGGTGGCCGGGGCGCTCGCCCCACACATATTGCCGAGCGGCGGTGGTGCCGGAGTCGATCCGCTCCTCCAAGGGCTTCCAGCGGTCGCTCCAGTAGGTGTGGATGACTTCTCCGTCGGATTCCTGGGTGATGCGGCGGGTCAGACCGTCGTAGGCGTTCTTCTGGACGGTGGCGCCGTTTTCGTCCTTGACCTCCACGAGGCGATTCCAGGCGTCCCAGACAGGCTGGAAGCATTTCGACCAGTCCCCATCAGCGCCGGGTGCAGTCTTCGTGGCGTTGCCCGCCCGGTCGTAGGCCAGCAGGGCGCTGCTGCCGTCGAGTTGGGTCAGCTGGTTGTCTTGGTTGTTGGCGCGGGTCTGGTCGAGTGCCACCGCTCCGTCCTCGTCCTTGCGGTAGCCGAGCCAGTTGCCGGTGGGATCATAGCGAAAGGTTTCGGCCTCTCCGGGAATTCCCCCAATGGCGGTGCGGTTGGTGTTGAGGGTGCCCAAGGCGTCGCCGAGGACCTGATAGAGACCGTCGTAGCGGTAGGCCTCGTCCTGACCGGTGGCGGCGACGAGGTTCTTCTTCCAGGTGCGGTTGGAGGCGCGATTGTAACCCCATTGCCAGCCGTCGATGACGGAGTGGTCGGCAGTCTTTTCCCAGCGCATCTCCTGGACGCGTCCGAAGCGGTCGTAGCCATCATAAGGATCTCCGGCGTCACCCTCGCTGCCGCCACCGGGGCGGAGCATGGACATTTGGACCGCCGGTTGTGGGTAGGTGATGTTCACATAGCGGCCCAGACCGACCCGCGCGTATTCGACCTTGTTGTCACTTTCTCCTTGGATGGCGGCTGAGTTCACGAGACTGAAGAGGTCGTTGATGCTGTCGGCGGCCCCGTAGCCCAAGGTGACGACCCGACCGTCGGGATAGGTGATCGATTCGCGGCGGGCGGTGTTCGTGCTCATGGGAATTCAGGAGGGAGTAGCGTGGGCGTAGGCGACCTCGGGGGTGGTACCGGGATTGACGGCACCGCTGTGGGACTGCTGGTCTTTCATCAATTGACCGAGCCCGTCGTAGGTGTGGCCGACCTCATTGAGGATGCTGCCCGAACCAGGTGTGGCATCGTCATGGCTCGCGATCCGGGTCACCAAATTCGGTCGCTTGGCGTCGTAGCTGAGGGAGATCCGTTTCACGGTCTGGTCGATGCCGGCACCGAAGGCGGTGACGCGGTCATGCAACAGTCGCCCGAGGGTGTCGCGATCATAGGCGTGGACCGTTTCGTTCGGATCCTTGGTGGTAACGATCTCTCCTTGTCGGTTATAGGTGTGCTCGATCCGTTCATAGAAGCCGTCGGGTCCATTGCCGAGGGGCGCGGCGCTGTCGTCACTCTCGGGATAGATTTTGGACCGGAGCAGGTGTCCGGTGGCGACGGCGGAGTCGGCCAAGGTGGTCCCATAAACCCAGCGGGTGGTCTGATCGCCGGTGACATCATTGACGAGGATGAGCGTCTCCAAGCCTCCACTGGGATGGTAACCGAAGCGGGTGGTGCGATTGACATCGGCGGCCGGGCCGGCGTCTTTCCGGAAATTTTCTACGGTCTCGATTTCGCGGCCAAGGGCATCGCGTTTCCAGCGGGTTTCGGTCCCCTGAGGGTCGATGGAGGCTCCGGGATTGCCGGTTGAAGCGTAGCGCGTGCGCGTCACCAGCACGGTGTCGCTGGAACTCGGAGGAATTTCAGGCCGGATGAGCGGTGCGCCTCCATTCGTTCCGTAGTCGGCGGTGGCGATCTCGCGGCCGATGGCGTCCCGCCACCAACAGGCGAAGATGCGGCGTCCTTTGGGCTGGGGACCGGATGGACCATTCAGCGCGCCGGTTCCGGTGGCGTCGTGGAACCGCTGCCACGCGGTTCGTTGAAGCAAATTACCAGCGTCGTCGTAGTCCAATTCGCTTTGCTCAACCACTGTGTCCGAGGTTGGATCGTTGTTGTCGCTGCCTCCGCTAGGATTGCAGGCGGTATAGGCGAATCGCTCCCGATTGAAGGCGTCAAAGGTGCGCTTCACGAAGCCTTCGCTGCCCGCGTAGGTTTCCTTGATGACATTGCCGGCATTGTCGTGCCAGCGTTCCGCGACCAGCGCGCCACCGACGGCGCCGGTATCGGGATCGACGGAATAATTCTTCGACTCAAAGAGTTTCCCGCGGGCATCGAAAGCGGCCGTGGAACGAGTGGTGAGATTTCCGGAGGCGACATTGGTGTGGTACCGATCCGTTTGAACGACCGCGCCCAGATTATCGAGAGTGAACTGGGTGATGTAGTTGTGGGAGCCGTCGCTTTGGGAGGATCCGACAAGGCGGTCGCGGAAGTCGTAGTCGAAATCGTCCCGTCGGTCATTGGCGCTGTTGCCGTCCACTGGCCGAATGGTGGCGGTCAGGTTGCCGTTGCCGCCATCCGTGTCGTCGTCGTATTCGTTGACGGTCACCACAACCATATTGTTTCCGGTGGCGCCTCCGCCCGCGGGATCTGAATCGGTGGCTCCTATATCATCTGTTCCCATCCAGTGCGAGAGCGGCAGACCGCGCGAATCGAAAACCGTGCGGGTGATCGTGCCGCCAGGGGCGACTTCGCGATTTTCACGACCCATGGCGTCTCGCCCGAAGCGGGTGGCATAAAAGTTGGCGTTCACGAATCCTTCTCCCGTGGGTGGGATGGCGTGCCAGACGCGGTTTTCGTCTAGGTAGCCCGCCGCGTTGAAGAACTCCCGCCGCCATTGGCGCCAGGATGATTGGGGAAACGCTTCCGACGCCGAAAGAGGGCCGCACTCGCAAGTCCGTGCAGCTTCGATCATTTCGGCCTCGTTGCCCGCAAAATCGAAGCGGCGCAGCGAAACAGTGCCCATTGTATAACAGCTGGAGCCTGTGGAGCCACCCCTGGCGGAGCGGAACTCACGCGTTCCATCCAGATAGACCGCAAACTCTGTCCTCCGTGTCGGAATGGCGACCTCGGTGCCTTCGGCGTTTTTCGTAGGCACAGGATGGGCAGGTCCGAGGATCTGGGTGGCTCGGCCCAGCAGATCGGACTGACAATCGGTGCGTCGATTGGATCCAAACCCGGCCACAGTCGACCAACCGGAAGGCACCCCGCTCAGGTCATCTGTACTGACATCATCAATGCGCACCGTCACCGATCCGGTGAGGCGGTCGTGGACGATGTAGTCAATCCGTCCCCGTTCGTTTCTGATCCATTGGGTATTGCCAAAATCGTCGAACACGGTGACGCGCGTGACGGTGGCGCCGGTTCCGTTCTCCCCGGTTGAAACGACCGGAAGAGTGACGGTGTGCTGTAGCACCGCAAACGTAGAACCACGCCACGTATAGGCGTTTCCGGTAGTGGCGGGAGATGTTCCGCCACTGGCGCTGTCCCGATAGGCGGTCGAATCCGCTATTTTGTAGATGGTGTCCCCGCTCACGGTGCGCGAGGTGTAGGTAAGTTCGCGCTGTTTGATGGCGGTGCCGGAACTGCCTTCCTTGACGGAAGTCAGCTTGAGGTATCCAGGCGCCGATCCCGCGCCACCCCCGCTTTCGGGATAGTAATCTCGCGTTTCGATCAGGCCCTCGGTGGTTTTGAGAGTGACCGATATATTTTGGGACGCATTGGCCGGCTCGGTTACGGAATCGATGGCACTTGGAGTGGCGTGAAGCGTTTCGCGATTCTCGCTGTTGTATTCCCAATATTCCGGCCATGTGTCGCCACCGGAACCGAGAATCTTCAGAACGGGCCGGTCGGCCGCGTCGAAGTAGGTCGTCAAGGTGGAACTGTCCGGCCGGGTGGCGATCTCCCGGCGTTTCCAATTGCGGGCTGGATTGCCATCGCTGTCGAGCCGGGCAATGGTGGTGGACTGGGTGCCCGCCCGAATGACCACTTTGCTGTGTCGTCGGGACGCGTCGTATTCATAATACTCCGCGGCGAATCCCGCCAGAACTTCATCGGTGACTTGGGACACATCTTCGGGATCGAGTCCCAAGGCGGTCATCCGGTCGTATCCGTCCGCTTCCAACACGTAGCGTAATCCATGAACGAAACCGATGCCGCTGTCCGTCTTGTAGTAGCGGAAGTAACGTTTTCCGGCGTTGGCCCAGTCGTTTTGGTTTGAGTCCCAGACAGATTCCTTTGCGGTTTTCAGGTCGTTCAAACTGCCAGCGCTATCTGTGCCATTATGGTAAGTGAACGTCCACCGGTAGATGGCGTGTGCCACGCCTGAAATGGTCAGTCGTTTCTCGACCGACAGAATTCTTCCGGCGTGGGCACCATCGGCGGCGAATTCGTAGTGCAAGCTCGCCTGATTTCCCGTTTCAGGATCGGTGCGGACTTCGCTGGCAATTCTCTGGTTGGAGTCGTAGCTCACCACCGTGGCAATGCCCTGCGCGTTCACCGAGTTCGCGATACGCCCGCGAACGCCGACGTCGGCGCTGGGGCCAACGAAAGTTGAGACGGCCCCATCTGGCGAGAAGACGCGGAAATCACCTCCGCTTTCCTCCAGCCGCCTCCGGGTTCCGTAACGTCCGACGTATCCGGTGCCGGTCACCCATTCCCATTGGGCGCCTCCCATGCCCATCAGAATCACTTCTTCGGGCATGTCATCGACGGTGTTTTCGCTGTAATGCAGATAGGGCAGGCTGGTGACGATCCAACTGTTGCCATTCCGGCCTCCGGAATTGTTGGAGAGGCGTGCCACATAGCGAAAGCGGTGCTCCAAACCAGTGGAGAGTCCGGTGCCGAGATATTGTGGAGCGATGGTGGGGAGTTTCATGGCCCAAATTCAGTAAATCGATTTTGGTTTTGATGTGACAAGGAAAAAGGGACTCGCGGCAATTGATCGGTTCTTACGAGGAAGGGGTGCAAGTCGGCGTGGGGGTGGGAGCGTCTGTGGTGTATGGCGGGTCTGTGGCTGATGGAGTGTCGGTAGGGTAGGGCGTGGGCGGAGGATCGGTCGGGTAGGGGGTTGGCGGCGGATCTGTCGGATACGGTGTTGGGGTACCAGTCGGGGTTGGCGAAGGTGTTGGTGTGCTGGTTGGGTAGGGTGTTGGTGGGGGATCTGTTGGATAGGGGGTAGGCGATGGTGAAGGTGAGGCTGTAGGGTAGGGTGTGGGTGTCGTGGTCGGCGTTGGCGTGGGCGTAGGCGTGGCCGTGGCTGTCGGAGTTGGTGTTGGGGTGGGTGTAGCGGTAATCGGAGGTGTCGGATTGGGCGTTGCAGTGGGTGTCGGGGTCGGAGTAGGTGTCGGGTCAGGCATGATCTTGATAGGGGTGAAATCGGGTGATGAAAATTTGTAGCTTTGCCGCCTTGGGCTAAATCAGGCGGTACAAAGCGGCGCCATCAGCCGCGATACGGCCTGTTCGCGGCCGCGGGACTCTTTGAGAACGCCTCTTACGCAAGGGCGCGGAAGGGCGCGGAAGGGCGCGGAAGGGCGCGGAAGGGCGCGGAAGGGCGCGGAAGGG
>CAYTNL010000061.1:26409-38816 GCA_964439145.1 uncultured Verrucomicrobiales bacterium
CCGGTTTAGAAAAAAGCTCCGCGCGCGTCATGTTTTCTCGCTTACCAACGTGGAAAGCAATTGCCAAGAAAAAAGTGAGCTAATTGAGAAATTTTTTCCATTGTGTCCGGTCTCTCACTCATCTCTCAGAAACCGGACGAAGCGCAGTATGCGTCTATCTTCTTCCGTTCCTCGATCAACCTGTGGGGGTAGCCATGTTGATGGCGGGTGTAACCTCCCGCTATACTCCAGGTGCGCGAATCATATGGCATGGATTGATCAATCCATCAATAACACGCTAGCAGTGGTGCGACGCTGTAGTGTGCGGCAATACGGTCCCGGCTTCTGAGAAATCAGGTAAACAGCACCTGGGTGCGCGTGCCGGCAGCCTCGCGGTAGAAATCGCCGACCGTGAGAATGTCTTCGACTCCCGGCCAGAGGTCCTCCCGCCGCAGGCCGAACATGTCCATGGCCAGTTTGCAGGCGAAAATCCGGCCCCCGGCGTCGGAGATCATCTCGAGGAATTCCCGCACCGGCGGGATGTCGAGTTGATCCATCTTCCTGTTCATCAGATGGGTGGCGAAGTTCGATACACCCGGCAGTCCGCCCAGCATGGTGGGAAATGGCATCGTCGGGGGCATTCCCAGCATGGGCATGGCCAGGTTCATCGCCGGATTGCCCACGGTGGCGACTCTCAGGGAATCCATCGTCTTTTCCATCAGGGCGTTGAGCCCGAAGAAGGTGAAGAACATCGAGGCCTCGATACCCTCCATGCGGGCGCCGTTGGCGAGCACGAGTCCGGGGTAGATGCCGTCGAGGGAGCCGCGGCTTACCACGATCAGCACTTTCTCGAGTGGGGCGTTGTTGTCGGGATCGAATTCGGTGGGTTGGCTCATGGGATGGGCGGGTTGGGGATCAGACGCAGCTGGCGGGTTTCGGAATGCCGGCGATGCGCGCGGCTTTCTTGAGCGGGCCGCCCGGGAAGAGGGCGTAGAATTCCTTGGTCGGCGCCACGCCCGACTTGTTGAGCCGGCGGATGCTGACATCCTCGCCGGCGGCGTGTTTTTCGCGCAGGTGATGGATGATCTTCCAGTGGGCGTCGGTGAGGGGGCCGACCTTCTCCTCGGCGGCGATGGCCTCGGCGACGGCCTCATTCCACAGGGTTGAGTCGGTGAGGTAACCCTCTTCATTCACGTCGATTTCGGTTCCGGCAATGGTGGTCTTCATGGATGGGTTCTCCAGGGATGGTTGGGGAAAAAAATCAGGCCGCGGCTCGTGGGGGCCGTTTCTGGCGGGAGATGCCGGGGAGCGGGCGGGCCTTCAGCAGCACATGCCAATAGATCCAGCGAAACGCCAGTTTGCCCCAGTGGTTGAGTCGGCTCTCCCTCAGCAGTGGCAGGGGACCCCAGTGGAACGGGAATCCGCCGGGATGTGGTTCGTGGTCGTAGTTGAAATCGATGAGCAGCGCCTTGCCGTCGCCGGACTCGATGAAGCAGTTCGAGTGACCGTCGAATTCCTCCAGCAGGGGCAGGCCCTCCAGATGGCGCAGGATGTTGTCGGCGAGGGTTTCCGATTCGAAGTGAGCCACCGATCCGGCTTTCGACGCGGGCAGGTTGGTGGCGTCGCCGATGACGAAGACATTCTCGTGGGCGATGGACTGGAGGGTGTGCTTGTGGGTGGGGATGTAGTTGAGATCGTCCCCGATGCCCGAGGCGGCCACCACTTCGCTGCCCATGTTGGTTGGTGTGGTCACGAGGAGATCGTAGGGCAGCTCGCGGTCGTCCCAGGAGACGATCACCCGGCGTTCGGGGTCGACTTTCTGGATGGCGAAGTCGGCCTCGAGGGCGATGTGTTTGTCGGCAAGCAGATGTCCGAGCGCCTTCGAGGCCTTGGGCTTGGTGAAGGCCCCGGAGAGGGGTGTCACGTAAGTGATCTCGACCCGGTCGCGAATGCCCCGCTTTTTGAAGAAGGTGTCGGCCAGAAAGGCGAACTCCAGCGGCGCCACCGGGCATTTGATCGGCATCTCGGTCACCTGCACCAGCAGCCGTCCCCCTTCCCAGTCGGCGAGCTTGTCCCGCAGGGCGCGGGCGCCGTCGTAGGTGTAGAAATCGAAGACTTCCCGTCGCCAGCCCTCGCCGTCCATGCCCTCGGTCTCGTCGGGGGCGATGTGGGAGCCGGTGGCGACGATGAGCAGATCGTAGGCCACGGGTTCCCGGTCTGTGAGATGCACGCGCCGGGCTTCGGGCTCGATGCGCTCGCAGGAGGCTTCGATGAAATCCACGCCGCGCGGCAGCAGATCGCGCACTGGTTTGACCACCGCCTTCTCATCGATCATCCCGAAAGGCAGAAAGAGAAAGCCCGGCTGGTAATAGTGGCGCGAGGAGCGGTCCACAACGGTGAGTTTCCACTCGCGCGCGGGCAGACGCTTGCGGAGGTGATGAGCCATCATGGTGCCCGCGGTGCCGGCGCCGAGGATGAGGAGGTTTTTCATCTACGTAATGAGAAGCGATGAGCCAATCATATTATCGCATGGCTATATAAGTATTCACGCGATATCTTGCGTGGTGGCGCGCATGCGTTGATTCCACCCCTTCTCAGCGGAGCAGTCCGTCGAGCCGGGTGAATGTGGATTCCGGAAATCCGATCGCGTGTTTCAGGCGCAGATCCCGCTGCAGGGGGTGGCGTTCCCGGCGACTCCGTTGCCAGGTCTCGCGGTCGATGTGTCCATGGCGCAGCGGGCCGAGACCGGTGACGGGTACGGGGAAATCGCTTCCATGGAGGATGCGCTCCATCACCGGCTCGCGCAGCACCTTGGCGATGGTATGGCTGCGGTTCATGGTGCAGAGCGCGGAATTGTCCGCATAGAGCCGGGGATGGCGGTCGAACATTTCGACCAACTGATGGGTGTAGTCGGGATCCCAAAGTCCCGAGCGTCCGGCGGCGTGGGCGGCGATGACGGTGACGCCGATCTCGAGGGGCGTCTCAAGCAGGCGCGGATCGGCGAACTCGGGCCGGATCACTGGCAGGGTGTGCTCGCCGCCGGTGTGGGAGAGGAGGATCATGCCCGACTCCGCGACGCGTTCCCAGAAGGGGCGGTAACGCGGGTCGGCGTAGTCGACGTTGAGACAGTTGGGCAGCAGCTTCAGCACTTTGGCGCCCCGCGCGAGACAGTGATCCAGCGTCTCCATCGCGTCGGCCCGCGCCGGATGGATGGAGACGGCGGGAATGAACAAGGCCGGGTGGCATTCGCAGACATCGAGCAGGTAGTCGTTGGGCACGAAAAAACCGGCCTTTTCCGGGATCGGCTCCCCCGACTCGCTGTGCGGCAGATCCTGGGCCAGCAGCACGGCGGCGTCGAGATCGGACTCCGTCACCTGCTCGACCAACCGCGCCACGTAGGCGCTGTCGAGATCCCGCCCCAACACCCCGGGCGAGATGCCGGCCTCGCGCAGCATGAGGCGGGAGAGGAATCTCTGGTGCGGCCAGTCCATGCGGATCTGACAGCCACTACCGGAGCTGCCGTCTCCCACGAGATGGACATGACAATCGATGCGCCGCATGCGTGGCTCGGGCTTGCCCGCAGGGGGTCAGCGTGACGAATGGGGCTCGACCACCTCTGTGGCTCCCTTGATGAGACGGCAGAACTCCTTTTTGGTCACCTTGTGATGGGTGCCGCCATCGGGATGGGAACGGTCGACCTTCTTGTAATCGACCGAGAGGCGCTCGAGGTGCACGATGCGGTAGACTTGGTCGCCCTGGCGCCAGAGTTGATTTTGATGGAGTCGCATGGGATGGGGAAAAAATCGCGTCGCCCCAGTGTAGGGCGCGGAGGACGGCGAGGCAAACGGGACTTCGTACCGCGGAATCGCGGGTGAGCGGTATCGCGTCCCGATTCCGCTCTCGACCTCCGGGTGGCGGTGGTGCATTCTCCGGATTCGACCACCATCCCCACATACCCGATGATGAAAAAATACTTCCCGCTCCTCCTCGCCGTCGCCGTGACCCTCGGCGGATGGCTGCTCGTGAACGCCGCCGAAAACCAGCCCAAACCCCTGCGCGTGCTGCTGGTGCTCGGCGGCTGCTGCCATGACTACGAGACCCAGAAGATGCTGCTGAAAGCCGGCATCGAGTCGCGCATCAACGCCGTTGTCGACATCGAGCACAATCCCGACAAATCCACCGAGGCGCGCTTTCCCATTTACGAAAAAGATGACTGGGCCGCAGGCTACGATGTGGTGCTGCACGACGAATGTTCCGCCAGCGTCACCGAGGGGCCTTATGTGAAACGCATCCTCGACGCCCATCGCGACGGTGTGCCGGCGGTCAATATCCACTGTGCCATGCACAGCTACCGCTGGGGCAACTTCAAGGAGCCGGTCAAACTCGGCGACGACAACGCGGGTTGGTACGAGATGCTCGGCCTCCAGTCGACCGGGCACGGACCACAGTCGCCCATCGACATCACCTACACCGACGCCTCCCACCCCATTACCAAGGGCCTGGAAAATTGGACCACCATCAACGAGGAACTCTACAACAACGTCCAGGTCTTCGAAGGCGCCCAGGCTCTCGCGAGTGGCAGACAGATCCAGATGCCGCGGCCGAAGAAAGGCGAGCCCGCCGATCCGAACGCCAAGGGAGTGGAAGCGAACGCGGTGGTGGCCTGGACCAATCTCTACGGCCCGAAGAAAACCCGTATCTTCAGCACCACCATCGGTCACAACAACGAGACTGTCGGCGATGATCGCTACCTCGATCTGGTAAGTCGTGGCCTCCTCTGGGTGACGGGTCATCTGAATGACGATGGCAAGCCGGCGGACGGCTACGGGAAGTGAGCGAAAACGTCGATCTTTCCTGTGAGCGATGTTTCCCATGAAGGCGCTGCGTGGCTACCACCGGATCACGATCCTGCTCTCTGTCGCCTTCCTGATCCTGGCGACGCCGTGGGCGAGGGCCGAGAAAGACGGCAAGGTCCAGATTCTCCTACTGGGCGACAGCACCACCGAGGGCAGTGTTCCGCGACGGTTGCAGCCGGAAGGTCCGCACTTCGAGCAGGTGATTCGACTCCTGCTGCAAGCGGATCCCGAATTGCCGAAGTGCAAGGTCTACAACTCCGGAGTCAGCGGCGAATACATCCAGCGCCTGTTGGAGGGCGGGCGCTACGACCGTGAGGTGGCCGGGCTCGAGGGGCTGGATTACATCTTCATCCGCTACGGGATCAACGACCGTGCCAAGAGGGAGAATTTCACCGAGAATTTTCCAAAGGATTTCCACGCTCTTCTCGCCCGGTTGCGAAAGGATCATCCCGACGCGCTCCTGATCCCGACCACGGTGATTCCGTTTTCCAACGAGGAAGCCAGCCGTGAGATCAACGACCTCGTCCGCCAGGTAGCTCGCGAGGAAAAGCTGGACGTCTTTGATCTCTATCCACGCTACGCCGCCGAGTTGGAGAAGGGTCCGAACATGCTCAATTATCGCCGGTTTCCGCTGGAGAAAATTCCCGAGGCCCATCGCGCCTGGCTGGAGCCGCGGGTGAATGGCGGGCGGGTCGAGGTCATGGACAACGAGTTGGACGGGCTATTCGGACACCTGCCGGGCTGGTTCGGCGACCGGCATCCCAACCTCGCCGGCTACAACGTCATTGCCGACGAGACGGCGAGATACCTGACGCCCCTGCTGAGAAAACGCGGGGCCGTAGTGGACGCGACACCGAAACCCTGATCGGCGGGTTCAGAGAAACTCCAGTTCCGCCACCAGCGGCAAATGATCGGACGCGGTACGGGCGAGCACGCTGTCGAGGGTTCGTTTATTCACCCGGACCCGGTCATTCGGTCGCGCATGGACACGGTCGAGGGCGAACATCGGGAATCGGGAAGGAAACGTCGGCACCGTTTTCACCCGCCCGAAACGATTCCGCAAGGTGCGTCCCGCCCGGCCAAAGGGGAACCACTCGTTGAGGTCACCCATCAGAACCTGGATCGCGGATGTCTCATTCCGTGGAGCTTCGATCAGGCGCCGCAATTGGGCGCGACGTTCGCTCGGCAGCAGGCCGAGATGGGTGGCGGTAATCTCCAGCGTGCGACCATCCCAACCGAAAGTCGCCCTGATGGCGCCGCGCGGCTCGCGGTGCGGGAAAGTGAGGTCGATGCGCTCCTCCTCAAGGGGAGGTTTGCGGCTCAGGAGCACATTTCCATAGTCGGCATCGGCCTTCCGCATCGTGGGACCCAGAAGTACTGTCGGATAGTCGAGTTCCCGCTCCAGGGCGCGGAGAAAACCGCGATCCAAGGCGTCTTCGCAATGGACTTCCTGCAGAGCCACTACATCGGCGTCGGCTTCGCGGATCACGTCGAGTATCGCTCCGGGATCGACGATTCCCCGGCGACCGACACAGCCATGGATGTTGTAGGAAAGGAGACGCATGTCGGAGATCATTTTGCGGACTTGGAGGCTCGCGATCGCAACGCGCGCCGGATGGAGTAGATGACGCCCCCGACGATAAGGAATGCTGTGATGAATGCGATACTGTTGCCCCATCCAGGGTCCGTGACTGCCTCGTTCAACTGATGGGTCAGCAACACCACACCCGTCATTCCCGGCGCCATGCCGAGGAGGGTGCCCAGATTGAAGGTTCGGAAGCGGAGGAGCGAGGCGCCGGCCACGAGATTGATCATGGGAAAGGGGGCGACGGGAACGAGGCGCACCAGAGCCACGGAAAAAATCCCGCGATTACTCAGTTGGCGGTTGAGACTCTCGACCTTGTCCGTGTTCCATTTCTTGAGCAGTGGCTTGCCCAGCCGGTGCCCCAGTCCGAAGACCACGATGGCCGAGAGGTGGGCCCCAACATAGCCGCAGCTGATCGCCATCAGGGGGCCGAGGACGATGGTGGAGGCCACCAGGAGGAGATTCAGAGGCACACCTGACATTCCGGCGATCAGAAACAATCCGACCAAGATCAGGGGAGCCCAGGCGCTCGACTGCACCGCTTCGAGATGGGCGATCACGGTTTCCTTGTCGAGGATACCGCCCCATCCCTCCTTGATGAGAAAGGTCAGCAGTAGCCCCGCAGCCACAATGAGCGAAATCTGGGTGAGGCGTCGCAGGGCGGAGGGTCGCTCGTCCGCGGGAACGAAATCCCGGATCCAGTGGCCGGGATCCAGTGGTTCGTCGGGATCGAGCAACTGGGTGTCCGCGAGTTGGCGTTCGACGCTCGAGTCACAGCCATGAGGGTAGGGACGGAGCGAGTGGCCGGTCTCGGTCATGAGGGAATCGATCACCGTTGCCGGCGAATCCCCGGAGGCGAACCGATCCGCGACCCGGTCGGGCGAGGTGCCGAAGTGGATGGCCAGCAGTTCAATGAGCCGCTCGCGGATGGCGGGATCGCTTTCCGGACGCTCGATGACGAGATCGACCTCCGAATCCACTCGCATCGAGCGATTGCTCAGGTTCGACGAACCGATCTTGAAGTAGCGATCATCGGCGATGACGATCTTCGCGTGGACGTAGACTTGGGACGAGTCGTCACCCGCGTCGTTGGCGACCCTGGGAAAACAGAGTCGCAACCGCCGGTGTTGGTCGGCTTTCGTGAGTTGTTCGAACAGTCGGTTGCGCAGCAGTCCCATGGTGCCCTCCTCCAGCCAGCCGGCCTCGCGGGTCAGCACGATGATCACCTCCGGGCCGTCCGGTTCGCGCAGACGCTCGGCCAGGGCTTCGGTGAGGCGACGGGAGGAGAAATACTGGTTTTCGAAATAGAGATAATCGCGGGCGGTGGCGATGAGATCGAGATGCAGCCGTTCGATCTCGCGCACCTCCGGCCAGGGTTCATAGGCGGCGTAGGTGCGGGCGATGCCGACGTCGGCCGATTCGAGAAAGGGCGCCAGACCGGGGATCCATGGCGCGGTTTCAACCGGTGTATCCCGGCGCGGCAGATCGCGTCCGGTGGCGCGCTGCCAGCGTTCCGCGCAAAGATCGCCGAGGGCTTTCGCGGCGGGTCCGGTGATCGCGAGCTGAAGATCGTGGTAAGGCTGGTAGGCGTGGCCCTTAGGATCGATGCGCCGTTCATCGTGCAGCCGGTGTTCGGCGCTGTCCCATCGCCAGGTGCTGAGATCGAAGCCCCCGGCGAAAGCGAGCGCGTCATCGATCACGATCACTTTCTGATGGTGGGAAGCGTTCATCGGCAGTCGGTCATCATAGTGCAGATGGAGACGCGGATGAGGATCGCGAAACGCCTCGGAGAACAACCGCCACTCGCGCTCGGCGGCATAAATCATGGAGAAATCCCAGACCAGGAGGTGGATCTCCAATCCCGGGCGTTCCTCCAGCAGGGCGTTGAGAAATGGCCCAAGTTTTCTCGGCAGGCCATCCCGGGGTTCCTCCTCGTCCCGCTCCAGCAGAACCTCGCTGTGAAGATCCCAAGCGAGGACGACGGCGTGTCGCTCCGCCTGGAGAAATGCTCGCCTCACCGCTCGGAAATAGGCCCGGCCTCCCACGAGCAAACCCACGCGATCCGCCCGCTCGATTCTCCAGCAGTTGGCGCCGGGTTTGAGCAGGGGTTCTCCGTCGCTCTCGTCATCCATGATCAGTCCAAAGCTCGTCCCGATGCCGAGAAGAGCCACCCTATTCGACGCCGGACGGGCGCCGCCCTTACGCGATCACCTCGCGCACCACCCGGGTCGGGTAGGTGTGGGTCAGCTTTTCCTCGAGGCCGTTCTTCTCGAAAAAGAGCCGCTCGTGATCCATGCCGAGGAGATGGAGAATGGTGGCGTGCCAGTCCTGGATGCTGACCCGGTTTTCCACCGCGGCGAAGCCGAAGTCGTCGGTGGAGCCGTAGATCGTTCCCTTCTTCACTCCACCCCCGGCCATCCAGGTGGTGAATCCGTAGGGACCGTGGTCGCGACCGGCCTTCTCGAAATTGCCGTCCTTCACTCCCTGGGCCATGGGCAGGCGGCCGAACTCGCCGCCCCACACGACGAGGGTGTCCTCCAGCAGGCCGCGCTGTCTCAGGTCGCGCAGCAGGCCGGCGACCGGCTGGTCGGTGTGGGCGCAGGCGGCGGGCAGAGAACTGGTGATGTTGCCGTGGTTGTCCCACATCTGGCCGCGCGGATAGAGTTGGATGAAGCGCACGCCGCGTTCGACGAGCCGCCGGGCGAGGAGACAGCGTTTGCCAAAGCTGTCGGTGTCCTTGTTCCCGATGCCGTAGAGCGCCTTGGTCGCTTCCGATTCGCCGGAGACATCGAGCGCCTCGGTGGCGGTGAGCTGCATGCGGGCGGCGAGTTCGTAGTTCTCGATGCGCGAGTCGAGCCGGGGTTGGAATGGCCGCGCGTCGCGGTGATTGCGGTCGAGCTTCCCGAGCAGGCCGCGTTTCAGCGAGGTGACGGCGCTCGGTTCGGCGTAGTCCGGCTCCAGATTGAGCATGGGCGATCCCTCACCACGCATCGGCGTCCCCTGGTAGTGGGGCGGCAGGTAGCCGGACATCCAGTTCTCGACGCCGTTGACGGGAAGCTGGTTCTGCGGATCGGCGAGTACCACGTAGGCGGGCAGGTTGGCATTCTCGCTGCCGAGTCCGTAGGCGATCCAGGAACCGAAGGTAGGGTGTCCCGGGAAGATCTTGCCGCTCTGCATCTTGTAGACGGCGGGCTCGTGGTTCGGATGCACGTTGTACATCGAGCGGATCACCGCGAGTTCGTCGGCTTCCTGCGCGATGTGCGGGAGCAATTCCGACACCGGCAGGCCCGATTGGCCGTGGCGGGAGAATTTCCAGGGACTGCGCATGAGGCTCGCGGTGCGCAGCTGGATGGCGTCTTTGGAGATCGACTCCGGCACGTCGCCGCCGTGGTGCTTGTCGAGCATCGGCTTGGGGTCGAAGAGATCTACCTGGCTCGGTCCTCCCTGCATGCAGAGGTGGATGACCGCCTTGGCCCGGGCGGGAAAGTGCGGGCGCGGAGCGTGGAAATTTCCGCCGCCACCCGAGGCAAGACCGTGGGGCGGCGGAGTGTTATCGGCCGCAAGCGAGACACTGTCGTGTCCCAGCAGCCACGCCAGGGCGGCACCGTGCAGGCCGGTGCTGGCGCGGTCGAAGAAGCCGCGACGGGTAAAGGGACGATGAAGAGGGTCAGTCAAGGTAGAGAAACGCGGCGGAGTTGATCAGGGTGTGGCAGAAATCCTCGAGCGCCCGCTGTTCGGGCGATTCCTTCGAGCCGGACTCGGCCAGGCTCTCGGCCCAGGTCGCGGTGAAGGCGGCGAGCGCTTCGACGCCGGCGGCGATCTCGTCATTGGCCGGGACGCGATTCAACGCCAGCACCCAGGCATGCTCGACCTGGCCGGCGGGATCGCCACTGGCTTCCGAAGCCACGCGCTCGGCGAAATGGCCCGCGAGTTCGCGGATGCGGGCGTTGTTGAGCAGGTGAAGCGGCTGGGTGACGATGGTGGACTGGTTTCGCTCGACGCAGTTCGGATTCATGGCCGGCTGGTCGAAGGTCTCCAGAATGGTCGGCATTTCCTTGCGGCGATGGCGCAGGTAGAGACTGCGGCGAAGCCGGGGCTTCTCCTGGTCGGCGTTGAGGAATTTCCCGGTGACGAGGCCGTCCTGCCTCACCTCGACCGGGTCGGGTTCGCCGAAAGGCGTGGAATCCAGCACGCCACTGACCACGAGGACGGCGTCGCGCACTTCCTCGGCATCGAGGCGGCGCAGTGGCATCCGGGAGACGAGACGGTTGTCGGGATCGAGCCGGGTCTGCTCCTCGGTCACGGTCGAGGATTGTCGCCAGGCGGACGTGGCGAGAATCTGGCGATGCAGCCACTTCAGGCTCCAGCCGTTCTTCACGAATTCCACCGCCAGCCAGTCGAGCAATTCCGGGTGCGAGGGCGGGTCGCCGAGCACGCCGAAGTTGTCGAGCGACTTCACCAGGCCGGTGCCGAAATGCTGCGCCCAGACGCGGTTCACGATGACCCGTGCGGTCAGCGGGTGATCGGGATGAGTGAGCCATTTCGCGAAGGCGAGCCGGCGACCCGTTCCCGTCGCGCCGGGCCCCGGTTTCTCGACTTGGTAGGCGGGAAGTGCCGCGGCGAGCACCTCGGGCACCCCGGGCTCGACGAGGGCGGCGGGCTGGAGATGGTTGCCGCGTTCGAGGAGGTAGGTGTTCGACGGTTGGCCGCGATCCCAGAGCGCCCGGATCATCGGGGCGGTCGGCTTGGAATCCTCAAGGGATTTGATCTCCTTCTCCAGCTTCTTCTTCTCGTCGGCGGCATCCTTGTCCTTGCCGAGGGCCGCGACCTGTTTCTTCAAGGGCTCGATCTTCGCGTCGATGACGGCGACCTCGGCCTCCCAGGCCGCCTTTTCCTCCGGCAGGGCGAGGGAAAGCAGGCGCTGCTTCGATTTCTTCCACTGGTTGTTGAAGCCCTGCGGTGTCATCCACTCGTACTCGTCGTAGGCGCCCTTGAAGACGGCCGAGAGTTGGTAGTAGTCGCGCTGCGAGAGCGGGTCGTACTTGTGATCGTGGCAACGGGCGCACTCCATGGTCAGGCCCATGACGCCCTCGGTGAGGACGCGGAGTTCGTCGGTGATGACTTCGAGCCGGTCCTCGGGACGATTGACGGGATTCGCGGTGGTGCCGTCCGGCGCCTGGCGGAGGAAACCGGTCGCGACGAGGTTGTCGTAGAGTTCGGGAGTCAGTTCGCCGGCGTTCTCCCAATCGGCCAATTCGTCGCCGGCGAGTTGCTCGAGGAGGAAGCGGTCGTAGGGCTTGTCGTCGTTGAAGGCGCGAACCACGTAGTCCCGGTAGCGCCAGGCGTGCTGGCGGATCATGTCGGCGTGGCGCTTGCCTTCCGAGTCCGCGTAACCGGCCACGTCCAGCCAGACGCGCGCCCAGCGCTCGCCGTGGCGGGGCGATTCGAGGAGTCGGTCGATCAGTTTTTCCCAGGCGCGCGGATCGCGGTCGGCCGCGAATCGGCGGACCTCCTCCGGCGTGGGTGGCAGTCCAGTGAGCGCGTAGGAAGCGCGGCGCAGCAGGATGACGCGGTCGGCTTCCGGGGAGAAGGCCAGGCCCATCGTCTCGAGTTTCTCGAGGAGAAAGGCGTCGATGGGATGGGCGACGCGATCGGCGTGAATCACGCTCGGGACCGGCGCCTGTTTCGGAGAACGAAAGGCCCAGTGCTCGCGGTCTTTTTCAGAAACCAGCGGCTCGAAGGCGACCGGCGGCGTCTCCGGAGCGCCGGCGGCGATCCAGGTTCGAATCGTCTCCAGTTCCTCCGGCGTGACGTCCTCGATTCCGGCCGTTCCGCGATCCTCTTCCGGCGGCATGGCGTCGTCGTGAATCTTCTGGAAAAGGATGCTCTTCTCCGGGTCGCCCGGCACCAACGCCGGCCCCGATTCCCCGCCTTCTAGCAGCCTGTCGGACTTGAGTCCATTATTTCGCCGATTTGTCGGCGTTTCG
>CAYTNL010000062.1:0-38401 GCA_964439145.1 uncultured Verrucomicrobiales bacterium
ACCGGAAAATGGCCTCTCGTCGATGTCCACTTCGATCCCGTCGCTTCCCGAGAATTCTCCACGTGACGCGAGAGGCCGGGCCTACGCCATCGGTCGGGCGTCGGGAATGGAGGCGCTGTTCCGGTTGGCGCCGGGGGAGAAAGGTCGGCTGGTGCTTCCGGGTGGCTTGGTCTACGAGGTCACTTTACGCAACCGGAGCGTCGGCGATGAATCGGTCGCCCTGGGATTGGATATCGACGGCGGCAGGATCGCGTTGACGCGCGCTGGCGGTGGAAACTACGAGGGGCACGTGGTCCACGAAGGGCGGGAGATGGCGCTGAGCATCACCACGGAGGATTCGGCCGGGTTGAGAGTGACCTCCCTGCCGACGAAGAGTCTGCTCTGCGCATCCTGGGATACCGGTGAGGGGCGTTTGCGGGTCGGATTTCCCCGTCCCAAGTCGGCGGAAGCCGCGGGGATTCCGCCCGCTCCCCCGGGCAACGGGGGCGCGGCCGCCGCCGCGCTGGGGGACGAGCCGCAGGGAGCTCCGCCGCAGCATGACAGCCGCCCCTCGGCCACGGCGGTCGTCTATTTGGATTTCGACGGACAGACCGTGACGGGAACGCGATGGAACACCGAGGAAAACGGGGGAAACTCCATCGTGGCGGAGCCATCCACCCTCTCGAACAGCGAGATGACCGGCGCCTGGCGGCGGGTGGCCACCGACATGGCGCCTTTTGATATCTCGGTGACGACGATTGAATCCCGCTATCTCTCCGCGCCGCAGAACCGACGCATCCGGGTGATAGTCACCCCGACGAGTGACTGGTTCGAGCCGGCGGGGGGTGTCGCCTATCTGCATTCATTCACCTCCATGGGGGACACGCCCTGTTGGGTGTTCGAGGACATGGTGGGCTATGGTCAGAACAACGTGGCTCTGGTGGCGAGTCATGAGATCGGCCACACCTTCGGTCTCCATCACGATGGGCGTGACATTTCCGGAGAGCACGAGGAATACTATGATGGCCACGGATCGGGTGCCACATCCTGGGCGCCGGTGATGGGTTCCGGTTACGGCAAGAGCATCATCCAGTGGAGCAAGGGGGAGTATTATCAGGCCAACGAGTCCGAGGACGATCTGGCGATCATATCCAATGGCGCCAATGGCTTCGGCTACCGGTTGGACGCGGATGGCGACTCCACCGGGACAGCGTCTGTCCTGACGTTTGACACGGTGACGGGGTTGGCCAGTCGCACCGGAGTGATCGAGCGCACGTCCGACATCGATGTGTTCCGTATGAATCTCGGGGTGGGGCAGGTTTCGCTTTCCATTTCCGCCTTTGGCCAGCCAGGAGGTATCACCGAGGCTCCACGGCCGACTCTCGATTTGCGTGCGGAATTGCTGAACTCCTCCGGGAGTGTGGTGCAATCCTCCGATCCCGTGGGAATGGGCACGATAAATCTCAATTCCACGGTGACAGGCGGTGTGTATTATCTGCGTTTGTCCGGGGTGGGGTTTGGTAGCCCGGAATCCTCAACGCCCACCGGATACACCGACTACGCTTCCTTGGGCGCCTACTGGATAGAGGGACAGACGGATTCCTTGTTGGGCGCACCCGATTTGATACCGGGATCGGATTCGGGAATCTCCAACAGCGACGATATCACCAATGTCACCACTCCCGTGTTCACCGGTGTGGGGCCTCCAGGACAGGGAAATGTGTCCTTGATCAGCAATCGACAGGGAGTGATCGGAACGGCCCCCGTGGCCGGCTCCGGCGCGTGGACGGTCACGGTCACCACGCCACTGCTCAGCGGAGTGCATCTCATTACCCAGGAGGTTGGGAGCTATACCGAATCGAGCGCCCTGAGTGTCACCATCGACACGACACCGCCGAACACGCCCGCGGCCCCCGATCTGGAGTTCGCCAGCGATTCGGGCCTGTCCAGTACGGATGACATCACGCAAATAACAACACCATCTTTCTTGGTATTCGCTGAAATAGGGAGTACCGCGGAGTTGCTGGTAGACGGTGTCGCGGTTGATTCCGGCTTGATACCGACTTTCTCATGGATCTCTTTGACAAGTCCTCCACTTGCTGATGGAACCCGACAAATCACCGCTCGGGCGACAGACCCTGCCGGCAACGTGAGCGCGGTATCCGCGATCAGAAACGTGGTGATCGACACCATGCCGCCACCGGCTCCCCCGATGCCGGATCTGTTGTCATCGAGTGACTCCGGTGCCTCAAGCAACGATGATTTGACCAGCGATCTCACGCCCACTTTTCAACTGACCGGCGTTGCGGGAGAAAGGCTGGACCTGATGGTGGATGGCATATCGAAGGCCTCCGGAACGGTGCCGGGATCCGGCCTGCTCACGCTCACGAGTTCTTCACTCGCGGAGGGCGCGCGCCAGGTCGGTTCACGGGCCACCGACAGGGCGGGAAATGTCGGCCCCATCTCAGCCGTGCTTCCAGTGATCATCGACATCACGGCGCCCGATTTGATCAATGACATCCGTCTGGAGCCCGCCAGTGACACCGGACTTTCCAACAGTGACAGAATCACCAATATCGTTGCTCCCGTGCTCACCGGCATCACCGAGGCGAACTCGGAGGTTGAGTTGTTCATCGATGGTGTTCCAGTGGGGACGCACCCCACTGGTGGTGTCTGGAGCCTTCCATCCCCGACGCTTTCTGAGGGCACCCGACAGGCGCAGATACGCGTCAGGGATGCCGCCGGCAATCTCAGCCCGCTGACTTCTCCGCCTGTGTCCATTGTCATCGATACCATTGCCCCGGGCGTTCCCGCGGGGCTTAGTCTTACAGCGGCCACCGATACCGGACGATCACAGACTGATGAAATCACCCGCGTCACCAATCCGGTGATCGAAGGTGTGGCTGACCCTGGATCGCGGGTACAGGTGCAGGTTGATGGCGCGGCCGTCGGTTTTTCTCCGGCAAACGGATCGGGAGATTGGTTGCTGGGGCTGTCGGGACTCACTCAGGGCACGCATCAGATCAACGCACGGCAGACTGATGCCGCCGGGAATGTGGGCGTCTATTCGACGGCTATCACCGTGGAAGTGGATATCACCCCTCCCGACCCGGCATCGGCGCCTTTACTTCTGGCTTCCAGTGACACTGGAGCCTCCAACAGCGATCGCATCACCCGGCTGCAGAGACTGGATATGACCGGAACGGCAGAGCCACTGGGGCGCGTGACGCTGGTGGCGGATGGAGTCAACGCCGGCACGGGCAATACTGACGGCGCGGGCAACTGGACACTTACGAGCAACACCCTGGCGGAAGGCGTGCGTTCCTTGCGGATACGCGCCGAGGACAGGGCGGGCAATGTCACCAGTGTCCTTTCTCCCGCCACCGATGTCACGATTCTGCTTTCCGCCCAGCCGCCGACAAACTTTCGACTCGATCCGGAGAGCGACCTGGGATCCTCCAACAGCGACGGCATCACCAGCGACACCGCGCCGTGGTTCACCGGTGACGCGCCGGCGGGTTCCACGGTGGAGGTATCCAGCGGCCCCCCATCGATCATCACGCTGGGGACCGCACCCGGCGCTGTCGGCTGGCGGATCAAGTCCGGCGCGACTATACCCGGAGGCGACGGCTTGAAGACGATCAGGGCCCGATTGACGGATATCGCGGGGAATGTCAGCAGTTATGTCACCACTCAGGTCGACATCCGCACCGCCTCACTCCCGGCGCCGATCGGTTTGAGCCTCAGTCCGGGCAGCGACAACGGGGTTTCCTCCAGCGACCGCATCATGTCGGTCAACACTCCCGGATTTTTCGGTCTCGCGAACTTCGGCAGCCTCACCGGGATTCGGCTCCGGTTGGAATCGGGAGGCCAGGTGTTCAGCCTCAAACCTGTCAGCTCAGGTTATTGGGAAACGCAATCCGATCCCATTCCCGACGGCGTCCACCAGATCCGCGCGCGCTTGGAGGATTTTGCCGGCAACCTGAGTCCCGCCAGCAACCCGGTGACGATCACCATCGACACCCAGGCTCCCGCGCCGCCCTCGGGTCTGGGGCTCTCCGCCGCCACCGACACCGGCATCTTGGACTCCGACGGACTCACCAATCAGCGTCGCCCCGAGGTGGTGGGATTGGCCGAGCCCGGCGCGGTCAGTCTCGAGCAGGACGGAACGATGCTGCCCGGCACCGTTCCGGTCGATCCCGAAGGACGCTGGAGTTTCCAACCTCCCGCCGATCTGCCGGTGGGGGAGACGATTTTCCGGGCTCGACAAAGCGATCTGGCGGGGAATCAGGGCGAATTTTCCATTCCCCTGACCGTGGTGGTCGATATCGAGGCGCCCGAGGGAAGCACCGCGCCCACGCTCGATCCCGGTAGCGACCTGGGCATTCTCTCCGATGACGCGCTTACCAGCCGCCCCGACCCGGAGTTCACCGGTACCGCCTCGCCGGGCGATCTGGTGGTCATCTTTGCCGACGACCTCGCCGTCGGCACCGGCACCACGGACGAGTCGGGGCGATGGACGGTGACGAGCGAGACGCTGGGCGATGGCGAGCACGCCGTGACCGCGCGGCTCACGGATCCGGCGGGGAATTTCGGTCCGAACTCACCTCCCGTGATGGTCAATATCGACACTGGGGCTCCTTCGGTGACCCTGGCTCCGGCCTCGGGCCAGAGCAGCCCCACTCTGGTCGAGCCTATTCGCGTCGTCGTGTCCTTTGGCGAGCCGGTCTGGGATTTTCAGCCCTCGGGGGTGATGCTCGGCGGTCCCGTCAGCGCGGGTGCCGTCGCCGCCATCATCGGCGACCCCGGCGATACCGACTACGTCGTGGAAATCACCGGCACCGTTGGCGAGGGGGATTTGACCGTGGCAGTCAACGCCGCCGCCGCGAGCGATCTCGCCGGAAATGCGAGCCTCGCCTCGAGCGATCCTCCGGTCCTGGTGGTGAAGAAATTGCCTCCGGGCATGGTCCAGGGAGTGAGCGCGACCCGCGATCTCCATCCCGACAAAGTCACCGTGACCTGGCAGGCGCTTACCGGGGCTGATTCCTACCGCGTCTACCGGCATACGTTCTCCAATCCCAGCGCCGCCACACAGATAGGTGAGTCCGGCGCGGACACGAACACGTTCGACGATCCCGATGCCGCGCCCGGTGTCTGGTATCACTACTGGGTACGGGCCGAGGATGAAGACGGCGTGGGACCTTGGAGCGCACCCGACGCGGGTCGGGCGCTTGCCACCGAGGTCCATGATCTGGCCGCCACCCCCATGGCCGAGGCCGACCAGATCGATCTTGAGGTGGCGGAATGGGATGACGCCGCGGTGGGACTTTATGATGGTCTCCTCCGCGATTCGAGTGATCCGCGACGCCTCGTGGGAGCCATCGAGAACCTGCGCATCGCCATGCCGAGAAACGGCAACCCGGCTCCGGTCAGCGCGTTGGTGAGGATACTCGGTCAGGCCATGGCTTTGCGGGGAGTATTCGGGGAAGACGGTCTCCTGACGACCAACCTGCGCCAGAGAGATGGCGTCCAGTGGCAAGTCGTCCTGCAAAGAATGACGGACGGGTCCGGGCCGGAGTTCATCCGCGGCACACTCACGGGGCCGGATCTGGTGGCGACGGCCGATCTCGAGCGTTGCCCCTATCATCCCCGGCTGGCGCCGGTCCCCGCCAGTCTGACGGGCGCGTATACCCTGATCATGCCGTCATCGCCCGACCCTGGCTCCGGGATGCCCGTGTCGGATGGCTGGGCCACGGTGCGGATCACCACTTCGGGGGCGTTCCTGCTCAACGGACAATTAGGGGATGGCACCCGGTTCACCGAGAGCTCCTGGCTCTCCGAGTCCGGCTCCGTGGCACTTCACGCCGATCTTTATCGCTCCCGACCCGAGCGCGGCCGGGTCGGTGGTCGCCTCACTTTCAGAGATCAGCCGATGATCAGCGACTTCGACGGCGTGATGAGTTGGGTGAAGCACCCCGACTCCCGCGAGCGCCGCTATCCCGACGGCTTCGACGGTGAAGTATGGGCACTGGGCAGCCACTACGCCCCACCGCCAGCGGGACAGCGGGCCTTGACCGATTTGGACGACTCGGAGCACAATGCCCGCATCCGGCTGGGTGGCCCGAGCCTGCCCGACGGCGCCGCGGAGATCATCCGCGTTGTCAGTTGGCAAACGAATGACAGATTGCGTCACTTCGGCCCGGAGAAACTTGCCGCCAGCGTCACTCGCACACTCGGCAGACTGGCCGGTAGCTATTTCGATCCCGCCACCAGGACGAGAGTGTCGTTCGCCGGCGTGGTGTTCCAGAAACAGCAGATCGCCGCGGGTGGTTACCTGACGACATCGGATTCCGGCATCCTGCGCGTGCTGCCCGGCATCGGATTTTCCTACCCTGGCAGTGAAGACGCGGGAGCCGTCGATGTCCCGACGCCTCCGGCACTCCCCACGTCGCCGGATCTCTTGACCCTGGATGACAGCGAAGCGGCAAACGCCGCGGGCCTGTATGGTGGCCTGGCGAGCTTGGGGAATGAAATTTCGGGCGCCATCGAGCAGGTGAAACTCACGCCGTCCGGAAGCCTTACCGGCGTGCTGTGGATCGATGGAACGCGGCATGTGATCCGGGGGAATCTCGGTCAACCGATCATCTTCAACCGGCCGGGCGGCGGCACCGGGCAGATGACTCTGAGTTTGGTGAAAATCGATCCCGGCAGTGGCGTCACGCCGGGTCCCGGCGGGGATGCCGGTTATGGCTTGACCGGCACCGTGTCCATGGAGGGGGCGGACTATTCCATCGACGCGTCGCGTCTGCCGGTATTCACGCCGGCGGTTCCGGCGCCCCAAATGGGTAACTACACCCTGGTCCTGTTGGCTGATGCCGTGCCCGATCCCGCGCTGGCTCCCGCCGGGCACAGCCACGCCACCCTGAGCGTGAATATTCGCGGAGCGGTCAGGGGATTGCTGATGCTGGCGGACGGTCAGCGGAGCAGTCTGGCCGGTCAACTGGGCCGCGTCCACGAATCGGGCGGGGTATTCCGAGCAGAGTGGCCGTTTCACCGCGGGCTATATGGCAGGGTGCCGCGCGGGTATCTGGCGGGTCGGCTGCACTTTTCCGAAGACGATGTGACCGCGGAATTGGGAGGCGACTGGCGTTGGGTGAAACAAGCGGGCGCAGCGCCCGCGACGATCTACCCTTCCGGTTTCGATCTGGCCTGTGCCGCCGCCGGGGGACGCTACACGGCGCCGGCGCGGGGAGTGTCGGCATTTCCCGGATTGGATGACGACTGGCACAATGTCTGGCTGCGCTGGGCGCTGCCCGCGTTGACGGATCGCGCGGCGACCTGGTCCACCGCGAATCGGGTGAGTTATTTCGGTCCCGAATCCCTGTCCTTGTCGGTAAATGCCCGCAGCGGGCTGATCACGGGGCGGTGGCGCGACCCGATCTCGGGCCTGAACTTCACCTTTGGCGCGGTGATCCTGCAGGAGGAGCGACTCGCGGCGGGCAGCTACCTCTGGCAGGGGCAGTCGGGCGGGTTCACCATGCAGCCCCGCTGAGACTCAACAGGGTCGGATGACGGACCCAACCCTGTTGAATGATGATGGAGAGAAATGCCCGGGCTCAGGAGGCCGCGTAGTCGCTCATGGTGGCGAAGATGATGGCCACACTGACGGCGCCGGCGTCGGGATGACCGACGGAGCGCTCGCCAAGCGTCTTGGCGCGCCCCATGGTGGCGATCATGGCTTTGCTGGCGTCTTTGCCCGCCTCGGCGGCGGCGGCGACGGCGGCGAAGGCTTCGGGCAGGGGAAGATTGGTCACTTCCCGCGCCTTTTCCGCGGCGGGGACGAGGGCGTCGACCATGGTTTTGTCACCGGGCTTGGCGCCACCGCGAGTCTGGACGCCTTCGGCGGCGGCGATGAGAAAGTCGGCCAGTTGCGGGGCCGCGAAGGTGTCCGCGCCGGACAAGGCTTTGCCACCGGCGCGGAACAGGGTGCCGAAGACGGCACCCGAGGCGCCGCCCATGCTCGACATCATGGCCATGCCCATGGTGGTGAAAGGCTTGTCGACGCTATCGAAATCCTGCCCCTCGAGCTTCTCTTTCACCGCCTTCATGCCGCGCTCCATGCCGATTCCGTGATCGCCGTCTCCCAGGGCGCGGTCTGCGTCGGTGAGTATGGGCTCGGAGGCGATGATTTTGTCAGCCGCCGCGATGAGCATGTCGCGGCAATCGTTGGGAGTGAGGGATTCTCTGGCCATGGTCGTTGAGGAAATATGTAGGGAGGGGAGGGGGAGGAATCACGGAGCGTCAGCCGCCGTAGCGGCCTTCCATTTTGCTGAAACAGACGGATTGACAGGGCAGGTCCCAGGCGGCCTTCAATTCCACGTCGAGTTTGGTGAGGCTGAAGGAGATGCCCGACATTTCCTGGCAAGTCACGAGCGGCCCCACCATCACATCGTAGGTGGTGACGCCTTTTTCGTTGAGTATCTGCCGAGCCTTCCGCAGGGCGATGAGCAGCTCCATCATGGTGGTCGATCCGAGAGAATTGACGAAGATCAGCACCTCGTCGCCGGATTTCAGGGCGTCGATCTCCTCGTCTTTCTCGAAGTCCTCGAAGATGAGGTCGAGCATCATGGGGGTGAGTTCGTCGGCGCTTTTCATCGGGATCTCGGCGACACCGGGTTCGCCGTGAATTCCCATGCCGAGTCCGATCTTGGTGGGATCGATGTCAAAGGTGGGTTTGCCGGTGGCGGGAATGGAGCCGGGGGACATGGACACGCCGACGGAGCGGGTGTTGAGGACCGCTTTTTTCGCGAAGGCTTCGAGTTCGTCGAGCGTTTGAGCAGTCTGCGAAGCGGCGCCGACGAGTTTGACGATGGGCACGAGACCGGCGATGCCGCGGCGGTTGGATTTCTGGGTCGGCGGGGCGGAGCAGACGTCGTCCCAGATCAGTACGGTGCGCACATCGATGCCCTCCTCCTCGGCGAGTTCGGCGCCGATGTCGAAATTCATCACGTCGCCGGCATAGTTGCCGTAGAGATAGAGGACGCCGTTGCCCTTGTTCACCGCCTGGGTGGCCTCGAGCACGATGTCCGGCGGGGGGGCCGCGAAGATGTCTCCGCAGGCGGCGCCGTCGGCGAGGTTGCGACCGACGAGACCATGGTAGATGGGCTCATGCCCGCTGCCGCCGCCCACGAGTAGGGCCACTTTGTTGTCGGGAATGTGCTTCAGTGCCAGGGAGCGCTGACCGACGTGAACGCATTCGCCGTTGTAGGCTTCGACGAGGCCTTCAACCAGTTCGTCGGCCACTTTCAGGGGATCGTTGATCAGTTTCTTGTGACTCATGGGGGGTGGAAAAAACGTGGCGATCAAGGGACTTGGCGGCGGGCCTTTTGTCAAGGGAAAGGGGGGAGGTGTTTCCCATAGCAGGGGCGGGTCTGAAACCATACGCCACACGCTCGCCCGTTCACGTGAGACAGGATGGCGATAGATTTCGGGTGGAAAGGACTTGACCTGCGGCGCGATCTCGGTTGGTCTAACGCGGTGAGAGCTATCCTACGGTTGGAATTCCATTCGTGTGGTGGTTTTTGCTCGAGATAAACCATCCAGCCCTGAAAGGAACCACTTCGGGTTGTGCTCGCGGGCTCCCGATACCAGGACGATGTCTGTATATTGGAACAAATGGCTCGCCAAGTGGCGGGTCCAGCGGGTGGTCGCTGTGGCACCTTTTTTCACCTGTCTGCTCTCCGCCGGGATATCCCAAGCGCAGGAACCGCTGTCGGTGAGCAATCCCCGGGCTTCCCAACGAGCGGGGACGCGGCTGGTCGATATTTACTACGGTTTCCAGGGAGGAACGCCTCCTTACACCGTCTCCGTCGAGGGATCGGGGGATGGCGGGACGACCTGGGAACTTCCTCTCTCGACACTGAGCGGGGATCTCGGAAACGGGGTGACGCCAGGGACCAATCGGAAGATCACCTGGAACGCGGGGCTCGACTGGGCGGAACAGCTTTCCGACAGCGTCGTCTTCAGGGTCAATGTCTCGGGCGCGGCGCCGGTGCTGGATGGATTCATCCCAATTCCCGCCGGTAGCTTTTCGATGGGAGACGCGAACGGGGTCGGGGGCAGCGAGGAACTGCCGGTTCACACTGTCGAACTGAGCAGTTTTCTCATCGGAAAGTACGAGGTGACCCAGTCACTCTACGACGAGGTGCGCGACTGGGGATTGGTCAACGGATATCCGAGCATCCAAACGCCCTTCCGAGGGCCGGCCAAAGGAGCGGACCATCCGGTGTCCGATATCAGCTGGTTCGATGTCGTCCTGTGGTGCAATGCGCGTAGCGAGAAGGAGGGACTCGATCCCTGCTACAAGGTGGGTGGCGCCGTCTACCGAGTCGGCGAGAACAACTCGGTCGTCTGCGACTTCAGCGCCAACGGCTATCGCCTGCCCACCGAAGCCGAGTGGGAAAAAGCCGCCCGCGGCGGACTGGTGGGAAAAATCTTTCCCTGGGGCGACGTTATCAGCCACAACGAGGCCAACTACTACAGCCGTTTCTTCGCCTACGAGAACCCGCAGAACGCTTTCTACCACCCCGACTACAGTAACGGCACCTACGATGGTTCTGAGAACTTCACCGCCCCGGTCGGTAGCTTCGCCCCCAATGGCTTCGGACTCTACGACATGGCCGGCAATATCCAGGAGTGGTGCTGGGATTGGGAGGGTGCCTATCCCTCCGGTCCGGTCACGAATCCCGGCGGAGCCCCGACCGGGGGCAAGCGTCTGACCCGTGGCGGGAGTTGGTTCAGTTTCGGCGGCTACTCGGTGCGGAACGCGCGGCGGGATCCCAAGGACCAGGAATTCTCCTATTTCGACATCGGGTTCCGGCTTGCCCGATCCGTCGTGCCCTGACGAACGATGACTTTTTCTCCGATCCAGTATCTAGCTGCCGTGATCGCACTCGCGGCGTCGCTGATGCCCGCTGCGTCAGTCGGCCAGGAAACCGCCTCGGCCGTTTCCGGTTCGGTCTCGGTGGACACGCGTGGGAACGGGGATCTGACCGTCACCGGGCGGGTGATCGACGACGAAACCGGGCTGCCGGTGGAGGGGGCGGTCATCACGCTGGGGGGGCGGACCACTTCGACTGGCCCCGGGGGAACCTTCCGCTTCAACAACGTGAACCTGGGTGCCGGCAACGAGGCGACCATCTCGGCGCCGGGGGTGATGCCCCAGACCCGGGAGGTGGTGCCAGAACCCGGAGAACTGGCGGTCGATCTGGACGATGCCCGCCTTCCGCCCACCACGATCAGCCCGGTGGTCGAGCGGGTATCGACGGAAATGAAGGGCCTGCTTCTTTCAGGCCTCGGCCTGGAGCCGGTAGTGTCCGCCAAGGTCAACTGGAACGGCAACACGCCCGGGCGCCTGGAATTCGAGGTCGATGGAAGGTTGATAGGAACGGTTTCGGGAAGCAATCATGTGACGGGGATTCCCTCGCTCTACCAGCTGACGGTGGACGTGGATTCCGACCTGGCACCGACGCTCGATCCGGCGAGAAACATCGTTTCGGTGGTGGCGGTGGCACAGGAGTCCGGCCGGGAGTCCGCTCCGGGAGAATTGCAGATCCCGGTGATCCCGTTCCCCGAAGGGTTGGAGGCCAAAATCGGCCCTCTCAATATTGAAGTTTTCGAGGAGCAGAAATACGGCATTCGCTTCGTGCACGTTGGCGCCGATTTCGAACTGGCACAGGAGAACCAGTCGGCTACGCTGCCGCTGATCGGGAACCTGGAATTCGACTGGGGCGCGAACGCCAGCTTCGACTACATCCCATTGACCGGTGACTGGAACCTGTCCGCCGGTACGAACGCCGAAGGGGTGAAGGAGGGTGAGGATTTCTCGGCGCGGGGGAATCGACCGGGAGGTGTGGCCCCTTACCGGCCCCCCAAGGGACGATTCTTCCTGGGAGACACCGATTTCGAGGTCGAAGTCGGGGGGCAGGCGTCCGGAATCGCCTCCCTTCAGGAGGGCTTCGTGATCGACCGGGTCGAGTTCTCGGCATTCGGGAATACCACGACCGAGATTGGTCGATTCAGCCTGCTCGACATCTTCGGTCCGGGATCGACGACCGCAATCTCTCGTCTGGTGAGAAGGGCGGCACAGGAAGACGGTCCCACGAGCGGCGGGCGGGCGCTCCGCAATCTTTCCATCGGCATTTTTCTCAATGCGGGACTGGGTGGAGAGGGGACGATCCTTCTGGATCCGGAGTTCATGGTAGAGGAGGCGGAATTCTCCGGAACCCTGGGCGTCTACGGGGGGTATGACGGGCAGATTCTCGGTGGTCTGGCGAGCGCGCAGGTCACCGTGGGCACCCAGGCGACCGCGACTTTCGGGCTTCCGGCTCCTCTTTTCCGGGAGATCAATTTCCAGGTCTACGGGAAGTATGAATTCCAAGTATGGATCTTCGGCAGTTCCGGTGAAGCCGTCTGGGTGGACTATCACTTTCCCGGGGGACCTGGCGGGAGCCAGCCGCTCGGTGCTCCCTTGCCCCAGAGAGGAATCTCCCTCCTGGGGGACGATGCCGGTGAGATGACGTGGGCACCGATAGATCGTCCCTGGCGACTGGCGGGAGAGGAGAGGTTCGTCTACGGGACGGCCGGGGGTGCGGGAACTGCGTCAGCTCCCGAGACCGGGGAACCGGAGGAAGCCGAGTCGAATCCGGGGGATTCGTTCCCGGCCGCGGTGATCGCGACCGAGCCGCTTCCCGCCCAAGTGGATTTTCCCCTCCTCGAGAATGTCTATCCGGATTCGCAGCCGGCCCTCGCCGCCTCCGGGGACGACCTCATGCTGCTTTACGTGAGAGATACCGGGGCGGCCGATCCCCATCAGTTCACCGAGGTGGCCTGGTCCTTTTTCGACGGCACCGACTGGACCGTTCCGAACGCGATTGAGAGTGATCCGCGGGGACAGTTTCAGCCTGTGGTCGCCTTTGACGGAAACGGGAACGCGGTGGCGGTTTGGGGACGGGTCAAGGATGCCGGCTTCGCGGGAACGACTCCGCAGGAGATGTCGGCGGAACTCGAACTGGTCTCCGCCCGCTGGGATGGGACCACGGAAACCTGGGGTACTGTCACCGCGCTGACGTCCAACGCCTTCCTCGATCACAAGCCCGCCCTCGCCGGTCCCATGAGCGACGGCGACCTCCTCCTGACCTGGCACGAAAACCAGGCCAACCTCCTCCTGGGATCGTCGGAGGCGGGAGAGGCGACCCGGATTCTCGGCCGGCGCTGGGACTCTGCGACAGCTACGTGGGGCTCGGTGGAGGAGATTCTCGCGGGCGTTTCCGATGAACTGTCCACCTCCTTCACCGGTCTCGGGGACACGGCGGCTTTCGCCCTGACGCGCGATCTGGATGGCGACTTCGACGATCTCACGGACGGGGAGCTTTTCTACCTCGTCTGGGATGAGGTGGCCGGAACCTGGGGACCCCTGACCCGCCTCACCACGGACTCCCTTCAGGACCGCAACGTGAACCTCGCCATCGATTCGTCGGGCGCAATCTACGCGATCTGGCAGCGGGGGGACGACCTCGTCATGGACGTGAATTTCTCCGGAACGCCGGTCGTGGTTCGCGGCGACGCGAACGGTTTTGGATTCTCCGACATCGCCCTGACGGTCGGTCCCGCCGGCAATATCGTCGCCATCTGGTCCGAGATGACGGAATACGGTTCCGACGCCTTCTATCGGGTCTACGATCCCGCCTCGGCCACCTGGGGCTTCGACTCCTTTCTCTCCCGGGATTCCGACCAGGAACGCTCTTTCGCTACCGCCTGGGACACGGCGGGCAATCTCGCTCTGGCCTACAACAATGTCGAAGTCACCCGGGAAAGGGAGAGCGTCGATGTCGGGGGAGGCGAGATCATCGAGATCGACGGGGTACCCACCTTTGGCCGGACCGACCTGCTATTCGCCACGCGTCGATTGATCAAGGATCTCACGATTCCCGAGGAAGGATTCCGCGTTTCCAGTCGCCGGACCCTGCCGGGAGACGAGGTCGAGTTTCGTTGCACGGTGCGGAACTCTGGCGATCTCGCCATCGAAGACGTGGAGGTGGCCTTTTTCGACGGTGATCCCGACGACGGGGGCACACTGATCGAGACAGTCACCATCGACGGCTGGTTCCGTGCCTCGGAAGAAACGGAGGTCGTGACCACGTGGACGGTGCCCGGTCCGGCCATCGCCCGCACGGTGTTCGTGCGGGTGGATCCCGGTGGGCTGGTGAGTGAATACGCGGAGGACGACAACACCCGGTCGGAGCCGATCAATGGGACCGATCTGCGCCTGGAGTTCGTTTCCGCCCAACCATTGAAAGACGGTTCCGCCCGCGTGGTCGCCCGAGTCACCAGTCTGTCCGCGCCGGATAGTCCGGTGGCGGTCCTCGCCCTGCAGAGCGAGGATGGTTCGGTGACCCTTGCCGAGAGAGCGGTGAGTCAGCTCGAACCAGCCAGTTCCATCGCGGTCCCCTTCGACCTTCCCGCCGGGAGCCATCCGGAGGGGGAAAGGCGCTACCGTCTGATCCTCGACGAAAACGGCGACACCGGCGATTTCAATCCCGGCAACAACGAGGTCGGTTTCGCGATGTCACTTTGGGTCGACGAGGACGAGGACGGGCTCCCGCGTTACTGGGAAGAGGCGAACGGACTCAGCGATGCGGATCCGAATGACGGAAATGGCAACCGGGATCAGGACCCTTACACGGATCGCGAGGAATATCGGGCTGGCACCGATCCGCGCGATGCCTCTTCGGCTCTGAAAGTCGGCGAGATAGCCCAGCGCCCGGTCGAGAACGGCGGCGGCGTCCAGGTCTCCTGGGGTTCGGTCGAGGGGCGCCGCTACCGTCTCGAGCGTTCCTATGATTTGCTAACGTGGGACACGATCGGGGATATGATCGAAGCCTCCGCTCCACTGAATACTTTCATCGACGAGCAAGACCCGCCTTCCGGTCGGGTGTTCTACCAGTTGATTCTGCTCGATTGAATCACAGGCAAAGGCCAACCAGGAAAAAAATCGTGAGTACTGTTCGAGACGGGAAATACCAGCGCGTGGCGGCTCCAGGTCGCCGGGCATCGAACCAGAGCGGTGGACACTTCCCACGAGAGGGAGTTGCGGGAACAATCGTGATCCTGGGAATGCTGGCCTTCCTCGTTTCCCTCGGCAAAGCCGACGAGATCGTCACCGCCGTGGTCGGATTCAATGTGACGGATTGCCCGGCGGGTTCGGACACGATCGTGTCGGTGCCATTCCACCGACCTGTCTCCGGTATCGGCACTCTCACCGGAGTTCCTCAGATCGAGGGCGACTCGGCCACCGTGATGGTGGCGGGATCGCCGGAATTCGCTGACGGTCGGTTTACGATGGAACCGCATTTCCTGCGTTTCACCGGAGGCTCGGCACGAGCGGGCTGGCATTATCTGGTTTCCTCCCACGGCCTCCAGTCGCTGGTGATCGATCTTGGTGGGGACGATCTTGCCGGGGTGGCGGACGGGGATGCCTTCGAACTGGTTCCCTATTGGACCTTGGCGTCCCTGTTCCCTACCGGGAACGAGACGATCCACGAATCCACCGGGCTACTGCTCAACGAGCGGGCGACGGAGGTCTTCTTTTTCGATCGCGAGTCCGTCGCCTTGAATCTGGCGCCGAACCGAAAATTTTTCCGGATCGACATCGGATGGCGCGAAGTGGCGCCGGGATTTCCGGATGCCGACCATGTGGTGGTTACTCCCGGGACCAGTTTCGTGATCCGACATCCCGCCGTGGCCCAGCCCACGCGATTTACGGCTCATCAGTGGGTGGAAACGGGGAACCAGGCCTACGTGCTGGCGACGGACGCGCTGCGGGCACGCGATCATCACCTCGGATCGGCCCGGCCGGTTCCGGTAAAGCTGGCCGACCTCGACCTCGAGCCGCCGGTGTTCGTGGAGAGCGCTTCCACCGATCCCGGTGACCGGGCTGACGAACTTCACGTCTTCGACAACACGTTGGCCGCGGTGAATCGGCAGGCCGCGGCAGTCTACTTCCGCGCCGGAGGCCAGTGGGTCCGCGACGAAAGCGGTTACCCGGCTTCCGACAATGTGGAGATCGATGCCGGGGTAGGGCTCATGATCCGCAAGGCACCAACGGCGGGAGGAACTCCGGTGATCTGGGTGAACACGCCTCGGTATTGAATTCGCCTGAACCAGCACTGACCAGAATTCTCCGGAACTCCGAAGTCATGAACTCCCACGGCAGTCGCATCGTTTCGCATTCCCTTCTGGCGTCGGCGCTGCTCCTCATCGGGAGCCTTCCTGTCGCCCGCGCCACCGTGACCTTCGAGTTCCAGCTGGGCTCGGTGCCGCTGCCGGGCAATTCCCTGGGGGTGCTGGTGGTGGATGTGGCCGGTGACGGTTTCACCTCTCCCTCCGACAGTATGGGAACGGTGCTCTCACCCGGAGTCGCCATGGGTGGGGGAGACGATGTCATCGTGTCGGTCTTCCCAGTAACCTCGGCTGACCCCTTTGCCCCCGACGCGGGCTTCGCCGAACTGGTGGGCCCCATCGATTACGAGGCGTTGGGGGTGGCGGAGGGACAGGCGCTCAATTTCTTCGTCATTCCGGGCCGATCCCCCGGTGGTGTCATTCGGACAGGAGAAACTTTCGTCTCCTACCGCACCGACGACCAGGGAGACCTGATCGGTGACATGGGATTCGCGCTGCCTCGGGACGGAGGCTCCTACGTGCTCGGAGCGATCACTTTGGGGCTCGGGGGAGGTGCCGATTTTGCCGGTTTGCTGCCGGAGACGCCGCTGATCGGAATCGATGATCAGGATGACCTGATCGTGGGGAAGGAATTCGTGCTCCAGGTGGAGGCCAGTGGTGATCCCCTGCGCTACATCATCAGGGGGCTGCCTCCCGGGCTTCGCTACGATCCGTCCACCGGACTGGTCACCGGTCGGTTCATCAGGCCCGGTTCGTTTGCGATGCGGGTCTGGGTGCGAAATGTGACGGGTATCAGCGGCCCGATCACGGTCCCGCTGGAGGTGGCGGCCCTGCCCGACGCAGTGATCGGGAATTTCCAGGGGCTGGTTGATCGCGATGCGGATCTTAACGAATCGCTCGGCGGGCGGCTGGTGCTGAGAACTGCTCGCAACGGACTGCTAACTGGTCGCCTCATCCTCGGTCGTCGCGGGTATGGCTTTCGGAGTTACCTGAAAACGGACATGGCGTCCGGAGTCCCCGTGGATCCCGTTGCCGAGATTCAGATCAATCGGCGCGGGATGCCCCCGAAGGACGTGCGGCTGACATTCGACCTCGACGCCGAGAGTTTTTCGGGATCTGTTCGCGAGGGAACCGTCGAAGCTGAGGCGTCCGGTTACCACCATGGTTGGCACCCGAGCCGCAATCGCCCGGAGGGCTACGAGGGCTACTACACCAACCTGCTGGACCTCGATCCGGCGCAGGGGCTGGCGGGAGATCCCGACGTTCCGCAAGGGAACGGGTTCGCGGGGCTGACGGTACTGCGGTCCGGCGTGGCACGGTGGGTGGGACGCATGGGGGACGGGACTCCGATGAGCTTCGCGGGAACGCTCGGGCCGGAGGGGCAGTACCACCTGTTCAGAATACTCTACGGGAATACCGGGTCCGTCCTCGGAGTCGGCGCCATTCAGTCTGATCCCGGGAATGACGGGGACTTTGATGACAACACCGTGGACGGCACATGGGATTGGGTGAAGTCGCCGCAGGCCAACCCACGGCTGCGAAACTATCGCGATGGCTTCGGCTTTCCGGATCCCGTGCGCCAGGTTGTGGTCGGGGAACGCTGGCTTTCTCCAGCTCGGGGCGATATCCCTGTGGGACTCCCGGATACAGCCGACAATGTGCGCCTCCAATTCTTCGAGGGTGGCATCGACGACGCGGAGATGGACCCCGGAGTGGTCTTCCAGCTGTCCGCGGGCCCGCGCGGGCTTACCCCGACTGACGGCGATGTCGACAACCCGGCTCGCACGAACTTCTTTCTCAATCGCCGCACGGGCCTGATGCGTGGCGCATTCCTACTACTGGATACCAATCCCGATTCGTCGCGTCCCTTTCAACGTCGGGTGTCATACCAGGGGATGGTGGTACCGAGTCGGCAGATAGGCGCGGGCTATTTTCTGCTCGGTCAACTTCCCGACGACACCGCCGAGCCCGCGACAACCCTGCGCACCGCGCCGGTCCTGTCGGGTCAGGTCATTCTCGAAGAGAATGCCCCTTGATTTGCGGGTTACGGCTCACTCGGTACCACCTTCCGGGGAGCTGGATTCGCCGGATTCAAGGATCAGTTCCGGCCGATAGATGTCGCGGTTGTCGGCCTGGAATTCGGCCTTGAGGCGAACCTTGAAACCGGAGAGGTCGACGAGGTGCCAGCGGAGAAATTTCCACTCGCCGGTGTTGCCGTCGTGTTCAATCCCGACGAGCAGGTGATGGGCATCGTGCAGCACTTTGCCGGTCTCGGCCTTTGGTGTGAAGTAGAAGGTCCGCAGGCTGGAATTGAGTGAGCCGACTTCGACAAGTTTGGGATCGAGGTAGGCGACCCGACCGGAGGCGGTGTGGGTGATCTTGAGATCGGGATAGCCAGCTCGCTGGAGGTTGCCCTCGGCGGTGCGGGGTAGCTCGCAGGCCAGCGATGGCTGGGCGTCGATGGACTCCAGAAGCGCCGCCTCGAAGTGGGCGCTGCACTCGTTGATGCGGCGCTCTTGCCGGACCGGACTGTTGGGGCGGTTCATCTTATCCAGCGTCCACGCCATCGCCTCCCGAATGCCGGAGACGATCTCGGCGTCGACACTGGCATCCGGGGCCAGGGGGATCACTTTTTGGCCGCTGGAGGTCTCGATGAGTGAGGCGAAGGACACATCGCGGAAATTGCTGTCGCTGCTGAGCACGGTCTCGATGAGCCCTTCCACGGTGGGCTCGGCGGAGTAGACCACCGGCGGTTCCGCCGCCTGATCGCAGCCACACAAGGCGAGGCCGATGAGCGGGCTGGTGAGGATGGCTCGGGAGTTGATCATCGGGAAAAATCGCGCTTGATCAGGTTGATTAGCTCTCAAAGAATCGTCAAGCCCTCGCGCAGTTGTCTCTCGGCGCGCTCGGCATCGTCTTCCCGGCGGGCATGAATGATCGCCACGGGTTGATCGGCGGAGACCCGTTCGCCGAGTTTCGCGAGATCGCTGAAGCCGACGGAGAAATCGATGGAGTCGGCTGCTTTGGCTCGTCCGGCGCCGAGTTCAAGGCTGGCCTGGCCAACGACGGCGGCGTCGAGCCGGGACACCACGCCGTCGCGTTCCGCTAAGACCGGCCGTGAGACCGGGGCGGGATGGACTCGGGCGTAGTCCTCCAGCGTGCGCGCGTCGCCGCCCTGCGCTTCCACGAGAGCGACGAACTTTTCCCACGCCCGACCATCAGTGAGCCAGTCCGCGAGGGTATCCCGTGGAGCGACGCTGACGCGGGAGGCGAGATCGAGAGTGATCTCGACCAAGTCGGCGGGGCCATGGCCGCGCAGGGTGGTGATGGCTTCGGCGACCTCGAGGGCGTTGCCCACGGAGCGTCCCAGAGGTTGATCCATGGGGTTGAGCACGGTGGCGACTTCGACGCCCATGGCCTCGCCCACCACGCGCATGGCGTCGGCCAGCGCGCGGGCGTCATCCTCATTTTTCATGAAGGCGCCGGTGCCGTGCTTCACATCCAGCACCAGCCGGTCGAGTGATTCGGCGAGTTTCTTGGACATGATGGACGCCACGATGAGGGGGATGCTCGGGACAGTGCCGGTGACATCACGCAAGGCGTAGAGTTTTTTGTCGGCCGGGCAGATGTCCGCGGTCTGGCCCATCATGACGACGCCGATTTTCTCCAGCTGGTCAAGGGCCCGGGCTCGACTGACGTTGACGTCGAATCCGGGGATCGCCTCCAACTTGTCAAGCGTGCCGCCGGTGATCCCGAGTCCGCGTCCCGAGATCATGGGTACCCAGACCTCATCGCAGGCGAGCAGGGGCGCGAGGATGAGGGAGACCTTGTCGCCGACGCCCCCGGTGCTGTGCTTGTCCACGATGGGGGGATGCTCTACCGGCCAGGAAAACACCTCGCCGGACTCGAGCATGGCGCGCGTGAGCGAGGATGTCTCGTCAGGCGACATGCCACGAAAATAGATCGCCATGGCCAGGGCCGACATCTGGTAGTCGGGAAGTTCACCGGTGGTGAAGGCGGTGATCAGGTCGCGGATTTCGCTCTCGGACAACGCGCCGCCGTCCCGCTTTTTCGCGATGAGGGTCGGCGTGTGCATGGCGGGGTGCCCCGGCTCAACGGGCTTCCAGGGCCATGGGCAGATACATCCACACCATCACCGCGCTGACGATGCCGGCGAGGATGATGAAGCCCGCGATGGGCAGGGCCATGGCGTTTCCCCGGCGAGTCAGTTGGTTGAACACGACCACGGCGACGATGAAGTCGGTGAAGAAGATGATGAGAGCCAGCAGGATGGGTAGCATCGGGTGTCCGGGTGGCGGGCTTGGATCATTGCTTGCCGCAGCACTGCTTGTATTTTTTACCCGAGCCGCAGGGGCAGGGATCGTTGCGCCCCACTTTGGGCATCTCGCGCTTGATGGGGGCGGTGGGCAGTTGGATGCGCGGGGCTTCCTCGGCCGGGGACGCGCCGGGGGAGGGGGTGTCATCCATGGCGCCCAGCACATCGGGGCGGCTGAGCCGCTGGGGCAGGTTCTTGAGGAAGCTACCGTAGTCCTCCGGGCGGGTGGTGGTGCGGAACAGGGCGTTGAGCACCTCGCCCTTGATTCGGTCCATGAGGCCGAGAAAAAGTTCGTAGGCGGCGTGCTTGTATTCGACCAGCGGATCCTTCTGGGCATAGCGGTAGTTGCCGATGGACTCGCGGAGACCGTCCATCTCGTAGAGGTGCTCCTGCCAGAGTCGGTCGATGGAATTGAGGATCACGAAGCGCTCCAGATCCTCCAGAATATCGGGGTTTTCGTGGGCGGATTTGAGTTCGTAGGCGGCTTTGACGCGCTCGACCAGGAACTCGATATTGCCTTCCAGGTCACGGGTGTCGAACTTCGCCTCCTCGGCGGTGAGACCGACCGGGAAGGTGGTGTTCACCCAATGCAGCAGGGCGCCGACATCGGGCTCCCCGGTTTCGGCATTGAGGAATTCGGAGACCTTGGCGGGCACGGAATCCTCGATGACATCCACGATGAGCGCGTGGGGATCCTCGGTGTCGAGTACTTCGTTGCGGTAGCCATAGATGACCGTCCGCTGGTTGTTCATCACATCGTCATATTCGAGGATGTGCTTGCGGGAGACGTAGTTGCGTTGCTCGACTTTCTTCTGCGCGTTTTCGACGGACTTGTTGAGCCACGGGTGCTCGAGCTCCTGCCCCTCCTCCAGGCCGAATCGGTCCATCATCTTGGTCATGCGCTCCGAGGCGCCGAATTTCATCATCAGCTCGTCCTCGAAGCTGACATAGAAGACGGACATGCCGGGGTCGCCCTGGCGGGCGCAACGTCCGCGCAACTGGCGGTCGATGCGTCGGCTCTGGTGGCGCTCGGTGCCGATGACGAAGAGGCCGCCGAGATCGGCGACGCCCTCGCCCAGTTTGATATCGGTGCCGCGGCCGGCCATGTTGGTGGCCACGGTGACGGCTCCCTTGAGTCCGGCGCGGGAGACGATTTCCGCCTCCTGCATGTGGAATTTCGCGTTGAGGACATTGTGGGGGATCTTGTCCCGCTTCAGCATGCGCGCGAGGGTTTCCGAGGACTCGACGCTGGCGGTTCCCAGCAGGATGGGCTGGCCTTTGGCGTGCGTTTCCTTGATGAGATCGATCACCGCCTTGTATTTTTCGCGGCGGGTTTTGAAGATCTTGTCATTGTGATCGATGCGCTGCACCGGCCGGTTGGTCGGGATCTCGAGGACCTCCAGTTTGTAGATGTCGTGGAATTCTGCGGCCTCCGTTTCGGCGGTGCCGGTCATGCCGCCAAGCTTTTCGTAGAGACGGAAGTAGTTCTGGATGGTGATAGTGGCGTAGGTCTGGTTTTCGCCCTCGATCTTGACGCCTTCCTTGGCCTCCACGGCCTGGTGCAGACCGTCGGACCAGCGACGGCCGGGCATTTTCCGCCCGGTGTTCTCGTCGACGATCATCACGCGGTTGTCCTCGACCACGTAATGCACATCGCGCTCGTAGAGGCAGTAGGCGCGGAGGAGCTGGGAGATGGTGTGCATCTTCTCCGCCTGGTTGTTCATGTTGGTCTGAAGCTCCTGTTTCCTGGCGGCTTTCTTCTCGTCGGAGAGACTGCCGTCGCCATCGATTTCGGAGAATGCCGACGCGAGATCGGGCAACACGAATCCGTCGGGATTGTTCGGATCGAGAAATTCCCGTCCCTGTTCGGTCAGCTCGGCTTCGTGCTGTTTCTCGTCGAGCGTGAAGAAAAGCTCCTCCTTCAGCGCGAAGAGCGCGGTCTTCTGCGGATCCTTGTAGAATTCCAACTCGGTCTTGTCGATGAGGCGGCGCACCTCGGGATCCTCCATCGCCCGCATCAGAGCCCGGTTGCGGGGTTGGCCGAGTTTGATTTTGAAGAAGGCCTCGCCGGCTTCGACGGTGTTGCCCTCGTCCAGCAGTTTGCGCGCGTCGGTGGCCAACTGGTTGCACAGCTGGGTCTGTTTGCGCGCGAGCTGGTCGATCTTGGGTTTGTAGGTGTCATACTGCTGCTCGCGGCGGGCCACGACGGGGCCGCTGATGATGAGCGGTGTGCGGGCCTCGTCGATGAGGATGGAGTCCACCTCGTCGATCAGCGAATAATAATGGCCGCGCTGCACCTGCTCGCCCTTGCGCTGGGCCATGCCGTTGTCGCGGAGGTAATCGAATCCGAATTCGCTCGCGGTGCCGTAGGTGATGTCTTTCTCGTACTGATCACGGCGGCTTTGTCCGTGCTGGCCATTCTGGATGCAGCCGATGGTGAGGCCGAGGTATTTGAACAGGTAGCCCATCCACTCCGAGTCGCGTCGGGCGAGGTAGTCGTTCACCGTCACCACATGGACACCCAGTCCGGTAAGGGCGTTGAGGAAGGTGGGAAGGGTGGCCACGAGCGTTTTCCCTTCCCCGGTCGCCATCTCGGCGATCATGCCGCGGTGCAGGCCTATCCCGCCGATGAGCTGGACGTCGAAATGCACCATCTCCCAGGTCACCGGGTGATCGCACACATCCCAAGTCTGGCCGCAGAGGCGGCGGGCGGCGTTTTTGACCACGGCGAAGGCCTCGGGCAGGATCTCTTCCAGATAGGCTTTGCGACAGGCGGGGAAGTCCTCCTTCACTTCCGCGAAAAGCTCCTGCGCCTCAAGGATGCGATCATCGAGATCGTCGTCGGAGATCTTTTCGAGATCGTCGGGAAAGCTCTTCAATGCGGGGCATTCCCCGGCGAGGGAGGTGAAGCGATCCATCCAGCGCTGGAGCAGGGCGCGCTTTTCCTCGGTCTCCCGCGCCGCCAGTCTGCGACGATTGTAGAGCTCGATGTCCTCGTGGTAACGAGCGAGATGGGCCTGCCAGGCGGCCGTCTTTTCCCGCAGCACGGATTCGTCGCCCCCCTGCAGCGCCTGCTCCAGCTCGTTGATGCGGGCAACGACCGGCAGAATCTTTTTGATTTCGCGCTGGTTCTTCGAGCCAACGATGAGTTTCAGGATCCACTTGAGCATGACGACGGAAAATATTTCGGAAAACTTGGAAGTATCAGGAATCGGGGAGGGGCAACCTAGGCCATGACGCGTCTTTTGCGACCGGAAAAAGGCGGTCCGGACCGGGCTACTGTCCCGGTGTCACGGGAGGGCTCACGGGGCGGCGAGTCCCGCATCGACCATGCGGCGGCGATCCCAACGGGGCCGTATCCGAGCCGCGGTGGGAATGCCGGTCTCGCGATCAAATTCGTCGGCGGTCCGCAGGTCGGGAGCGGCGTCACCGGTGCGTTTTTCCCAGGCGCGGAAGGCGTCGCGCAGGGTCTCCAGCACGATGGCGTGACGGGGATCTTCGGCCAGATTTCTCAATTCGTGGGGATCGTCGATGGTATCGTAGAGTTCCTCTTTGGGGCGCGGCGCGGTGAAGGGGAGGCTCTGGTGGGGGCGGAGTTTGCCGGCGTCTCGGAGCGTTTTGAGGGCCTCGTGAGTGGGGCTGCGGGCCGAGTCGGCGGATGGCGTCAGCGGCAGGTCCTCGTAGGCGTTGTGGATGTATTTGTAGCGCTCGTTGCGCACCGCCCGGGCATGATCCTCGAAATCGTGCCAGTTTTTCTCCGCGTAGACGAACTCCCGGATCGCCTCTTCGGGTCGAGTCAGCAGCGGGGAAAAGTCGCGCCCCTCGAAGGTGTCGCCCCTATCCGTGACGCCCGCCAGTTCCAGGAAAGTCGGCGCGATGTCGATGGTACTCACCAGGCGTCGGCAGGTGGAGCCCGGTTTCACTTTTGCGGGCCAGTGAACGATCCACGGGGTCTTGATGCCGCTGTCGTAGAGTGTCGTCTTGTCTCGGGGAAAGGGACGGCCATTGTCACTGATGAACAACACCAGCGTCTCGTCGGCCACGTCCTGGGCTTGCAGGGTTTCCATCACCCGTCCCACATACTTGTCGAGCCTCGCGATCTCGTCGTAGTAGCGAGCGTAGTCGGCGCGCACCTCGGGAGTGTCGGGATGATAGGGAGGCAGCCGGATGTCGTCGGGCTGATGGGACTCATTGATGATGTCGTCGGAGTAGTCGCGATGCGGGTCCAGCGCCGCCAGCCAGAAAAAGAACGGCTGATCCCGAGGACGCTCCTCCAGCATGGGTACCCAGTCCGCGCAGCCGCTCTGGGCCTCGCCCTCCAGCGATTCGACGAATTTCCCCGCCTCGCCGGCCTTGCCTGCGGGCAGTTGGAATCCTGAGGTGTCGACCTCGCGCACCTCGTCGAAGCGCTCCCGCAGCGCCTCGCCGAGATGCCATTTACCGGCCGCGCCGGTCCAGTAGCCAGAGGCCTTGAGTTTTTCGACAAAAGTCACCTGATCCGCGGGGACCGGCCAGTGGAGTTCCTCCGCGCCGGTGCGGTGGGGATAGCGGCCGGTGATGATGCTGGCGCGGCTCGGCGAGCAGGAACTGATGGTGAGGAAGGCGTTGTCAAAGCGCATCCCTCCCTCGGCCAGTTTCCGCAGGTTGGGGGTCCTGATGCTGGGATGGCCATAGGGCGAGCAGTCATCCCAGGCCATGTCGTCGGCGATGATGAGGACAAAATTTGGCCGCTCGGGGGCTGCCGTCTCGGCCTCATCCTCCTCGGCGGATCGCGTCGACGCCACCGCGACACACAAGGCAAACGCCAGCATGAGCGGCGGGCGTGGGCGGCGAGGCACGGCAATGGGGAGTCGAAACATCGCGGGCAGTGAAGCAGATTCCCCGGGGATTGCCAGCGCGCGCTTTGGCCGCCGTCTGTGCGGAGGGGCGCGATCTTGCTGGACCTGGGCGGAGAGTTTTGATTAGCTGCCGGTGATGATTCACCGCCTTCCCCGGATACTGATCTGTTCGGTTCTCCTCGCCTGGATGAGTCCGGAAACCTCGCGGGCACAGCATCGGGAGACGCGTGTCTGGACGAGCCGGGACGGGCGCACCCTTGAGGCTTCCTTGCTGAGGGCGGATGATGATGCCGCCGTCCTCCGGCTGACAGGCGGACGGGAGGTGTCGGTGGCGTTGGATCTGCTCAGCGAGGACGACCTCGCCTATCTCCGCGAGATGCGGGCCACGGGCAGAACCCTGGCGGTGAGGCCGATGCCCGAGGAGACGAAGATCGATCCCAACATCGATGTCGAGGGCGGACCGAGAAATTTCCTGACGCCGCACTTCGAGTTCGGCACCGAGCAGGGGGTGTCGAAAAGTTTCATCGCCGAGGCGGCCCGCGTATTTGAGGGCACTTTCCACGCCATCGATTCCCTGCCGCTGGGGATTCATCCCAAGCCGGCCGAGGGCGCCGCGCGATTCCGCACCCTGTTCGTGAGTCGGGAGACCTTTGATCGCGAGATCGCCTCGGTCATGCCCGATTCCGGTCCCGCGACCGGTGTCGGCATGCCGCGTACCACCGTGGCCGGGGTCTATCTGCCCCTTCGCCAGGAGGTGTTGGTGCCCTTTTCATCGCTGGAGACGGGACGCAGCGGCAGCCAGATCACCCTCCGCCGCACCAGCGACACCAGCACGCTCATCCACGAGATCGCCCACCAGGTCATGCACGATTGGCTGGCGCTCACCCCGGTATGGTTCAGTGAGGGGCTCGCGGAATACATTGCCGCCATGCCCTACCAGAACGGACGCTTCGAGTTCCGAAACGCCCGCGAGGGAATCCGGGAGACCCTGCGAACCCAGTATGGAATCGATCCCGGTGCCACCCTCTCCCTCATTCATCCCGCCGATTTCCTCGAAATGAAGAGCGCCGACTGGAGGGGCACCGTCGATGACTACCGCTCCGCCATGCTGCTGTTCTACTACTTCATGCACCTCGACCAACCGGACAAGCCCGGCGCTGCGCTGGCCGGCTATCTGCATCTGCTGGAGAGGGGAAAGGAGGACGCCGAGACCTTCATCGCCGACTACAACCAGGCGGTGGACGAGTTTGAAAAGAAACGCCTCGCCTTCAATCAGGCGGTCGACGCCTACAACGCCGAGTTGCTGAAATACCGCGCCGCGGTCGGGGACTACAATCAGCGGGTGACGCGGCTGAATCGCCAGATCCAGGAGGGCGTGCCACCGGAGTCCCGCATCGAACTGGGACCCGAGCCGGTGGCGCCCGCGCCGCCCGAGCGACCGGAGATACCCGCGAAACTCCGCGCCGGTCCCGGGGAGGGGCCGGTCGACATTGCCGCCCTCATCCATGACACCGCCCGCCCCGCGTTGACGCGGGAAAGCGATCTCGATGAACTCGGGGCCCGGGTGATGACGGCCCTCGGCGAAGCGGGTTTCTCCGTGAGTCTGAAACCGCGAGGCTCCACCTACGCGCCGAATCCGGGCAGCCCGCCGAAGTACACGGAATGACCACGCGGCGCCTCGAGGAGCGTCATTCCGGGCGCTTCATCTCGAACACCCCGTGATCGCCCATCTCCGAGGCGTAGGTCGCCTCGAAAGTGTCGCCCTTCACCCAGCCCTCGTGATCGAAATCGCCGAACAGGCCGAGATCCTTGGTGCCCTTCACGAGCAGGCCGCGTTTGCCGTCGGGTTTCACGCCGAAGGTGGTCGCGAAGCCCCCCTGGAAAAATTTCCCCCAGGTGGCGTGATACCGAAACTCATAGGGTTTCCCCTCGCCATCATAGAGACCCTCGGCCGGAGTCACCAGGCAGCGGAGATCGCCGGTGTGGGCGTTCACGTGACTGAGCCAGGTCCCGGTCCAGGGCCCCGCCACCGGGTCCTTGGCGCCGCCGCCGGTCTGGTGCGCGGTCACCGCCGCCTGCCAGTCTTTTTCGAATTTCGCGCCCGCGCAGCCGATCCCCAGCAGGGCGACCGCTCCCAGCGCCGCGTGTGACAGAGTGATGAGAAGCGATTTCATGCCCCACCATGGCGGCACCGCCGCCCGACTGCAAGGGGCGCGCGTGCGCGTGCGGAGGTCACGCATGGGAGAAATGATTCCCTCTCATACCGAGTTTGACGGTCGCGCCTCGTCCATCGTCTCGAACTTCACCGATGGCAGCCAGTGATCGGTTTGGAAGAGCGGGCGAACGGGGGCGTAGGCCCGGATCTCGGGAAAGGCGACATGTCCATCCGCCGCGAGGTCTTGATGTATCATCGCTTTTTGTTCCAGGTCGGCGAACCCTTCCATGAAGGTCATCAGTTGGATATCACATTCCTCCAGCACCGGCCGAAACGCATCGAGCATCTTGCGCGCTCCCGAGCGGTTCACCGCATAGGCCTCCAGTCCAATGCCGCCGCGCACGACACGCCAGCTCTCCGCCTCGGGCGAGTGGTGGCGCGGCGAGGCTCCGCGCTTCCAGACCCGGTCGTGGAGAAACAGCGCCTCGGAATCGTCCGGCACACACACCTCGATCCGGTCGTCGGTGTGGGAAGCCAAAGCCTCGCCGGGCCGGGCGTCGTCCTCGAATATCAAGCCCCATGGTTCCGGGGAGGCCGGGTTTCCATCATCACCAGAGTGACTCTTTTCCATCTCATCCAGAAAAGTTCGCAACGCGCGCTGATGGCTGAGGCAGAGCGCCGTGCGCACCGGATCGAGCAGATTCTTGTCTCGTTTGCTTACGACTCCCTCACGGCGCAGCCGTTTCAATACATCAGCCTTCCAGCCATGGTTGGCGGTGTCGCCGGGATCGAGATACTCCCGCCCGTCCACGCCTGAAATCCGCCGCAGTGCCTGATTGGGAAAAAATGAGCGGAAGTCCCGCGCGAATCGTATCCACCGATCCCGCGACCGGTCCAGATTGATCACATAGGCGGGTAGGCGGCCAAGAGAAAGCTTCATTGTTGGGGCGTTGTGCGAGACTGTCACAAATAGCGGAGAATTTCGCGCAGGAAATAGAGAGAGAGAGAAGACGTGGCGGCGAGACTGTCACCGAGACAGGATAGTCAAAGGAGAATAGCTGAGGGAATCAACTTCCGATGCGATTTAGTGATTTTTCTCGAAAAAATGTTTGACGAGCGCTTCGTCGATTTCGTAAACCGGACACTGACCGTCGAGCTGTCCGCAATCTTACCCGTTCCGACGCCATGCCCAACGAAGCTTTTTCCAGCGAGAGGAAACCCGAGCAGCCGCCACCAACAGGTTGCGACGAGTGCGATCCGGAATGCCAGTCGGAAGAACCCATCGCCTACGGCAACGGCCAGATCGTCCTCCGCTCCACCGACATCGCCTGGTCCGGCCTCGGCTTCTCCTGGTCCCACGCTCGCTCCTACGCGAATATTCTCGGGGGGGGGCACGCAACCTTCGGAAATGGGGCATCATTGGTTTCTCAGTGACCTCCCCTACCTGACGTTCGGGACCGAGGAGGGAACCGGAGACGCCACGGTCAGCGTTATCTTCGGCACCCTGTCGTCGAAGTGGTTCAAGGAGGACGGCACCGGCGGCTGGAAACCGCGCTTCGGCTCCCGCGACGTCCTCACCCATGACACCGCCGCCCGGGAATACACCCTCACCACCCCGGACGGCCGGCGCACGATCTTTCACGACAACGACCCGGGCCTGAGCCAGTCCATCCGGGGCCGCCTCAAGGCCATCGAAAACGCCGGGGGCGCCCGGGCCACCCTGACCTACAACATCGACGACGAGCTGGCCTCTCTCACTTGGTCGGATGCGGAGGGGCGCACCGCGGAGTTTGCCTACACCTACTACGACGATCTGGAACGGCTCGGTCTCCTGGAAACGGTCACCCTGGTGGTCGATGGGCGGTCGATTCGCCGCGCCCGCTACGATTTCTACGGACTCGGGTCCGCGCACGGTCCCCTTCGCACCCTGCGCGACGCCGTCGTCGAGGAACGCGGCGAAGACGGCGCGTGGCGCACTGACCGGGAGGAATGGTTGCGCTATTTCACCGAGACGACCACCGGTACCTGGAAATACGGGATCCGCCTGCGCCTCGACGCCGAGGGCGTGGCCGCCGCGCGGGCGGCCGGCATCGACCCGGCCACGGCGTCCGACGAGGTGCTCGAACCCTACGCCCGCCACGCCTTCACCTACGACGGACAGGCGGACGGATCGGGCACCGGTCGTGTCGTGTCCGAGACGGTGCGCGGGGGCGAGGCGACCTATGGCTTCGCCTGGATGACCAACACCACCGATCCCGGCTTCGCCGACGTCAACACCTGGTACCGCCGGGCCATCGAGACGCTCCCGGACCAGAGCAAGCGCACCGTCTACACCAACCGGGGAGGCGCCACCCTGCTGAGCATCCTCGAGGAAGCCGGCGCCAACCCGAAGAAATGGTACGACTACTTCGAGTATGACGCCGACTACCATCGGATCCGGCACGCCACCTCCGCCGCCGTGCAGAGCGTGTCCGAACCGGCGACCGCCTCCGGCACGCTCACGGTGACCCTCAAGACCGATGCCGGACTCATCGAGCGCAACGACTACTACACCGACGACGACTTTCCCAATGGCGAGGTCAAAGGCTACCTCAAGTCCGCCAGCGTGCAGGAAGGCACCGGCGGCACCATCGAAACGCTGCGCAAGCTGACCTACGACACCCGCACCGTGGGCGGCGTCAGCATTCATCCGATCAGGGAGCGCTTCGAGTATCCGGTGGCCGGCAGCTCGGACAACGACGCGGCCAAAACCGCCTACGCCCGCACCTGGCACGACGATAGTCTCAGTGCGCCCACGTTCCAGGTCGAGACGCTCATCACCACGCTCCCGGTCGTCTCCACCGCCGATCACGGCACCGGCGAGGACGAGGAGACCGAGTCGGTCTACGATGAGAATGGCTTTCTCCTTTGGGAAATGGATGCCCGCGGCGTCATCACCCGCCATTACTACGATGAGGTGACCGGGGCCGAGATTCGCCGCATCGACGATGCCGATCCCGAGCAGCTCGACGATCCGCCGGCGGGCTGGACGGCGCCGAGTTTCGGCGGCAGTCACCTGGTTACCGATTTCGAGGTCGATGGCCAGGGACGCACCGTCCGCGTCATCGAGCCCGAGCACACCGCCCTGGTGGACGGCGCCGCCGTGGCCCCGTGTGAACCGGCCGACGTCCGGGCCCGGTTCCTGAGGCGGGTGCGCTACACCCTCCACCTCGACAGCCGGCACCAGACCTGGAGCGCCGCCGGCTACGTCACCGGCTACGGCACCGGCTACGGTACCGCGGAGGCGAGCTGGCACCTGGTGGGGCCGGTCGCCATCGAGCGGCGCGATCAGCTCGATCGCCCCCTCGACCGCATTCAGGTCAACACTGCGAGCTCACTGGGAGCGCGGGCGTCTCGCCCGCTTCATCAGACCGGAAATGCCTGCCCCTGCGGCCCGCTTTCCCTGGGCTCGCTCGGCGCGATCGATCCCGTCACCGGTCTGCCCGACCGTTCCCTCTGGACGCGCTGGACCCACACCGAGCGCGATCTGTGGGGACGCGACCTCGAGGACCGCGCCTATTTCGACATCCCGCTGGAGGGCAACGGATTCGTCGGCCACCATTACTGGGCCACCGGCTATGGCTACAATGTCATGAACCTCCGCAACCGGGTGACCGGACGCGACGGCACCATCGCCTGGACCGTCCACGACACCCGCCAGCAGCCCACCGAGACCTGGATCGGCACCGACGCCACCGGCGCCACCGACGCCGATCCCGGCAACGGCGGGCTGGATGGCAACAACCTCGAGCCCGTCGAGCTGCTCCAATACGACGGCGACTCCGGCGGCGGCAACGGCAACCTCACCGAGGAACGTCGTCCCGTCGATGGGACCTCGACCCACGATCGCGTGGTCAACCACGCCTACGACTACCGCGACCGCCGGGTGGAGACCACCGCCCACGACGGCACCCGCCTCTTCCTGACCGAGATCGACTATGACAACCTCGATCAACCCACCGCCGTCACCCGGTTCCACACCGACACCAGCGCCGCCCACCGGATCGGGCGCGAGGAGACCGCCTACGACAAGCGGCGGCGTTCCTACGAGCAGAAAACCTGGGGCGTCGATCCCGCCAACGGCAATCTCACCCATGCGCTGGTGTCCGGGACGTGGTATGATCCGAATGGAAACGTGATCCAGCAAACCGCAGCCGGGTCGGGGCAGGCGACCAAGACCGATTACGACGCGCTCAACCGGGCCATCGTCCGTTACCGCGTTTCCCCCGGCACGCCTCCCGCCGGCGCGCCCGCCAACGATGTCAGCGACGATGTCGTGGTCGAGCAGGGCGAGACCATCTTCGATCGCGGCGGCAACGCCGTCCTCGGCATTCGTCGCGAACGGCTGCCCGGCGCCACCGGCAAAGGCGCCCTCGGTGATGCCAACAGCGCCCAACCAAAGGCCCGTCGCTCCTACCTCGCCACCTGGTTCGATCCCATCGGTCGCCAGCGCTATGTCGGCAACTACGGCACCAACGGCGGCGCGGCTCTGGATCGCCCCGACCTCCCGCCCGTACCGTCGGACATTATCTTGGTTTCCGAGACCCGCTACGCCGCCGACGGCCAGCCCGGCTCGGAGATTGGACCCGACGGGGCCATCTCCCAGACTACCCGCAACAGGCTGGGCCAGGCCATGCGCAGTATCGAGGCCCTCGGCACCGACGCTGAGCGCGTCACTCGTTTCCGCTGGCACGCCTCCGGGCAGATGTCGCATCTCATCCTCGAAAACCCCGCCACCGGCGAGCAGGTCACCGAATGGCTCTTCGGCACCACCCTGGCCACCAGCGGCATCGCCCGAAACGACCTCGTCTCCGGAAAAATCTGGCCCACAGGGGAATCCGAATCCCTCACCTACAATCGACAGGGTGACGTCACCCAGCGTACCGATCCCAACGGCAGCGTGCGGGCCTTCACCTACGACCAGCTCGGCAAGCCCCTCGACGACAGCGCCACCACCGTGGCCTCGGGGGTGGACGGCAGCCTGCGGCGCGTCTCCACCGCCTACAACGATCGTGGCCTGCCCGACACCATCACCACCTACTCCGACCCGGACGGCGGCGCGGGCAATGTCATCAATCAGGTGAAGCAGGAGTACGGCGCCTTCAATCAGCTCATCGTCGATGCCCAGGAACACGACGGCGAAGTCGATGGCAGTACCCCGGAGGTGGGCTACGGTTCCACCGACGGCTCGGGCAATGTCTTGCGCCGCACCAGCGTCACCGCGCCAAGCGGGATCCAGGTGGACTTCGCCTACGGCACCGCCGGGAGTCTCGACGATGTCTTCAACCGAACGTCCTCGTTGAAGGTCAACGGAGAGACTGACAACCTGGTCGACTACGACTGGTGCGGCTTCGGACGCATCGCGACCCTGGCCTATCCCACGCCCGACGCCGAGCTGAGCTACCTCAAGCCCAGCGGCGCCACCGGCACCGGAGACGCCGGGGACGATCTCACCGGTTATGACCGCTTTGACCGGACCATCCGCATGCCCTGGAAGAACGGCACCAGCGGCACTGTCTTGGCTGACATCGGCTACGGCTATGACCGCGCCGGCCGACGAACCTGGCGCAAGGATCTCACGCCCGCCTCAGACGGAAAGTTCGACCGTGCCTACGCCTACGACGCTCTCGGTCAGGTCAAAACCGGAAACCGGGGAACCCTGAACTCCAATCAAACCGCCATCGGAGGCATCCCGCAGGAAGCCGAGGCGTGGCGATACGATGAGCAGGGGAATTGGTTGGACTACGACAAAGCCGAAGACGGCACCGAGGTCATCGATCAAACCCGCCGTTCCAACGTCTCCAACCAAATCATTGCCATCGACGGCACCAACGAAGGCGTCGCCTACGACCGGAATGGCAACATGACCCGCATCCCCACGGGCGACGCCCTCACCGGCGCGCCGAGAAAACTGGTGTGGAATGCGTGGGATCAACTCGTCGAGGTCCGCGTCGAGTCCAGCGGCGCCCTGCTCCAGACCAATGCCTACGACGGACTCTTTCGGCGGACCACCCGCACGCTGGCCGACAGCACCGTGATCCACCAGTATTACAACGACCAGTGGAAGCCCATCGAGGAGCGAAAGGACGCCTCGACCGATCCCCTGGCCATCTACTATTGGGGCGCCCGTCCCGGTCATCGCGATGACCTCATCCGCCGTGACCGCGACACCGACGGAAACGGTTCGCTCGACGAGACGCTCTGGTGCCTGATGGACTACTTCGATCCCATCGCGATTTTGGACAACGCAGGGGCGGTGCAGGAACGGTATGCGTATTCCGCGTTTGGGGTGCCGCTGATTTTGGCGCCGGATTACGCGCTGCGGAGTTCAAGTGCTTTCGGTTGGGATTTCCTGTTCCATGGGCAGTTCACGGATGCGGAGACGGGGTATCAGAACTACGGCTTCCGGTATTATGTGCCGGAGTTGGGACGTTGGCCCAATAGGGATCCGATTGAGGAGGAAAATGGAGGAAATCTTTATAGATTTGTGAGGAATAATCCAATTTTTCTTGTGGATTACCTGGGGCTGATTGATCTAATTGTTGGTTGGGTGTGTTCTGTGCGATTTTCCGCTCCTTGTGTTTGCTCGGATGATCCGGCGGTCGAATGTGGTAGCGTTACTGGTGACTCAACAAAGGCAAATGTAAATAAGAGGAAGGCTATACAAGATGCTCAGGAAGATGCAATAAACAAGCTTGCGAATAGTGCGTGTGTAAAATTTTCAGATGATGCCTGCAATTGCCCCGATGCCACTTGTGATCTCGAAGGAAGAGGCGGTCAAGTTCGTCCAAAGCGATTGGGTCCATTCTGCCAACCTATTATACGTAATATTCCTGACAATCCGGCTATTCCTAACTTGGGTTGAAGTGAGGGGGTTCGACGGTTTGCGCGCGAAGTTTGGTTTTTTGCAAAATTGATTTAGTTATGAAAGTTGAAGTCATGCTGATGCAGCTCGCTGTCATGTGCAGTTCCCCGATGGTCTCGGGGCAGGATATTGATGTATCAAGATTTCCGTCGGAGAAGCAATTGCACGAAGGTGGAAAGCAATATATTGAGGAGCGCTTTAGTTCTGGGCTGCCGATAGTGCTTGCTGGGAAGTTGTTAGAGGGTAAGCGGAAAGTCGTTACAGTTGAGAAGATCTCTCTAGATGAAAATCCCAAGTCAGATAATTACATTGTTGGTGTTTTAGAGGTTGATTCAGTGATTTTCTCATCGATCAACTTAAGTAGTATTAATGTCTGGCTTTTTAATCTGTCAAAAAACAGAAACCCGGAAAGGGTTAAGATTCCCGTTTTTTGGCTTAGTGGCCTTGATCGCTTGGTAAGCGGTGCGGGAAGTAGAAATTTTGTCGTTGAATATTGCTTTGAACTCGACGCTTTTAGAATAGATACGGATTTGCAGTCCGAAATCGAATTGATGAGCCGATCCGAACTCGAGGGGCTTGTCAAAAAACGTTACGAGTTTCAAAGGCATTGGTATGAAACCCATATGAGAAACGGAAATTGATTAGTTCTACTTTGTCAAAATATACCTCTCGGCCTATAGATTTCGGATTAAGGCGTTTATCATTTGATAGATGCTAGTTGAAAGGAGGCTCCGCTGGGGTCAGGTAAAAATTTTGGCTCTCTTTCAAGTCAGGCTCCGCAGGGGTCAGGTGAGTCAGGCTCCGCAGGGGTCAGGTGAAAATCAGGCTCCGCAGGGGTCAGGTGAAAATTTTTGACATTTCGTGCAGACTTCTTCGACTAGAGTGATTCCCGGTACGGACGGCCAGGCCGGCAGCACCATCGGACCCGATGGAGCCATCTCCCAGACCACCCGCGACAAGCTGGGCCAGGCCCTTCGCGCTGTCGAGGCGCTGGGTACCGACGCCGAGCGCGTCACCAGTTTCCGCTGGCACGCCTCTGGGCAGATGCCCCACCTCATCCTGGAGAATCCCGCCACCGGCGAGCAGGTCACCGAATGGCTCTTCGGCACCACCCTGGCCACCAGCGGCATCGCCCGAAACGACCTCGTCTCCGGAAAAATCTGGCCCACAGGGGAATCCGAATCCCTCACCTACAATCGACAGGGTGACGTCACCCAGCGTACCGATCCCAACGGCAGCGTGCGGGCCTTCACCTACGACCAGCTCGGCAAGCCCCTCGACGACAGCGCCACCACCGTGGCATCGGGCGTGGACGGCACATTGCGCCGGGTTTCCACTGTCTACAACGATCGAGGTTTGCGTGACACCATCACCACCTACTCCGACCCGGACGGCGGCGCGGGCAATGTCATCAACCAGGTGAAACTCGACTACGACGCCTTCAACCAGCTCATTACCGACCGGCAGGAGCACGACGGCGAGGTCGATGGCGCCACCCCGGAGGTGGGCTACGGCTATACCAATGGCTCGGGCAATGTCTTGCGCCGCACCAGCGTCACCGCGCCGGGCGGGGCGCGGGTGGATTTCGCCTACGGCACTGCGAGCAGCCTTGACGATGTATTCAATCGAGTAGCAAGTCTCAGGGTCAACGGCGAGACCGACAACTTGGTCGACTACGACTGGTGCGGGCTTGGGCGCATCGCCACCCTAGCCTATCCCACGCCCGACGCCGAGCTGAGCTACCTCAAGCCCAGCGGCGCCACCGGCGCCGGAGATGCCGGCGATGATCTCACCGGCTATGACCGCTTCGACCGGACCATCCGCATGCCCTGGAAGAACGGCACCAGCGGCACGGTTCTCGCCGACATCGCCTACGGCTACGACGCAGCCAGTCGGCGTCAATGGCGGCAGGATCTCACGCCCGCCGCGGAAAATGCTTTCGATCAGTTCTACCGCTACGACACCCTTGGGCAGGTGAAGACTGCCGACCGGGGGACGCTGAACGAAAACCGCACCGCGATCGGGGGAATCCCGGGCCAGGCAGAAGCGTGGCGCTACGACGAGCAGGGGAATTGGTTGGACTACGACAAAGCCGAAGATGGCGCCTCGGTGATCGAGCAAACTCGGCGTTCGAATCAATCCAACCAACTTGTCAGCATCGACGGCAGCAGCGCCGGCGTCGCCTACGACAAGAACGGGAACATGACTCGCATTCCCACTGGCGACGCCCTCACCGGTGCGCCGCGCAAGCTGGTCTGGAACGTATGGGACCAATTGGTCGAGGTCCGCGTTGAATCCACCAATGCCCTGATCCAGCGGAACGCCTACGACGGTCTCTTCCGGAGGACGACGCGTGAGCTGGCCGACGGCACCGTCATCCACCAGTATCACAACGACCAGTGGAAGCCCATCGAGGAGCGGAAAGACGCTTCCACCGATCCCCTGAACCTCTACTTCTGGGGCGCCCGTACCGGTCACAGAGACGACCTCATCCGCCGCGACCGGGACACGGATGGCAACGGTGCGCTGGACGAAACCTTGTGGTGCCTGATGGATTACTTCGACCCGATCGCGATCCTCAACAGCGCAGGGGCGGTGCAAGAGCGCTATATCTACTCCGCCTTTGGGGTGCCGCTCATCCTGGCGCCGGATTACGCGGCGCGAACTTCAAGCGGCTTCGATTGGGGCTTCCTGTTCCACGGGCAGTTCACCGATGAGGAGACAGGGTATCAGAATTTTGGTTTCAGGTTTTATGTTCCGGAGTTGGGGCGTTGGATCAGTCGGGATTCAATTGGTGAAGAAGGAGGTTTCAACTTATACTCCGTGATCGAGAATGATAACGTAAACGACATAGATTTCATTGGTAGACAAAGGTCTCGCGGTCGACAAAACAGTAATCAGAATGAGAATGGGACGAGTGTCGAACCGAGGGGGATAAGTTTTGTATTTGGTCAAAGTCTCACAGTTACAGGCTGCTTTCCTACCGCGACACCTGGAGTGGTTGCATGCGCTTCCGGCGGGTGGGAGGTTACGGGAGGTCGCTGTGCGGATCGCGAAACAGGCGAGTCTAAAACCTATTTCATCATTGAGGGAAGTGTAAAATTCTTTGCCCGTTTTGGTGGTAGGCCCGGAGGATCATGGACTTATCGAAAGCCAATCGTTCAAGATGAAGATTGTTGCCCGGATGAAGATGGATTGGATTTCGGAGGAGGCTTGTTTATTCGGGCGGAGTTGGGTCCGCTGTCTGCCGGTTGTAGCTTGACTGTTTCGATTAAAAGCCCCGAACCCGATATTGATTGCTATGGAGGGCTGAGGGCTGGTTTTGCATTGAGTTTGCAGGTCGATGTAGGTGGGGAAATTGGAGGTAAATACGTTATTGTCAGATGAGTGGAGATTTGGATTTTTTGGGGAGTGATGGGCGTTTCTCTGTTGGAACTGAGTTTCGCGGCTTGGTATTGATGGTGCTGTCAGTTTGCTTAGTGTTGGTCGCTTGCCTTATGTGGAGCGTCGGAGTTTTTCCATTCTTCCTGATGGTCGTATCAAGTGCGCTAATTTTTTGGAGAGTTGCTAGTACGAAGATCTTTCTTTTTCGATGGATTTATGTGGTTCCGGGTGAAATTAAGATGCGCACTTCGGCTGGTTTTTTGGTTGTTTTTAGACATGAAGTCGAAAATATATCAGTTTTCAGGAGCGCGGTTGACGAAGAGTCGTTTTTCGTGAGCGCGGTGAAAATTGAGTTTGAATTGACTGATCGCAAAGTTTTTGAGGGTTTACTTGATGCGGGCTTGGAGATGCGTGATTCAAATGGAATGGCAATTGTGTATCGAATCGCTAACCCAAATTTGGGAATCTCGGAAATGCAATTAGGCTTCCAGAGATGGCTGCACAGGAACTCCGTAAGCGTCTCATACATAGCATCTATCGAAGCGATGGGTGATCGCTACACTTCG
>CAYTNL010000063.1:0-38306 GCA_964439145.1 uncultured Verrucomicrobiales bacterium
GCCGCCACAGCAGCAGTGCGGTGACGATGGCTGCCGGACCTGGCAAGCGGATGACGGACTCCCAGCGCATGCGGTTTCACCCGACGACAAGCGAGGATCGCGCGCGCCGGAAACCGCCAATGTAGTCACCGAAACGGGCAAAGAAAAGTCTGTGAATCGGCGCGGCCCGGCGATGATCCCATTTGCGCATTGTCACTCGTCGCGGACACTGGCAAAAAGAGCGCGGACCACGCCGTCCTCCCCACCCCGCTCCCTCCGCCCCAAGCCCCCGGATCGAAAGATGCTCGAGTTTTTCGCCCGCAACCGCGTCGCCGCCAACCTGCTCATGATCGCCATCTGCGTGGCGGGCGCGGTCACCCTGCTGATGCGGCGCATCCCGCTGGAGGTTTTCCCGGAGTTCGAGAGCGACCAGATCACCATCAGCGTCCCCTACCGCGGCGCCACGCCGGAAGAGGTGGAGGAGTCCATCGTCATCCGCATCGAGGAGGCCATCTCCGATGTCGAGGGCATCGAGGAGATGATCTCCACCGCCAGCGAGTCCGGCGGCAACGTCAACATTGAGGTCGACGAAACCTATGATCGCCGCGACGTGCTCGACGAGATCGAGGCGCGCGTCAATGCCATCCCCGACTTCCCGCCCGGCGACGCCGAAAAGACCACCGTCCGGCTCGGGTCGACGGATCGCTGGGTCATCAGCGTCGTGCTCTACGGCGACATGAGCGAGACCGACCTCCGTAGGCTCGGCGAGCAGGTGCGCGACGAGATCACCAGCCTGCCGAACATCTCCGGCGCCGAACTCCAGGGCGTGCGGCCCTACGAGATCACCATCGAGATCGACGAGGCCGCCCTGCAGCGTCACCGGCTCAGTTTCGAGGAAGTCTCCCAAGCCCTCCGGGCGTCATCCATCGACGTGCCCGCCGGCACCCTCCAGACCGCCGCCGGCGAGATCGCCCTGCGCACCAAAGGCCGCGCCTACACCCGGGAAGAGTTCGAGGCCATCACCCTCGTCAGCCGCGAGGATGGCAGCCGCCTCAGCCTCGCCGATGTGGCCCGCGTCTCCGACGGTTTCGACGAGAATCCCTTCATCGCCCGCTTCAACGGACGCCGCTGCGTGCTCATCGCCGTCTTCCGCGAGGGCAACCAGAGCGCCATCCGCATCGCGGACGAGGTGAAAGCCTACATGAGCGAGAGCGGCCCCCGCCTCGAGCGCTACAACGTGGGTATCGACTACTGGTCGGACTCCTCCCAGATCGTGCGCGGCCGCCTCCACACCCTGCTCGACTCGGGATGGAAAAGCATGCTCTTCGTCTTCGTGCTGCTGGCGCTCTTCCTCCGGCCCAGCCTCGCGTTCTGGGTGGTGGTGGGCATTCCCATCTCCTTTCTCGGCACCCTGGCGCTGATGCCCCACCTCGGCGTCACCATCAACATCGTCAGCCTTTTCGCCTTCATCCTCGTGCTCGGCGTCATCGTCGACGACGCCATCGTCACCGGGGAGAACATCTACTCCTGGCAGCAGCGCGGGGTCGATCCCGAGACCTCGGCGGTCGAGGGCGCCCGCGAGGTGGCGCTGCCGGTGATTTTCGGCGTTCTCACCACCATGCTGGCCTTCGTGCCCATGTTCTTCGCCACCGGATTCAGCGGCCAGTGGCAGGGACAGATCGCCGTGGTCGTCATCGCCGCGCTGGCCTTCTCCCTCATCGAGTCGAAGCTCATCCTGCCCGCCCACCTGTCCCATCCCCTGCGCGGAGCGGTGCGAAAGGTCGCCGTCTTTTTCTGCGGCGAACGCTTTTTCCGGATTCTGGCGGCTCCCTACCGCGGCTTCATGTGGGTGCAGCGCCGTTTTTCCCGGGGGCTTGAGAAAACCGTCGCCGTCACCTACCAACCCCTGCTAAACCGCGCTCTGCGCTGGCGCTACCTCGTGCTGTCCCTGTTCGCGGGCGGTCTCGCCATCACTGTGGGATGGATCGGCGGCGGGCGCCTTGTGCGCATCCCCTTCCCTCCGGTGGAAAGCGACCGCGTCACCTGCCGTATTACCATGCAGGAGGGCACGCCCTTCGAGGTCACCGAATCCCACGTCGAGCACATCGCCGCCATCGTGGATCAGCTCCGCGAGGAATACCGCACCGACGACGGCGCCTCGGTGGTGGAGGATGTGATGCTCTCCATCGGAGGCCAGGGCGTCTCCTCCTCGCGCGGCCGCAGCAGCCAGGGCCAGACCCACCTGGGCGAGGTCGTCTTCTACCTCATGCCCCGCGAGGAGCGCACCGCCCGCGGCATCCACTTCGACAACCTGGCCCTGGTCAACGACTGGCGCCAACGCATCGGCGAGATCATGGGCGCCAAGGAGCTGACATTCCGCGCCGAACTCTTTCGCGGCGGGGATCCCATCGATGTCCAACTCACCGGGAATGACACCGAATCCCTCACCGACGCCGCCGCCCGGGTGAAGGCCAAACTCGAGACCTACAGCGGGCTGTTCGACGTCACCGACAGTCTCGACGAGAGTCGCGAGGAGATCCAGCTCCGGGTCAAGCCCGAGGCCGAGCAGTTCGGGCTCACCATGTCCGCGCTGGCCCGCCAGGTGCGGCAGGCCTTTTTCGGCGAGGAGATCCAACGGCTGCAGCGCAGCCGCGACGAGGTCCGGGTGATGCTCCGCTACCCCGAGGCCGACCGGAAATCCCTCGACGCCCTGCAGACCATGCGCATCCGCACCCCGGACGGTACCGAGGTGCCCTTCTCCTCGGTGGCCGAGGTGGAGGTGGGCAAAAGTTTTCCCCGCATCCAGCGCATCGACCGCAACCGCGCCGTCAACATCCGCGCCGATGCCGACAAGGAAGCCGCCGATCTCGACGCCATCCGCGCGGATCTCTCCGTCTTCCTCGGCGAACTCATGCACGATTTTCCCGGCATGAGCTACAGCTTCGAGGGCGAGGCCCGCGACGAGCGCGAGGCCCAACAGGCCGAGTTCGCCGGCATCCTGCTCATCGTCTTCGGCATCTATGCCATGCTGGCCATCCCCTTCCGCTCCTATTCCCAGCCCCTCATGGTCATGCTCGTCATCCCCTTCGGCCTCATTGGCGCGGTGCTCGGGCACATCATCGAGGGCATGCCCCTGAGCAAGCTCAGCGAGTTCGGCATGCTCGCCCTCTCCGGCGTGGTGGTGAACGACAGCCTCGTCCTCGTGGATTTCATCAATCGCAAGGTCCGCGAGGGAGTCCCGCTGTTCGAGGCCGTGCGCACCGCCGGCGCCGCCCGTTTCCGTCCCATCCTGCTGACCTCCATCACCACATTTGCCGGACTCTTCCCCCTGCTCCGTCTCGAGAGCACCCAGGCCCAGGTCCTCATTCCCATGGCCATCAGCCTCGGCTACGGCGTCCTCTTCGCCACCTTCATCACCCTGCTCCTGGTGCCGGTGAGCTACCTGGTGCTGGAGGACATCAAGCGCGCCCTCACCGTGCCCGGCCTCGACAGGAAGCCAGACGCGCCGACTCAAGAGGGTCATGTCGCGGACCAGACAGGGTTGACTCGCGCGGGTTGACTCGCCCGCCGACGGAGGTTTTCCTCAGGGCCACGCGGGCACGCCGCGCCGACCCTATCCCCCATGAAAATCTCCTGGCTCCCCCTCGCTCTCGCCCTGCTCACCGGATTCTCCGCCGCCGCCGATCCGCCCAACATCGTCCTCGTCATCACCGACGACCAGGGCTATGGCGATCTCGGCCACACCGGGAACCCCGTCATCCGCACCCCCCACATCGACGCCCTGTCGGCGGAGTCCTCGAATCTCACCGACTACCACGTCGCCCCCACCTGCTCCCCCACCCGCGCCGCCCTGCTCACCGGGCACTGGACCGACCGCACCGGAGTCTGGCACACCGTCAACGGACGCTCCATGCTGCGGGAGAACGAGATCACCCTCGGCCAGATCCTCTCCGATCATGGCTACGCCACCGGCCACTTCGGCAAATGGCACCTTGGCGACAATTTCCCCTACCGCCCCGAGGATCGGGGCTTCACCGAAGTCTATCGCCATGGCGGCGGCGGCGTGGGCCAGACGCCCGATCTCTGGGACAACGCCTATTTCGACGGCTCTTATTTCCACAATGGGGAGGTGGTCAAAGCCGAGGGATTCTGTACCGACGTCTTCTTCGACCAGGCCCGCCGTTTCATCCGCGAAAACGCCTCCGCCAAACGCCCCTTCCTCGCCTACATCGCGCTCAACGCGCCCCATGGCCCGCTCCACGCCCCCCGGAAATACCTCGACCTCTACGCCGATCAACCGCCCGCCATCGCCGCTTTCTACGGCATGATCACCAACATCGATGACAACGTCGGACAGACCCGCGACCTGCTCAAGGAACTCGGCCTCGAGGAAAACACCCTCTTCATCTTCACCACCGACAACGGCACCGCCACCGGCGCCAAGATCTTCAACGCCGGGATGCGCGGCGCCAAGGGCAGCGAATACGAGGGCGGCCACCGGGTGCCTTTCATCGCCCACTGGCCCGCCGCCGGGTGGAACCGCGAACACCACTCGGACATCATCTGCCACGCGGTCGACATCGTCCCCACGCTCCTGGAGATCACCGGAGCCCGGAAGCCGGAGGGGCTGAAATTCGACGGCACCTCCATCCGCGCCCTCCTCGATCCGGACGCCGACACCAGTCAATGGCCCGCCCGTCATCTCGTCACCGACTCCCAGCGGGTGCGCGATCCCATCAAGTGGAAACAGACCGCCGTCATGTCCCAGGAGTGGCGGCTCATCAACGGCAAGGAACTCTACCGCATACAGGACGATCCCGGCCAGACGCGCGACCTGGCGCCGGAATACCCGGAGGTGGTCCGGGAGATGACCGCCTTCTACGATGCCTGGTGGGCGGAGTTGGAGCCCACCTTTGCCCAGACCACCGAAATCCACCTCGGACATCCCGAGCACCCCGTCGTTTCACTCACCGGTCACGACTGGATCCAGGAGGAGTTGCCGCCGTGGAATCAGCAGCACATCCGCCTCGGCGACGGCTACGCCCACGCCATCCGCAAAGCCAGGCAGGGCAAGAAAGCCGAGTCCGCCCCGGAGAATCCGCCGCGCTCCCTGCATCGCGGACATTGGGCGGTGAAAGCCGTGACCGGCGGCGCCTACTCCGTCAGCCTCAGACGCTGGCCGGTCGAGGCCGACATCCCCATCACCGAGGGACTCCCCCCCGGGGAGAACGTGCCCGGCGCCTCGGTCGCCTACCGCGCCCACGAAGGCCTCGCCATCCCCGCCGTCTCCGCGACCCTGCGCGTCGATGGCGAGGTGGTGGCCACCCGACCCGTGCCCGAGGGCGCCACTCACATCGATTTCGAGACCACCCTGAGCGCGGGCTCCCACCAGCTTTCGCCCTATTTCACCGACGCCGAGGGCAACGAGATCGGCGCCTACTACGCCGTCATCAAAGCAATCCGCTGAACCGCCGCCTCGCCGTCGCCACCCGCCATGATTCGCCTTACCAGTCTCCTCGCTCTCGCCGGCATCGCCACGGCGACCGCTACGAATCCCAATATCGTCGTCATTCTCGCCGACGATCTCGGCTACGGCGATGTCGGGTGCTACAACCCCGAGTCGAAGATTCCCACCCCGCACCTGGATCGGCTGGCGGCCGAGGGCATGCGCTTCACCGATGCCCACACTCCCTCGGCCGTATGCACCCCCACCCGCTACGGACTGCTCACCGGCCGCTACGCCTGGCGCACGCGCTTGACCTCCGGCGTGCTTGACGGATTCAGCCCGCCCCTCATCGAGCCGGATCGCGTCACCGTGGCCTCCTTTCTCAAGAGCCACGGCTACGCCACCGGCTGCGTCGGCAAATGGCATCTCGGCCTGCAATGGACCCGCCGCGACGGATCGCCCGAGGATCGGGATCGCGCGGAAAAAGGCGGCGTCCGCCCCGGATTCGACATCGACTACACCGCGCCCTTTGCCGGCGGGCCGCTGGCGCTCGGCTTCGACCGCTACTTCGGCATCTCCGCGTCGCTCAACATGCCGCCCTTCTGCTATCTGGAGAATGACCGCGCCCTCCACCAGCCCACCCTGCATCAGGAGCGCATCCGCGATCCTCTCTACGCCGCCACCGACGAGGGCCTGCGCTCCCCGGACTTCACCAACTACGGCGTCATGCCCCGGTTCACCGGCGAGGCCATGGCCTACATCGAACACCACGCCGCCACCGCGCCCGAGCGGCCCTTCTTCCTCTACGCACCCCTTTCCTCCCCCCACCTGCCCGTCGTCACCAATCAGGAATACCTCGGCAAGAGCGACGCCGGCGAATACGGCGACTTCGTGGTCGAGACCGACGCCTTTGTCGGCGCGGTGCTGGAAACGCTCGACCGCACCGGTCTGGCGGACAACACCCTGGTCATTTTCACCTCCGACAACGGCGGGCTTTTTCACTACTGGGAGGCGCGGGAAACCGATGATGTGAAACACTACAAAATCCAGGGACGCGCCGACCACATCCGGGAATACGGCCACCAGGGCAACGCCCACCTCCGCGGCACCAAGGCCGACATCTGGGAAGGCGGGCACCGCGTCCCCTTTCTCGTCCGCTGGCCCGGAAAAACCCCGCCCGGCACCGTCAACCACACCCTCGCCGAACTCACCGACCTGCTCGCCACCGCCGCCGACATCGTCGGAGCGCCGCTGCCCGAGGGCGCCGGGCCCGACAGCTTCAGCCTGCTGCCCGCCCTGCTCGAGGAGACACCCGCGCGCCCGGTTCGCGAATACGCCGTCCACCACTCCTTCCGGGGCGTCTTCGCCATCCGCCAGGGACCGTGGAAGCTGGTGCCCGATCACCGCGGCTCCGGCGGATTCTCCCAACCGCGGGAACTCGACCCCGCCACCGAAGGTGGCCCCGCCGGACAACTCTACCATCTCGGGGACGATCCCTCGGAAACCAGAAATCTCTACGATACCCACCCCGACGTGGTCTCCCGCCTACGTCAATTGCTCGACTCGATCCAGAACCGCCCCTCATGACACGCCTCGCCCTTTTCCTGACCGCCCTCGCCTGCGCCACCGCCGCCGCCGCCGCCCAGGACGCGCCGCGTCCCAATATCCTCGTCATTTTCACCGATGACCATGGCTACGGCGACGTCTCCACCTACCACGCCTCCGATGTCCGCACCCCGCACATCGACCGCCTCGCCGCCGAGGGCATGCTCTTCACCCGCATGCGGGCCAACTGCACCGTCTGCTCGCCCTCCCGCGCCGCCCTGCTGACCGGACGCCACCCCGACCGCGTCGGCGTGCCCGGCGTCATCCGCACCCAGCCGGAAAACTCCTGGGGCTACCTTGATCCCGCCGTGCCCACCATCGCCGACGAACTCGGGAAAGTCGGCTACCACACCGCCATCATCGGCAAATGGCACCTCGGCCTGGAATCACCCAACACCCCCACAGAACGCGGCTTCGACCTCTTCCACGGCTTCCTCGGCGACATGATGGACAGCTACACCACCCACCTGCGCCATGGGAACAACTACATGCGTTACAACGACCAGCCCATCGAGCCCCAGGGCCACGCCACCGACCTCTTTTCCCAATGGGCCGGAGAATACCTCAAAGCCCGTGCCGCCAAGCCCGACCAGCCCTTCTACCTCTACCTCGCCTACAACGCCCCCCACTTTCCCATCGAGCCCCCCGCCGAATGGCTGGCCCGGGTGAAAGAGCGCGCGCCCGAACTCGACGAGAAACGCGCCGCCAACGTCGCCTTCATCGAGCACCTCGACCACGGCATCGGCCACGTCCTCGACACCCTCGAGACCGCCGGCCTCAAAGACCACACCCTCGTCGTCTTCACCGCCGACAACGGCGGCTCCCTCCCCCACGCCCAGAACAACGATCCCTGGCGCGATGGCAAACAGAGCCACTACGACGGCGGCCTCCGCGTTCCCTTCCTCGTGCGCTGGCCCGGCCACGTCGCCGCCGGATCGCGCAGCGACTACGCCGGACAGAATTTCGACACCTTCCCCACCTTTCTCGAAGTCGCCGGCGCCACCGCCACCGACCCCGGCGCGCTCGACGCCGTCAGCCTGCTGCCCATCCTCCGGGGCGGCACCATCGACACTCCGCGGGATCTCTACTTCGTCCGCCGCGAAGGCGGTCGCGCCTACGGGGGCAAGAGCTATCAGGCCCTCATCCGCGGCGATTGGAAATTGATGCAGAACGATCCCTACAGCCCTCTGGAACTCTACCACCTCGCCGACGACCCCGGCGAAACCCGCAACCTCGCCGACAAAGCTCCCCGGCTGTTCAACGAACTCTCCACCGCACTGCGCCATCACATCCAGCGTGCCGGCGGCGTGCCCTGGCAGCCACCCGTCGCCCCGGGGGCCGCGACAGTTCCCTGAACACAGGCGGCCTATCCGCTAGTCACCACATGAGACTGCGTAACAGCGAAATCCTTGTCGCCCGAACTCCGCAAAGGGCGAAAAAATGACAATCTTTGTTGGGCGCTGACCTGATTCCTATCGGCAGCCCCCCCGGATCGAATTGTGACAAATATCTTCCCCAGCTCTTCCCTTTTGGCCAGTGTTACACCAATTCCTTGATGCTTGCCCCACCGACGCGCAACTCAGGTTGACCTTTAACCACCTTCAGTGAATGAACAGCCCCTCCACTCAACCACCAGATCTCTGGGAACCGCCCTCTCCGGAATCCCTGCAGGAAATGCTTCCCCACTATGAGATTCTCGGTATTCTGGGACGTGGCGGTATGGGCGCGGTATATCGTGGCCGACAGATCCGGCTGAACCGGGATGTCGCGATCAAAGTTCTTCCGGAGACCCTTACCCGGGGAGTCGATGAGGAACTGAAGTTCGCGGAACGGTTTGAACTGGAGGCGCAGGCGATGGCCAAATTCAACCATCCGTCGATCGTTTCGGTCTTTGATTTTGGCGAAACCGCGGAAGGCCAGCTCTACTTCGTCATGGAGTTTGTCGAGGGGATGGACATCCACCAATACCTGCGGGAAAACGGGGGTTCCATCAGTCAGGAATACGCACTATCGATCACTGCCCACGTTCTCGACGCACTCGAATACGCCCACGCGCGCGGCATCATTCACCGAGACATCAAACCAGCGAATATTCTCCTGAATACGGAAGGTCAGGTAAAGATCGCGGATTTCGGCTTGGCAAAAGCTTTCGGCGACGCTGAAGACAGTGACAAACCCGCCCTCACGATGTCGAATGTTGCGCTGGGAACACCCGATTTTGTCGCACCCGAAGCCCTCGATGGAGATGCGATCCCGGATCACCGGGCCGATCTCTACGCCGTAGGGGTGATGCTCTACCAGATGCTGACAGGGAAGATTCCTCGCGGTCAGTTCCCCATGCCCAGCGAAGTCGTCTCTGAGCTCGATCCCCGCGTCGACGAAATTGTCCAGCAGGCCATGCAATTCAATCCGGGCGACCGCTTCCCGTCAGCGAGTTCCATGCGCATCGCCCTAGATCCTGTCATTTCAGCTCCGATCAGCAGACTACAGACGATCCAAAAAGAGTCTGCCACATCTACCCCCCGGAAGAGCGAAAACCCTGAATCGGCACATTCTCAACCTCGAAGAAAGACATTCCTATCCGGAAGAACTTACATGATCGCAACCGTCCTCATTCTTATCGGTGCGGCGTCATTTTTTCTCGCCCGAACAGGGCCAGAGCCGACGCCCCCCCTCACACAACAATCTTCACCGATCTCCGAGATACCGGTGGCGACGGACCAGCCAGTTCTCCGCGCGGAGAAGGAGGCATCAAAGGTGGATGACCGACTCGATCCCTCTGTCGAGGATGAGAAAGAAGCAACCGGAGAAGCAGCCCATCTCGCTGCCGCATCTCCTCCTTCCCCCCCGGACCCGGTCGAGCCCGCAGACGACCCGACCGATGCCACGGTGGACTCCCCCTACGAAAATTCTCTCGGAATGCGGTTCGTCCCCGTCCCGATCACCGGTGGCCCTTCCGACGGCAAACTCATTCTGTTCAGTATCTGGGAAACCCGGGTCCAGGACGTCCGCCCTTTCCTGGCCGAGAACCCCGAAATCACGCTGCGAGAGGCCAGCTTCCCCCAGGAAGACATGTATCCCGCCGTCGGTATCAATTACTTTCACGCCGTCGCGTTCTGCGAGTGGCTGACCCAATCCGAGATGGCAAAAGGAAATCTCGCCCCCGGCCAGCACTACCGATTGCCCACCGACCACGAATGGAGTTGCGCGATCGGAATCGGTGAACTGGAAGATCCCGATGCCACCCCGGCATCCAAAGACAAAGCCCTCGCTGAACTCTGGCCATGGGGCAACACATGGCCCCCGCCAAACGGAACGATCAATTGCTACGGTGAAGAAAACGCCGGGCTGGAATTGAATGGCAAGCCGAAAGACCATCTCCGGAACTACGAGGATGAGTATCGATTCACCGCGCCCGTTGATTCCATGGGCCCCGGACTGTTCGGACTCTATCACATGTCCGGCAATATTCATGAGTGGACCTCGGACTGGAGTGACGAATCCCAGACGCGTCGGACAATTCGGAGCGCTGCATGGACCAATGTTCCCGCTGGATTTTTTCTCTCTTCGGCGAGATCGCTCCCTGCCCCGGTAGCCAATGGAGACACTGTCGGCCTTCGTGCCGTCCTCGATCTGAATCGGGAAGCCCCCGAAACGAACGCTCTCGACATCACAGGCACCGGGATGCCATCGGACGCTCCGGGTTCGGGGGCGATGTCTCCGAATATTCCCGAAACCGGCCCGGCAGCAACGGTCGGAGTCATGGCGGACGACGCCCCGGTTTCCCCCCTCGCCTCCGTTCCGGGACTGGAGCCTCGTCTCACCGCCTACCTGCAATTCCGGCAAAAACTCATCGGGGAGCTGAGCGAAAAATATCTCGGTGCACTCCAGGGCAGATTTGAAGCCGCCATTGCCTCCGGCGATCTCGCCCTCGCAAAAGCATTCGAATCGGAGAAGACCGCTGTCGAGACCCTCCGGTCGTCACTGGTCGCGCTGAATAGAGATCCCTTCGCCAGCATTTCCTCCTCTTCGACTCTGGACCCACTGCCGGAGGGAACTCCCGTAGGCTTGTCCGAACTGAGGGCGGTCTGGATTTCGGAACGGGAAAAAATCAGCGCTCAACTCTCTACCACTCTGATCCAGTCCCTTCAGGCATTGGAGGTCGAGTTGACCAAAGCAGCGGACTTGGAGAATGCCACAAAGGTGAAGGAACTCAAGGATGCCATTGGGCGCCAGCCAGCCGCTCCTCCGCAGCCTTCCGAGACCGCGTCTCCTCACCCACCCTCGATAGACGCACCCTCGACAAAAACTTTCGAGAACAGCCTCGGAATGAAGTTTGTTCCCGTGGAAGTGGAGGGCAAGGAGGTTCTTTTCAGCGTGTACGAAACAACCGTCGAAAACTATCGAAAGTTCATCCGGGAAGATCGCAACCGGATCTGGCCGGAACCCCAGTATCGCCTGCGTGATCGGCAGGCGGCGACGCTCATGACCTGGGCCGATGCCGAAGCGTTCTGTGAGTGGCTGACGGCGGAGGAGCGTCGCAGAAAAGTGATCGGAGAAAGCGACATTTACACCCTGCCCACTCTGCTGGAACTCCAGACCGCCGCCGGAGTTGTCCCATCTCACGATCACAGCACTGGAAGAATCAGCTACTCCAGGAAGTATCTGTGGGGAGACGAATGGCCCATACCCAACGTGGTGGGTAATCTCTATGGAGAGGAAAATCTTGAGGAATCCAACCGAACGAAAACCCCCATCAGCGGCTACCATGATGGAGCCACACATACTGCCGAAGTCGGCTCCTATGCCCCCAACGAATTCGGCCTCCACGACGTGATCGGGAATGTCGCCGAATTTTGCAGTGACTGGTTCAACGATGACAAAGTTTCCAAAGCGGTCTTTGGAGCTTCGTGGGCGGTCAATGAAGAACGGACCCTGCGAGCGGGATTCCGGTCCGCCGCGGAGCAGGTATCGAGATTTAGTAACTCCGGGTTTCGGGTTGTCCTGCGACGCGCCCCAGAATCGTAGGGATGGCGGCCCAGCAACCAACCATGGTGATGCTGAGGGCGGCAACCGGCAGATCCGCGACTGGCGCTGGATCCCGCGCCGGGACGTCAATGGTGGGCCGCCACGGATTGGCTGCACCAGCGGGGCATTGAGGTATATCTGCCGGACACGACCCGGATGCCGTGCCTCGGAGCACTCCGCCTGCGGCGCCATCGCCGACTATTTCCGCGACGAGATCGGGCGCATCATCGCCAGCAGCCACCTCTACGCGCCCACCTGATTCTGTTGAGAAAACGATGCCGCCGGCGGGACTCGAACCCGCACTCCGGTTACCCGAAAGCAGATTTTAAGTCCGAAAAACTTTGTCCGCAACTGTCATCTCCTGTCACAACCTGTCACGGCGAAACCCTGTTACAATGGGGGATGTAGCGGATTTCAAGTTGACCAACGTGAACTCTGATGGACACTCTATGTCAGAAAAAGTGTCCAAAAAGTGTCCAAAATTTCTCAAGACTCCAGCTATCGCGATCACCCTAAAACCAGTATCAAATACTGGGAGGGAGCAGTCTTTCGTCCGTCTCGCACTCACGAAGGTGAAACCAAGCTGGGTAAGTTCTATTGTGTGAAGATCGCGCATGACGGGAAGAGACAGACCTTCAATCTCAAGTCTGCGGAGAAAGGAGAGGCAGCTCGCAAGGCGAAGCAAATCTACCTGTCGTTGGTCTCGCGTGGATGGGAGGAGACTCTAGCGGAGTACAAGCCTCAGAAAGCCAAGAATACTGAATCCCCATCTACCGCTATCCAAACGGTTGGTGATCTTATCAATGCAGCCTCAAAGGTCCTGACTGTTGGAGAGCGAACTGCCGCTGACTATGGCAGGGCCTTCCGCCACATCGCGGGTGACATTTGTGGAATCACGGTCAAGTCAGCCGGCTCCCGGGAAAAGTGGAAGCTCAGTGTGAACGATGTGCCGTTGACGATGATCACACCGCAGGAGGTTCTCTCGTGGAAGAAGTCTTTCCTGTCGAAGAAAGCGGGTGATGCCGCTGCCCTCCGAAAAGCGAAAAACACCGTCAATACGATCATGCGAAATGCCAAAGGCTTACTCTCTCGCAAAGTCGTCCCCTTTCTTGATCTGCCAGATGATTTTGTCTCCCCGTTTGAAGGAGTTCCCTTTGAACCTCGTCAGTCCATGAAGTATCGCAGCTCGATCGATCTCGTGGGGCTTGTCGAGCTGGCGAAAAACGGAGATGAGGCGAAGGAGATCGAACCTCTCGATCGCGAACTCTTCAAAATTTTTGTGCTCGCAGCGATGGCTGGGTTGAGGAGAAACGAGATCGACAAGCTTGAATGGCGAGCATTTCTCTGGGACGAGGGACTCATTCGGCTGGAGACGACTCGTGCATTCTCCGCGAAATCAGAAGAATCGAACTCCGATGTAGCAATCGACAGGGAATTGCTGGATTACTTTCAGCAGGACTTCAAGAAGTCCAAGTCCCAATTCGTGATCGCTTCAGGGAATGCACCCAAAGTCGGAGTGAGCCATTCCCACTACCGCTGCGCGAAGCTGTTCAAGGAACTCGTTGGATGGTTGCACAAAGCTGGTGTTGATGAGCAGAAGCCCATCCATGTTTTGCGAAAAGAGTTTGGCTCTCTGGTTTGCGATAAATTTGGAATCTACGCTGCCAGCACGGCACTTCGGCATGGCGATATTCACATCACTTCTCAGCACTACGTGGACTCCAAGCGAAAAATCCGTCCTGAACTGGGAGAGCTGATTTCCGACAGAATTGCGTAATGGAGAAGATGCCAAAGCCGAAGAAATTGCCGCTCACAAAGAGTGAGTATCCCGATGAGGAGTGGCACTTTATCCACTCCGAACCAGGTGAGCTGATAAAAAGCCGCGGATGGGATGAAGAGTTCCTTTTCTATGAAATGGCCCGACAACTGGAACTCGAAGGGGCTATTCGTGAGGACCTGCAAATCTTCCTCGCGAGAGTTTCCGAGGGTTACTTTCCGAACTACCCGTTTCTCCTTATCCCAGCGAACATGCAGGAAACGATGATTACAAGGCTCAATGAGGAAGGCTCTCTTTTTGACATGCATTATCGTATTTTGGCAACCCCTCGGCCGATCGAATGGTCAGCGGAGTCCCCTTTCCATGAGGAGTTCGAGCGTCAGATCGAAAATGCGGCATGGGATGCGGCTGCAGAAAAGGCGCAGTCTTTCGAGGGGCTGGATCCCGAGGATTTCATGCCCGGTTCCTGCCCCGGTGACCGGGCGGCGGCCTCTGCAAAACGCAGCATTGTCGCAGAGGATGATCAGCCGTTCGACGATTCTCAGTATCACATCAAGATGCTGATCGACCTCGACTACCCAAGAGGGAGGCTCATCGAGGAGTTTGAGAAAATTCTCTCTCAACTCACATTCTATCGAGACAAAAAAACATTCTCGAAAGATCAACGCGGGAAGAGTCGAGGTCGCGAGACCCAGCTGAGCGACTTTGCAGCCTTTCGCCTTCGCGAGAAGTATGGGAAAATGCCTGCTGCTCGGGACAAAGCAGAGCTAGATCCGAAGAAGGACGTTTTGCAGCCAAGGAAGACAGTCGTCGAGACGGACAATGCCTGGAGGACGAAAATTAATCGAGGTCGAGATATCATGAAGGAATTCCGTGAACGCTGGGGGACACGAGTTGGAGAAGTAGACATCGCATTGAGTGAGGCAGATCAGAGCTGAACTCCGACCGTAATAGGTGTTCATTTAACCACATTCTCAAGAGTTTCTTTTTTGACGGCGTTTTGAGAGTCGCTCCCGCACTGACATTGCGGGACTATGAGCGACACATCGTTATTATCACGGCGCGAAGTAGCGGAGCGGTTCAAGGTTCATCCGAGAACTGTTTTCCGCTGGGAAGAGAAGGGATTGCTTACACCCGTGCGGGTAGGCAGTCGTATCGTCCGGTATGACCGGCAGCAGGTAGAAGACCTGATTCAAGAGCGAAAGGAGGATGCATGAGCGTCTTTCACTCGCTCCAGAAGCTTCCGCAGGAAGTCAGGGAGCTGGTGAAACAGTGCCCGAAGTCCGGTGGAGGGGTGCATCCCTTTCTGTTTCACCTGGCTCACCGGGCGAATCCCTACCTCAACGCCCGGGAACTGGAGGAGATCTTGCGATTCTCTTGCCAAGACTGCGGGCGGGAAGTCCCAGCGAGAGAGATTGTCGAGACGGTCAAAAACGTTCGGCAATCTTCTTATCATTCGTCGATTGAGCACGAGAGCGCAGTAGCGCCTAAAAGAAAGGTGCCTGACTATTCGGAGGTGGCAGTGAAGGACGCCCTCTGTGCGAACTACCGACCGCCAAGTCCTTTGGAGAAATTGCCTGGGACAGCCTCTGAAGTCTGCCGCCTCCTCTATGAGTCCGGTTCGCTCATCTGCACAGGACCTTCCTTATATCAGATGACGACTTCGACTCTGGAGTCTGCGCTGCCATGGATCGATGGGATGCAGTTCATCGTTCCTTCGGCCATGTCGAAACTGATGGGTCTGAACAAACAGGGTGAGCTGTCACAGCGTTGTCTGGACAATACCGGGCCGCGTCAACACCTCGTGGTCGAGTTTGATCGCCATGACCTGGAGGTTCAAAAGAAGCTCCTGCACTACTTGAGCCAGAAGTTGCCACTCCGGCTTATCTGCCACTCCGGGAACAAGTCGCTCCACGGATGGTTTCACTGCTCAGAACGCAACGAATGCGAACTGAGAAGCTTCATGGATCGCGCCATACGACTTGGTGCTGATCCCATGACTTGGCCGCGCTGCCATGCTGTTCGCCTGCCGAACGGCTTCAGAAACGACAAGAAAATCAGAAATACCAAACAACATATCCTCGAATTTTACTCATGAACAATCGCACCCTCTATGATGAAGAAGTCCCGCCCTTCCCTTTTGCGGGGCTGGAAGAAAAACACATTGGCCAACACTGTCTGGCTTTGAGCAGCGCGCTGGAGACGCCTCTCGAGTTCACAACAACTGCAGCATTGATGGCTGTCTCTGCCGCGGCCAACGGCGGCCTGTCGGTCGAGACCATCAGTGGTCTCACTACGAACTCGAATCTATTCTCCATCCAGGCTCTGCCCAGCGGCGCCGGTAAGACGATGGTCTATGAAAAACTGTTTCAGCCTCACGCCGATTTTGAAGCGAACTACCAAGCAGCTTTTCGTTCCGATACTCTCCCCCAGATCGAAGCGAGGCTGAAGCTGACTGAGAGAAAGATTGATAAGCTCTCCCGGCCGACAGACGAGGGCGAGTCCCATCAACTGCTGGAGGAGCTCTCGGCACTCTATAAGGAACAGAAGGAGTTGAAACGAAAGTCGTTGGTTCCCCGCTTCCTGGCGGAGGATACGACACCTGAATCTCTCGAAGTGCTGCTCGCTGACTATGGTTCGATTGACCTCAATTCCAGCGATGCACGCAAATTGATCAAGAACCTCGCGGGGGAAGGTCGACGCGGTTCCCGGACCGAAGAGGATGTACTTCTGAAAGGTTTCTCGGGCGACCGTACGAAGGTGGACCGCATCTCGCGTGATAGCGTGTCCAGTCATCAGGGCGGTTCGCTCTCTATGAGCCTCACGGTTCAAAACGATCTGATTACCAAGCTCTACTCCAATGAGGCGCTGTCCGAATCGGGACTTCTTGGCAGGATCCTTCCTCTTCAGTTTTTCCCTGAGTCCGCGCCCTCACTGACGCCTTTCTCGGGGGACTTGAATCATTTTCAAAAGTGCTATGCGGATCAGCTGAACCCGATTCTTCACACCTATCGCACTGCCAGCCCTGGAACCTACGTGGTCAAAGTGCCCACTGATGTGAAACAGGTCATGGATCTCCACAGACAACAGGTTCAGAAAAAGATGGCTGGTGAAGATGACGTCATCGTTCAATGCATGGCGAGATGGTCTGAGATTGCCTGGAAACTTGCGCTCGTTTTGCAGGTGATCTGCTTCGGAGTTGAGGCTCACAAACACCCTTTGCACATTTGGTGCGCACAGAGGGCGATACAGATTGTGGAATGGTTTGGCATTCAACAACGGCTCTGTCTTGAGAATGCGGTAAGCCAGTCGGTTTCATCGAAGCTTCAGAGCATTGAGGCTCTGCTCTGTGACTCTGCCAGCGGTCATGTTTCTTCTCGGGATGTCCAACGTCGGATGAAGATCAACGCTGCCGAAGTGAGCAGGTTGGTCTCGCTGTCGGACGGGCGTCTGGAACTCTTCGAGCTTGAGTCGAGTGGCGGCAGACCCATGAAGATGCTTCGCGCCGCCATCAAATAGCTCCGGGCGTTGTCGCTCAACAGCACGGGTGCGGCGCGGTGTCACTTTTGTCACTACTGTCCCTTGTGGCGTCGTCCGCCCCCGTGCACACAACCAAAAAGAGAAGAGCAAGCTTACTCTTTTATACCTACGTATCAGGGGGCTCCGCCCGTGTGAGGGACAATAGTGACAAAAGTGACAATCCCAGCAGACAGCTCTGAACACAGCGTCCCCGGCAGCGGCCATGGGGAAAACGTAAGTGCCCCGAGCCGGACTTGAACCGGCAAGGAGTAATCTCCGTTGGATTTTAAGTCCAATGTGTTTACCAATTTCACCACCGGGGCATCTCCGTGTCTTCCCTTACACTGAGAGTGCCCTCCGCGCCAGTGCGAAAAGTGGCCTCCCCCAGCATCAGCCTGAGCCCCTCATTTCGTCTAGAATGGCGGAGCCTCATCATCCCACGAAGAATCCCATTCCCCTTCCTGATCTTGTTTCACAGAATCAGGGTTGTGAATCTCCCGGTGGCAGATCTCACACACCGCCACCAGATCAAACAGCATTTCTCTCCCGACTCTCACATAGGTCAAATGATGAACCTCCGTCGCCTTTCGCTCCAAACACCCTTCACAAACGTAACCCGCCCGCTTCAAGACCGCATCGCGTTTCATCCTCCACCCGGGAGTCGTCAGATAGTTCTGATACCAGCGGTCAAACTCAGCTTTTTCTTGCTCCCGGTCCTGATTGTATAGCTCGCCGGCACGGCTCGAGCGCGCCTTCCACCACCGTTCTTTGATTCCATTGTCGAACGGGACCGCACCATCCTTTTCGCTTTGAGCTAAATCTCCAGCACGGAGCATCTCGATCTCACCGCACCGCTGACACTGAGAGCAATACCGAACGCCGTTTTTCTGCTCCTTGACCGCAATGACTCGTTCTTCGTGGGAGCAGTGAAATTCGCGTTCCAGTTTCTCACGAATTTTTTGACTTCGATCATCAGGGGAAATAGGACTCGCCATTTTTTCTGAAATTTTCTGAGGGGTTGATGGATGATGCGGTGTTGTGATTGTTGCGGGATTTTCTATCCTTGACGAACACATGAAACACTTCTTTTCCGTTTTCCTCATTCTTGCGTTTGCCTCTGACGGGCACCAAGCGCTCGCTCAGGAAATCCCGCCTACCCTGGAAAGCGTCCTCCGCGAGGCTCTAGTCTCTAATCCGGAACTGTCAGCGCAGTTTGATCGAGTAAAGGCATCCCGCAAAATTGGAACTCAAGTGGGTGCTCTCCCCGACCCCAAGTTGAGCTACACAGAGTTCGTTTCTCAGGTTCAAACTCGCACCGGCCCTCAAGAGCGAGCGGTCAGCCTGACTCAGGCATTTCCCTGGCCCGGCAAGCTGATTCTTCGAGAAAGCATCGCAGACGAAAATGCTCGCTCCACATTCTTTCGTTTCGAGGCACAGCAACGCCAGATCGTCCGCGAAGTTGGTCTGGCATTCTTCGACTACGCCTACCTTGGGGAAGCCATTCGGATCTCACGAAGGAACTACGAGTTGCTGGAACAACTCGCTCCGACAGTGGATACCAAGGTACGCGCCGGCGGCGATCTTTCGGCCTCCCTGAGGCTGGAAGTGGAAACGACACGAGTAGAAGATCAACTTCAGGGCCTCCGGGAGCAGCGTTCCGCGTTGAGTTCGCGTCTGGAGAGTCTCATGGGCAGAACTCCGACTCTCAATACTCCTCTCCCGCTTCCCACACTCCCCGTCCGCCCTCCTTCCATCGACCCACTCGAGTCCTTGGAACGTCAGACAGCACAGCATCCTCTGATCGCTGCCGCTGAAGCTGGCGTGATGTCAGCTGATCTGGCAGAACGCCTCTCCCGCAAGTCTCCACTTCCGGATATCAATATCGGAGCAAACGTCATCGACATCGGCAACGGGGGCGAAACAGCGGTGGGAGTCATGGTCGGCGTGAGCATCCCCCTCGCTTTTGACAAATACCGGGCAGAGCGTGAAGAGAAGGCAGAACTGGCTTCGGCAGCCCGGGCCGATGTGACGAGCATGCAACAGCGCCTGCAGGCCGACCTACACCGCGCCGTGCAATCCTGGCGTGAGGCAAAGAAGAGACTCGACCTCTACCAGGAGAAGTTGCTTCCGTCCGCAGAGCAGGCACTCGAGTTGACGGAGGAAAGCTATCGCAACGACAAGGCAACGGTGACCGACTTAATCGACGCGGAGCGAACTTTGCTCGATCTACAACTCATGAATCAACGTGCCCTCTCTTCTGCCCACAAAGCTGCGCTTGAAATCCGAACGCTCACTGAACCCCTTTCCCTTGCCAAATAGGATCGCCCTACCATGAAGAGAACGATAATCACCGCATCCGCGGCCCTGCTGTTCGGGCTTGTGCTCGGATTCTTCCTGTTCCGCGGTCATTCACCTTCGGGAGAAGCTCACGATCACGGCAACGCCTCTTCCGGAGGTGACGAGGGAGCCGCGGCAGAAGACGAAGTCTGGACCTGCTCGATGCATCCCCAAGTCAAAGCGCCAAAGCCGGGCCTTTGTCCGATCTGTGCGATGGACCTGATCCCGCTCAGCGCGATGGGAGGGGGCGACGGCGAGCGCAGTTTTTCGATGTCGGAGGCCGCGAAGGCACTTGCCGGCATCACCACCGCGGAGGTTGTCCGGGACTACCCCGAGGCGAAAATCCATCTCTACGGAAAGATCGATCACGACGAAACAAGAATGCGATCGATCAACGCGAGGTTTCCGGGCCGCATCGAGGACTTGTATGTCGATTACGAGGGAACACGGGTGCGGCAGGACGACGAGTTGGGCGTCATCTACAGTCCGGAGTTGCTGACGGCACAATCGGAGTTGCTTTCCGCGATTCGGTTCGGCAACTCGTCCGCCATCTCCATCGCCCGCGACAAGTTGAAGCTCTGGGGTTTCTCCGAAGGACGCATCGCGGAAATCGAGGAGTCCGGCGAGGCATCCAACACGCTCGTGATCGATTCCCCGCTCTCCGGGATCGTGACCCGGAAGATGGTCGTGGAGGGCAGCTATGTCGATACCGGCGACATGATGTTCATGGTGGCCGACCACTCGGTGGTCTGGCTGGAACTGGCCGCCTACGAATCCGACCTTGCCTGGATACGCTACGGACAGGAGTTGACCTTCACGACGAAGACACACGGCGACCGCGAATTCCGGGGAACGATCGTCTTCGTGGACCACGAGCTCGATCCGATGACCCGTACCGCCAAAGTCCGCGTCAATGTGGACAATCCCGGAATGATTCTCAAGCCGGGCATGTTCGCCCACGCCACGGTGAAAGCCCGTATAGCGGCGACCGGGCAGGTGTTCGATCCGTCTCTTTCGGGAAAATGGATCAGCCCCATGCATCCGGAGATCGTCAAGGACGGGCCGGGCCAATGCGATGTATGCGGCATGGATCTCGTTCCCGCGGAGAGCCTCGGATATTTTCCGGTGGAGGACCAGACCAAGCCTCCCCTTGTCGTGCCGGCCAGCTCGGTGCTTCACACGGGGAAGCGTTCGGTCGTCTATGTCGAGCTGCTCGATACCGAGCAGCCGACTTACGAAGGGCGGGAAATCCTCGTCGGTCCCCGTGCGGGCGATCAATACATTGTCGAGGCTGGACTGGAGGCGGGAGAAAGAGTCGTCGCCGAGGGCGGGTTCGTGATCGACAGCGCGCTGCAGATCCAGGCGAAGCCCAGCATGATGCTCCCCGGCGACGCGGAGGGCGACAGATTGTTCCCGGAAGCTCCGGCACCGGACGAGTTTCTCACGGAAACCGATGAGCTATTGGAAAGCTATTTCGACCTCCAGCAAGCGCTCGCAAACGATTCGCTGACGGACGCACAGAAATATGCGGAGCGCATCGCGGCGCGGCTGGGGTCAATCTCCACCGACGAACTACCCCCGCCCTCTATGGAAGTTTGGCGGAATCTTTCCGACCGGATCGGCGAGACGCTTGCCCGCCTTCGTTCCCGGGAGGAGATCGAGCCATTCCGCGCGGATTTCCAGTCCCTCACCATTCTCGTCGATGAATTGGTTCGCCGGTTCGGCACGGCTCATTTGCCTGTCTACGAGCACTACTGCCCGATGGCCTTCGACGACAAGGGCGCTTTCTGGCTGCAGGCGAACGAAGACCTCCGCAATCCCTACTTCGGCTCGTCCATGCTCCAATGCGGTGAAGTCCGCGCACAGATCACCGAAGCGAAGGCCCGGTCATTGGGCGGGCCCAGCGACATGGCTCTGCGCGAAGTCGTGGCAGGCTACCTTTCCATTAAGAAGGCGCTCTCGGAGGATCAATTCGAGAAAGCCCGGGAACATCTGCCGATGGTGGAAAAGTCTCTGGCACCTCTCCGCGAGAACAAGGACGAAGCTGTCTCGGATCTCGCCGGGAAGATCGCGGACCGCGTCGCCCTCGCCCGACAGCGGAAAGACATCGAAGCGCTGCGTCTCGTCTTCAAAGAAATCTCCGGACTGATGGAGTCGTTGGTCGTCCGGTTCGGAGCTGGACTGGAAACACCCCTGTACAAGGCTCATTGCCCGATGGCCTTCAACAACGTCGGTGCCGACTGGCTGCAGACCGGCGAGGAAATCCGCAATCCCTACTTTGGCGCGTCGATGCTGAACTGCGGCGAAATTAAGGAGCAACTGGTCGCGCCGGACGGAAAGGCCGGGAAAGACAGCGAATAACCGCCATGCAACTTCCCGACGAAAACCGCTCGCCGGTCACCGGCCTCATCGAGTTCTGTCTCAAGAACAAACTGATCGTCCTGCTCGTCGCCGCGATGATGGTGGCGTGGGGCATTCTCGTCGCTCCCTTTGACTGGGACGTGGGAGGTGTAACGCGCGACCCGGTGCCGGTCGATGCGATCCCGGACATCGGCGAGAATCAGCAGATCGTCTTTACCGAATGGATGGGGCGCTCGCCCCAGGATGTCGAGGACCAGATCACCTTTCCGCTGACCGCCGCTCTGCTAGGCATCCCCGAGGTCAAGACGATCCGCAGCTACTCCTACTTCGGATTCTCCAGCATCTACCTGGTGTTTAACGAAGACGCTGGCTGGGACTGGTCCCGCGCCAAAATTCTCGAAAAACTCAACAGCCTGCCGGCCGGGACGATTCCGGAAGGCGTCAGCCCCGCGCTCGGGCCGGACGCGACCGCCCTCGGCCAGGTATTCTGGTACACGCTGGAGGGGCGCGACGCGGAAGGAAATCCGGTCGGCGGATGGGACGTGCAGGAACTACGCAGCATCCAAGATTTCTATGTCCGCTATGCGCTTCAGGGCACCGACGGCGTGGCCGAAGTGGCCTCGGTGGGCGGCTTTCTCAAGGAGTATCAAATCGACGTCGATCCCGATGCGATGCGCGCCTTCGGCATCACGCTGGAGCAAATCTTCAAGGCCGTCCGCGACGCGAATCTCGACGTGGGCGCGCGCACCATCGAGATCAGCCGGATGGAGTATGTCATCCGCGGCCGAGGCTTCCTCACCTCGCTCGACGATCTACGGGACACGGCGGTCGGAGCGCACGACGACATACCGATCACGCTGAAAGAAGTGGCGGAGATCAACTTCGGTCCCGCCCTCCGGCGGGGTCTGCTCGACAAGGCAGGGGCCGAGGCCGTAGGAGGCGTGGTCGTGGCCCGCTACGGGGCCAATCCGCTGGAATCCATCCAGAACGTGAAGGAGACCATCGCCAACATCGCTCCCGGTCTCCCGAAGAAGACGCTCGACGACGGAACGGTCAGCCAGGTCACGATCGTGCCGTTCTACGACCGAACCGGCTTGATCAACGAGACTCTGGAGACACTCAACACCGCGCTGACAGAGGAAATTCTGATCACCATTGTCGTCGTATTGCTGCTCGTCTTCCATCTCCGCAGTTCGCTGCTCATCTCTTTGATGCTCCCGGCCGCCGTGTTATTGACATTCGTCGGCATGAAACTCTTCGGTGTCGATGCCAATGTAGTTGCACTGTCCGGCATCGCCATTGCCATCGGCACCATCGTCGATATGGGAATTGTCCTTTGCGAAAACGTGCTGAAAGCCCTCGATCAGGCCGAGGACGACGAGCCGCGTCTCCCGATCATCTTCGCCGCCTGTGCCGAGGTCGGCAGCGCCGTTCTCACAGCCGTCACGACGACGGTGATCAGCTTCCTCCCTGTCTTCGCGATGGAGGGAGCGGAGGGAAAACTCTTCAAACCGCTCGCCTACACAAAGACATTCGCGCTGATCGCGTCCGTACTCATCGCTTTGACAATCCTGCCGCCGCTCATTCACATGCTTTTCAAGCGGCGGCTCGACGTCTTCTCCAAGCGTTCGCCCCGGATTCATATCGGTTTCATCGTTGTTCTCTGTCTCGTCGTAATCGTATTTCTTGGGAGCGGATGGGCACCGCTCGGCCCCGCCTACGGATTGTGGAATCACCTTTTCGTCGCGGTCCTCGTCGCGACGCTACTCGGGCTGATCTACGGATTCATGAGGGTTTACGAAACCGTCCTGCGATTCTTCCTCAGGGCAAAGCTCTTGCTCGTGGCCATCGTCGCCGTCGTCGTGGCCTGCGGATTCTTCATCTACAAAGGACTGGGAAAAGAATTCATGCCTTCGCTCGACGAGGGATCCTTCCTCTACATGCCGACAACCATGCCCCATGCCTCCATCGGCGAGGCGAAACGAATCCTCCAGCTTCAGGATCAAGCGATCAACGCGATTCCCGAAGTGGAGTCCGTCGTCGGAAAAATCGGGCGCGTCGACAGTTCGCTCGACCCCGCGCCGGTCTCCATGGTCGAGACCGTGGTGAATTACAAGCCGGAGTGGGGCGAGGACGAGAATGGCAAACGAATCCGGCTCTGGCGCGACCATATCGAGTCTCCCGACGACATCTGGAAAGAAATCGTGGACGCCGCCCAGTTGCCCGGCGTCACCTCCGCGCCGAAGCTGCAACCCATCGAGACCCGGCTCGTCATGCTACAGACCGGGATGCGCGCCCCGATGGGCCTGAAAGTCTACGGCCCCGACCTCGAAACCATCGAGAACGTCGCGCTCGAACTGGAAGCCATCCTCAAGGGCGTCCCGTCGATCAATCCTGCGACCGTCTTCGCCGATCGCGTCGTCGGAAAGCCCTACCTCGAGATCCATATCGACCGCAAAGCCATCGCCCGCTACAACATCAGCATCCGCGGCGTCCAAGACGTGATCGAGGTCGCCATCGGCGGCAGGAAAATCACCACCACGGTCGAGGGTCGCGAGCGCTATCCGGTGCGGGTTCGCTACCTGCGCGAGAGGCGCGATTCCATCGAAGAACTGCGCGAGATCCTCGTGCCAGCTCCCGATGGACGACAAATACCACTTGGCGAACTGGCCGAAATCGAATTCGTTCGCGGCCCCCAAACGATCAAGAGCGAAGATACTTTTCTCGTCGCTTACGTCATCTTCGACAAGCACCCGGGGAATGCCGAAGTCAGCGTCGTCGAGGAAGCGCAGGCGGTGATCGACCGGCACATCGAGAGCGGTGACTTCGATGTTCCTGCCGGCGTAAGCTTCAAGTTTACCGGCAGCTACGAAAACCAGGTCCGCGCCGAGAAGCGTCTCGCTATGATTGTTCCGCTCGCCCTGCTGCTCATCTTCATCCTCATCTACCTGCAATTCCGGGTAGTAAGCACTTCCTTGCTCGTCTTCAGCGGCATCTTTGTCGCGTGGTCGGGCGGATTTATCATGATCTGGTTCTATAACCAACCGTGGTTTCTCGATTTCACGCTAGGCGGAGTGGACTTCCGCGATCTCTTTCAGATCACCCAGATCAATCTCAGCGTGGCCGTGTGGGTCGGCTTCCTCGCCCTCTTCGGCATCGCCACCGACGACGGCGTCATCATGGCGACCTATCTTCAGCAGAAGTTCCGCGAACACGCGCCCACCACGAGGCAGGAGATCCGCGACACCACCGTCGAGGCAGCGGTAAAGCGAAACCGCCCCGCGATGATGACCACCGCCACGACCCTGCTCGCGCTGCTTCCTGTGCTCACCAGCGACGGTCGCGGCTCCGACGTCATGGTCCCCATGGCAATCCCCACTTTCGGGGGCATGACCGTCGCCATTCTGACTGTGTTCGTGGTGCCCACCCTCTACTGCTGGATCGAGGAGGCAAAGTTTTCGTGGAAAAACCGGGCCGGAAACGAAGGCGAATCCTACACGCCGACCGCAATCAAAACGGAAAAGTGAGGGGCAAGGCGGTCGCCGGTGTTGTATCTTTCAATCAAAGCTTTCTATTCTCATGAACGAAGAAGAACTCGAACAATCCCTCGAAAAGTGGCAGGTCGATCTCCCGGAGGATCCGCATTTCCGATCCGCTGTCTGGCGCGAGATCGCCATGCGCGATGCTGTTTCCTTCTCGAATCGCTTCCGTGAAGGGCTGGAGCGGCTTCTTTCCCCGCGCCTTGCCATTCCCGCCGCAGCCGTTGCCGTGGTCGCGGTCCTGCTGACCGCGACCTTCCATGGCGAGCAGACCCGCCGGCAAACCTGGAATAGCCTGGCCACCATTTACAACTCGTCGATCGACCCTATCGCGCACACGGAGATGTCGACTACGGGCACCGCTTTCAGTCGATAGCAAAAACGTCTTGAGTCATGATCCGAAATCTCGTCATCGTTTTCCTCAGCTTCGCGCTTCTCGGATGTCTCTACGCCGGTGTCTATAAATGGCGCACGGCCGATACGAAGGTAGTGATGCGTTCCGACCATCCCGAGTTGGAGTGGTTGCGGCGCGAATACCAGCTTAACGACGAACAGTTCCGCGAAGTCCGCGGAAAACACGAAGCCCACGACATCGTCTGTCGTCAGCTTTGTCTCGACCTGATCGCCGCCCGGAAGAAGCTCGACGCCGCAATCGCCGCAAGTCCCGAGATGAATTCGGAGGTCGAGACCGCGCTCACCGAATGGGCCGCCCAGCGGAAGCGTTGCCGCGAGGCAACCATCGCGCACATGTATGACGTCAGCTCCCTGATGTCGCCCGAAGCAGGCGCTCGCTACCGTGAGCGAGTCTTCCAGCATCTCATCGTGCCGGGACGCATGCCGCACATTGGAAACGATGGCGAATTTCACGAGGAACTGATCGAGCACGCCGCTCCCGCTCCGGTTCGAGAAACCCCCGAGGAGGAAGATGGATCGCGATGACTCCTCCGAGATCCCAGCCGACGACGACGCAGCCGACCGGGCGATCCTGGTCCGTCTGCGTGAGGGTGACGATCTCGCGCTGAACGACCTGATCGATCGTTGGCGAAAGCCGATCCTCGCCTACCTCTACCGCACAGTCGGTCACTACGAGACCGCCGCCGATCTCGCCCAGGAAGTTTTCGTCCGGGTGTATCGCTCGCGGAGCCGCTACCGTCCCAAAGCCAGCGCCTCGTCCTACCTGTTCACCATCGCCGCCAATCTCGCCCGCAACCATTTCCGATGGAGCAAGCGGCATCCCGAGGCCGCGCTCGATGATGACTTTGTCAGGCACCTCGAAAGCGATCCCGACGCCACCGATCCCTCCGTCCGATTGGAGCGCGACGAAGACAGCGCCCGCGTCCGCGCTGCCGTCCAGCGCCTACCGGAAAAGCTGCGCACCCCGGTGATCCTGTTCCACTTCAACGAACTCCCCCAATCCGAGATCGCCAAGATTCTGCGATGCTCGGAGAAGACCGTCGAGACCCGGCTCTACCGGGCGCGGAAGCTATTGCGCGCTACACTTGAATGAACCAGAGCAGCTGCAGGAACGTCCGAATTTCAATCGCTTGGAGATTCCAACCCCACAACGGTTCTCAGAACCGCGTCAACAAACAGACCGGGCTTTTCAAGATGGGGTAGGTGACCGGTGTCTTCGATCCAGACCAGCGACTTGCCTGTCGGCGCGATCAGATCGCGGTGATAGCTTTCGATCAGTTCGCCCGGAATCAGATTGTCGTTCCTGCCCTGAATAAAAACAACCGGAACGGCGATGTTGGGAATCTCGGCAGACAGGTCCACTTCGGAAATTGGCTCCCACAGTCGATCGACCGAAAGCTTCGCTCCCCGGTAGAGTTTCACATAATCGGACAATTCGTAGTGGGGAGAACGCAATGCCTCCACCGCGAGATGAACTCGGAAATCAGAGGGCCTCTCGTCGAACTCCGCCAGCAACTGGCAGGCGGCGATGTGATCGTCCGGATCGGGGAACGGCGGTGCGCCGATTTTCTCCAGTTCGTCCACCGCCTCGCGGTTCCCCCGCTTGCGGGCTTTTTCCAATGTCTCCTCGTAGACCAGCTTTTGCGCCGCCATCACATCCGTCACCTGCGCCACACCGATGTATCCGTGTAGCCGGTCCGGGAAACGCGCTGCCGTTTTCAGCCCAACCACCGATCCCCAGGAGTGCCCGAGCAAGAGGATGCGCTCCTTGTCGAAACGCTCCCGCAGCCAGACCAGCAACTCGCCTGCGTCCTCGACGTAGCGTTCGATCTCCAGTGTCGTCGGATCCAGCGATGTCGAGAAAGACTTGCCCGCCCCGCGTTGATCCCACTGCACGACGACGAAGTGTTCCTCCAGCTTCGATTGCAGATGCGAAAAAGGCATGTTCGGCACGCCCGGCCCACCGTGGATAAATAGCAACACCTCCGCCTCGCGGTCGTGTCCCCGGATGAGCACGGTCTGGTCGACACCGCCCAATGTCACCTGCTCCATTGTCGCGATGCCCGCATCCTCGGATATGGCGGTCGCTTCCGCCACGGCATCCCGCGCGAGAGATCGCCAGATCAAGAAAGCGCAGACAGAACCGACAAATACCAGGAGCGAGACAAGGACGACACGACGAAGCCATTTCAGAACCGTATGTCTGCCGGGTACTGTTCTTTTTCGAGTCGATTTGGTCATCAGATGGCTCGTCGTCGCTGGGTGAACATTCTTTGGATTCGGATTGGAAATCTTGAGGGGTAAATCCGGGAACGGGGTTTCCCTTCTTAGAGACGCGTTTTTCAACCCGCGCGTCCGAACAAAAACCCAAAACAAAAAATGAAAACCATCCGAAACAGTATTCTGACTATCGCCCTCGCCGTCTTCGCGTTCGCGGTCATGGCACCCGATGCGCAAGCCGTTCCGCCGAACAAGGTGCCGGGAACCGCTTACCACGACGGACAGTTCGACAACCCCGGAGTTTCAACATGCACGACGTGCGGCGCAAAGCTCGAGAAAAAATGCTCGGATTGCACTGTTTGCGATAGCTGCAAGAAAACGCAGAAATCAAATCGCAAAGACGACCGCAAACCATACTGGAAAAAGAAAATCGGAATCTGATCCGGCGAATTGAAGTCGAAGATTCTCGCTCCGCATGATTCACGAGTCCGCCGGGTTCCCGTCTCCGGAGCGGGAAATCTCGACACCTGCCAGCCGAAACCCTCCAACCCGAACTTATCATGATGGGAATGCCCATGTTGTTCTGCGTCGTCGGAGCGCTCCTTCTCGCGGCTGTCGTCATCGCGATCTGTGTCTGGATCGCAAGGAAACCCCGATGACGACAGGATTACTTATTGCAAATATTTCAAGGGGTAACACCACCTGTCAGTGTTCTTCCTCCCAGCGACGGTCATGCCGCTCCGCTAAGAAACCAAAATCAAACCAACCAAGAAAATCGAAATGAAAAAACTACTTCTCTCCTCACTCACCCTGCTGGCATTCATCGCCGCCACTCCTGTGATCCGGGCCGATGAGGATCATGCCAAGCACCAACTCGACGGCTATTTCGCCGTGGCCACCGCTCTCTTCAAAGACGACCTTGAAGCCGCGAAGAAAGCCGCTTCCAAAATATCTGAACACGAGGATGACGCGCTCGCCAAATCGGCGGCCCAAGTCGCCGAAGCCGAAGACATCGCCGGCGCCCGCGCCGCCTTCACCGATCTGAGCGCGAAAGCGATCGAATTGGCCGACGGCGTCGAAAATCATTCCTACACCGTGATGCACTGCCCGATGGTCAAGGACAACAAGGGGGACTGGCTCAGTGCCGACGACAAAGTCAACAATCCCTACATGGGCGCCAAAATGCCCCACTGCGGAGGCCCGAAGAAATAACGCCCAAGTGAAAATTGATCGAAGCGGCGGGTGCCCGATCTGTCCATCGGTCACCCGTTGTTTGATTTTCAGAAAACTCGCGATGCAACCCTGTTGAGTCGCCGAACCAACCCTGTTGATTCAGAGGCTCAACCGAGCCATCGGAAAAATCTCCCCGATTATCAATTCGCAACGAAGCCCCCCATGTCCGAATCGGAAAACCACCAAAACACCGAGGAAGAAGGCGATTGTAGCGGAGCCGATGCCTCCCCGAAAATAAGAAAGGAACACGCTCCCGCAGGAACCACCTACACTTGCCCGATGCACCCCGAAGTCGTCTCGGACAAACCGGGCGACTGCCCGAAGTGCGGGATGGCGATGGAGCCTGCGACTCCGGTCGCGGCTTCGTCGAAGACGATCTACACTTGCCCGATGCATCCGGAAATCGAGCGGGACCGCCCCGGCGATTGCCCGATCTGCGGGATGCCGCTGGAGCCGAAGACCATAACTGCCGGTCCCGACGAACACGCCGAGGCGGAGATCCGCGATCTGTCCCGCAAGTTCTGGATCGGAACCGCCCTCACGATCCCGGTTCTCGTCATCGCGATGGCGAAGATGATTCCCGGCGTGGAATTGCCATCATGGACGGGTTGGGTCGAGTTCGTCCTCTCCACCCCGGTCGTTCTCTGGGCAGGTGGGATGTTTTTCCGGAAAGGCTGGCGCTCCATCGTCAACCGCAGCCTCAACATGTTCACCCTGATCGCCGTCGGCGTCGGGGCTGCCTACCTCTACAGCGCGGTGGCGATCTTGTTCCCCGGGCTTTTTCCCGAATCCTTTCGCGAGCACGGAGAGGTCGGGCTATATTTCGAGGCGGCTGCCGTCATTACCGTCCTTGTCCTGCTCGGGCAATGGCTCGAGGCGCGGGCGCGGGGGAAAACGGGCGAGGCGATTCAGGCGCTGCTCGGACTCGCCGCCAACGAAGCGCACCGCTTGACCGACGGCGTGGAGGAGGATGTGCCGGTCGACCTGATCCAACCGGGCGATCTGCTCCGGGTGAAGCCGGGCGAAAAGGTTCCGCTCGATGGCGTTGTCGTGGACGGCAAGAGCCACATCGACGAGTCCATGATCACCGGCGAACCCGTCCCGGTCGAGCGCGGCGAGGGCGACGAAGTGATCGGCGCGACCGTGAACCAGACCGGTGCCTTCACCATGCGCGCAGAAAAGGTCGGCAGCGAAACCCTGCTCTCCCAGATCGTCCACATGGTCGCCGAGGCGCAACGCAGCCGCGCCCCGATCCAGAAGCTGGCCGACACCGTGGCCGGCTGGTTCGTGCCCGCCGTCATCCTGATCGCTTTCGTCACCTTCGTGGTCTGGGCGATCTGGGGACCGGCTCCGGCGATGGCTTTCGCGATCGTGAATTCGGTCTCGGTGCTCATTATCGCCTGCCCCTGCGCACTCGGCCTCGCCACTCCCATGTCCATCATGGTCGGAGTCGGTCGTGCCGCCCAGGCGGGGATTCTGATCAAGAACGCAGAGGCGCTCGAGCGAGTGGAGAAAGTCGATGTGCTCATCACCGACAAGACCGGGACGCTCACTGCCGGACAACCCAGCGTGACCGATATCGCCGCTGCGGACGGAGTCGACGAAGACGACCTGCTCGTGACCGCCGCCTCGATCGAGACCAACAGTGAGCATCCGCTCGCCCGTGCCATCGTAAAAGAGGCCAGAGAGCGGAATCTCGAAATCGCGGAAACGGACGACTTCGCCTCCCATACCGGAGGCGGCGTCAGCGGAAAAGTGAAAGGAAGAAAGATCGAAATCGGTAAGCCGCTCTTCATCACCGAAAGAGTTTCCGAATTGTCCGAAGACCTTCGCCGGAAAAGCGACGACCTGCAGAGCAAGGCGAAGACCGTCGTCTGGGTCGCGCGCGACGGAAAATGGATCGGCCTGCTCGGCATCTCCGACGCCATCAAGGAAACCACTCCAGCCGCCGTGGAGTCGCTCCACCGTCGCGGCATCCGACTGTTGATGGCCACCGGCGACAACGAATCCACAGCCAAAGCCGTGGGCAAGGAACTCGGGATCGACGAAATCCACGCGGGCCTTTCCCCGGAAGACAAGATCGAGTTTGTCAGGCGGCTCAAGGCCGAAGGACATGTCGTGGCGATGGCGGGCGACGGAATCAACGACGCCCCGGCCTTGGCGGAAGCCGATGTCGGCGTCGCCATGGGCACGGGCACCGACGTTGCGATCGAAAGCGCCGCCGTCACTCTGGTGAAGGGCGATCTCAACGGCATCGCCAACGCGGTGGAAGCGGGCCAGACCGTGATGCGAAATATCCGCCAAAACCTGTTCTTCGCCTTTGCCTACAACATACTTGGTGTGCCCATCGCCGCCGGTGTCTTGTATCCGTTTTTCGGCATCCTGCTCAGCCCGATGATTGCCGGGGCCGCGATGAGCTTCAGCTCGGTATCCGTGATCGCGAATTCGCTGAGACTGCGCAACAGCATATCAACTAACGAGAAGCGATGAATCCCTTTCTCGAAGACTGGAACGCCGCCGCGCTCACAACGCTGGATTTTTTCTGGAAAGCGCTCTGGGCATTTGTTCTCGGCTACGTGGTGAGCGGATGCATCCAGGTTTTCGTGACCCGGGAGCGGATGCAGCGGACCATGGGCGAAGCGGGCGGTAAGAGCGTGTTCCTCGCGACCTTCTTCGGGTTTATCTCCAGTTCTTGCAGCTTCGCCGCGCTCGCCGGAGCGAAGTCGCTCCTCAAGAAAGGGGCCGGACTCGTGCCGTCGCTGGCCTTTCTGCTCGCTTCCACCAATCTGGTGATCGAGCTCGGGATCATCATCTCGATCTTTCTCGGCTGGCAATTCATCGTCGGCGAATACGTCGGCGGCATCCTCCTGATCGGCTTCACCTGGGTCTTCGTGAAGCTCCTCTACCCGAAGAAGATGCTCGAAGAAACTCGCAAGCGACTCGAAGCGGAGAACGGCGGCGACGAAGAGGAGGACGATCCGCCAAACTGGAGAGAACGCATCCGCAGTCTCTCCGGCTGGGAGAAGGTCGCCTCGAAGTATTTCATGGAATGGAGCATGGTGTGGAAGGATGTGATCGTCGGCTTCACCGTGGCGGGCGTGATTTCCGCCTTCGTGCCGCGCGAGTTTTTCGAGACGCTGTTCGTCGGGTCCGGGGGCGATGGGGAACCCGGATTTCTCGAAGTTCTCGCTCAGGTCTTCATCGGTCCGGTGGCGGCGTTCTTCACCTTCATCGGCTCGATGGGGAATATCCCGCTCGCCGCCCTGTTGTTCGCCAATGGCGTGTCCTTCGCCGGGATCATGGCGTTCATCTTCAGCGATCTGGTCGTCTTCCCCGTGCTCCGGGTGAATGCGAAATTCTATGGGTGGAAGATGGCGCTCTACGTCTGCGGCATCTTTCTTATGGCCATCGCCGCCAGCGCGCTGGTGATGCACTACGGCTACGCCGCATTGGGTTTGCTACCCGATAGCGCCGCCGGTAGCGGCGAGAGCGCCCGAAAAGAAGGAGGACCGGAATTCGAGATCGACCTCACCTTCTGGATGAATCTCGTATTTCTCGGCATCACCGCCGCGCTGGGCTGGCTCAAATGGCGCACGATGAGCCGCGACGACGGCTCGCAAAAGGAAGGCGGGAGCGGCAACTGGGTGGAAAAAGTCTTGCTCGTGCTCGCGATCTCCGCCGGAATCTGGCTGGCCGGAGGCCTGGTGGTCGGGTGGTCGGGTGGTTGTGAAAAAGCAGACCATGGCTTCAAAGGGCATTCGTATCCGTTCCCATTTGCTGAATGGCTATTGCCAGAAATTTCAGACCTTTTTCAGGCAGCTACTGCGAGATAACCTGCTGGACTTCGTCGGCGCGTTGATCTCCACCTCGGGAAAGCCAAGATCAAAGACAGCTCTCGTTCTGGAGGGCATCCTTGAATAATCGAAATCCCAGCTCGTCCTACGTCTATGAAACCCTCCAAGAAAGTCCTTCTCTCCGTCGCGGCCGTTGCTGCGGGTTCCATCGTGTTTGCGCTGGGTGCCGACGAGCACGATGGCCACGATCACTCCGGGCATTCTCACGCGCACGAAAACGAAGCCACGAAGAAAACCGTCTCCCAGAAAGCGTCCCCGAGTGGCGCGATCATAGTCACCGAAGACAAGCAATCCGAACTCGGTGTCGAGATTGCGGAGGCTCCGATGCGGGCGTTCGGCGAGAGCGATGGCGAAGTGACGGCGCTCCCGAAAGGCAGTGTGTTCCGCGAAGGCAAGAAGCATTTCGTTCTCGCTCTTTCCGAAGGCCGCACCGACAGCTTCGAGAAATGGGAGGTCACCCTCGGAGCCAGCGACGATTTCTTTGTCGAAGCGCAAACAGGCGTGTTCCCCGGCGACCGTATCGTCGTTGCCGGTATTGATTCGATTCGGCGTCTGGAGGAAGCGGACACCGCAACCGAAATGCCGGTTGCCGTCGCGGCGTCGGAGGAAACCGGCACGAAAGTCGAGAGCGCAGTGGACACGGGTGTTTGCCCCCTGGACCGGCGGAATGCTTGTGAATTCGAGTCCCGTACGGTGGAACGAGTCCCCCGGTTCCGCGGTGGTCGCGCCGGAACCCGGAATTGCGAAGTCATCGTGATCGAGGATTTCTACGATCCACACTTTCATGGGTACGCCGACTTTCACCACCACCACGGCTACCATGGATGGTGATCGGCGGCCTTCGCCTTCCCGCTAAAGATACGAAGTGAGGAGCCTCCGCTGTGATTAGCGGAGGCTCTTTTGCGCTCTGGAATCCGGCACAACACGATCCACTCGACGATTCTACAGTATTGAATCGATGACCCAACCCTGTTGGATCGGAGGGGCAACAGGGTTCAATCTGTCTGCGGACAGGGTTCGCCGGGACGTTCCGTTTCGAGTGTGACGTGCTCGAAGTCTTGGGAATCGACGAGGTCGCGGACGCGGCCTTTGATCTCGACGGGGTCGCCGACCGATTCGTCGAGAACGAGATGGGCGCTGAGGACGTGGCTTTCTCCGTCGATGGACCAGCAGTGGATGTGGTGAACGGACTCGATCCCATCGATCGCGAGCACTTCGGTCTCGAAGGCTTCGGCGTCGAAGCTGTCGGGTGTGGCCTGGAGCATCACGGAGAAGACCTTTTTCAAATTGCGCCCGACGTTCCAGAGGACGATCAGGGAGATGCCGATGGAGAGGATGGGATCGACGATGGGCACATCCCAGATCATCATGATTCCGGCTCCGATAAGCACGGCAACCCAGCCGAGAGCGTCCTCGATGAGATGCCAGGAGACGAGCTTTTCCGTGAGCGAGGTGCCGCTCTTCGTCCGCAGGACGGCGGCCCCGTTGAAGAGAACCCCGAGGACGGCGAGCGCGAGCATCCCGGGGGCACGGACTTCTTGAGGATCGGTGAGGCGACCGACGGCATGGTAAAGCACGAAGCCGAGACCGAGCAGCAGCATCACGCCGGTGATCAGTCCGCCGAGCAAACGGAAGCGACGATAGCCGTAGGTGTGACGCGGGGTGCGATCGCGATTAGATAGGTTGTCGAAATACCATGCGAGCCCGAGCGAAATCGAGTCGGCGAGGTCGTGGACCGCGTCCGTTAGAATGGCGATGCTGTTGGTCCAGAATCCGCCGATGATTTCGAGAATAGTGAAACCGAAATTGAGGAAGAAGGCGACCTTGAGGTTGTCGCTGCTGCCGTGATGATGGTGGCCGTGGTCGCCGGACATCAGTTGGCTAGTCGGCTTTACCTTCAGGCTTTCTCCCTGTCTCTGCAGGCGTGTCTTTCACCCAAGAAAATTTGCTGAGTGTTCGCTGACGGTGGTAGTGGCCGCGCCCGGTCCCGACATTCGGTCGCCGGTGATACCAGCCGTCCCGGGTGACGTATTCGTGCTGAAATCTTCCGGAGCAAGAGGAGAGGATCGCCGAGCCGATCATCGTGAACGCAAGGAAATTCAGTCTGACTCGTTTCATAACAAAAAGCGAAAGCCTCCTCCAGTCTATTTCCGGACTGGAGGAGGTTCCGGTGTTGGTTGCTGCCAGGAATCGCTCATCCGTCGAAGATCCCGGTGTGCCGGATCCACGGGCAGAGAACGAAGCCGAGATAGAAGAGCACCAGCAGGATCGCGGAGGAGATCCAGACGTTGCCGGTCTCTTTTTTGATCGTGCGGACGAGGTAAACGATGAACAGATACCACACCGCCAGCTCGAGTGCCCCGAGGATCAGGTGATGGGTGGTTATCTCGGGCATCGGTCACTCTCCTTTCTTATGATCGTGGTCTTTGTGATCGTCGTGGTCGTGCCCTTCGTGATCATCACCGTGATCGCACGTGCAGGAGTATTCCTTGTAGTCGCAGGTCGGGCAATCGTTGAGGTTCAGATTGAACTTCTCCATCGCGGATTTCGCATCGGGCGAGGATTTGATCTGAACCACGACCGGGAAGTCGTTGCCTTCGGGGAAGGCGGTGTCGGAGACGAGCACGTCGCCCTTCTTCTCGAAGGACATGCGGGTCGGGTTGCTGCGGTCGCCGCCGGTCACGCGAACGCTCTGCTCGGCGATCGGGATGGCTTTGCCGTCTTCGCCGAGCGCGGTGATCTGTACCTTGCGGTCTTCGGTGACGAAGAACTCGAGGTGCGGTTCGACTGCGTGGAGGACGCGGCCGCCGTTGGGACCGGCTTCGGCGTGATCGTGGTCATGGCCTTCGTGTTCTTCGTGCTTGTGGTCCTTTTCGTCGGCCTGCAGCGCGGGTGCGCCGACGGCGAAGGTGAACGCGGTCGCGAGGGCGGCGAAGGATTTCAATGTGAGGTTGGTTTTCTTTTTCATGGTTGGTTTTCTGTATTTTTGGGTTTGGATTTGGGTTGGTTTGTTAGACGAGCGGATTCCGTGGAGATGAAGGTTTCGGCTACCCTGCGGCGGAGGCATTCCGGGCGAGCGCGGCTTCGGTGGAACGGCGGCAGAAGTGGTAGAAAATCGCGGGCGTGACGGCTAGGCCGAGCAGGGTCGAGCTGATCAATCCGCCGACGATGACGATGGCGACGGGATTCAGGATTTCCTTGCCGGGTTCGTCGGCGGCGAGCACGAGCGGCAGCAGGGCGATGCCGGCGGAGATGGCGGTCATGAGCACGGGCACGAGCCGCTCCTCGGTGCCGCGAATCACCATCTTGAGATCGAATGACTCGCCCTCGTGTTTGATGAGGTGCAGGTAATGCGACAGCATCATGATCGAGTTCCGAGCGGCGATGCCGGAGATGGCGATGAAGCCGACGAGCGTGGCGATGCTGATATTGTCGAGGGTGAAGCGGGTCAGCAACACCCCGCCGATGACGGAGATGGGGATGTTCGTCAGGACGAGAAACACGAAGGCAAAGCTGCGGAAAAAACTGAAGAGGAGAAAGGAAATGACCGCGAGGATAATGGCGGACATGATGAGGATGGTCCGGCGGGCCTCCTGCTGGGCCTGGTATTCGCCCTCGAAGGAAACAGAGTAGCCCTCCGGCAGGGTGACTTTCTCGGCGACGGCCTGTTGCAGTTGCTCGACAGCGGCGTTGAGATCGGGTGTGGTCGGATTGATCGAAACGACAAAGCGGCGCATCGTATTCTCGCGCAGGATGGTGTTCGGCCCGCTGGCTTGTCGAATCTCTGCGACGTAGTGCAGGGGGATGCGCTGGCCGCTCTGAGTATCGATGTAGAGGTTTCGGAGTTTGTCGGGGTTTTCCCTCCACTCTACGGGGAGGCGGACGACAAGGTCGTAGACCCGCTGTTCCTCGTAGATTTCCGCGACATATCCTCCACCGATGAGATCCGCCAGCTCCTCGTTCAGTTCTCCAGGAGTCACCCCGTAGGCACCGGCGCGGTCGCGGTCGATCTCTATGCGGAGCTGAGGCACGGAACCTTGCTGTTCGGCGCGGGCTTCCTCAAGACCGGGGATGTCGCGGGCGACGTTGGTGATCTCGGTGCCGAGACGGCGCAGTTCCTCCAGGTCGGGTCCGAAGATTTTCACGGCGACTTTGGCCGAGACGCCGCTGAGCATGTGGCCGATACGGTCGGCGAGCGGCGTGCTCAACGCGCTGAAGGTGCCGGGAATACCGCGCATCGTCTCGCGGATTTCCTGGAGGACCTCTTTGCGATGCTCTTCTCCGTATTCGTCGAACTCGATCTCAATCTCGACGGTGGAAACGGGAACGACATGGTCTCCTCGCTCGGCGCGACCGGCACGGAATCCGACTGTCTCGATGCCTTTGATTTCAAGCAAACGATCCTGCGCGATCCGAGAGACATCGACCGTGGTCTTCAGAGACGTGCCGGGAGCGAGTGTCGTCGCGATCAGGGCTGTGGGTTCACGGAACGGAGGCAGGAAATTCCCGCCCATTTTCGTGTAGGTCAGTCCAGCAATAGCAAGCAGACCGAGGGTCAGTGCGAGCAATAGGAATGGCTGGTGCAGGGCGAACTTCAGCCAGGTGGCAGAGAACACTTTTTTCAAACCACGGACGAGGCGCCCGTCGCCATGATCCTTTCCCGGCTTCGGATTGAGCAGGTAGGAACTGAGGACCGGGATCACCGTTAGAGAAACGACGAAGGACGCCGCCATGCTGATCATCGTGGCGAAGGCGATTGGGGTGAATAGACGGCCCTCGACCCCGCTCAAGGCGATGAGCGGGAGAAACACGAGAATGATCAACACGGTGGCGTAGAGGATCGAAGAACGCACCTCGGCCGAGGCGAGCGCGATGACTTCGAGCTTCGGCTTGGGATTTTCCAACACGGCATTTTCCCGGAGACGGCGAAAAACGTTCTCCACATCGACGATGGCGTCGTCCACGACCATGCCGATGGCGACGGCGAGTCCGCC